>CANQOO010000001.1 GCA_947625515.1 uncultured Clostridia bacterium
AAAATGTGGCTCACCACTGTTCCAAAGAGATGACGATAATCTGGAAACAGTAAATTCTCGTCTGGAAGTCTATGCAAAACAAACGGCACCACTCATAGACTTCTACGCTGAACGGCTGTTTGTTGTGGACGGAAGCGTAAGTCCAGAAGCAACTTACAAGCCCGTCAAAGACTTTTTGAAAGGATGAATATGATTCAAAAAACTCCTGCCGAGATTGTCTTGATTAAAAAGGCCTGCGAAATCACCCGTGACGCACTTGTGTATGCAAAAACACTTGTTCGTCCAGGAATTTCCACTTATGATCTTGACAAATCCATAGAAAAGTTTATAATAGAGAGTGGTGGAAGCCCCGCGTGCCTTGGCTATGAGGGATATCCCGCTGCAACATGCATTTCGGTCAACGAGATGGTGGTGCATGGCATCCCAAGCAAAGACATCGTGCTTAAAGAGGGCGACATTGTCAGCATCGACATTGTTGTGGCATACAAAGGCTATCACGGCGATGCGGCAAGGACCTATCCTGTCGGCAGCGTAAGCGAAGAAAAGGAAAAGTTGATGAGGGTGACAAAAGAGTGCTTCTTCAAAGGGATTGAAAACCTGAGAATTGGCGACCGTCTTGGAAAACTCTCTCACGCAATTCAGGCTCACGCAGAAGGAAACGGATTTTCGGTTGTTCGGGAACTTTGCGGACACGGGATTGGTCGAAAAATGCACGAGGCACCGTCTGTTTTGAATTACGGAAAAGAGACGGATGGGCCGGTCATTTCGGAAAACGCAGTGCTTGCAATTGAGCCGATGATTAATGCGGGCAAGAAAGAGATTGGCATGCTCTCGGACGGATGGGGAATTGTCACGCGTGACAAAAAACCATCTGCTCACTATGAAAACACAGTGCTGTTTTCAAGAAGTGGGCTGGAAATTCTGACCTTGGAGAAGGACGATGAACATCAAAACAGGTGACGTGGTCATCGCCACCGCAGGGAAAGAAAAAAATCAGTTTTTTGTGGTCAGTGCCGTGGACGAAAAATTCTGTTTTTTGGTGGACGGCGACCGCCTGAAACTTTCCAAACCGAAAAAAAAGAGCCTCAAACATGTCCAGAAGGCTTCAAAAGTGAGTTTTGACGAATCAAAACTTGCATCTGGGCAGGAAAGTGTCAACGCTGGGCTAAGAAAATTTTTGAAGGAGAGAAAAGAATATGTCCAAGGAAGACGTGATTGAATTTGAGGGGAAAGTGATTGAGGTTTTGCCAAGCATGACCTTTAAGGTGGAACTTTCAAATGGTCATGTCATCACGGCATACATTTCCGGAAAACTTCGTCAGCACTTCATTCGCATTATTGAAGGCGACAAAGTGAAAATTGAGATGAGCCCATACGACCTGTCAAAGGGTCGCATAACGTGGCGAGAAAAGGGACAATAAAGGAGCAAAAAATGAAAGTTAGAGCATCTGTAAAGCCTATGTGTGATAAATGCAAAGTCATCAAAAGAGATGGCAAAGTGATGGTTATTTGCTCCAAGAGCAAAAAACACAAACAAACACAAGGCTAAGCGACCAAAGTCGCAACCGACTATGTCGGGCTTCGTAGAAAGAAGCATGCAAAATTGTCTGCCGTGCCTTCAATTTTGAAAGTTTTGCATGGTGACAAAAACAAATCAAATCAAGAAATAGGAGAAAACAATCAATGGCAAGAATTGCTGGTGTTGACCTTCCAAGAGAAAAAAGGTTGGAATATGGCTTGACATACATTTACGGAATCGGAGTGAAGACATCTCGCGACATTTGCAAAGCAACGGGAATTTCCCTTGACAAACGTGTTAAGGACCTGTCAGAAGATGAAATCGCCGCTCTGCGTAATTACATCGACCATAACCTTGTTGTGGAAGGCGAAAAGAAATCTCAGGTGAGCATGAATATCAAGAAACTCAGTGAAATTGGCTGCTATCGTGGTATTCGTCACAGAAAAGGACTGCCTGTTCGTGGTCAAAGCACCAAAAACAACGCAAGAACAAGAAAAGGCCCAAAGAAAATCGTCAGCGGAAGCTCGAAGAAGGGCAAATAAGGGGTAAGATATGGCAAACGCAAAGACAACAGTAAAGAAAAAAGTTGTAAAGACCAGAAAAAGAGTTGCAAGAAATGTTGAGAAGGGGCAAGTGCACATCACAACTTCCTTCAACAACAACATCATCGTTTTCACCGATATGGAAGGAAACGTAATTTCTTCTTGCTCATCTGGAAGATTGGGCCTGAAAGGCTCCAAGAAGAGCACTCCATTTGCTGCTCAAACTTGTGTTGAGCAAGCAGGCAAAGTTGCTCTTGACAACGGAATGAAATCCGTTGAAGTTTATGTCAAGGGTCCAGGCAACGGACGTGAAAGTGCAATCCGCTCTTTGTCCACACTTGGCTTCAATGTGACACTTATTAAGGACGTTTCGCCAATCGCTCACAACGGTTGCAGACCTCCAAAAAGAAGAAGAGTATAAAAGGAGAACGAAAAAATGGCAAGAACTATTGAACCTGATTGCCGTCAATGCCGCAGAGAAGGTCGCAAACTTTTCCTCAAAGGCGAAAGATGCTTGACCAAAAAGTGTGCAATGGAAAGACGTCCTGTCATTCCTGGACAACACGGGGCATCAAGGAAAAGAGTGACTGAATACGGGCTTCAACTTCGTGAAAAACAGAAGGTGAAGAGAATGTATGGCATCTTGGAAAGACAATTTGAAAAATATTTTGACGATGCATCACGTGCTCAGGGTGCAACCGGCGAAACAATGCTTTCACTGATTGAAAGACGTCTTGACAATGTTGTTTATCGCATGGGCATTGGGGCATCTCGTGCAGAAGCTCGTCAAATCGTCAATCACGGGCATATTTGCGTGAACGGAAAGCGTGTTTCAATCGCATCCTATCGCGTAAAGCCAGGTGACGAAATCACTGTCAAAGAGAACAAACAAGAACTTGAAATGTTCAAAGACCTTAAAGGCATGAAAATTGTTATGCCAAAATGGCTGGAATTCAACAGCGAAACCTTGACTGGTAAAATTTTGGCAAATCCAACAAGAGAAGATATTGACAGCGACATTAAGGAACAACTGATTGTCGAATTGTATTCGAGATAAAATAGGGGGAAAGAAAAATTATGGAAATGGAAAAACCAAAAATCACTTGTGAAGAAACAAACGGCGGGAATTTTGCAAGATTTGTGGTTGAACCACTTGAAAAGGGCTATGGCATCACACTTGGAAACTGCATGAGAAGAACACTTCTTTCGGCACTTCCAGGCTCGGCAGTCATCGCCTTCCGCATTGCCGGCGTCGCTCACGAATTTTCAACAATCCGTGGGGTTACAGAAGATGTTGTTGACATTGTGCTGAACCTTAAAAGTTTGGCAGTAAAATGCACCAACGAAGACAAAAATTTCATCACATATCTCAAACTTCGCAAGAATACACCTGGCGAAGTGACCGCAAAAGATTTTGAGGCCAACGACCAAGTGCAGGTGCTTAATCCAGACCTTCACATTTGCACAATGGACGAAGGTGCTGTGCTTGACCTTGACGTGATGATTGGCAATGGCCGCGGCTATGTTTCCAGTGATGACAACAAGTCAAAATATGACGACATTGATTTCATCGCAGTTGACAGCATTTTCTCACCTGTCAAAAAAGTGAACTTCAATGTCAGTGCAACCCGAGTTGGTCAAAGCATTGACTATGACAAACTTACACTTGAAGTCACCACAAATGGCACAACGTCCGCTCGCGAAATTGTTTCGCTTGCAGGAAAAATCATCAATGAGCATGTTGGGCTGTTTATTGAACTTTGTGCAGAGATGAGCGACAAAACAATCCTTTTGTCTCGCGAAGAAGATAAACAAGTGAAACTTATGGAACTTCCAATTGAAGAAATGGACCTTTCCGTTCGTTCTTTCAACTGCCTGAAACGTGCCGGGTTGAACACGATTCAAGATTTGCTTAAAAAATCAAGAAGCGACATGTTCAAGGTACGCAACTTGGGTGCAAAATCAGTTGAAGAAGTCATTCAAAAACTTGAAAGTTACGGCTTCCAACTTCGCAAGGACGAAGAATAAGGCGTCAGTGACGCTTTTTGCGGAGGTTATTGACTGAGAACTCCGCAAATTGACAGCAAAACTTTCAAAACAAACAAATTGAAAAATAAATTGAGCAAGGCTCAAAAGGAGAAGAAAAATGGCTAACGATAAACTTGGCAGACCTTCAAAAGAAAGAGATGCAATGCTTCGCGGTCTTGTTTCCAACCTTCTTTGGTATGGAAAAGTTGAAACAACCCTTGCAAAAGCAAAGTCCACTGCACGTGTCGCTGAAAGAATCATCACCAAGGCCATCAACTCATATCAAGACACAGTTGAAGTGGTGAAAGATATCAAAGGTGCTGACGGCAAAAAGACCAAAAAGAAAGTTCTCAATGATGGTCCAAAGAAATTGGCTGCAAGAAGATATATGATGGGCTATGTGTATGACATTCAAGAGCAAAGAAAGCCAAAAGAAAGCATGGAAACTTTCAAGGCTCGCACAGAGGGCATCAATCATCCGCTTCTGGAAAAGATTTTCAACGTTTATGCACCAAAATATGCTGAACGTGCAAAGACTGCTGGTCAGGGCGGTGGCTACACACGCATTGTCAAACTCGGCACACGCCGTGGTGACGCTGCCGAAATGGCTGTTGTTGAATTGATTTAACGCTTGGGACAAATTTTCCTGTCATCCTGCATTTGCGAAGGAAATCTCTCTCAACGGGAATCCTTGACGGAGAGCATTCACGAGTGAAGGATTTTTTGCATCGACAACGAATAAAAAATAAAAAATCTCACTGTTTGGGTGAGATTTTTTTTGCATAATGAATAATGCTTTTTTTTTGAAAGCAAACTTGTTTTTGCCCGAGATATCAATCTCTATAAAAATCTTTAATTTTTTTATACCTTTTGCAAAAAGTGACGAAAAAACATATATATTCTTGTATGTTTGAAGAATTTGAGCATTTGAATGATGCGGAACTTGCAAATTTTTCCACAATGAAAATTGGCGGGCGGGCGAATTGGCTTATTTTCCCAAAAAATGTGCAAGAATTGAAAAAAATATTGAAAATTTGCCATGAAAAAGAAATCAAGACGTTTATTTTGGGGAACGGCAGCAACGTGCTTTTTGATGATGCTGGTTTTGATGGTGCAGTGATTTGCTTGCGGCATTTTAGTTATCTACGCAGCAATGACAACGAAAAATTCAAGAAAAATAAAAAGCGGGAAAAACGGCTCAAAATTAAAAATCAACAAGAAAATTTTGAGAACGAAGAAAATCAGATGCCAAGCAAAAAACAGCAAAGGAATCGAAAAATTCAGAAGTTCAAAAGAGGACAAAAATGTCGAAAAAATGTTCAAAAAAGCGGCTTTTTTGATGCAATTTTTCCGCCTCTAAAATTATGCAACAAGCCGATTTGGCGGGTAGAACTGAACAATCGCACGCGGTGCGTTGAGGTGGGTGCAGGCATCAATCTTTTTTCACTGAATATGCAACTGGCAAAGCTTGGGCTGTCAGGTCTGGAATTTTGTTATGGCATTCCTGCCACACTGGGTGGCTTTTTGGTGATGAACGGTGGCTGTTTTGGACATGAAATTTGCGAAATTGTTGAAGAAGTGCAAGTTTTGCAGGATGGCAAAATCCTTTGGCGAACACGAGATGAATGTGACTTTTCTTATCGTCACTCCAATTTGCAAAATTGTGTTGTTTTAGGTGCAAAATTGCGTCTTTTGGAGGAAAAATCCGAAAATATTGTGCAAAATATGAACTTTTTTCTCGAAAAGAAGCGTGCCTCTCAGCCATGCGACCTGCCCTCGCTTGGCTGCGTTTTCAAGGCGGCAAACGGCGTTTCGGTGGGGAAAATTTTGGATGATATGGGACTTAAAGGTTTTTGCATTGGACGGGCACAGGTCTCCACAAAGCATGCGGGCTTTATTGTCAACATGGGCGGAGCAACTGCCAAGGACGTGACGGAACTGATTAAATTTTTGGAAGTAAAACTTTTGGAGGCTGGCGTCAAGGCTGAGCGGGAAATTATTGTTTTGCCGTCTCAAATTTAAAAAAAACTTTGTTGTTTTTTTTTGTTTTGCATATTTGAGTTTTTTCTTGTAAAATTTCGCAAAAACTGATAAAATAAGAATTGGAAAAATATTTTAGGTCGTCTGCATTTGCACAGTTGGCGGAAACACTTCTCGTGCCGCCTGAATTTGCAGAATATTGAAAAGGGACAAGAAATGTTATTATTTGGAGATTATCACACGCACACCATATATTCTCGCCATAATCACGGCAAGGGAACTGTTTTGGAGAACGCCTCCGTTGCGGCGGACAAGGGCTTAAAGCAAATTGCCATCACCGACCATGGCTTCAATCACGAACTTTTTGGCATACGTCGCAAGAACATTCCGCAGCTTCAAGAGGACATCCTCAACGCCAAAGAAATCACCGGTGTGGACATTTTGCTGGGGGTGGAATCCAACCTCATTTCGCAGGACGGCAACATCGATGTTCGGGAGGAGGACTATCAATTTCTGGACATCCTGCTTATGGGGCATCATCGCACTGTTCACATGAATTCGCTGCGGGATAAGGCTCTCCTCAACTGGGCAAATCTTCTTCCGCCAATCTTTCATCCAAGCAAAGAACGCATCAATCGCAACACCACCGCCATCCTTAAAGCGTTGGACAAATATCCCATCGACATCATCACACATCTCAATTTTGGCTTCCAGACGGACACTATTGCCGTGGCAAAAATGGCTAAGCAGAAGGGCGTGTATGTGGAGCTTAACGGAAAGCACATCAATTTCACCGACGAAGAAATGCAGATTATGGCAAGCGAAGGAGTGAAATTTATTTGCGACAGCGACGCCCATCGACCTGAACGAGTGGGCGAGGTGAACAACGGAATGAACCTTGTTTATCGACTTGGTATCCCTATTTCGCAAGTTGCAAATTTGGACAAACTTCCAAAGTTTCACAAGAAGAGAGAGCGATAAAATGTTGAAAAATGCTTGCAAAAAGCAGAAAAAATATCTTAATTTTGAAATTATAAAATAATTAAAATTGAAATAGAAAATCAAGGTTAATTTAAAATAAAATCAAATTTAATTTAAAATAAAAATCAAACTTAACTTAAAATAAAAAATAAAAAAAACGCAAAAAATGCCGGTTTTTTGCAAAAAAAATCAAAAAAATGGAGCGGAAAAGTGAGTTTTTCAAGAAATTCCAAGGTCGAAATTTTAAGCACAACCACCATCGATGACGACACAACTGCTTTGGCGTTCTTGTCTGGGCTTTTCCATTCCTGCGGGCAAATTGAAAAGAAAAACGGGACACTTTTTTTCAAGATTGTTTCGGACGTGCCGCAGCTGTTTGACTTTCTTAATGGCATTCTCAAAAATTTTTTTGGCGAGGAAATCTCGCCTGAGGTGGCGGAAAACTATAACATCAACAAAAACACTTATTATGAAATTTCCTTCGAAATTGAAAGATTTAAAAATATGCTTCTGGACGCTGGCGTGGTTGACTTGGAGGATGGGCAACTTCACTTGAAATTTGACCTAGACCAAAACTTGCTGCTGGAAGATGCCTCTCGCAGGGCTTTTCTCCGCGGGGTGTATATTGGGGCAAGCACATCCAGCATCAAATTGTCGGAAGGGGCCCAAAGTTGTGGCTCGGGCTATCATTTGGAGTTTTCCAGCCAAAGCCATCAATTTTTGACCGAACTTTCGCATGTTTTGGCGGAATATAACATCATCGGTAAAATTTTTGAAAGGAAAAATTCTTATGTCCTGTATATCAAAGACGCCCAAACCATACAAGACTTGCTGGCACTTTTGGGTGCGAACAATGCCGTTTTGGAACTTTCCAACGAAATGGTCACGCGGGAACTGCGAAACAAGGTCAATCGGCAGGTTAACTGCATCAACGCCAACATCAACAAAACTGTTGAGGCCAGTTTGCGACAGACAAACGCCATCAACACCATCGAGCATACCATCGGGCTGGAAAGCTTGCCGGAGGATTTGCAAGAGGTGGCAGTTTTGCGGCTTGCCAACCCAGAAGAGAGCTTGGACGAGCTTTTGAAACTTTCCACCATTCAGTTGACGCGGTCGGGGCTTGCACATCGTTTCAGAAAATTGATTAAAATTGCAGAAAACTTGGAGAATTGACATGGAAGAAGAAAAGAAAAACGTCCAAAATGAAGCGGCTCTTGAAAAAGACGCCCAGGAAAAACACGATTTTGTGCATCTTCATGTGCACACAGAATTTTCGCTTTTGGACGGCATTGCACGCATAAACAAATTGGTGGACATCACCAAAGAGCGGGGCTATCGTGCCGTGGCAATCACCGACCATGGCAATATGTATGGGGCTCTGCAATTTTATGAAGAATGCATCAAGGCGGGAATTAAACCAATCTTGGGGTGCGAATTTTACATATGCAACGACCTGCACAAAAAACAGGGCAAGGACGACATTGGGCATATCATTCTTCTAGCGAAGAACAACGCAGGCTATCACAACCTGATGAAGCTGAACGAAATTGCTTTCTGCGAAGGATTTTATTATAAGCCTCGCATTGACTATGACACACTTGCACAGCACGCAGAGGGAGTCATCTGCCTTTCTGCATGCCTTGCAGGACACATCCCAAGTCTCATTATCCAAAGACGTTTTGACGAGGCGGACAAACTTGCACTTCGTCTGAAAAACATGTTTGCGGAGGGCGACTTCTATCTTGAAGTGCAAAATCATGGCATTCCAGAGCAGCAACTTGTCAATCAATATCTTGCTGAAATGTCCAAAAAATTTGGCATCAAACTTGTTGCCACAAATGACGCACACTATCTCTACAAAAAGGATGCAGAACTTCAAGATGTGCTGATGTGCATTCAAATGGGAAAATATTTGGATGATGAAGACCGCATGAAGTTTTCCACGGACGAGTTTTATCTCAAAACGTATGAAGAGATGCGTGAAGCGATGGCAGGCTATGAAGAGGCTTTGGACACAACGCTGGAAATTGCCGACAAGTGCGACGTCATCATTCAAACAAAATCGCTTGGCGAAACGCACGGCGTGGACGAAAAATACAAACTTCCGTCAAATAAAAATCACATTCCAAAATATGTGACCAGCACGGGTGAAGAGCCATATGACTTTTTGCGTCGCATCTCTTTTGAGGGGCTGCACAGAAACTATAAGGAAATCACACAGGAACTTTTGGACAGGCTGGAAATGGAACTGGGCATCATCAAAGAGCAAGGCTTTGTGGAATACTTCTTGATTGTGTGGGACTACATCAACTACGCCAATCAAGTGGGCATTCCTGTTGGACCAGGACGCGGCAGCGGTGCCGGCAGTTTGGTGGCATATTGCTCGGGCATCACCCGCGTGGACCCGATGCGATATAATTTGTTCTTCGAACGCTTCATCAACAAAGAACGCGTGTCCATGCCCGACTTCGACGTGGATTTCTGCACAGAGCGGCGTGGCGAGGTGGTGGAATATGTCAAAAGACGATATGGCGAAAGCCATGTTGCGGGCATTGGAACATTCGGCTGCATGCAGGCGAAAAACGCCATTCGCGACGTTGCCCGCGTGATGAAAACGCCAATTCCGGACGTTATGAAATTGACAAAACTCATTCCGTCCAAATTGCCGGACGGCATCAAGAAACCGCCAGTTTTGAAATATTATTTCGGCCTCACGGGCAAGCCGGAAAACGAAAAATTTATCGTCCCAGACCTGAGAGAAATTTATGACACCGACCCTCACATGCGAAAAATCATCGACATCGCCAGTCTTCTTGAAGGCGTGCCACGCAACACCTCCCAGCACGCTTGCGGCATTTTGATTGCCCCTGATGATGTGGCATCTTTTGTGCCGGTGGCAAAGACGGACAACGAGCGTGTGACGCAATATTCCATGATTGAGCTTGAACATCTTGGCCTCTTGAAAATGGACTTTTTGGGACTTGCCAACTTGACCGATATCAAAAAAGCGTGCGACTATGTGTATGAAAATCACGGCGTGAAGATTGATTTCTACAACATGGAATACAACGACCAAAACGTTTTTGCCATGATTGCGGCAGGCAAGACGGACGCAGTGTTTCAACTTGAAAGTGCCGGCATGAAAAAGTTTATGAAAGAACTTAAACCAAACTGCTTGGAAGATATCATCGCCGGTGTTTCAATGTATCGACCGGGGCCAATGGACTCCATTCCAAAATTTGTCAAAAACAAGCAAGACCCAGAGCATGTTGTGTATGATGACCCGTGCCTTGAAGACATTCTCAATGTCACATATGGCTGCATTGTATATCAAGAGCAGGTCATGAAGATTGTGCAGGTGATGGGCGGCTACAGCCTTGGGCAGGCAGACAATATTCGCCGCATCATGGGCAAAAAGCAGGTGGATAAAATTGACGCCGAGCGGGTGAAATTCATCAATGGCTGGGAGGACCCAAGCGGCAAGCACTCAATTCCGGGTGCCATCAAGTTGGGGCATAAAAAAGAGGTGGCTGAAAAGATTTTCGACGAGATGAAAGAGTTTGCCAAATATGCCTTCAATAAATCTCACGCTGCGGCATATGCATATGTGGCTTATCAGACGGCATATCTTAAATGCTATTACGAAACCGAATTCCTCACTGCCGTGCTTAACAACCGCATCATGAAGGCGGACGAACTTAAAAAATATATCTCTTTTGCAAAATCGGAGGGCATCCAGCCGCTGCCGCCTCACATAAACAAATCGGGGACATACTTCAAAACTGAGGGACACGCCATCCGCTTCGGACTGGGCGGGTTGAAACACGTCGGCACAGCCGTCACGGACAGCATCATCAAAGAGCGGGAAGAACACGGCGAATTTAAGAGTCTGGAAGACTTTTTGACGCGTGTTGTCGCCATTGGCGGGGTGAATAAGAAGGCGATTGAATGTTTGATTCTCAGTGGGTCTTTTGACTGCTTCGGACACACTCGCTCGCAGTGCATGGCTGTCTATGCCAGCATCATTGACCGTGCCCAGAAGGACAAAAAAAGCGGACAGTTGGGGCAAATTTCCTTCTTCGGAGAAAACCAAATTGCCGACACGGTGGAATATCCAAACATCAAAGAGTTTAACAAGAAAACGCTGCTTAAAAACGAGCGTGATATCATTGGCGTTTATATGAGCGGTCATCCGCTGCAAGATTATGAAAAGCGTTTTGAAAATTTCAACTTTTCTTCTGACATGCTGCAAGTGGAAATGGACGAGCAAATGGATGGCGAAGAATACGAACAGGAAGAAATGACAAACGAATTTGACCTCACGGACGGACAGCCTGTTGTCTGCGGAGGCATCATCACTGAGGTGAATCGCAAACGCTCTAAAAACGGCCGTGAAATGTGCTATTTGAAGGTGGAAGATTTGAAAGGCACCATGGAAGTGACTGTGTTTGCCAACGCTTTCTCAAAATATCGAGCCATTTTGGAGGAAGATAATCTTGTCACCATTCGCGGGAAAATCAACATCCGCGACGGAATGGCACCTTCGCTTGTTGCGGACAGTTTCTCCCTTTGGAAGGAGGAGGAAGAAGAAAGTGCCAAACCTGTCAAACAAGACAGGCTGTGCCTCCGCTTCAACACTAAGGACCCAGACATATATTCACGCGTGAAAAATTCCATTTCTTCATATCCAGGTGAATCCAAGGTGGTGATAAAATGCTCCTACACCGACAAAACTTTCGTCTATCAGCAGCCCGTGCAAATAAACAACTATCTTCTCAACGAACTTTCCGGCATCATCGGAAGCGAAAATATTGTTGTGGGCTGAGGGCTGAAAAAACTGCACACTGTGCAGTTTTTTTATCGCGAAAAGTGATTAAAAAATATAATGGTGATTCAAAAAAAAATAAAAAAAAGAATTTAAAATGGAAATTCAAAGAAATCTTAAAATAAAAAAGTGAAAATAAGTTATTCTTAAATAATTCAAAAAAATGAAGACATCTCCCATTTTAAAAAATGTCCTAAAATAAAAATTGGAAAAGTGACGAATATTTCTTTTTATTTCCAAAAATTTTTGTTATACTATTTCCATGAATATTTTATTTCAAAGGAAAAGACCAAAAATTGGATTGGCATTTGGCGGAGGGGGTGCAAGAGGCATCTCTCACATTGGCGTGGTGAAGGCTTTTGAAGAATATGGCCTGAAATTTGACTATATTTGCGGCACAAGCGTTGGCAGCATTATCGGGGCGGCATATGCAAGCGGTATGGGCTGGCAGGATATGCTGAAAATTGTCAAGTCGCTTAAAGAAAAAGACATCCGCAGCAGCAAAGTTTTTTTTGTCCCTTCCAAAACGGAAGGCATCGAAACGCTCATTTCACAAAATGTCGGCGGCAAAAATGTGGAAGACTTGAAAACGCCGTTCTCTGCGGTGGCTGTTGACATCAAAACAACCAAAGAAGTGTGCATCAGTCATGGCGACCTTGCAAAAGCGGTGGCGGGCAGTTGTTGCGTGCCTGGCTTTTTTCAGCCGGTGGAATTTGGCACGAAACTTTTGTGTGATGGCGGTTTGCAAAACACAATTCCTGCAAACATTCCGCGATATTTTGACTGCGACTTTGTTGTGGCCGTGGATTGCAACAGCACTCGAACATATGGCACCGAAAGCACCAAGATGCTGGATGTCATCAAATGCACCATTCGCACGCTGATGAAAAGTAACGCCGTGAAGGGATATCTGTGTGCGGACGTGATGATTGCCACGGACAACAAAAAATTCAATCCCACAAAATTGGAGGGAATTGATGAAATGGTGGAAGCGGGATATAAAAACGCCATCGATATGATGCCGCAAATCATCAAGATTTTTCAGGGTCGTGCCAAGCCAAAAAAACTGAAAGATTTTGACAAGAATGAAGTGGAATTTATTTAAAAATTTTTGCAAAAAAACCGGCATTTTTGCGTGTTTTTATTAAAAAATGCTTTTATTATAAATTAAGGCAAAAAAATAATAATTACTTAACGAAGAAAATAAGTTAATAAAAACCAAAAAACTAAAATTGAAAATAAAATTGCGAAAAATTACAAGAAAATAAAAAATGCAAATAAAAAAAATAAAACGCTCTCAAAAAATGGAAATAACCCGACAGTGCGATTGTTGCATAACTGATGCATAAGGATATGTGAAATTTTCACAAACATCAAGCAAAAAAGTGGAAAGACTGAAGAAAAATCTGCAAAAAATGCACAATATTTCAATTATTAAAGCAGTTTCAATTTTGATTCTGCTGGTTTTTATTTTGCTTTTAATCATAAATCAGCAAGGCATTCAATATTGGTTTAACGACTTTGGCAAAGTGTCGCAAAGCGATTTGCAGGTATATTTTCTTGATGTGGGGCAGGCAAGCTCAACGCTGGTGCTGCTGCCTAACAAATATTCCATTTTGATGGACACGGGCAGCGGCGACAGTGCCGAAAATCTTGTTTCAGAACTTCAATTTTTGCTTGAACAAAATGATGTGCAGGACATTGACCTACTGATTTTGTCCCACCCGGATGCCGACCATGTGGGAGGCACTGTGATGGTGATGGACGCTTTCCAGGTGAACAGCGTGCTTAGGCCAAAAGTGTATGCTCTTGGCGAAGAGGTGACATACAATTTTCCGCTTTCCACCACCTACACATATCGCGACGCGATTGAGGCAATTTATGCGGAGCCAAATTGTCAGGTGGAATATGTTGCAAATCAGGTGATTGTCCAGTCTGACAAAAATTTTTCTGCAACCATTGAAATTTTTGCTGCGGAAAAAGCTGAATATGGCACAGACACAAATTCTTTTTCGCCGTTCATCACGCTTTCATATGCCTCCCGCACTTTTCTTTTTACGGGAGATGCCCCTGCGGCACGCGAAACCGAGCTTCTAAATCGCCTTGCAAAAGAGGGGCGACGGCTGTCGGTGGACTTTTTGCAAGTTGCTCACCACGGCTCGAAATATTCTTCCTATCCAAATTTTCTTTCTGCCATCTCGCCCAAATATGCCTTCATCAGTGCGGCGGACAGCAGCCACCCGTCTCAAACGGTGCTGAGGCGTCTGAAAGAGGCAAACGTGCAGCAAACATTTGTCACCAAAAATGACGGCACCATCGGCGTTGGTGTGCAAGCGGACGGAAATTTTGTCATTCGCTTAAAGAAAAACTTCTTGGACATTCCGCTTCTTGTGATTTTGCTCTCGCTAATCATTTTTGTGCTGATGAAATTTATCTATGTCAAAAAATCACCGCGTTTTGTTGACCTTCGCCCTAAGGCGGGAAGGCGTTAAAACTTGCATGCAGCATCCTCCGCAAAAATCTATTCAAAAATTTTGTAATATCAAAAGTTTGTGATAAAATATAGACATGAACACCAATTTCAACAAAATTGTCATAGTTTCGCTGTGTGACGAATTTTCCAAAAACGTTGGGAAGCGTTTGTCGCAGCAACTTGACATGATTTTTTGTGATGCAAAAGATTTGGTGGAATATGAACTCATCGACAAGGACGCCCTCAAACAAATCAGCTCGAAGGAATATTTGGACGGGGCGGAGAAGAAAGTTATGTCACACATTGCGTCATTTGAAAATGTTGTTGTGGCGATAAATTTCGACTATTTGTCAAACAATTTTGATATATTATCTTGTGGAAGCATTGTGGTGTTCTTGCGGCTGCCTCGCACATATGTGGGCAAGTTTTGCGGAAGCGTGAATGAAATCGCGTATGAAAGCCGCACGAACATGCTGGAAACACTTGCAAATGTGACGCTTAAAGTGCAATTTGTGGACGAAGAAAAAGTTTGCAACAAAATCATCAACACTCTTGGGGGAATTTTATGAATTTAGTCAAGAAAGCAATAAATTATTTGAAAGTCCTTTCGGCAGAGACAATCACAAACGCGGGGTCGGGGCATCTGGGCGTAAGTTTGGGGGCGTCATCCATTTTGTTCGCCCTTTTCAAGGACCATCTCAATTTTGACACGTCCGACACTGATTTTTTGAATCGCGACCGCTTTGTCTTGTCCGCTGGGCATGCCAGCCCGCTTTATTATTCTCTGCTTTCCATGTTCGGCTTTGATGTTTCTTTGCAGGACCTCAAAGATTTTCGCAAGCTTGGCTCTCGCACGCCGGCATATCCAACATATGGCGTCACTGAGGGCGTGGAAGCGTCCACAGGCCCGCTTGGTCAGGGTGTGGCAAACGCTGTTGGCATGGCGATTGCCGAAGCGGTGATGGAAGAGAGGTTCAACACCGTCGGCTTCGACATCATCAACAACTACACATATTGCTTTGCCGGAGACGGCTGCCTTATGGAGGGCGTTGCACAGGAAGCATGCAGTTTGGCGGGCAACTTGCGTCTGAAAAAACTTATTCTGCTCTATGACAGCAACGATGTGACCATTGATGGGGCGTTGGAACTTGCCAATCGCGAAAGTGTGGCAAAGAAATTTTCTGCAATGGGCTGGAATGTCATTCGCGTCCCGCAGGGCAACAACTTTTATTTTTGCTCGCGAGCCATTCGTCAGGCAAAGAAAAGCAAAAAGCCGACCATAATCATTTTCTCCACAACCATTGGCATTGGCACGCAAAAAGAGGGAACGTCGGCGGTGCATTCTGCGGTGCTTTCGCAAGAGGAACTGGCACAGTTTAAACAAAATCTTGGCGTGAAAGAAAGCTTCTTCATCCCAAGCGACGTGCGAGAGTTGTGCATGGCAACAACTCGCCGCGGGAAGTTAAGACATGAAAAGTGGAACCAAAACCTTGCCATGTATTCCAGCACACATCCAGAGCTTTATAAATCCTTCTTAGCGTTTTTTGACCGAAAAAAAATCAATTTTGACCGCATCATCAAAAATGTGGCAAAATATGATGGGCAGAGCCTGAGAAAAATCAATCATCAGACGCTTTCCGAACTTGCTTATCAATGCCCACAACTTATCGGCGGAACGGCGGATGTGGGGCCGTCCACGCTCAGCACGGTTGACAATGCGGGCAACTTCTCTGCTGGCTATCGCCGCGGGAAGAACATTCACTATGGCGTTAGAGAACATGCCATGGCTGCCATCGCAAACGGCATCGCTCTTTATGACGACTTCATCACTTTCGACAGCACGTTTTTGGCATTTTCTAATTACGCCCTGCCGGCAATTCGCATGAGAGGCATGATGAAGCTGCCAGTGATGTCTTTCTTCACACATGACAGCATTGCGTTTGGCCCGGATGGAGCAAGCCATCAGCCGATTGAACAGCTGGGGCAACTTCGTGCCATCATCGGCAACAATGTTTTCCGCCCATGCGACTATAAAGAACTTGTGGCGGGCTATTATCTTGCGGTGAAGGAATATATGCCAATTTCTTTCGCACTTGCAAAGCAGGATGTTCCGCACGTGGATGGCACGTCATATGACGGAGCACTCTGCGGAGGATATCTTTTGAAAAACAGCTCCGCAAAGCCAAAAGTTGTTCTGGTGGCAAGTGGTTCCGAGGTTCCTCTTGCGGTTGCAGCTGCGGGAGAACTTTCCAAGAAGCACGAGGTTAATGTCGTCTCAATGCCGTCACTGGAAATTTTTGAAGCACAGTCTCAGGCATACAAAACAAAAGTGCTTGGCAAAGAGCCGGCTCTGATTGTGGCAGTGGAAGCAAGCAGCGACACAAAGTGGCTGAAAGTGCTTGGCGGAAATTGTGAACTTTTTGGCGTGACGCAATATCAAGGCAGCGGAGAGGACGACGAAGTCTATGTCAACGCCGGCTTTACCGTGCAAAATCTTGTTAAATTTGTGGAAAACAAACTAAAATCGCGAAAATAAGCCATTTTTTGACAAAATTTGAATTTAAAAATCTTTCAACATAAACCCTTGCGAAATAAAATATATATATCGTGAGGGTTTTTTATGAGAAGAAAAAGCATTGTTTTAAGTGACACGCAGGGGCCGTCCAGCAAAAAGGCGGTCTTGACGCTTCAAGAAAACGGCAATTCAATCGAGGGCAGTCTGCGGCTTTATAATTTCCCGCAAGAGCCGCTTGGCGTGCTTTCGCTGGGGCTTTATTCCGGCAAAAAAGTGCAAAAAGCAGGGCTGACCCGCAAGGGGCAGATGTTCTATCAATTTTTTCTCAACATCGACAAAATCCCAGACAAATTTTCTTGTGCCATAGTCAATTTTCAAAACGCCCAACCAAGTCCCATGCTGTTTGGGTCCAGCGAGGGCAGCCCGGACGATGTGTATGCCAACATAATCACTCAGGTGGCAGGGGAGACATCATATGAAAAGACCAAGCAGGTGCTGGACGAGTTTGGCGTGGATTTTGACGATGCCGAAAAGGCGGAAATAGAAAAAGAAATTGACAAAAATTTGTGTGAAGAGCATTGCGAAAACTGCATTTATAAGAAGTTTTTTTATGAAAACGCCGATGCGGCAACAATCCGCTCAAATTCGGGAAGTTGTGCCTCCAAACCCTGCCAATCGCAGCCTTGTCAGTCTGCATCAAATCATGCTTCACCGAGTCAGGCTGCACCAAGTTACAGCACTCCAGGTGAGTCCACGTCCAATTTTTCCGCAGCATATTTGTCCGAGGACGAAGCGGCATGCCAGTCACTTAAAGAAAATGCCCGGTCGCAGCATGTGCCTTCCAATGATGTGAATGCAAGCGGCGTGGCAAATGCTTCTCAGGTGGAAGAGGCTCAGCCAGCGTCCGAAGAGCCAAATGTCATTTTCTTCGACCGCCTTAAACCGCAAATTGACAAACTTTTTGAAAACAATCCGACCGAAAATAGTTTGCAAAACATTTTTCCATCGTCAAAGTGGGTGAAAGTGGAATATGAAGACGAGGGCGATTTTTTTGTGTTCGGATTGTTGTATGATGACGACGGCAATGTGAAATATGTTTGCTATGGCGTGCCGTCTGTGTTTGAGGAAGGGCCGCCAGAGGAGTTATCCGGATATCCAATTTGGCTGCCACTTGCCGACGAAAAGGGCTTCGGCTATTGGATGACCTATCAAGATGCCGTGACAGGCGAGCCAATTAAAGCAATTTTGGATTAAAATTTTGCTGATTTATCAAAAATGCTAAACAAATAAAATTTTCGTTAAATACGATAAAAAAAGTAAAATTTTTGTAAAAAAAAACTGGGAAAAATAAAAATTTTGCAAAAAACACCGAAAAACGATGTTTTATTAAGAAAAATTAAAAAGACAAAAAATGATTTGGCAGGTTGAAAATGAAAATTGTTGCATACATTGTGCTTGGGATTGTGCTGTTGATATTCTTGGCACTTTTGTTTTATCTTCTTGTGGGCGGGCTGCTTTTTAAGTTGATTTTGTCCCGCAAAAATTTGTCAACGCGTGTGCTGCGAAAGGACACCGAAAAGCGAATCAAAGAAAACAAAATTGACCTTTGCTGGTGGGAAAAAGTCAAGTTTGAGCAAGTGCAAACAAAAAGTTTTGATGGGCTTAAACTTGCCGGATATTTTTTTGATGCAAAGTCCGACAAAACAGTTGTGATTGTGCATGGGTTTGGTGGCAGTCACCTTGAAATGCAGCCGTATTGCAAACTTTTTCATGACAAAAATTTCAATGTGCTTGCGGTGGACTGCCGTGCTCATGGGCAGAGTGAGGGCAACTGCGTTGGCTTTGGCTGGCTGGACCGATTGGATGTCCTGTCTTGGGTAAAATTCTTGAATGAAAAATTGCCGCAAAGCAAAATCGTGCTTTTTGGATTGTCCATGGGTGCTGCTGCCGTCTGCATGGCGGCTGGCGAGAAAGACCTCCAAAATGTTGTTGCAGTGATTTCGGATTGTGCTTTCGACAATGCTGACCGCGAGATTGAATATGTGATGAAGCAGCGAAAAATTCCAAGAGTTTTCAAATATCACCTGTTTTCATATGCCAGACGCTTGCACAACTTTGACATAATGCAGGCAGACGTCATCAAAATGGTCAAGAAGACTTCCGTGCCAATGCTTTACATTCACGGTGCCAAGGACGATTTTGTGCCAGTGGAAAACATGAAAAATCTTTTTGCAGCAACGCCTCAAAATCTGCGAGAAAGTTTTATGGTGGAGGATGCCGGACACGCACTGTCATATTCGGTGGCGGGCGTCATGTATGAAAAAAAGATATCCGACTTTCTAAAAAGTCGAACATCTTTAAAATAATTTGCTCAAAATTCACTTCTTTTGAAGTGATTTTTATTTTTCTTTGTTAAATTTTTTTCCAATTTTTCTTCACTGTTGAAAAAATTTTATTATTATTTAACTTTTTTTGCAATTTTTCCTTCATTATTGAGGTGATTTATATGCTATGTAATTAATATATATATTTATGTATTTTACTTAATTATTTTATTTAATTATTTTTGCATTTCTGCGGCGTTTTCTACACAATTTGACAAAAATTATTATTGAACTTGAAATTTTGCAATGTGGAAACTGGCGTTTGACTCCAAACTTTCAATTGTTGGATATGCTTTGTTCTTAAATCGAGTGCGATAGATGCTCTGAACATTAAGCAGCAGTTCACCATTTGAGCCGCGTTTGCTGGCAATGGAGAACGCCGTCAGATATTGAGCACTGTAGTCAACATAATGGGCTGTATAGGTGTAGGCTTTGGTTGAACTTTTTTCTGGTGCATCCTTAAATTCTGCCAAATTAAATTCGTAATACACCTCGTCCGCAAGTGGAACAAAAAGGACGCGAAACTTACTGTAAGGCCGAAAGTCAAATTTTCCGATAATGGTGTCGGAATTGGCAGATTTCAAACCGCCTGTTTCCCCTTTGTTGAGCTCTGGGTCGGGGCTGTCTTTGTCATAGAGCGTAATCCACTCTGCGGACCCACCACCACTGCCAATTTTGCTTTCAAGGTCGGGGATTGTCACGTCCGTCACCTCGGTCAAGGTGGCTTGCAAAGAGTCAATGTTGGCTTGCAGAGTGTCTATTTGCGACTGAGTGTTGGATTGGGAGTCTTTAATTTCTGCAATTCCATCTTGAATTGAACTTTGCGTGGCACTGAGATTGTCAAGGCTGGTCTGCATGTCGTTCTTGGACTGTTGCAGTTGAGAAATGTCAGTTTGCAGTGTTGACATGTCGGAAGTCAATGCTGCAATGTCGGAGGATAGCTGCGACAATTCTTGCTGAGAATTTTGTGTATCAGTTTTCAATGATTGGAAATCTGAACTTAAAATTTCCACAGATGACTGCACATTTTTCACAACATCTTGCATGCCTCCAATGCTTTGTGACACCGAATTTTGTAGGTCAGTTATCGTGTTGCCAAAGTTTGTAAGTTGAGGGGCAACGTCCTTCATAAAGTAATAGAACTCCTTACGCAGTTCTTCCAAATCTGCATCTTCATTTTTCATATTTTTTCTCCTTTGTGCGAAAAAATTTTAAATTGCTTAAAGAAAAAAGTCAATCTTTTATGTCAAAAAATAAAGCAAAAAAGCCGCTTTTTTGCGGTTTTTTTGAAAATTGTTTTTATTTAATTTGGAAATTTTAAGAACAAACTTTTTTATTTCATTCTGAAATCTCATTTTTATGCTTTGTATTTTTGTGGAGAAATTTTATGCAATGCAGTTAGTTTCTTTATAACATTTTTTACTTTGAATTCCTAATTGTTTTGCGTATGTTTGTTGCAAAAACTTAGTTGTTTTTGGTGAGATTGTATTGCCCCGGTTTTTGCTTTTTAAGTTTCACATGTTTGTTCTTCATAAAGAGCCAAGCAAAAATGATGGACACCACTGCAATAATCAGCACTGCACAAGTAATCAGCAGCGGGTTGATGCCGTTTGGGCTGACGTCATCCGTCTTTAAGAAGCCATATGACACACTGCCGTCCAAAACATATGAAATTGCGATGAAGTCTTTTTTTGCGTCAAAGCCTTCATACAAAAAAATTTCCTGCCCGTGGATGAGGGTGATGTCACTCTCCACAAACGCTCCGTTTTGCTGCAAAAAAACCTTGCATTCCTTGTTGGTTTTAGCGTTGAAGTTTGGCATGGCGACAATTTCTGGACGTTGCAGTGTCAGAAGACTGCAAAGGACAAATCCGAACTGAGTCGTATCACTTTCCACATTGTTTTCTTGCAAGCTTATTTTGTAGAAATTATATCCTTCCCAATTTTCTTGAATGGGATTTTCGCCGTCAAGCAGCACAAAAATTTTGTCTTTGTGGACTTTTGTTGCAAGTTTATCGGACGCAAAATTTGCTTCTGCGAAAACAACTGCCGAGTTTGCCGAAACGATGTATGTCGCACTTTGCGGTGCTTGCTCGGACTCTTCTGTGGCACTCACTATGGCAGCCTCTTGCCACGCAAGCGTCTTCTGTGAACCATCAAAAAAACACGGTAAAGCCAAAAAAACGCAAAAAATAAGCAAAAATGTCGCAATTTTTTTCATCTTATTTGCATTTTAGCACATTTGATGCAAAATTGAAAATGTTTGTGCGTTATTGCATATGCTTTGTAAGCAATTAAAAAAGCATGCTGAGTTTGGCATGCTTTGTGTATTTTTGATTTTGTTGATTTTTACTGATTTTTGGATTGGAGATATTCTTGCAAAAGTTGCATAAAATTAGAATCAGTCAACGTCCATGTTTTAACCTCTTGGGCATTTGGTGCATTAAGGTCTTTAATGTTTTGAAGCAGGCTGTTTGTCACATCCAGTGTTTCGGAGACAGTCAAAGTTTGCACGCCGGCCAGTGGCTCCATATTTGTGTCTGTTATTGTGCCAGACTTGCTTGCAAGAATCTTTTTGCCGGTTGTGATATTGTAATATTGCTTTTCAGCGGCGGTAATTCTGCTGATATCACTGAGGTTGTATGCCATATCTGCACCGCTCAGGATGGCAGTATTAATCTCAAGTTCGTATGGCGTGTGGTCTTCCACTCTGATAACGGTTGAGTTGACCATAACACTGCCAGAATTGCCCGAAGAGGCAACCGCGTAAATATGCTGATAGTTTACGTCATATCCGCTGCTGGTTTTGGTTACTGCAAAAGCGGCGGTGGTAATGTCGCTGTCTGCCAAGCCTTGATAGTTATACATTTGGAATTTTGCAGTTTGTCCCGAAATGGAATAAATCAATACGCTTGAATTTGAGCCCGAAGTTGTATCGGTTATTTTATATTTAACATTTTGACTCAGTCCTATGTCAGAATCAAATGCAAATTTTGCCAGCATAAGCGACTGCGACAGCATAGTGATTGCACCAGTTCCGTTAAGGTCAATTTGGGAATCGATATATATTGCAAAAGGCTCTACAAGGTTTTGGGCCTCTGCTTCCATAATTCCTAAGTCAACGCAAGCATCGTTGACAAGCACTTTCGCCTCGGCATCCGTCAGGGCGGAGCCTCCACACCCAGCAGTTGTCAACATCAAACAGGCTGCCATCGCTGCAATTCCGGCGGCTTTCCAAATTTTTTTCATAAATCACCTCCATATTGTCCACATTATAGCATTTCGGGGGGGGGCAATTGTCAAGTGATTTTCAAAAATTTTTTATTTTTTTTAAAAAAATTTTTAAATTAAATTGTTTTAAATTAGATTGTTTTAAAGGAGAATTTTGTAAATGAATTAGTGCAAATATAAACTCTTTTTAAGAATATACTGCTTTAAAGAAATAAAGATTTAAAAAAAATGTTTTGAAAAAATTTTAATGATTTATAATTAAAAAGGCTAAATTTTGTTTTAAAAATGATTTTTGCAATAAAAAAAGCATGCTGAGTTTGGCATGCTTTTGAGGTTTTATGCTTTTAAAATTTTAATACATTGTGCGAGATGTATTTTCCGGTTTGGTCGCGAGAAGACATTGTGTTTTCGTAGTGTGCCGCAAAATTGAGGCCAATTTGTCCGCAAAAAACCTCCACAGTTGACAGTGTTTTGGCTGTGACATAATCGCTCAGACCGTGACTTTCTTTGGCAAGCTCTTCGGCGGCTTTGACCATTTTGTCTCTGTCGCTTGGGCCTTGTCTATGCAAAATTTCCATCACATCGCACGCGTTCTTAATGGACATGCAGCAATCCCTTTCGTCAGCCGCTGACAGCAACACACGTTTTTCCCATTCTTGCTGATTCTCTTCTTTAATAAGCCCTTTGCCCTTTGCGATATATTCGCGAACGTTATTATCCCATGGCAGACGCTGCCCGTTGCCTGGCAAGGTGGCAAGAAGCTCGCCTATGCTGCTCTGGGCGGCATCATAATTCGCGTTTCTGTCCGCAAGGTCTTCAAGCCACGCTTCAATGTTTCGCGGCAGTTCTCCTGGCATTACACTTCTAAAAAATTCCACGCCTTTTGGGCTGAATTTGGTGACAAACATCAAAACGGAGCTATATCGGTTCAAAGTGTCATCTCTCATGCCGTTCAGTTTCGCTTTTGCACAGTCAAAGTCACCATTTTGCAACAACTCCATAACATCAATTGTGTCCTGAATATTCTGCAAATTTGCTTTGCTATCCGCTGATTGATATACAAGATGTATCCAATCCGAGCGAAGGGATGTGAGTTTTCCTCCACGTAAACATAATTCCAATGGCTCAACATTCTTGTCTTTCATACAAACCTCCAAAAATAATTTCGTAAAAAGTATATCATGAATTTTGCTGCTTGTCAAGGGGCAGTTTAGAGAAAATCCACAAAAAAATAAATGAGAAAATCAAGGTTTAAAACTTTTTTTGGAACGCGGATTTGTGTTCTTGTTTTTTTTTAATTTAATTGAAAAACAAAAAATAATAAAAAAACATATCGGCATCCCGGCGATGGCGGGGCGATATGCTTCTTAATTTTCAAATTCTTAATTTTCAAATATTCTTATTGGTTTGGTCTTTTGATTTCTTTAATGAGAGATTCTAATTTTTGTCCAACTTTATCTTGCTTTTTTTTGGCAGGGCCTTTGACAACTTTTATGTGTGCTTTAACATCGGCACCATTGACAAATTGGGCAAACTTATAATTCCAATCCGGGTCTTTGCTTTCAATAATCACTCGTCCATGAGCCTTAACATCGGCACCTTTGACCTTTTTTGCAAACCTATAATTCCATTCCAGGTCTTTGCTGTCAATAATCACTCGTCCATGAACTCTGACATCTGCACCTTTGACATGTCGAGCAAATCTATAATTCCATTCCAAGTCTTTGCTGTCAACAATCACTTGAGCATGTGCTTTGACATCTGCACCTTTAACATGTTGAGGAAATCTAAGGTTGTATTCTAGATTTTTGCTGTCAATAATCACCTGACCATGTGCTCTGACATCTGCACCCTTGACATCTTCAGCAAACGCACAATTATACCATAGGTCTTTGCTGTCGATAACGACTTTCCCATGTGTCTTAACATCGGCACCCTTTACATCTCGAGCAAATAGATAATTCCATTCTGGAATTTTGCTGTTAATAATCACTTGTCCGTGGGCTTTGATATCTGCACCTTTGACATTTCGAGCAAATTTATAATTCCATTCCGGGTCTTTGCTTTCGATAACAACTCGTCCAAGTGCTTTGACATCTGCACCTTTGACAAATTTTGCAAATTGATAGCAAAGTTCTGGATCTTTAAGTCCAAGAATAATTTTCTCTGCCTCTTTGACATTTTCGTTGTTTGGATTTTTTTGTGCAATTTTTGCAGCTAAATCCACAAGTCTTTCATAGTTTTCAAATTCTTCTCTTGTCATATTTCTCTCCATAAGTCCAATGGCATTATAACACGAAAAATGAATTTGTCAAGACCCAAATTTCAAAATTTTTTAATTTTTGTCAAAAAAACATGGAAGAAGAAAAATCCTGAATAAAAGAGAATGAGATAAACAAAATAAGCATATCAGAGATATGCTTATTTTGACCTTTCGTCATCATGTGATTTTTGTTTGCCGCTTTTAAGTGCTGCTTTTTCTGCTGCTTTACGATTGGCATTTTTAACATCTGTTGCAAATTCATAGCGGCTTTTTTCGTCTTTCATAATTAACCTCCCTATTGTATTTAATCATATTTTAAAGCGTTTTGTCAAGTTTATATTAATCAAATTTTTTAATTTTATACATTTTTTATATCACTTCTCATGTTGTCTTTGTTCTTTGAATTCTTTAATGATAGATTTTATGCTATCTCTAAATTCAAAATATTGCTTTGGCATTATTCCGCCGCAGGCAATGTATTTGTGCGATTCTTTATGTGAGTCATTAACATCTTGAGCAAACTTAGAGTTCCAGTAACTGTCTGCACTGTCAAGAACAGCCAGACCATGTGCTTCGACATCAGCACCATTAAGAAGTGCAAATTTATAATTCCATTCTGGATTTTTGCTGTCAATAACCACTTGTCCATGAGCTTTGACATCTGCATCTTCAAAATCGCGAGCAAATTTATAATTCCATTCAGGATCTTTGCTTTCAATAATCACTTGCCCATGGGCTTTAATATCCGCTCCGTGAAATTTAAAAGTGCGAGCAAACCAATAATTCCATTCAGGATCTCTGTTGTCAATGATCACCTGACCATGTGCTTTGACATCCGCACCTTTAATACGTGCAAACTCAATATTCCATTTTGGGTCTTTGCTGTCTATAAACACCTGCCCGTGTGCTTTGACATCAGCACCATTGAAATCTCGAGCAAACATAAAATTCCATTGAAGGTCTTTGCTGTCAATAATCGCTTGTCCATGAGCTTTGACATCGGCGACTTTAATATCTTTTGCAAATCTATAATTCCATTCAGGGGCTTTGCTGTCGATAATCACTTGACCATGGGCTTTGATATCGGCGTCTTTGAAATCTCGAGCAAACCAATAATTCCATTCGGGATCTTTGCTTTCAATAATCACTTGTCCATGAGCTTTGACATTCGCACCTTCGACAAATTGTGCAAATTGATAGCAAAGATGTGGATCTTTAAGCTCAAGAATAAATTTTTCAGCCACTTTGATAATTTCATCGTGTGGATCCTTTTGTGAAATTCTTGCAGCCAAATCCACAAGTTTTTTATATTTTGCAAATTCTTCGCTTGTCATAACTTGTCTCCATGATTTTCAAACAAATTATAGCATGGAAAAAGGAATTTGTCAAGACACGTGTTTAAAAAATTTTGAAAGAATGCAAGTGAGTTTCTGTATTATTAAATTTTCGCTTTTTTTCAAGTTTTTTGATTAAAATTTAAGTTTTTCACTTGTCAAAACTCCGCTTTTGTTCTTAATTTTGTGCAATTTTCATAAAATGTAATATGTTTTCCAAAAAACACAGATTTTTTGTTTTGAAAAGAAAATATTTGATTTTGGCGGCTTGTTTGTTGCTTGTGGCGGCAAGCATAACTGTGTATTTTTCTGCCATTCGGCCGGCGTTTTTGCCCAAGCCGGCACATGTGATTGTGATTGATGCCGGGCATGGCGGCAAGGACGGCGGGGCAGTGGGCAGGATTACTGACACGGATGAAAGTTTTTTGAATTTGCAATACGCCAAAACGCTGCAAAAAATTTGCAAGGAGTTTGGCTTTCGCGTGGTGATGACGCGGGAGAGCATGGAGGGGCTTTACTCTCCGCTGGCACCCAACAAAAAACGCAGCGAAATGGAAAAGCGGCAGCAGATGATTGAGGATGCCAATCCAGACATTGTGGTCAGCATTCACATGAACAGTTTTCCGTCCAGCGAGGCGAAGGGGGCACAGGTGTATTATGCCCAGGGCAGCGAAGGCGGACAAGCCCTTGCCGACAGTGTGTCAAAAAGTCTTCATCAAAACATAAAAAACGCAAAAAACACCGCAAAAGTGGGGGATTTTTATGTTTTGAATGTTTCGCCTTGCCCAAGCATTTTGGTGGAGTGCGGCTTCCTTTCCAACCCTGAGGAGGAACTATTGTTGCAGGACGAAAAATATATGCAGCAATTTTGCTATCATCTCTTTTGCGGCATTTTGAAGTTTCAAGAATTTTGAACATTCAAAGTTGAAGAATTTTTCTTTGCAAAAATAAAATTGAATAAATGTGCAAAAAAGTGCGATTTTTCGCGGTTTTTCGGCAAAATTTAATCAAACCTCTTTTACGTAAATGTTTTAAAATTGGAAAAGAGGTGAGGGTTATGAGGTTAAAAATCAACAAATATTTGCTCTTTGCACTTGAATTTGTTTTGTTTGTGGGATTGTTTTTTGTGCTTTTCAATTCCAGCGTAAACATGACAATCTTCCCCTTCGCGTTTGGCATGCTTTTTGCACTTTTGTGGGCGAATCAGAAAGTCTGGTTGTTGGTGCCGGCATACATAGTTGCGGGCGTGCTGCATATGCCAACGTTAAATTTTGCCATCTGCCTTCTGGTGACAGTTTTCTGTCTGATTGTGCCTTTTTTTGCACATATTTTGGCAAAAAAAGTGATGAAAAAGTGGGAATTTGTGCTCTTTTCCATTCTCAGCCAAACTGCGGTGGTCACTTTTGACATTCTTGGGGGCTTTTCGCCCGTCCTTTCGCTCGTGGGGGTGCTGGTTGGCGTGCTTTTCATGCTTTCTTGTATGAACATTTTTGAGGCAATCATAATCCGCGGCTTCACAAACAAACTCACTACGTTGGAAATTGTCTCTCTTTTTGCAATTATTGCCGTTTTTTGCGGTGGACTTGTGAATTTGGATGTCGGAACTTTCAGCTTTTTGAAACTTTTCATGAGTTTTTTGCTGCTGATGTTTGCATATTGCTCCACACCGCTTCTCACGCTTTTGGTGGGTTGCATCGCGGGCGTAGGGACGCTGATTTCCACCAACAATCCAATTTTTGTCGCCCCGCTTGTTTTGTGGGCATTGGTGTGCCTGCTTTTCAAAAAAAGACAGCGAATTTTTATGGCAGTGCCACTGGTGTGCATTGAAATTGTGATTGGCTATTATTTCAACCTCTATCCTTCTTTCGGAATTATTGAGATTTTGCCGGTGCTTCTTTCTGTGGCCGTGTTCTTGGTTTTGCCGCAAAAAATTTGCCGAGAGGTGGGCGTGATTTTCAATCTTTCCAAAGGCCGCATTGCAATGAAAAATGTTGTCAATCGCAACCGCGAGATTTTGCACAAGCGGCTGGGAAATTTAAGTGAAATTTTCAATGACATGAACATCATCTATCGCCAAATGCTTAAACAGGGCATGAGCTTGCCGGAGGTTCAGGAAATTCTATTTCAAGAAATTTCGGACAAAATTTGTTCGTTCTGCCCCGAGCGTAATCATTGTCACCGCACGCATGCTGAAAGCACCAGAAAAGTGTTTGAAGATTTGATTAAAATTGCATATGAAAAGGGCAAAGTCACACTTTTGGATATGCCGTCCTATCTCACTTCTCGCTGCAAACAGACAACCGCAATTTTGGGGAGCGTCAACACCTTGACGGCACAATATAAGAAATATATCAGCATGACACGCGACGTTGACACCAGCAAGCTCATCATCGCTGACCAACTTTTGGGCATTTCAAAAATCATGGGTGGGCTTTCCCGCGAGGTGGAGAAAAATGTCTCTTTCGACACCACTCGCGAGAACAAGATTTTGGACGAACTGACCTATCACAACATTGTTTGCATTGACGCCGTAGTGTTTGAGAAAGACGAATGGACGATGGAAGTTTCGGTCGTTGTCAAGAATGAGGACGCCGAAAAGATGCGGATTGCGGATGTGGTCAGCAAAGTTTGCAACAAAAAAATGGCAATTTTTGAGAGTTTTTCGTCCTCGCGGCCGGGTTATAGCGTGCTTAACCTTCGCACCGCACCAAAATATGACTGCTTTTTCGGCATCAGCCAGCACACCAAAAACGGCTCCAAGGTGAGCGGGGACACATACAGCGTGGTCAAACTGGACGGCGACAGGTTGCTGTTTGCCGTGAGCGACGGCATGGGCAGTGGAGAAAGTGCAGAGGACGCCAGCGAACTTTCCATCTCGCTGGTGGAGAATTTCTATCGTGCTGGCTTTGACAACGAACTTATCCTGTCCACCGTCAACAAACTGCTTTCGCTCCACAAACAAGAAATTTTCAGTGCCTTGGACATCTGCGTGCTGGATGAACGCAGCGGACTGGTGGACTTCATCAAAATGGCGTCGCCAAAATCATACATCCTCAGTGAGGACGAGTGCAAGATTGTGGAAACTGGGGCGTTGCCATTTGGCATTGTGGCGGAGTGCAAGCCGTTGACAAACAAAAATGTCGTGCAGGGTAAAGATTTTGTCATTTTGGTCTCGGACGGCGTAAGTGACAGTTTTTCCAGCGACGAAGAACTGACCACCTGCCTGAAAAGCATCAAAACAAAAAATCCGCAAGAATTTGCGGACGAGTTTTTGGAGAGGGCTCTTGCTTGCAACAATGGCTATGCCGTGGATGACATGACTGTTGTTGTTGTGAAAGTTTTGGAAAATTAAAAAAACTACCAATTTTGGTAGTTTTTTTAAAATATATTATTGAAAATCATATTTTTTCACCGATTTACTGGATGCCATTATGCTTTCAAGAAATTGTTTATTCGATTGTATTCAGCAAATTGTTTTTCAATTGTCTTCCAATTTCTTGCCAACTGACTTATGCTTTCACCAATTTGTTTGGCTTTATCCAGTCATCGTTGTTTTTATGCCTTCATTTGCTGACTTATGCTTTCACCAATTTGTTGTTGGTCACCGTGTATGCCGAACTTTTTGACGTAAGCGTCCAGCTGAACTTGCCTTCCACTTCTGAATTGAGATATTTTACGAAATTTTCGGCAAGTTTGGTGATGTTGGCACCAATTTCAATCTCACTTGGGGTGTTTGTTGCTTCATAATAGCACGCAATGACATTCACTTCTTTGCACGAATTCGCGAATGTGAGTTTTCCGTTCAGTGCC
Source organism: uncultured Clostridia bacterium (assembly GCA_947625515.1). Taxonomy (GTDB): domain Bacteria; phylum Bacillota; class Clostridia; order Christensenellales; family UBA1242; genus Caccovivens. Next base: position 29,888 of record CANQOO010000001.1, read on the forward strand.
TTGTGATTTGGAATGGCAAGAAGCTGGGTTCCGTCGGCTGAATACACAAGCCCGTCAATGACGGAATAATTTGTGTTGTCGGCTGTAAGGGCAAATTCTTCAACGGCAGAATAAGCATAGCAAGCAATGACAAGATTGGTGAAATTTCCCTCGCCTTCTTGGCTGTTTAAAAAGTTGGATGGCAGATTGGAGTGAATGACAAATGAAGCTGGAATCACAATTCTTTTAAGTAGAGGGGCTCGTCCAATTGAAAGTTCAAAAACATCTTCGCAGCCACTTGCAATTTCAAATGAAGAATCCTTGCGGGCAGGTGGATATTGAACAAGATATTTTTTTGTTTTGGTGTAAAGTGCACCGCCAACAGACACAAAATGCTTGCTTCCTGGGGCAACGTGGAAGGATTGAAGTGTGCTGGTGCAGAAATTGTAAAAGACGTGAGAGCCCAAAATATTGTTGTCCTCGTTGTCGCCAACATATTCGTCTCCGCCAACCTGAACAAGGGTGGACGGAATGATGAATGCTGATTGTTTTGATGCGGAGCAGTGTCCAAAAGCACAATCTCCAATCCACAGGCAGCCCTCTGGCAAATAAGCTTCAAGATTTGTGCAATATTGAAATGCCGCCATTCCGATGTATTTCACCGAAGGATAGTTTATGTTTTTGAGGTTGGAGCACTGATTGAAGCAACCATAGCCCACCGTTTCCAGTTCGGGTGCGTCCACGTCGGTCAACGTTGAACAATTATTAAAACATGTGCGAACAAGGGTTTTAAGTTTTGGTGCCACCACTGTCTTCACGCCACTTCCCACAAAAGCGTTAGAGTCAACCGTCTGAACGTTTTTAAGATTCGCGGACGTCAGGCTTTGACATTGATAGAAGCCGGATGCCCCAATTTTTGTGATTTGGTCAGTTAAGAAGTCGGTGTTTGTGAAGGCGTTTTGATAGAACATATATTGTCCAATTTCTGTCAGTTTTCTTGGCAGTCGGATGTCTGTCAGACCGTCGAAGGCAAACGCTGCAGCCCCTATTTCTGTGAGGTTTCTTCCCATGAAGGCATATGTGAGGCTTTTGTTGTTGTTGACTGCCGCAATGCCCATTGAGGTGACATTGTTGCCGATATAGAGATTGTTAAGCGTAGTGATGCTGTAAAATGGTGCATTAGGGAAGAGGGATGTTGAAACGCTTGCCACTCCCTCAATTTTTGTTACGGGCTTCACGCCGTTTGTGCCATTATGCACATCAGGAATCACGGCAGTGGAAGCGGTGAGACCCGAACCTTTTGTAATCACATAACTTTCGGATGCGGAGTCATATTTATAGAAACTTGCTGGCAAGTTGCCGTCCATAAACTTGGCATGCAGTGTGGCATCTTTGGTGAATCTGTGCGGGAAGGTCATTTCTTGACCGTTGTCCGAGCACCAATACAAAAACATCTTGTCGGTCTGGACAGGAATTTCGTCCCACTCTTCAATGGAAGCACCATATTCCACATCTTTTCCTTCTGCAAAACTTTCCGCATTTGTGCTGTTGCTGGTGTCAAATGAAATATGAATATTTTCACTGGCGGACCCGTCTAGGTCAAATGAAAACTTTCCGTTTGTGGACAAATCAACGGAGCCGTCAATAATTTTTATCTGCACACCGACGTCCAAAATTGAATCGGTTCCGGACGCTTTGACAAATTTGATTGTCGGGTCGGTTGATTGTGCGGAGAAATCATATTTCGCCGCCGTGGTGTCACTTGAACGATAGGAAGCAGTGTAATAAACCTGACAATTTTGTGCGTTGAAGCCAGAAAGTGTCAAAATGACGCCAAAACCAGTGGTGGCTCTGTTTTGAAAGGTGTAGTGAAATTCAAGATAGTCATCCTGCCCTGCAAGAATTATAGGGTCAACTTTGTCAAAAGACTTTGTTTGTGATGCATCTGATTTGGAAAACTCCAATGAGCCAATAAATTGTTCCGCAGTTGTGCTGGTTTTGTAAGATGCCTCCACAAGTGCATCGACATTCTGTGCCTTGTATGATATGGTGAATTCATTGCTGGCAGTCGCACTGAGTGCCGCCCAAACAATGCTCAGTGCCAGAACGGGAATTAACGCAAGACAAAGTGTGATTGCCGCGATAAGTATGGTTTTCTTTTTTGAGCGTAGCTGTGATTTCATCTTCCCTCCTTGATATATTTTGCCGGCGGATTTTTCTCTTGATTTTCCGGCAAACTTCTTTTTTAAATTCGCCAAATTCGCCGGCAATTTTTGCAGACTCACTAGCAAAATATGATATTTATGTATTAATTTTAAACTTAGGGCGGGGTTTGTGTCAAGCATTTTTAAAAAACAAATGCAAAAAAGTGCAGCTCTGGCAAATTCAGTTATTTTTAAATTCAAGAAAAATTTCCCCGAATTTAACAAAAATTTTTACATATTTTTTATTTATTTTTTGTGCAATCCTATTGTTTTTATAATCAAATTGGTGTATAATAGGGTCGAAAATCGCGAAAAACACGGCAAATTTGCAAAAAAATATTTTGGCTATTCAATTTTGGAATGACGCTGGAAAAATATTTTGGCTACGCAATTTTGAAACGATGCAGCAAATTATGGTGACGAAATGGACAAAATTTTGAATTTCATTAAAGATAAAAAGTTGATTAAACCCGGTGAAGTGATTGGTGTGGGTGTCAGTGGCGGCATTGACAGTATGTGCCTGCTTCATTTTCTCAATGCCAACAAACAAGTTCTGGACATTGATGTGGTTGCAATTCATGTCAATCACGGCATTCGCGAAGAGGCGGAGGCAGAATCTCGTTTTGTGCTTCAAAAGTGCAAAGAAATGGGCGTTCGCACATACAAATTCAGCATCGACGCCCCAAAACTGGCAAAAGAACGCTCGCTAAGCATAGAAAGTGCGGCACGCGAAGGCAGATATGGCGTTTTTGAGGCGTTGATTAAGAAAGACATCGTGGACAAAATTGCTCTTGCACATCATCAAAGTGATCAGGCAGAGACCATTTTGATGCACATATTCCGCGGCAGCGGCCTCGCCGGAGCACGTGGCATGGAGCCGATGCGTGACAACATATACATCCGCCCAATGCTGCCCGTTTCCAAAGAAGAAATTGCCGAATATGCTGCCATCAACAACATTGAATATGTGGAGGACGCCAGCAATGCCGACAATTCTTATTCCCGCAATTTCATCCGCAATGTCATCATGAAAAATGTCCTGCAAAAATGGCCAAACGCCATTGAGGCAATCAACAACTTTGCAAAAACGGTCTGCGAAGATGATGACTATATCAAAGCCCACCTCAACCTCAACTCTTTGCTGGTGGACGACAAAATTGTGCAAATGCCGTGCGGATATTTCAATTCCAGCAGTGCAATTTATAGCCGCGTGGTGTTTAAGGCGTTGGAAATTCTGGGGGTCAAGAAGGACATAGAGCGAAAGCACATTGAAATGATTAAAGACCTTGCTTTTGCGGAAAACGGCAAAAAGATTAAGCTGCCAAACGATGTGACGGTCAGCAAGGAATATGACTTTTTGACATTTGTCAACACATTTGTTGAAAAACCGACGCTTGGAAATGCCCTTGAAATTGGGGAATTTTCCGCCAAAAATCTGGGGCGGGTGGTTGTAAATCGCGTTTCGACCAAAAAAGAAAGGGACGCAAAAGCACTCTATTTCGACCAGCGAAAAGTGCCAAAACAGGCTCGCTGGCGTTATCGTGAGGAGGGCGACGTCTTTGAAAAATTTGGCGGCGGCACAAAAAAGTTGAAGGCGTTTTTGATTGACCGAAAGGTGCCAGTGCGTGTGAGAGATTTCATTCCAGTGCTCGCGTGCGGAAATGAGGTGTATGTCATCGCTGGCATTGAGGTGAGCGAAAAAGTTCGCGTGGACGACGATGTCCCAACTTGCTATCGCCTTACAGTTGAAAAACGATGAAAATAATATAAAACATATAAAAAATCACAAAATCCCGCTTTTTTGTGGTTTTTTATTTTGTTTTATGTAAAAAAATGCTTTTTTGTTTTGTTTTTTTAATAAAATATGATAAATTGAAATTATCAAAATGAATTTGAAATTCTGCTGGAAAATTTAATTGTTTTTTTGAAAATTTTGTGGGAATATTTCCCAAATATGTGACTAAAATGGAAGAAAGGAGAAAAAATGGAAGAACAAGAATTTGCAACCAATGCAGAAAAACGTGAGGGACTTAAAGCCAAGCGTGGCATGAAGCCGTTTGCATTTTTCTCTGGTCTGGTTGACGTGATTGTGGCAATTTTCATTTTTGCTGGTGGAGTGATGATGTTGCTTGATTTAATTCAGGCGGCGGACACAGGAAATGAGCAGTTGAACAAACTCTTAGGCTTTTTCTTTTGGCCGTTTCTGGTTGTGATTGGCATCATTTTGCTGGGTGCGGGAGTGCTGTGGCTGGTTGACGGCATTCTTGCCCTTATTTCGTCCTTCAAAAGCGACCGCCGCAATTTCAATGGTGTTCTCATTGCCACAGGGGTTTTTGACGGGTTTTTGCTGGTTTTTTCAATTTTCTTGGTTTTTGCCACCGACGAAAACGCCAAAAATTTATACATCGGGCTCTCAGTTTTGCTTGCAGTGACATTTGTGTTCAAGATTGTTGATATTGTGTTGACCAAAAAACGACTCAAAAAATATGAGGCGGCAATGGCGGAAGAACACGCAAAATCATATCAAGGCCCAGATTTTTCCAAACTTGGCGGAGTGCCTCAAACGGGCGGCAAAGCCTCTCAGCAGGGCAACGAACCTCAGTCGGGTGAGGCAAATGCACAAAATTCTTCGGACAATTCACAACTAGACAGCGACTTTTTTCAAAGCAATTCTGCACAAGGCGTTGCGAATGAAACTCAACAAGTCAGCAACAAGGGTGTTCAGTCAAATTCTTCTCAGGGCGAGTCGCAGGGAGATGGCAGCGTTGACTTTTCCAAACTTGGGGAATAAGCTTAAATCATTTGGAAAAGTTTGGATGTTTGTGATAGGATGATTGTGAAAGGTTTTTGCAATTTTGCAATTATTTGGTTAAAACAATATGAAAATAAAACAATTCAAAAATTGATAATCAAATAAACAATTCAAAATTGATAAATAAACAAATTGAAAATTGATTATCAAAAAATTAAATTCTAGGAGGAAAATATGAAAAATCTTCTGCTTGTAGATTTTGAAACATTGGCGTGGTCGATTGGCACTGCCGTGGTTGTTTTTGTGGTGGCGTTTGCACTGGTCGGCATTGTGGCGGCGATTTGGAAATGGGTGTTGGCGTTGCGTTATGTTCGGTTCAACAAGCAAAAAGTTGCGGTGAACATGACTGGCTCGCAGGTTGCCACAAAAATGCTGGAAGGGTTGGGCCTGACGGATGTGAAGGTTGAGCAGCTTGGCTGGTTCAAGGCGATATATGTTGGCAACTCATACAGCCCAAGGAAAAAGTCCATTCGGCTGAGGAAGAACATATATGACACAGCAAGTTTGACGGCCGTTGCCATTGCAGCACAAAAAGTTGCCATCGCTCAGCGGCATCACGAGGGCGACAAAAAAATCGCCGTTCGGGCGGCGTTGTTGAAATTTGGCTATTTCGCTCCATTCGCTCTCATTCCGCTCGTTGCCATTGGGGTTCTGCTTGACTTCGTTGTGTGGAATCAAGTCGGCTGGTTCTCAATTGCCTTCACCGTTTTCGCGTTCCTCTATTTCATTTCTTCATTTGTGGTTGTGATTTTAAACCTCAAAATTGAAAAACGTGCGTGCAAAACCGCACTGGAATTTATGAAGAAAATCAACCTTTTGGTTGACGACGAACTGGAAGATGCACAAACATTGTATAAAACCTACATCACTGATTATTGGCTGGAATTTATCTATGACATCCTCTACATCATTTGGATGGTTCTCAAACTTATAACAAAAATTGCAGGCCCACGTTCCAAGAAATGACAGCATAATACGGAATATTTCAAGCCAAACTCACAAAAACCACGTTCTTTTTACAAAAAACATTAAAAAAAACACTTCAATCGAAGTGCTTTTTTATTTTACAGTCACAAATTTGTCTTCTGAGCAAAGTGCATTTGCGATGCAAATCTCTCTCAATGGGTCATCTTGACAGGGAGTAGAATTTCAATTTTTATGGTCACATTTTTTTAATTGGTCATTTTTTAGGTCATAGAATTCTAATTTGTCACGATGTTTAGCTAATTTTTTGTCAAAATTTTCCGCAATTTGTCTGTCAAATCTCAGACGGCGGAAGCCATGTAAGTTGCCATATCAGCATAGTATGATTCAATAAAAGCTTCGTCACCCTCAGTGAATGTGGTTTCGCTTGTGAATGTGTCTCTGCCAATTTTATGTGCGGCGTTAATGACTTGATTTGCTTTTTCCACCAATTTTGCATCGTTGAAATCTGCCTTAGTGGAAACTGTCTTTTTGTGCTTCACAGCATCAAGTTCAAGTACGTCCATTCTTTCCACTTCGCTTGCTGCGGAAACGTTGGCAACAGGTGTTCTAAGGTTTCCTGCACGTGAATAGAGGTTGGCTGCCGCATAGTAAGGGCCTTTGTTGTCAGACTTCGCATTGAAGTAATAAACATCGTTGGATGGATTTTTCTCAAGGTCAGAGCCGGAATAATAGATGCAAAGTTCAGCTTCCCAATCCTTGTCACTTGCGGCAATGATTTTCATGTCGGTTTGCTGACTGTATGTTGCACCATCACCGACAATCATACTTGCGTGGAAAGTTGTTCCATCAAATGTGTATCTGAAATGTAATTCCACATTGTTTTTTTGAGGCTGTCCAGGATTTTGCACTTGGCCGGAAATAACATAATTTGTGTTTGCATTGTAGATGGCTTTTCCATTTTCGTCAAGAGCCACCATAGCTCTCGCCATAAAAAATGGCATTGCAGTCCAGGAGCCAAGATCTGGCACTCCTTCAATTGTTGTTGGGATGTTGCCGTAACTCAGGTCAATTTTGTCATCCGCGAATGTCTCCTCGCTTTCTGCGGATGCTTCGGTGCCGTCTGCCTGCTCTCTGGAAACTATTCCAAGGTCATAGCAAACATTGTTGACAAGTTGATGAGCGGTCAGTTTCTCGCCGCCGCGTGTCAGGAAAAATAGGCCGCAGAAAACCGCACATCCAACCGTGACCAAAACCAGATATACTGACAACACGACCTTCCAAACATTTTTCATTTTTTTTCTCTCCTTCTTTTGAAAATTTCCTAAGAATAAATTCTTAAGTTGTCCACATTATACTGCTTCGGGGGGGGGGCTTTGTCAAGCCTTTTTAGCAAAAAAATAAAAAATTATTAAAATTTTTTCAAACAAATTTTTTTGCACAATTGTTCGCACAGAAATTTTTTCTACAAAAACCTTAATAATATTATTTAGTTTTATCTTATATGAATCTTAATTAAAATAAGATTTTTTTGCCGTTTTGAGCAAAATTTTCGTATAATGCCAGGATAAAAATGCAAAATTTTTCACTTAATGCACAAAATAAGCCCATGAAGAAGAAAAAGAAAAAGTCCACTTTCGTGGACAAGAATGACCCGCTGGGGGCTTACACTGGCACTCCCACAGTTGGAGAAGTGCCGGTGCAAGATGCGGATGATTTGTGATTTTCTTTGTGTTTTTTTAATTCACATTGATTCTTAATGCAATTTAAACTACGCAATTTGCAACTTCTTTTGTGAGGTCTTGCAAATTTTCTTGCAATTTTTATTATGTTTTTGCAGTTTTTCTGCGATGTTATATTATGTTTTCGCAGTTTTCTTGCAATGTCCGTGGGATTTTGTAAATTTTCTTGCAATTATTTTGTTTTTACTTTTACTTTTGCTTTTGCAGATTTGTTGCTGAAATCTTTTTCATTGTTTTTAATTTCGTAGCAAAGATGTTGAAGCATCAAGTCAAGTGGTTCATTGTTTGGTCTTGATGGGTCCAGAGTTCTTTTTATGCTGATATTGTTTGTCCCCAAAGCTGATGCCGCGAAGCTTGCAAGAGGCGTGTCCATTGATGCAGAAAGTTTGGACGGCGTGTCCAGGCGTCTGCCTTCAAGGGCATAGACAAATTTGTTCAAGATTGGCATTGCCTCTTCGTGATGTTTCTCATAAAGTTTTTGAAGATTGACAGGTTTGCCGCCTTCCTCTGCGGAGGCCTTAATTGTTTCATGCAAATCTTTCAAGAATGGGGCAACCATTTTGTAGCCCTCAACCGGGGTGAGTTTCAACCCCTCCACTGCATAATTCAGGGCTTTGTTCACGCCCAGTGCAGCATTTTCAGCAAGAATGTTTTTGTTATTTTTTTCCATTTTTTTTGACTCCTTTCAAAAGTTTCAAGGGGATTATAACCCATAAATTTTGCTTTGTCAATAGTGTTTTTAAAAAAAATCGCTTAATTTTTGCTGTTTTTCGCACATTTTGCCACATTTTTGCGTGTTTTTGCCATTTCTGGCGATGTTTATGCAAAGTTTTTTAATTTTTCTGGGTTTTGCAAGATTTGCCACATTTGGCGGGGTTTTTATGATTTTGGCAGCGTTTGAAGATTTTGTAGCGTTTTTGCAAAATATTTTTGTTTTTTGCAAGAATTTTTGATATAATCTTTGCCATGAAAGAACTTTCGCGTGTGCAGATGATTGAAAGAAGTCTGATGAAAAAATTTCGAAAGGAAATTTGGACAAAATTCATTCTTGCACTTAAAAGATATAACCTTGTGGAGGACGGCGACCGAATTGCTGTCTGTGTTTCGGGCGGGAAAGACAGTTTTTTGCTGGCGAAATTGATGCAGATGCTGCAAAAGTTCAGCGAAACGAAGTTTGAATTGATTTTTCTTTGCATGGACCCCGGCTATTCGCCCGAAAATTGCCAAAAAATTGAGCAAAACGCACAATTATTGGAAATTCCGCTGCAAATTTTTGAAACAAACATCTTTGACAGCGTTGTGAATGTCCAAAAGAATCCTTGCTATCTCTGTGCCCGCATGAGGAGAGGATATCTATACAGCGAGGCTCAAAAACGCGGTTGCAACAAAATTGCCCTGGCACATCATTTTTCGGACGTTATTGAGACCACACTGATGGGCATGCTGTATGGGGCTCAAATTCAGGCTATGCCTCCAAAACTTGTTTCAAAAAATTTTGACGGCATGACGCTGATTCGCCCGCTGTTTTGCGTACATTTGAAGGATATCATTGCTTGGACAAAATATAATGACCTCCAATTCATCAACTGTGCTTGCCGCTTCACCGAAAGTTGTTCAAGCGGGGGCAAGGAAAGTGAAAGTGCAAGATTGCAAACGCGGCTGCTTATTGAGCAGCTCTCAAAACAAATTCCTGAGGTGGAGGAGCATATTTTCAAAAGCATACACAACGTCCAGCTGGACACCCTGCTTGGGGTGAAATATGAGGGCGAGGATTTTGACTTCAATCAACTTTTTCAAGAGCGAAACAAGAAAAAGAAAAAATAAAAGCACAAAGAATGTGCAAAAGCATGCACAAAAAATACGCAAAAACACGGCAAATTTGATGTAAGAACAAAAAACACAGAAAAAGCATAAGATGCGAATAGGAAAAATGCAAAATGCGGCAAATTTGAAATAAAATGTGCAAAGTTCGCAAAAATTTAAGAATCTAAAAGTGCAAATAAGCCAAGAATGGGCAAAAACATGGAAAATTTGATATAAATATAAAGAGACAAATATTAAAACTTATTAAAAATGAATAAAATGACAAAAAAGAGCGATTTTTCGCCCTTTTTTGAATTTTTTATTTGTTTTTTTTGTTTATTGCCCTTATTTCTCTAAATTGATTTTCGTAATTTTTTCCTATTTATTTCTTTGTGACTTATCTTTGGTCATGTCCATCACCCAATATGCACCCTCGTGCTGAGTTGGTGGAAATCTGTCACCCTTTTCAAGATAAGTTGTGTCCTCGTCGTGGCTTTTGCCATTTTTGTCGTAGGCCTTATACCTGCAACTCATTGGGGCTTCTTGCCCAGAACGGAATTTTTGTTCCATTATTTTTTTTCTCCTTTTTCTGTGTGAAAAATTTTTTGGAAAGTGGCCATTTTCCTATTGTTATTGTGTGCAAACTTGCAAAAAATAACCAAAAAACCGCAAAAAATGGCAAATTTTTTAAACATATTGACAAAGCAATTTAAACAGGTTATAATCTCATTGAAACTTATGCAAGGAGAAAAATTATGCAAGTGAAAATCATCGCGGGGACGAAACTTGGTCACGTCCCAACAAAAGCAGAACTGGACCATTTTGGCGGGCTGATGGCAGGGGTGTGCTATCTGCCAAATGATGTCGCAACGCTGCTTAACGAGCCTGAGGAAAAGACGGCACGGCGTGTGAACACCATCAAGCAGAGCGGCCATCACAGTCCGTTTGGTCACACGTCATTCACATTGGAGTTTGACGACGTCCCAAAAATTGTTGCCATGGCTCTCAACAACGAACAGGACTATGTGACATGTGAAAAATCAGCAAGATACAAACGCATGGCTCTGCCACAGGACGAGCAGGAAAAATACAATAAGTGGCTGGAAATTTTTGAGGGCTTAATTTCGCTGGAATACAAAGAAAAATGCCCGCAATTTTTCACGGACTTGAAAATCACAAAGCTGGCACAAGAGAACGCACGCTATTTGACTTCGGTCTTTACGCCGACCTCAATGGCTTACACGCTGGACTATCGCCAACTTAACGTCTTGCACGCACTTTTTGACAAGGAAGTGGGCATTTTAAAGACGGAAAATCATCCTTTTGCTGTGAAATTTGCGGAAAATTTGGCAGAACTGAATACCGCTCTCAAGGGTTTGGGGTATTGGGATGAAAAACTTGCGGCAAATACAAAGGACCGCAGTTTGTCGCTCATTCATCGCGGCAGACCGATTGTGGAGCAGTTTGGCGATGTCTATGCCACAACCTATCTTGGCTCGTTTGCCCAGTTTGCACAGGCGCAGAGGCACCGCACGCTCAGTTATTCCATGCAACTTCTGGACGAGCCGCAGTTTTTTGTGCCACCAATTCTTGAAAAATATCCAAATTTGGTTGAAGAGTGGAAAAAAGACTGCCTAAGCCTCGCCGACCACTTCCCGCAGGGCATGTTGGTGAAAATCAACGAGATGGGCACATTGAAGAACTTTATTCTTAAAACAAAAGAGCGTCAATGCACCATGGCTCAACTTGAAATCAACAATCAAACAACTGCGACCGGCAAAAAAATGCAGCAAGCACTTGCCAAACAAGATCATCCGGCAGCCGCTGAACTTGAGCCATACACGCACGGCTCCCGCTGCACATTCCCGGATTTTCATTGCGAGAAGCCTTGTGGCTTCAAAGATGGTGTGACGGGCGAGAGAACAATTTGAATGTGAAACAAATCGGCAATCAATCCTGAAAAGTATAATAAAAAAGCGAAAATTTAAGAAAAAATCAAAAAAAATTAAAAATTTTTTTAAAAAATGCTTGACAAATCCCCCCCCCACGCGTGTTATGATAAGGGTATCATAGGAGGGAATTATGAGAAAATATGAAATTATGACAAAATATAGCCTTGAGAAAGCAGATCGTGAATTTGTAAAGGATTTTACATCTGCTGTAGTTGATGGAAAATACACCTGTAAAAATCTAAGAACTGGGGAGATTTGTGAACATAGATTTAATAAAATGGATGTTGGTTATCGTGGCAATATCCTCGCTGGATGTGTTGCCGTTGTCGAAATCGATGAGGGAGAATGGGGATTATTCAACCCATCAACCGACTCTCTTTTTTCTGCAAGATTTCCAGACTCACATTTTACACTTGGTGATGTTTTTAAAATATTCCCTGAAGAATTTACACTACTCCCAACCACATTCTTCAGAGTTAAGGAAAATGTTGAAGCCTGTTTAGATGGCATAGCTGAAGGCATTAAGCATTTGTGCACATATAAAGGATCTACAGAAGAAGCAGAAGAATATGCAAAACAAATTTATGATATGGTTTCAGGCAAAATTGAGAACGAAAAGAAAGCTATTGAAATAGAAGATAAGGAAAAGACACAAATTGGAGAAAAAGCTGCAGCAGACATCAAAAACTTAGGGGGAAAATTGTAATGACAAAGAAAGAATTTGACAAATGGGTTGACGAGATGTTTGAAGAACTTAAAAAACAACTTTATAGCAAAAAAAATTAAAAGCATATCACCTCGATATGCTTTTTTCTTTTCATCTTCCCTACAGCCCTAACTTGACATCCAGCCCGCCGTGTCCGGCATCAATAACATTCGCCAAACTTACTGCAACTGCCAAACTCACTGTAGCACCAACCATCGGGTTGTTGCCCATTCCAATATTTGTCATATGTCCTTCACTTCGTTATGGACATATGGGCTTCATCTCACTTTTTCGCCAACGAAACTGCCACAGCGAGTGAAACTATTGCACCAACCATTGGGTTGTTGCCCATTCCTATATTTGTCATATGTCCTTCACTTCGTTCCGGACATATGGACTTCACTCACTTTTTCGCCAAACTAACAGCCACAGCCAAACTAACTGTTGCACCAACCATCGGGTTGTTGCCCATTCCAATGAAGCCCATCATCGCAACATGGGCTGGCACGGAGGAAGAGCCGGCAAACTGAGCATCGCAATGCATTCTGCCCATAGTGTCGGTCATGCCATAACTTGCTGGGCCGGCGTGCATGTTGTCTGGGTGCAGGGTGCGGCCTGTGCCACCGCCGGATGCGACGGAGAAATATTTTTTGCCATTCTCGATGCACCATTTTTTGTATGTGCCTGCAACAGGGTGTTGGAAACGGGTCGGATTGGTGGAGTTGCCGGTGATTGAAACATCCACTCCTTCGTGTTGCATAATTGCCACACCTTCCGAGACGTCATAGGCACCATAGATTTTCACATTTCCGCGTTCGCCACTTGAAAAATGCACTTCATTTAGGATGTTTAACTTTTGTTCTTTGTGGTCAAACTGGGTGTTGACATATGTGAAGCCGTTGACGCGTGCAATGATGTATGCCGCGTCTTTGCCAAGCCCATTCAAGATGATTTTGAGCGGGGTTTTGCGAATTTTGTTCGCAGTTTTTGCAATCCCCATTGCTCCTTCTGCGGCGGCGAAACTCTCATGCCCTGCCAAAAAACAGAAACATTTTGTGTTTTCGTCCAAAAGCCGTCCGGCAAGGCGACCGTGACCCAGCCCAATTTGGCGTTCGTCAGCCACAGAGCCCTTCACACAAAATGCCTGCAAGCCCTCGCCAATTTTTTCGGCGTATTCGCTGGCGTTTTTGCAGTTGCTTTTCAGGGCAATGGCGGTGCCAAGCGTGTATGCCCAAACGGCGTTGTCGAAGCAAATTGGCTGAATTTCTCTCACAGTTTTTTCCACATCAATTCCGTTTTTCAAGCAAAACGCCTTGGCATCTTCCACGCTTTTAAAGCCATATTCGCTCAGTTTTTTATGCAAATATTCATATTTTTTCAGTTCTTCCAAATTTTCTTGGGAAGTTTTGACATTCTTATTCTCCATTTTTTCACATCTCCCTTGGATTGATGATTTTTGCAGCCTCGTCAAAGCGGCCATATCTTTTTGTTGCTTTCTCGATGGCTTCGGCTTTTGAAAGGCTTTCGTCCTGCAAGTTTTTCAGCAGCAGGCCTAGATTGACATATTCATATCCAATCGTCTCGCCATTTTCGTCGAGTGCCATTTTGGTGATGTAGCCTTCTGCGAGGTTGAGATATTTCACTCCGCCCGCATCAGTGGAGACGATTGTGCCGACCTGGCTGGTTTTATATTTTCCCAAATCTTCCAAACTTGTGCCGACAGGCAGCCCGCCAAGCGAAAAAGCCGACTGACTTCTGCCGTACACCAGTTGCAGGAACAAATTTTTCATCGCGTCATTGATGGCGTCGCACACAAGGTCGGTGTTCAGAGCTTCCAAAAGTGTTTTGCCAATCAAAATTTCGCCGGCCATTGCGGCGGAGTGCGTCATGCCCGAGCAGCCGATTGTTTCCACCAGTGCTTCCTTGATGATGCCGTTTTTCACATTAAGCGTAAGTTTGCATGCACCTTGCTGAGGGGCACACATTCCACACCCGTGCGAAAAGCCGGAAATTTGGGTGATTTCTTTTGTTTGGTCCCAATGTCCTTCTTGCGGGATTGGAGATGGGCCAAAACCGCTCATGTTTTTTACACAATTAAAGTTTTCCATAACTTCTCCTTTTGAAAATTATTAACAAAGCAAGTTTATTAACAAAAACATTATATCAAACGCGAAGCATTTTGCAAAACAAAAAAACAGAAAAGAGCAAATATGTCGTGCAAGATTTGCTCGCATCAAATGCAAATTTCCTTGACTTAAAACGCTTGCGTGTTGTAAAATTTGACAAAGCGGGAGATTTTTATGACCATTGACACAAATCTTTATCAAGTTTTGAAAGAACGCGGGCTGCTTTATCAATGCACCAACGAGCAAGCCTTCAAGAAAATGCTGGAAAGTGGCAAGCCAATCACACTGTATGAAGGCACAGACCCGACGGCGGAAAGTTTGCACATTGGACACTGCGTGCCATATTGCATTTTGCGACGTTTTCAGCAGGCGGGGCATAAAGTTTTGCTTTTGATGGGCGGAGCGACTGCCGGCATTGGAGACCCGTCTGGCAAGACTGAACTGAGAAAAATGCTCTCCAAGCAAGAGGTGCAAAAAAACATCGAAAGCATCAAAAAAACGCTGGGAGTGTTTTTGAAGTTTGACGGAGACAATCCTGCCATCATTGTCAACAACGCAGATTGGTTTGACGGGATGGACTATGTCTCTTTCATGCGTGATGTGGGTGTGCATTTCAATGTCAATAAAATGCTGTCAAACGAAATTTATGCCAACCGCATTCAGGAAGGGGGCTTGACATTTTTTGAGATGGGCTATATGCTGATGCAAGCATATGACTTTGTTCATCTCAATCAAAAATATGGCTGCACGTTGCAGTTTGGCGGGCAGGACCAGTGGGGGAACATCACTGCTGGTTGCGAACTGCAACGCAAACTCAATTTTGCAAATGGCACTGATGTGGAACTTATCGGTGCAACCAATCCGCTCCTGATGACCCCAGAGGGCAAAAAAATGGGCAAGACGGAAAAGGGGGCAATTTGGATTGACCGCGACAAAATTTCGGCATATGATTTCTATCAAGGAGTGTTCCAGACGCCAGACAGTTGTCTTGAAATGATGTTTGCAGTTTTCACCGATGTGCCAATGCAAGAGGTTCGCCGCCTCATCAAAGAGGATGTTATGGCTGCCAAAAAGTGTTTGGCTTTTGAGGTGACCAAATTTGTTCGCGGCGAAGAGGATGCTCGGCTGGCACAGAGCATGAGTGAAAGCCTGTTTTCGCAGGGCGGGGATGATGCACCGGTGGTTGAGGTGGCAAAAGCGGAACTGCCAATGGGCATATGCGACCTTCTGGTCAGGTGCGGCCTTGCTCCATCCAAGAGTGAGGGCAGAAGACTTGTGCAAGGCGGAGCAATAAGTTTCAAGAATGAAAAAATCGCCGATTTTGCTCTTTCCATTTCGGCGGAGGACATAGGCGACGGAGCCCTTCTAAAAAAAGGGAAGAAGAGTTTCATCAAAGTTGTCGTGAAATAATATTTTAAATTATCTATGATTAACGAAATCAGCAAAACAAATAATCTAAATCGGCAAATCAGCGAAAATTTTAATTTTTTTAAATTTTATTTGCAATTTAAAATAATAACAGTCTAATTCATCTGCAAATGAATCCATAAATTTATTTGCAAATCTTATTTTTCAATCTATATTTAATTTGTTTTTATTTTAAATTTTTCATTTTTAATCGGCAAGAACCAATGCGGACGAAGGCACCTGCATGACCTCCGCAATGTTTATTATTGCCGTGAATCGAAAATTTGTTTTTCCACTCAAAATTTTGTCCAAAAGCCAGGTGCTGATTCTGCACCTTCTGGCGAAAGCCGCTTTGCTGTAACAATTATCCGACATAAATTCTTCAATTTTCTTTGTGTTTATCTTAATTCCGCTGTTGTCAATTTGTTTTCTCATATTTTCCTCCTGAAAATGTTTAATTTTGTTTTTTTAAAGCGTGATTTTCTTTTTCCATGATGATTTTATTTTTTTTCATGATGATTTTTGTTCTAGAAATGTTTGATTTTATTCTAGAATTGTTTGACCAAACGGTTCATTAAGTATTATAATGAACCGAGCGGTTCATGTCAAGCAATTTCATTACCAAATGGTTATAATTTTCATATAAAAGAGGTTTTATATGAAAGTTTTTGCTGAGAGGTTAAAAGAATTGCGGACAGAAATGAATTTGTCAACGACAAAGTTGGGCAAGGCTATCGGCGTCAGCCACGTTGCCATCAGCAGATGGGAAAGAGAACTGCGGATTCCAAACATAGAAAATCTGGTTGCTCTTGCGAAATTTTTTAGGGTGTCCACAGATTATTTGTGCGGATTGGAGGATTAATTACCTAAAACGTGAAGGCTAAAATCCAAACCTGGAGAAACATGGCGGATTAAATTCCAAACTAGGATAAAAACATATGGTCGAATTTGCGAGACAGGTGGAAATTGAAGAGAAAAAGTCCAAATTTTTGGGCTATCTTTTGCAGTGCAAAGATGTGCGGGAAGTGAGTGATGCACTGGCGGGTTTGCGTGCAATGCACAAAAAAGCGACACATATATGCTATGCCTATTCCCTTAAAAGCCCGTTTCTGGAAAAAGCCGTGGACGACGGGGAGCCGGGCGGCACCGCTGGCAGGCCAATTTTGTCGGTTATCCAAAAGAAGGGTGCAAGTGATGTGTGCGTGTTTGTGGTGAGATATTTTGGCGGCATCAAACTTGGTGCGGGCGGCCTTGTGCGGGCATACACCAAAGTGACAAGCCAGGTGCTTGGGTGAAAAAGAAAACCGCAGGGTGGAAAAATGCTTTCCAAAGCAAAAATACGAAAACGTAAAAAAACACATGGTGGCAAAAACGCCAAAAACAGCCCAAAAATGCAAAAATCCACATGGTGGCACAAAATAAATAAAACGGTGGCAAAAAACGCCACAATGTTTGGCAATAGGTGAAAAAATGACAATTACAAAAATCAAACGCATTGGGACAACAAGTCGTTTCCATGTCTATGCAGATGACAAGTGGGCAGGCGTTTTTCTTGACGAAATTTTGGTGAAATTTGACATCAAAACGGGTGCGGAGTTCGAGGATGATGCATTCAAAAAAATTAAAGAAGAAAATGACGAACGCGTCTCATTCGACATGGCGGTCTCTTATCTTGAAAAATATGTTGTCAGCAAAAAGGGGCTGAAAGACTATCTGAAAAAGAAGGGCTTCGAAAATGCGACCATTTCCAAGACGTGCAAAAAACTGGAAGAATATGGCATGATTGACGACGAAAAATTTGCAAAAAATTATTTTGAAAGCCTCAGTGCCAGCCAGGGCAAACGCACAATCGCCCGCAAACTTTCCCAGAAGGGCGTTTCAAAAGAAATTGTGGACGCATTGCTGGAAAATGTTGACGAAGATGACGAATTTGAAAATGCCCTCGCTTTGGGCGAAAAATTCGCAAAAAATCGGCAATTTACGCCAAAAAACAAGCAAAAATGCCTTGCTCATTTGATTTATAAAGGATATGATTATTCCGTAGCGAGAAAAGTGGCCGACCAAGTTTTTTCACAAATGGAGGACGAAAATGATTGGAATTGATTTGCAAGAAGTGGCAAGAATTAAGGACGCAGAAAAACTTTTGGGGAAAATTGCTCTGGACGGGGAGATGGCATACATAAAAAAGTTTCAGAAAGATTTTTCCATGCACGTGGCGGCACTTTGGGCGGTGAAAGAGGCGGTCTTTAAGGCACTTGACCTAAAAAGCGGGCAAATTTCTTTCAAAGAAATTGAACTTTGCCACAAGGACAGCGGGGCACCATATGTTGTCCTTCGCGATAAAGCCAAACAGCGGCTGCAAGAGTTGGGCTTCCGAGAAATTGAAATTTCCCTCTCTCATCAACCAACAATCGTTGGGGCGGTGGCAATCTGCGTTAAATAAAAAAAACGCAAAAAACGCCGCATTTTTGCAAAAAAAATGAAAAAATGCTGGCAAAATGTCACTTTAAAGCAAAAGAAAAGACAACGGAGAAATAATTGGAAACACATTCAAAAAATAAAAATCTACAAAAAAACGCAGCAAAAATCGCGAAAAGACGCGAAAAATTGACAAATGAATAAAAATTTTAGACCTAATTAAAATAAGTTTAAAATTTCGGGATACAGGTGAAAATTATGCAAACTGCATACAAAAAAATCGTTGAAAAAGCAAAAAGTTTGGAAAGGCAATTTGGCAGCCTGGAAAATTTTGCAATTTCAACAAATTTTGAAGATTTGCATAGGATGGAAATGAGAGGAAATCTCTTCACGCAATATGGCAACGCCTTGCATCCCGCTTTTGACGAAGGTCTAAAAAAGGAACTTGAAGAAATTGAGCTTGCCGATTTGTGTGACCTACAAAATCTTGACGGTGAGTTTGATGGAAAATTTGTTTAAGAGAGGAGAAATATATTTTGCCGACCTCAGTCCCGTTGTCGGGAGCGAGCAGGGCGGCATGCGTCCTGTGCTTATCATCCAAAACGATGTGGGCAACAAGTTTTCTCCAACCGTCATTGTTTCTGCAATCACCAGCCAACTTGGCAAGGCAAAACTTCCAACTCACATTGAGCTGCCCGCCGATGACAGCAAACTGCCAAAAAATTCGGTGGTGCTTTTGGAGCAAATTCGCACGCTGGACAAACGCCGTCTCAAAGAAAAAGTGACCACGCTGGACGCCCGCAAAATGAAAGAAGTCAATCGAGCAATTTTGATTTCGCTTGGCTTCGTGTCATGAATTTTTGCCAAACCATTTTTCTATAACTTTTGTCAATCAGTTTTTCACAAGAAACATTTAAAAATTTAGATAGATTGTAAAGAGTTGAAATTCTTGGCTTTGTAATTCCTCGCAAAATACGATTTAAAGTGGATGTTGAGATGTTGCATTCTTGACACAGCATTTTCTTGCTTATGGATTTTTGTTCCATAATTTTTTTTATTAGGCCAATGTTTAAAGGGCAAGAGTTGTTTTTAACATAATTTTTCATTTTTTGTTCTCTCCTTGATGCAATTATAATCTCAACAAAAATTTTTGTAACCCAATTAGGGATAACTTACGTTTTATCTTAAAAAGTCATTACCGATGGAAAAATTCTTTCAAAAGCGGCAAAAACAACGATTTAAACACTTTTTCTTGTCATTTTTGCCAAAAACACTTGATTTTTGTGTTTGATTGTGCTAAAATTCGGGAAGATTTGTTTTGAAGGAGATTTTTGTGTTATGATGATTGAACCACCAATCGATGAACTTGCAAAAAAGACGGGCGGAAACAAATATGTGCTTTCCATCCTGGCGGCAAAACGTGCCAAGGAAATTGAAACAACTCGCCGTGCCGAACTTGCCACTGCCGACAAAAAAGCCATCAGCATTGCTCTTGACGAAATTTATGAGGGCAAAATTGTTCCAAGCAAAATTGAGGACGAGAACTGAAATTTTGTTTCTTTTGTCACATTTGTTGAATTTTGCTGCGATTTATGATAAAATGTCACCGAAAAATCACTCGGTGATTTTTTGTTGGGATTTGTATGTTTGCAAAAGTGATTATTGACCAGGACGCCAAGGCCCTGGACAGAGAGTTTGAATATGTTGTGCCACAAGATATGGCGGTTGAGGCGGGCATGAGAGTGCTTGTGCCTTTTGGTGCTCGCCTTTTGCAAGGTTTTGTGGTGGAACTTTCTTCGTCCTGCGAATATGACCCAAGCAAATTGAAAGAAATTGACAGCGTGGTTGAGGATTTTGCGGTGATTAAACCCGAAATGCTTGCCCTGATGAAATATATGGCAGAAAAACTGCACCTCAAACTTGCAAGTTGCCTGAGGCTGTTTCTCCCTGCTGAAATGAGAACGGACAAAGTGCGAGAGTTGATTGTCAAATTTGTCAGCCTTGCAGAAAATTTCAAGATGCCGTCCGCTCGTGCGAAAAAACAACTGGAAATTGTCCACTTTTTGCAAGAAAATGGCAAGCAAAAGTTTTCGGATGTTTCAAATCAGTTTGGCTACGCTCCGCTTGCGGCATTAATTAAAAACGGCGACGTGATGGTGGAAAACGAGCAGATTTTGCGGGCACCCGAATTTGATGTTTTGGCACGCGAACACCGCACATTAACAGACCTGCAATCGCGTGCAGTGCAGACCATTTGTGAAAACAAAACCTATCTTTTGCATGGCGTGACCGGAAGCGGAAAGACGGAAGTGTATATGTGCTTGATTGAAAAGCAACTCTCCCGCGGGAAGTCTGCATTGATGCTTGTGCCGGAAATTTCGCTCACTCCGCAGGTGCTGGCAAACTTCAAGGCTCGCTTTGGCGACCAGGTGGCACTCATCCACAGTGGTCTGTCGGCGGGCGAGCGTTTTGATGAGTGGAAACGCATCTTCTTTGGCCAGGCGAAGGTGGTGGTGGGTGCACGTTCCGCAATTTTTTCACCGATTGAAAATTTGGGGATAATCATCATCGACGAGGAGCATGAGCAAAGTTATGTCTCCGAAAACAATCCTCGCTATGACACCCACACCATTGCACAATTTCGGAGAGAATACAACAACTGCACCCTGGTGCTTGGCAGTGCCACGCCGTCTATTGACAGTTATGCCAAGGCGATGGATGGGGAATATGAGCTTGTGGAGATGCCCGTGCGGGTGAACGGCATGGACATGCCAAAAATTCAAATTATTGACATGATGATGGAACTTCGCCACGGCAACAACAACATTTTCTCTATGCCGCTTATGTTTGAACTTAAAGACATTGTGGAGCGGAAAAAACAAGCCATGATTTTCATCAATCGGAGGGGATTTTCTTCTTTCCAAAGATGTCGGCAATGCGGATATGTGGCAAAATGCAGCGACTGCGATGTGGCACTTGTATATCATCACTATGAAAACAAACTGAAATGCCACTATTGCGGCAAGAGATATCACGCCTTGGACGTTTGCCCAAGTTGCGGAAGTACGGACATCAAGCAAGGGGCTATCGGCACCGAAAGAGTGGTGGAAGAACTGCGAAAGATGTTCCCGGACGTGCCAATTTTGCGAATGGACAACGACACAACCTCACAGAAAAACGGTCACCGCAAAATTTTAAACGAGTTTCGTGCCTGCAAGCCGGGCATTTTGGTTGGCACGCAGATGATTGCCAAGGGGCACGATTTTGAGGATGTGCTTCTGGTGGGCATTGTGGACGCCGACCAAAGTTTGTATCAGGCAGACTTCCGCTCAATCGAACGCACTTTCCAGCTGATAACCCAGGTGGCAGGGCGTGCCGGGCGAAGTGCAACGCAGGGCAAAGTGATTTTGCAAACATACAGCCCTCGCCACTATGTTTATCGCTTCGCGACAAATTATGACTATAAAGGCTTTTTTAAGAAGGAAATCAACCTGCGAAAAGTGACAAAATTCCCGCCTTATGCCCGCATTGTGCGAATTTTGTTCTCTCACGAGGACGAAAAAGTGGTCGCCGCGGAGTGCAAAGAATGCTTCAACAAAATTAAACAAATCAAAGAAAATTCGCCAGACGAATTTGTTTATCTTGACGTCATGAAAGCCCCGCTCAACAAAATTAAAAACAAATTTAGATATCAAATTCTCATGCGTTTTGCCCTCTCGCGGGCGGATGAACTGGAAAAAACGGTCTTTGACTGCGTTGACCCAAAATGCAAAAGTTCAGTCTTTTTTGAAATCAATCCAAACAATTTAAGCTGATGCTCAGATTTAAATAAAACAAATAAAAAAAGCAAAAAGCCGAAAAATCGGCTTTTTTTAATCAAATTTATTTATTTTTTTCATTTCAGTTTTGTTGAAATTAGTGCTATTCTTCAAAGTTTTGTTATTTTTATCGAGTTTTAATCAATATTTTTGTTGCAATTGCTAAATGACTTATTTTCGCTGAATTAAAAATTATTGCTTGCCTTCGTCAAAATCTTTCTTAATTGTGTTTTCCGTTTCAGCTGGGATTGATTTTTCAACTGTTGATGGCGTTGCTGTTTCAGACTTTGCAGATTTCTTCTCCTCTGCCTGCTTGCAAAGTTTGTTGAAATGTGCAAACAAAATGTCAAGAGGAATGTCTTCAACCTGATTTTGAAGGCAAGATGCATCAGGGTGTGGGCTCAATCTCGGGGGAGTTGACGCTTCGACTGTCGACACTGCGACGTTCTTCGGGAGATGCTATGATAAGTTGTTGAAGTGCTTCACTGACGGAGTCATCATAAATTTTATCCGGGCGGCCAAATTTGACTATTGCAGTCACACCGGCAGGATTGCCCTTAAAAATTCTTTTTGCCTCTCTCATTGTGGCAGCCCATTTTTTCCTGTCTTGCGATGCCTGTCTTTTTTCCAGCAATAATTGGCTTTTTTCGAACGCCTTCTGTTGCTTTAATCGAAGTCTTTCTTCTGTCTGACCCTGTTTTAATATGCTTCGAGTGGCTTTTGCGGGATTTTTCAGTTGTTCTTCAAAAATTTTATTTTGTTTTTGCAAATCTTCAGTGTTATATCCCAAATAAGTCATAAATTCTGGGCCGTTTTTGGCATAGGTTTTCACTGTCTCTGTGATGGCGTATTTCAAAATAGGGGAGCCAATGTTTGCAAGTGAGGTTTTCAGTTCTTCAAAAAGTTGCAACTTCTCTTCTTGTGCAAGGTCAGTTTTTGACAGCTTTTCCATCATAGAAAGCGAAGTCTCAATAATGAACTTAAATTTTGAATTTGCAGGAATGAGAGTGAAAATGTATGCTGCCCACGATTTTTGCCTTTGAGGGTAGATAAGCGGTGCCGCCTTTTCCAGCCAAGCGTTGGCATCACTTTCCAGGGCCGCCAAGGCTTGCTCAAAATACTGGACAGACACCTCGATTTTTGCAGTTGCCTCAGCCAGATTTTTCTGAGCCAGTTCCACGCCTGCTGCTCGTCCAAACACATTGGCATATTGCACTGCACGTGGCTTATCGAGATATCCATTCTTGAAAATCTCCTTTCCGCTTTGGTCAAACACTGCCACAACCTGTCCCACAGGCGGAAAGAATATTTGTGCCACATTGTCCCTTTTGATTGTGACAAGTTTGGTTTCAGAATTTTGCATTTGCACGCGAACTTTTTGGTTGAACGGAATTTGCGTGAAAATGTCGGTGCGTTCTGGATAATCGCCATTTGTCACCTCAGAAAGAATGTCTTTGCATTCTTCAAGTTCCGCAAAATATTTTCTCTGATTTGCAATATGTTGCTGTTCAACCGCAACGCGGGCGTTGTTTCGCCATTGGCTTAGGCTTTCTTCGTCAGGGGCCATCATTGCGGCAAATAACTCTTCGTCACGCCGATTGTCGTCTGGCATAAAATGTCCTCTCTTTTAAAAAATTTTTGTTAGGTCACGAAATTTTTGAATTTCACAACCCTCTCATTATAACCCAATTTTGGGGGTGTTTGTCAAGTCCCTTTAAAAATTTATTGCCGCCCCGGCTTATGTCGGCTGCCAAACGGAGGCCAAAATGCTGCATTTTGATGAGAAAAAATAACAAGATTTTGTTTTGTGATGATGCCGTTTTAGTGTGATAAGCACATTTCATGTTTAAGAGATGTCTTTTTTTTGCAAAGACCAGTAGTAGGAGGTCAAAAGAAATCCTTTCATGAAACAAAGAAATTCTTTCTCTTGACATTCGCCAATGAATTGTTTTAAAATAATATACAAATCAAGTGAGGGAAAATGAGCACACGAAAAATCGTAGTTTTGGGAAATGAAACATTAAGAAAAAAGTCCAAGCCGGTGACCGATTTCGACGAGTCGCTTTGGCAACTTTTGGATGATATGAAAACCACCATGTTGGAGAAAAAGGGCATGGGCATTTCCGCTGTGCAAGTTGGGGTGCTTAGGCGTGCCATTGTGATTGACTTGGGCGAGGATGAATTTTTGGAAATCATCAATCCTGAGATTATCAAAACAAAAGGTCGGGTGACGGACAGCGAGGGCTGCCTGAGCGTGCCGGGATTTTATTGCGACGTGCCCCGTCCGCGTGTGGTGAAAATTTTTGCCTTTGACCGCCACGGCAAGCCGTTTGAGTTTGAGGGGGAGGAATACATTGCCAGGTGCATTTGCCACGAAATTGACCATCTCAATGGAGTGCTGTTTGTGGACTACACCGATGAAGGGAAAGAATACAAGCGGACACACGGAGAAAAGTGAAAAAACTGCAAAATTCCGCAATTTTTGCACAAAATTTGCAAATTTTGATTTAAATTTAACATGCTTGAAATAGAAAATTCAAATTACAAGGATTTAAAAAGTGCTTAAAATTTAAAAATGTTTTTAAGACAATAAAAAGCATAATTCAAAATTGTGAAACAACAAAATGTTAAAACCTAAAACACAAAAACTTTAAAACTTAAAACACAAAAAAATAGGGAAAAAGTGAGAAATTGATGAAAATTTTATTTTTTGGAACGCCGCGTTTTGCGGAAATTGTGCTTGAAAAACTTTTTGAAAGCCAGCATAAGGTTGTAGGGGTTGTTGCACGTGCGGACAAGCCGGCTGGTCGCGGCAACAAAATGGTCAGCCCAAAAACGGTGGAAATGGCAAGGCAAAAGGGACTTGCAGTTTTTCAACCAGAGAAAATCAGCGAGCAGTTGGAGGATTTTCGCCAACTGGACTGCGACATCTTTGTGACGGCATCCTATGGCAAAATTTTGCCTAAATCGCTTTTGGACATCCACCCATGCATCAACGTGCATCCTTCACTGCTGCCAAAGCTTCGCGGTGCAACACCAATTCAGGGGGCATTGCTTGCTGGGCAAAGCCAAACTGGCGTGTCCATCATGAAGACGGAAGTTGGCATGGACGACGGCGACATTTTTGTGCAAGAAAAAGTGGAAATTTCGCCAGAGGACGACTATGCCACATTAATGCCAAAACTTGCCAATGTTGGGGCGAAACTTTTGCTTCAAGTTTTGGATGAAATTGAGTCGAAGGGCTTTGAAAATGTTCCGCGAACACCACAGCAACACGAGGACGCAACGTTTGTGAAGTTGATTAAAAAAGAGGACGCCCTTATGGATTTTTCTTTGGGTGCCAATGCGTTGGAGTGCCAAGTGCGGGCATATTGCGAGTCGCCTGTTTCTTATTTCTTTGTTGGCGGCGAGAGGGTGAAAGTTTTCAAGGCGAAGGCTCTTGACAGAGCGTCTTGTGAGCAAAATTTTGCCGAATGCTTTGGAAGCGAAAAAAATGAAAATGCATCAAAAAGCCCTAAAAACGGGGGTTTTTGCAACAATTTGTCTAAAAATGAGGCAGAAAATTCCATATGCGGAAAAATTCTTTGCACAAAAAAAAGATTTATCATTGGTGCGAAAAACGGGGCGTTGGAAATTTTGCGTTGCCAAGCACCGGGCGGCAAAGTGCTGGATGCTGCCGCATTTTTGAACGGCTTTCATTTCAAAAGTGACGCTGTGGACAAGGTCAGCCAGGCTTTGCAGCAAAGCGGGGTGGGCGAATGATTTTGGATTTAAGTCTGAGCGAGTTGGAGCAGCGTGTGCAAGAGCTTGGCGAGCCAAAATTTCGTGCTAAGCAGCTTTATGAAGCGGCGTTGATGTTGAAGGATTTGCCAGAGATTTCAAATTTGCCAAACTCTTTCAAAGAGAAAATTGCGGATGAATATTTTTCATATGAGATTGTGGCTCACCTCACATCCGTGGACGGCACTCACAAGGTGGCAATTCGCTTTTCGGACGGCAGTGTGGTTGAGAGCGTTTTGCTTTCATATAAATATGGCCGCACAGTGTGCGTTTCCACCCAAGTGGGTTGCCGAATGGGCTGCAAATTTTGTGCTTCCACTCTAAACGGGCTGCAAAGGAATTTGACGGCGGGCGAAATTTTGCTTCAAGTGTTGTTTTTCAACAAACTGCTTGGCGGAAGTTTGAAAGAACGCAAAGTGACCAATGTCGTGCTGATGGGCTGTGGGGAGCCGTTGGATAATTTTGAAAATGTCTGCAAATTTTTGCGACTTCTTACAGCACCAGAGGGGCTGAACATTTCTGCCCGAAACATTTCTCTTTCCACTTGCGGGCTGGTGCCGAACATATATAAACTTGCCGACGAAGGCTTTTGCGTGACGCTGACAATTTCGCTCCACGCCCCAAATGACGAACTTAGAAAAACCATCATGCCAATTGCAAATGCCTACAAGATTGAGGAAATTTTGCAGGCGTGTGACTATTATTTTTCCAAGACGGGCAGAAGAATTTGTTTTGAATATTCTTTGATTGACGGCGTGAACGACACTGACGAGTGCATCAAAGAACTGGCAAAAATTTTGAAAGGTCGCTCTTGCCACGTCAACCTTATTCCTCTCAACTCTGTGAAAGAGAAAAAACTTTTGGGCGTGACGCGAAAAAAGGCATATTCCATTGCGGGCAAACTGCAAAAATTGGGCATAAGTGCCACAGTGCGACGCAGTCTTGGGCAGGATATTGACGGAGCTTGCGGGCAGCTGAGAAATCGCGTTGGGGGTGCAAATTGAACGGCTTGGTGCTTAAAAAACAGGCGGACACCTTTTTTGTCGAAACGGAAAATGGCAAGGTGCTTGGCACAACGTCGCGAAAAACGCTTAAAAAAGATGGCGTTTTTGTTGGCGACCGTGTGACTTTGGACGCGGCGGGTGCGATATCAAAAATTGATAAGCGAAAAAATCTTTTGATAAGGCCGCCACTTGCCAATTTGGACAAAATGCTGATTGTTGTGGCACCTGTGCCGAAGCCGGATTTATACACGGTGGACAAACTCCTCTTGTTTTGTGCGGTGAGCGGCATCCAGCCCGTTTTGTGCATAAACAAGTGCGATTTGGACGAAAAATATTGCAAGGACATCCAGTTGATTTATCAAAAATTTGTCAAGACCATCATTTTTTCCACCCGAGAACAAAGTGTGATGAAAATTCTGGAAGAAATAGACGGAATTTGTGCCTTGGCGGGGCAGAGTGCTGTGGGGAAGTCCTCCATAATCAATTCCATCCTCGGCCGCGATGTTGCCAAGGTGGACACATTTTCCAAAAAGATAGAGCGGGGCAAGCAGACCACTCGCACGGTGGAGCTTTATAAACTTGCCGAGGGCAAATATCTTGCGGACACTGCGGGCTTTTCCAAACTTGACGAGCGGCTTTTGCGTCTGAATGAGCAAGAATTGAAATCATATTATCCCGATTTTCTTCCGTTTGCGGGAGGGTGCAAATATACTTCCTGCCAGCACTTGACGGCAAAAGATTGTGCTGTGTGCAAGGCAGTGGAAGAAGGAAAAATTTCCAAGCAGAGATATTCCAACTATCTCAAATTGCACGAAGTGCTTAAAAACATACCAAAATTTTGATGTTTAAGTTTGCAGAATGGCGAATTTATGTGCTAAAATGATTTTCAAAAGGAGCATAAATGAAAAAGAATGTGGACATTTCGGTTTCGACCGACCCGATTGAGGACTATCAAAACATCATCGAGTATGCTCGCAGCATGCAGGGCGTGGCTGAATTTTTGCACTGCGATATCATGAACGAAAATTTTGTCGCCAAAAACACATATGACTTCAACCTTGTCAAGAACATCAATCGAAACAGTGTCATCATGCTGGACGTGCATCTTATGCAAAAAGAACCCACTGAGGACATCGCAAAATACATCCTTGCGGGGGCAAACATCATCACGGTGCATTATGAAGCCTTCGACAACAAAGAGGATTTGCTGAATGCTTTGAAATACATCAAGCAAAATCACGTGCTTGCGGGCATCTCACTGAAGCCTGACACGCAGTTTAAGGATATTCGCTCTTTCGTGTTTGGCTGTGACATTGTTCTGATTATGGGTGTGCAGCCGGGTGCAAGCGGTCAGGAAATTTTGCCTGAAATGATTGACCGCGTGAAAGAGGTGGATGCTTTTCGACGCAACAACAATCTGCCGTTTAAGATTGAATTTGACGGTGGCGTCACCCCGCAGAATGCCAAACAGCTTGTGGAAAATGGTGCCGACATTCTTGTCAGCGGAAGTTTTGTTTATTCCAGCAAAAACCGCAAGGATGCCGTGGAAAAACTTAAAAATTGTGAATGATTTCTGCCATTTCGCCACGCTGTCATCTGGGTTTGCCGTCGGGGGCATGAAAAACTCAGCAAAGCCTGAGATATCAGAAAACTATTATTTTGTGTTTGCGATTGTTTCTTCAAAAATTGCATCATTTCGAAGCAATTGTCGGATTCGAACCGTGATGACAAGGAGCACGAACTTGCACAGGGAACGTGCAAGAGTGAGTGCTCTGACAAGGAGAAAATGCTTGCACTAGCAAAAGTGCAAAGGCATTTTCGACTAGGGACATGATGACAAAGAATACGAACTTGCACGGGGAACGTGCAAGAGTGAGTGCGACGCCGTCATCTGGGTTCGAATTGTGTGCGGACGCACACACGAACGCGATGCGTTCGCCGTCGGGGGCATAAAAAAACTCAGCTGACGCTGATTTTTTTGGTGACCCCTACGGGATTCGAACCCATGATACCGCCGTGAGAGGGCGGTGTCTTAACCGCTTGACCAAGGGGCCATTCATTCAAGTGGCTTCATTATAGCACATTGTTTTCAGAAAATCAATCAAATTTGCAAAAAACATTTTGCTTTTTGCAATCATTTTCGCAAAAGCATCAAAATTGCTTGATTTTTACGGCAAGAGATGCTATGATATCTGCGTAGGAACATTATGGCACTGAAAAGAAAAATCAATGAGTTGTATCGGAAAATTAAATTGGTGATTTTCCGCAATATGTTCAAGCATATCAAAAAGGGCGGTGAAAATTTGACATCGTCTGAATATTTTTGTTTGCAGTGTATTTATCTTCTTGGCAAGCCGACAATTTCTCAGTTTGCTGAATTTTTGGATATTTCTTCTCCAAACGCCACCTACAAGGTGAAGACGCTGATGAAGAAAGGGCTTATCACCAAAGAAAAAAGCGGCAAGGACGGCAGGGAATATTTACTTATTCCAACGCAAAAGTTTTTCGATTTGTATGCCAGCAAAGACACCGAAGAGAATGACCTTAAAAATTTGAAGCAGACTTTAAGCAAGAAAGAAAACAAAGATATGGAAAAAATTCTCAGCATTTTGGCTGAATAGTGACAAAAATTCGCAAAAACACAGTTTTTATCGAATTTTTTCATTCTGGCAAACGGTCAAGTTTTTGTTTGCTTTTTTCTTTTGAGTGGAATATAATTAGAAAAATGTCCGGCAGACATGCCAAATAATTTATTTGAGGTGAAAGATTGATTGATAAAGACGGAATTGAGCGACCTGACACGTCTGACCAGCACATGAGAAAAATCGGCAACGGAAAAAGGAAGGTGAAATTTGACGACACCTATCCTTTCTATCCTCGCAACATCTTTTTCCGGATTTGGGCGGCGATATTTCGTGCTGCCGCCATTTGCGTGTTCAATCCATATATGTATTTCAAGCGGGGCTTGCATAGATATGGATATAACAAAATCAAAAAGTTGGACCGACAAGGCTTTGTCATGACTTGCAACCACGTGCATGTGCTGGACGATTTGTCTGTCGGCACCAACTTGTTTGCGTGGAGGAAAATTTATTTCACCACGCTGGAA
This sequence comes from uncultured Clostridia bacterium, assembly GCA_947625515.1. GTDB lineage: Bacteria > Bacillota > Clostridia > Christensenellales > UBA1242 > Caccovivens. Next base: position 59,672 of record CANQOO010000001.1, read on the forward strand.
GAGAACATCCGCATGAAAACCATCGGTTTCTTTTTGCGGTCATTGGGCGGGATGCCAATCCCAAAATCCAGCCTGTCCGGGATGAAAAAATTCAACGAGGACGTTTCGCTGATTTTGTCAAAGAAAAAGCCAGTTTTGTTCAACCCCGAGGCGTCCATGTGGCCGTTCTATCGTGAAATCCGTCCGTTTAAACGCGGGGCTTTCCAGGCGGCGGCGAGAAACGACGTTCCACTGCTTCCAATCGTGGCACTTTTCAAAAGACGAAAGAAAAAGAACGGGAAATTTAAATATAACATATATTTTGCCATCTGCGACATCATGCACCCAGACAACTCCATCGCCGACGAGCGTGAACGCAGCGAAAAGTTGAAGGATGACGCTTATGCCATCTGCAAACAGGTTGCCGACGGGTGGTATGCCATCCAGGACTGCGGCTTTGACGACGAAGTTGGACTGCCAAAACTGAAAGCGTCCGACCTTGTTTTTAAAGACAACAAATGGGCACTTAAAGAGAAGGCAAAAAAAAGATTGGCAAAACGCTCCAAATAAAACGCAATTTGCACGTAGATGAAAGTTGCAATAATAAGTGAAAAAAGAGGTCACGCCTCTTTTTTTTAATCTTCCAATCCCAGCAGATAGTCCGTGCTGACCTGAAAAAATTTCGCAAGAATGACAAGATTGTGTCCAGAGATGTCTGTTATGCCGTTTTCCCATTGGCACAACGCTGTTTTACTTACGCCCAATTCTTCGCCCAATTTTTTGAGTGACAGCCCGCGTTCTTGCCTTAAATCTTTCAATCTGCTTCCAAAAACATTTTCATTCATATTTGAATTATATCCGTTATAACGAACAAAATCCTTGACATCCGTTATAACGAACTGATATAATGTGTTCGTTATAAAGAACGGGCTGCATAGGGATGTATAACAAAAGTTGATAAAAAGGAGCGAAATATGCACGAAATTGCAGATTTGATTTTCAGGATGTATCTAAGCACAAACCCGTCAGTTGACGAGCCAGAAGAATTTGATTGCCTCTCAAAACAGTTCATAAGTGGATTATCAGAGGGGCAGGCGGCATTGTTTTATGAATTGGAAACAATGTATTATGAGATGATGGACAGAAAGCTGATTGCTCTTCTGGAATTTTTGATTAACTTATATAGATGAGTGAAGATGGTTGGTGTTTTTTTCTTTACTTTTTTGGAAATTTTTGATATTATAAATAGGTATGAAAATTGTTAGTGCAAAATATCTCACGTCTGCGGTGGACGAGGGCGGCATTTTGAATGACGATTGTGTGGAGGTGGCGTTTGTCGGCAGAAGCAATGTCGGCAAAAGTTCGCTGCTCAACTCTCTTTGTGGGCAGAAAAATTTGGCGAAAACGTCGTCCACGCCGGGGCTGACCAAAATGGTGAACTACTTTTTGGTGAACGACCGCTTTCGCATTGTGGACCTGCCGGGCTATGGCTACGCAAAAACGGGGCAGAAGCACATCGCAAACTGGGCGGGGCTGATGGAGAGATATCTTCTTTCCAGCCCCAATTTGAGGACGGTGTTTGTGCTGCTGGATTGCCGCCATCAGCCGGGCGAACTCGACAAAATGATGCTCGACTTTTTGAATTTCCACCAAATTCCATACGTGCTTGTGGCGACAAAAGTGGATAAGATTGCAAAAAGCAAAATCCCGCAAGCGTGCAGCAGCATTGCCAAAACGCTTGGCGTGCGAAAAGAGATTGTGTTTCCATACTCCTCCGAAAACGGCTTTGGCAAAGAGCGGCTTTTGGAATATTTGGAAGGCGTGACCGAGCAGTCAGAAGCGAATCTTTAATCAAGAACTTCATTTGCGATTTTCAAATTTGAGAATCGCTTTTTTTTGGGTTTTCTTTCTTAGTTTTTTAAAGTTTTGTTTTTGAATAGTCTTTTAAAATTTTTTTTTGAAAGTTTTTTAATCTATTTGGCAGAAACGGGGCAAAAAGGGGTGAAAATGGGCAGTTTTTGCCTAAAATACGCCCTAAAATGGCAAAAATCTAAAAAAAATGAAAAATTTTTAAAAAATTTTTGCAAATCACTTGACAAAAATCCCCCCCCCGCTAAAATGGGGGTAGGTGTGCAAAAAAGCACACAAAAAACAAAAAAGGAGAACAAAAATATGAAAAAGAAAATATGGACGGTGGTCGGGTGTTTTGCAATGGTGCTTGTGGTGGCTGCAACGTCCGTGGGCATAACCCTCGCTGCACTGCAAGGACAAGTTTCCAGCACATTCAACATTTCCTACACCGCCAAAAACGTCAAAGCCGCCGTTGTGGGATGGCTGCAAACCGAAGTGTGGTTTGATTATAATAATAAATCAAGGGCGGTGTGCTATATTCAGCCGCTTAGCGTTGATGGAAAGGACTTTGTGGAATTTACGGGTGATGAAAGTGGCACACTCAGCAAGCAGTTTGACCCAATTGACCTAGATTTCCAAATTGACAGTAAAGTAGTGAATGATATGAAAGGAACACTATTGCACGAGGGTATTGTAACTGAAAATGAATTTCAAATGTCTAAACTCAGTTTTGATGGACCTCGTTTCAATATATTTTTTGCTGTTATAAATCTTGATGGTGATGCGGAACTTCCAGTGCAATGCAATATTCAAAATTATACCAGTAGCGGAGATGCTGAATTCGAGCTTATATATGGGCCAACCGACAACGAAATTTTTGATCATGAATTTTCGGATGACTTACCGGTTGATGACGTAGTTCCTACTCAATCAGAAACTATGACTTTTTCGCAATATGCTGCTGAACTCAAACAGCAACTTAGTAGCAAGTGGAATGGAAAATTTCCATACTATTATGAGAAATACGTGAATGGTGAATCTGCTTATTTTTTGGATGGGAATGCTTCAAATGAATTCTTGGCTGTTATTGGAACATATATTGAAAAAAGATTCCCGGGGATGTATGGTCTTCCTTCAAGTATAGATACGTTTCGATTTCTTATGAGTTCTGTGCTTCAGAATGCAATTAAAGAAGTCGCATTCTCTGGCGATATCAGCCTCACGTTAGGGACATTCTGAGACTAAGGTGCAAGAAAAATTAGCCTATCAGAAAAGTGTGGCCATGCGGTCACATTTTTTTTGGCTTGAAGTCTTTTTAGTTTTTAGGTTATCGCTTTTAGTTGAACTTCTTAATTTGTTTAAATTGGACTTTTTAATTTTGGGCTTTTAATTAAAGTTTAATTTGTAATTTATCATTTTAAGATATTTTTTTTGCAGACATTTCTCCGCTTGTCACTTTTTTTGAAATTTTTTGATAAATTCTGTCATTTCGTTTGCGTCTAGGGTGAAAAGTTTGATATAATATGCTCGTAATAAAAATCAAGGAGAAAGTTTTATGAAAAAATATGTTTATCTTTTCAAAGAAGCTGACGGCAAAGACAAGGCCATGTTCGGCGGAAAGGGCGCAAACCTTGCAGAAATGACAAAAATTGGTCTGCCGGTGCCACAGGGCTTCACAATCACAACTGAGGCGTGCACAAAATATTATGACGACGGCCGTCAGATCAATGACGACATCAAGGCTCAGATTGAGGCTCACCTTGCAAAAATCGAAAAAATGACAGGCAAGACTTTTGGTGACCCAACCAATCCGCTGCTTGTTTCCGTTCGCTCGGGGGCACGCGTTTCCATGCCTGGCATGATGGACACCATCCTCAACCTCGGCCTCAACGACCAAGTTGTTGTTGGACTTGCAAAACTGACAAACAACGAGCGTTTTGCTTATGATTCCTATCGCCGCTTCATCCAAATGTTCAGCGATGTTGTTATGATGCAGCCAAAAGATAAATATGAAAGAATTTTGGACGATATCAAACAGAAAAAAGGCGTCAAATATGACAAAGACCTCAGTGCTGACGACCTGAAAGAAATTGTAAAACTTTTCAAAAAACTTTATAAAGAAAATCAGAAGAAAGATTTCCCACAAGACCCACGCGAACAACTTATCGAGGCTGTTAAGGCCGTGTTCCGCTCTTGGGATAACGAGCGTGCAAATGTATATCGCAAAATGCACGACATCCCATACAGCTGGGGCACTGCTGTCAATGTGCAGTCCATGGTGTTCGGAAATATGGGCGATGACAGCGGAACGGGCGTTGCGTTCACAAGAAACCCTTCCACTGGCGAAAACAAACTTTATGGCGAATATTTGATGAACGCTCAGGGCGAGGACGTGGTTGCCGGCATCCGCACACCACAACCTATTGCTCAACTTGAACAGCAAAACCCAGAAGTTTACAAAGAATTTGTTGCCATTGCAAAGAAACTTGAAAACCACTATAAAGACATGCAGGATATGGAATTCACCATTGAACGCGGAAAACTTTATATGCTTCAAACAAGAAATGGCAAAAGAACTGCCAAGGCCGCTCTTAAAATTGCCGTTGACCTTGTTGCTGAAAAGATGATTGATGAAAAACAAGCACTTTTGATGCTGGATCCAAAACAACTGGATGCTCTGCTGCACCCAACATTTGTTGATAAAGCCCTTAAAGCCGCAAAAGTTATTGGCGAGGGGCTGCCGGCTTCTCCTGGTGCCGCAAGCGGAAAAATTTGCTTCACCGCTGAAAAAGCAAAAGCAGAAGGCGGAAAGAAGGGCAAGGTTGTGCTTGTCCGTCTGGAAACAAGCCCAGAAGATATCGAAGGCATGGCTGCCAGCCAGGGCGTTTTGACGGTTCGCGGAGGAATGACCTCTCACGCCGCCGTTGTCGCTCGCGGAATGGGCACTTGCTGTGTGGCAGGTTGCGGGGCAATCAAGTTTGCTGACGATGGAAAATCGTTCACACTTGGCGGAAAGAAATATAAAGAGGGTGACGTCATCTCCTTCGACGGCTCAACGGGAAAAATCTATGATGGCGAAGTTGCCACCGAAGAAGCAAAAATTTCTGGCGAGTTTGCCACAATCATGCAGTGGGCAGACAAATTCCGCGACCTTCAAATCCGCACAAATGCCGACAATCCAAAAGATACGGCTGTTGCGTTCAACTTTGGCGCAGAGGGCGTTGGACTTTGCAGAACTGAACATATGTTCTTTGAAGCAGACAGAATCCCTGCAGTGCGTGAAATGATTGTTTCCACAACAACTGAAGAACGCAAAAAAGCACTCAAAAAACTTCTTCCAATGCAACTTAAAGATTTCAAGGGCATCTTCAAGGCAATGAAGGGTCGTCCAGTGACAATCCGTTTCTTGGACCCACCTCTTCACGAATTCCTGCCTCATGAGGACGCTGAAATCAAGGCTCTTGCAAAAGAAATGGGCCTCACTTTTGAAGGATTGAAGGCAACTGTTCAAAGTTTGCACGAATTTAACCCAATGATGGGTCACCGCGGACTCCGTCTGGCTGTCACATATCCAGAAATTGCTGAAATGCAGACAGAAGCCGTCATCCGTGCAGCCATTGAGGTGCAAAAAGAGGACAAACTGAATGTTGTGCCTGAAATCATGATTCCGCTCACTTGCGACAGCGTGGAATTTAAATATGTGAAAGACATTGTCACCGCAACTGCTGACCGCGTTCTTGCCGAGCATAAAGTGCAGATGAAATATAAAGTCGGCACCATGATTGAAATTCCTCGTGCAGCCATCACCGCTGACGAAATTGCTAAACATGCAGAATTCTTCTCATTCGGCACAAACGACCTCACTCAAATGACATTCGGCTTCTCTCGTGACGATGCTGGAAAATTCCTTGACACATATTATGAAAAGAAAATTTTTGAAAGCGACCCATTTGCTCGCCTTGACCAAAACGGCGTAGGCAAACTTGTCAGAATCGCTGCCGAACTTGGACGCTCAACACGCCCAGACATCAAACTCGGCATCTGCGGCGAACATGGTGGTGACCCATCTTCTGTTGAATTCTGCCATAAAGCAGGCCTCAACTATGTTTCTTGCTCGCCATATCGCGTGCCAATCGCTCGTCTTGCCGCTGCCCAAGCCGCAATCAAATTCCCACGCAAAAAGGGCTTGTTCTCCAGATAAGTCGTGGCGGTTTGAGAAACTTAAAAATTGCATGTCACGTTTAATTTGATTAAACTTATTTGATAAAAAATAAAAAAAGCACAAATTTTTGTGCTTTTTTGTTTTTGTGGATTTTATAAATCTTTTCCTTTTAAATTTTGAGTTGTTTTTCCAAAAACTTGATCGATATATTTATTCATCTTGTCAAACATCTCGCTTTTTGCAACATCAATTTTTGTATGATCATTTCCATACTGCTTTGCACATTTTTCACTGTCAAAATAATATCCAAGTGCCAGGCGATAGTTTCTTGCCATATTTGTATCTTGCAGTTGTTCTTTTGTCAACTCAAAGAATTTTTGAGGATTGTCATAGATTGCAACAAGTTCTAGCATTTTTGAACAATAACTACCACGACCGAGATTACTTTCTAGGTCTGCCTGCGTGACTTTTGCACCGTTTTCAACCAATTTGTCAAAAATGTCGTTATAATCGCAATATGCCAAAACACTTCGACCTTTGTTGTCCAACATGGTGGCAAAATCGTCTTTGACAAATGTTTCAAAAATATAATTCACACAATCAAGTCGATTTTGGTGAATGGTTGCACTTTCCTTAGGATTGGCTCTTTGAACGGCATACATCAAAATGTTTTTTCCATCAGCATCTTTTGCCGTAATTGTCCCATGGGAAGCAATCACTTTTGCAACGTCAAGTTCAGCATTCATAAATGCTTTGTGAATTGGCAAAACATGATTGTCTGCCTCGCGATCATCCAGCATGGCACCCTTTCTGATCAGATATTCCACCATTTGTGGATTTCTAGGCAATTCATAAAGACTGAAGAAATCAGGACGATATTTGAGAATGAAATCATGCTTTGTCAGTTTATCTAATTTTTTGAAATCCCCATTTTCAATGGCTTCAAGAATTTGCTTTTCTTTTTTCTTCCACTTGGCGTCTGCTTTTGACAGTCCCCACTTTCCGTCATATGAATATCTAATTGCCATATAATTAACACCTCCAATTTTTTTTCAGTATAAAACAAGATTTGGAGCCGTGTCAAGTTTTTTCAACAAAAAACGCACTTTTTTTACAAAAGTTAATTTTTTTTGCTAAGTTTTCAGGCAATTCCTTCTGCACAAAGAGGTTTATTTATTCATAGAAAAAACACCTTTCGGTGTTCAAATTTTTTTGTCGCTGTGCAAAATTGCGGCGATTTTTTGTTTCCTTACATTCGCGGAAGCTCGAGTCTTCTTTTTTCTGCACGGCGATGCGTGCCTGGCACAAGGTTGCCGCGTCACTCTTCCTTGGCAAGCACAACGTTGCCGCACAGGACATCAAAATAGGAAAAGGTTTGCAGTTTTTCGTCCGAGGTCTTGATTGTGAACACGCTTGGATAGACGTCCTTAATCATCGCCGTCACGCTTTCAATCTTCTTGCGGCCGCGGTTGATTTTCATTTGCACACTCTGTCCTTTCATCTGTGATATCTTCAACTTGATATCGTCAAGCCCGTAGTTTATTTTTCTCATAATCTCTCCTTATGCCGATTTTTGACAACTTGACAAAAAATATTCAAAAAAAGTTCTTTTTGCAAAATGGGGCAAATACAATACCCTGAGATGAAAATCGAATTTGGAGGGTTTTTATGGCTTTTGAAACAAACAAATTTATGGTGGTAAAGAAAAAGCGACTGGAAAAAAGCACGTTCTCGGTGGAGTGCAACGTGGAGACAAGCGTGGAAATTGACAAAATTTTGTCAGTTTGTCAATCTGCCCAGGCGGACAACGTGGAAATTTTGAACGGCGTGGCAAACTATGCGGGGCATATCGACCTGTGCGTCCTGTATATGACCGTTGACGGCGAGATTGGCACGCTGAACTCTTCTTGCCCATTCACAGGCAAGTTTGAGGACGACTTCATTTGCGTTGGCGACCGGCTGGGGATCAAGGTGGATGTTGCGGACTACGCCATTGACAGTTTCGGAAACGGGAACATCAAACTTTCGTGCGTCTGCGAGCAGTCCGGCATCCTGATTTGTGGGCGTGAAGTGGGCTGCATTGCCACCGGCGACGAAGACATTTGCATGAAAGAGGACGAGATTTTGGTCAACACGCTTGTTGGGCAGGCCCGCGAGACGTTTGCCGTGGAAAGCGAAATCTCCATCAAAGAGCCGGTGAAAAAAGTCATCACCTCGGACAGCCAGGTGTTTGTCAAAAGCGTGGAAAGCGGCGTGGATTTTGTGTCAGTTGGCGGCGAGGTAGTCACCAAAATCTTGTATTTGACCGAAAGCGACCGTTTTGAAACGGGCTACACAACCGAGTCGTTTAAAGAAGAAGTGGAACTTGCCGGCGTCACGCGAGAGGCGGTCAGCGAAGCGGCTGCTTGCGTGCGAAGAAGTGACGTGAAATGCGAAGTGGAAAATTCCGACAAGGGTGTGGATGTGAAAATCAGCATTCCAGTCGAATTGCAGGTGACATCCTATCTTGAAAAAAATCAAGTGGTGGTCAAGGACCTATATTCCACTGCAAACGACCTTCAAGTTTCCACCGAAAGTTTTGAGATGACGCGACAAATGCCATGCGATTTGTTTGAAGAAAAAATTGACGGCACGCTCACTCTGGATGAAGATAGTCCGCGTGTTGACAAAATTATGTTTGTCGGCGGCAGCAATCTTGTGGTGACAAACGCATATGTCAAGGGCGGCGAAGTTTTTGTTGAGGGCGTCACCAAAACAAATGTGGTCTATCTCAACGACGAAACAAGTGCTCTTTACAGCGTTGTTGTGGAAGTGCCGTTTGTGGTCTCCGACAAAACTGACTGCGAGGATGATGCGGAAATTTCTGTCGATGTTGTGCTGACTGATGTGGACGTTGCTGTGAAGAAAGGTCGCGAATTCTTGTTTGACGCCAAACTGAAAATCACCGTCAGCAAATTTTGCCAGGTGACTGGGGCAGTCATAAGCGGGGCACAAGTGGCAGAACCAGCCCCAGAACGCGACTGCGGCATGGAACTTGTTTTTGCCTCCGCAGGGCAAACTGCATGGGACATTGCCAAAGCCATCCGCGTGAGAGAAGAAACGGTCATCTTCCAAAATCCTGACCTTGTTTTCCCGCTTGAAAAAGATGAAAATGTGGTTGTTTTCTTCAATATGAGATGAGCTGAAATAAAAATGTTTTTCAAAAAAATATAAGAAAATCAAAAAATTTCTTGAAAAAACTAACAAAAATTAAAAACAATCAAATAAAACAACAAAAAAAATAAAATGAAAATGAAAAAAGTTAATATAAAATAAACAAAAAGTCAGAAAAATATTAAAAACCCCTTATTCAAATTTTAAAAAATTAACAAAAAACGCGGAAAAAACGCGTTTTTTTCATATTATTTCAATTTTTTTCGTCAACAATGTTTTGCGGAGGAAAGTTATGAAATATATTTTGGCATTTTTGGGAATTGGTGCAATTTGTGTAGGAATTTTCGCGTTTGGAAATTCTTCCAACAGCACGCAGGACTATATGCGGATTCATGTGGTTGCAAATTCAAATTCCAGTTTTGACCAAAATGTGAAATATCTCGTCAAGGACGCAGTTGTGGAATTTTTGATTCCTTATCTTGCGGACGCTCAGACCAAAGAGGATGCTTTGGAAATTATTGAAAATAAGAAGGACTTGATTGAGGCTGTTGCCAACAGTGCTCTTGTGCAGGAAGGGGCAAACTACTCTGCAAAAGTGACCATTGGCAGCGAAGATTTTCCAACGCGTGCGTATGGAGATTTACTTTTGGAAGAGGGCGTGTATGACGTTTTGCAAATTGTGCTTGGCTCTGGCAAGGGCGACAACTGGTGGTGCGTTGTTTTTCCAGCAGTTTGTTTTGTAAATTCATCAAATCCGCAAAATTATGAGTATATTTCAAAAATTTGGGAGATAATATGTCGTGTAACAAAATGATTGGAGGAAAAATATGAAAAAACAAATTATTGCCGGGATTTCTGCGTTTTTGTTTGCCGCAATTCCGGTGACTTCCGCAGTTGTGTTTGACCAAATACATACTTCGGAGCTGGTGGCGGAGGCGGCGTTGACAACAAGTCAAACTCGCACAGTCCAGACTAAGCTGAAAAGGTGGGGCTATTACACTGGCAAGGTGGACGGCATATATGGCAACCAAACACGCAAGGCTGTCCGATTGTTTCAGCAAAAAAATGGGCTTGCAGTGGACGGCGTTGTGGGGCCAAAAACCGCGGCGGCACTTGGCATGAGCATTGGCGGGGCAAGTGATGACAGCAGCACTTCAAGCAACGACCTTTATCTTCTTGCAAAGTGCGTGCATGCCGAAGCACGTGGAGAATCTTACACGGGGCAGGTGGCAGTGGCAGCGGTGATTTTGAACCGCGTGAAAAGTGCGTCTTTCCCAAACACCATTGCCGGTGTGGTTTATCAGCCATACGCGTTCACAGCGGTTGCGGATGGGCAGATTAACCTTGAACCAAATCAGACGGCATACAACGCCGCACGCGATGCCCTCAATGGCTGGGACCCAACATATGGAGCACTTTATTACTATAACCCTGCCACGGCAACAAGCAAATGGATTTGGAGCAGAAAAACAACCGTCACAATTGGCAAGCACGTGTTTGCAATTTAATGAGGTGGCATATGAAACAGGCAAAGATTGAGAAGCAAAACACGCAGAATAAGAACGCAAAAAAGGAAGAAAATACATATATGAAAAATGAAAATTTGTCCTCGGCAAAAATGTCTCAAAATTCAAAAAACGGCGAAAAACCCGTCAAAAATGCACAAAATTTTGAAAAAAATCAAAAAACAAACTCTTCGAAAGAAGAAAATTTTCATGCAAATGGAAGAGAAAAATTGCAAAATCGTCCGAAAAAAATTCGAGCTCTTTCTGGGGCGGTGATTGGGCTGACAATCGCCACAAGCATTTTGGGTGCTTCAACCATTGGGCTGGGGGTTGCATATGGCGTAACTCAAAGTCAGGCAAATGAATATGGCACACAAATTGAAAACATCTATAAGAAAAACTATTTTGAACTTGTGGACAACATCAACAATGCGGATATGAAAATCAGCAAACTGCTTGCGTCCAGCAGCGGCGATTTTCAGGCAAAAATGTTGACCGAAATTGCCCAGGCATCTTTTGATGCACAAAACAATGTTGCGGCACTGCCTCTTTCAAATGAGAACATTTTGGAGAGCGTGCGATTCATCAATCAGATGTCCGGCTACACGCAAACTCTGGAAGAAAAACTTGCCAAGGGTGGCAGTTTGCAGGAAAGTGACCTGAAAACCCTCAGGCAAATGCACGAAAGTTTGACCGAGATGAAACGCTATCTCAATCGCATGTCCGAGAAGATGTTTGAAGGTTACAGCATTTTGGAGGCTTCTTCTCGCATGGAGGGCGACTATGACTCATTTTCTATTGACTTTGCCCAAATTAAGGCGGACGACACAGACTATCCTTCCATGATTTATGATGGCCCATTTTCGGACAGCGTGGTCAATGCAAAAGTTAAGGGGCTTTCGGGCGGAGAAGTTTCCAAAGACGACGCCTATAAAAAAGTGGACGAAGTTTTCAAGAACATTCAAAGTTTGCAATATGACGAGCAAACGGACGGCAAGTTTGCCACATACAATTTCACCTTAACCACCAGCGATGATGAAAGCTTGTATGTTCAAGTGACCAAAGTTGGCGGACATGTTTTGACCGTCAGCGGCAATTTGGAAAGCGACGCACGAAACATTGACATGGCACGTGCCGAAAAAATTGCTCTCGATTTTGCCAAGGCCAATGGCATCAAGAATGGCGAAGTTGTTTGGAAGGAAGAGCTGAAAAGCCAGGCATATTTCAACATCACCCCAAAACAGGACGGCATTGTGCTTTATCCCGACCTTGTCAAGGTGAAAGTTGATATGGAGCATGGCGATGTGATTGGCTATGACGCCATTTCATATTTCACCAATCACACAAATCGCAGCCTGACCGCTGGCGGAATTGGCATTGACCTTGCCCGCGAGAAGGTGGATAAATCCTTCACCGTGAAGGGACAGAGATTGGTGCTGGCACCACTTGACTTCAATCGCGAAGTGGTGTGCTACGAATTTGAGGCAGAACGCGACGGGGCAACATATTATCTATATTTCAACGCCGCGACAGGCGAGCAGGAAAACGTCTTGAAAGTTGTCAAGACATCTGACAGCTCAAAACTTATGTAAAAAAGCTTATGCAAAAATAAGAAGTGTCCAAAGAGGCACTTCTTTTTTTTGAGGCACAATAATTAAAAGTCCTGCAAAGCCTCTCAATTTTCCAACATCAAGTCAAGTTTCCTGAATTCTTCACGAGAATTTCGTTTGATATTAAAAAGTTTTCATGAAATTTCCTGCCTTTCACGCTTTTTGCCCGTTCTTGAAGAGTTTTTCTTTAAAATTATGCTTTTTATGTGCATTTTGTGTGAAAATGTGCTAAAATATCTTTTATGGAAGAAAAGTTTGTTTTGCATTCAAAATATCATCCGGCAGGCGACCAGCCACAGGCAATTCAAAAACTTGTGGAAGGGCTTGACGACGGCTTGAAAGACCAGGTGCTTTTGGGCGTGACGGGCTCGGGCAAAACATACACAATGGCAAACATCATCGAGCGGGTGCAGAAGCCAACATTGGTGATTGCACACAACAAAACCTTGGCGGCACAACTTTGCAACGAGTTCCGCGAATTTTTCCCAGAAAATCGCGTGGAATATTTTGTGTCTTACTATGACTATTATCAACCCGAGGCATACATTGTTTCCACTGACACCTACATCGAAAAAGATATGAGCGTCAACGAAGATATTGACAAACTTCGTTCGTCTGCAACGTCCTCTCTGCTTGAAAGGCGGGACACCATTGTGGTGGCATCCGTTTCGTGCATCTATGGTCTGGGCAGCCCAGAGGAATATCACAATCTGCACATCGCTTTGCGTGAGGGGGAAGAGTTTGACCGAGATGAGTTGATTAATCATTTGATTGCCATTCAATACACCCGCAACGACATCGACTTCAAACGCACCACTTTCCGCGTGAAAGGGGATGTGGTGGACATCTTTCCGGCAAACACCAGCGAATATGCCATAAAAGTCCGTTTTTTTGGGGACGAAATTGAAAAAATTTTTGAGTTTGACCCTGTCAGCGGCAATCTCATCAACGAAATGAGTTTTGTGGCGATTTATCCTGCCACGCACTATGCTGTTGGCTCAAACACTTTGCAAAATGCAATTGCACAAATTGAGATTGACCGAGAAAAGGCGATTGCGGATTTTGAAAAGCACGGCAAGCCGCTGGAAGCGGAGCGAATCGGTCAGCGAGTGGCATATGACCTTGAAATGATGAAAGAAGTGGGCTATTGCAGCGGCATTGAAAACTATTCCCGTTATTTTGACGGCAGAAAGCCGGGCGAGGCACCTTACACGCTGATTGACTATTTTCCCAACGACTTTTTGTGCATTATTGACGAAAGCCACATGACCATTCCACAGATTAGGGCGATGTATAATGGCGACAAAGCAAGGAAAAACTCTTTGGTGGAATATGGCTTCCGCTTGGAGGCGGCACGCGACAACAGGCCGCTTAAATTTGACGAATTTGAAAAGAAATTGAGGCAGACCATCTATGTTTCCGCCACGCCGGGCAAGTATGAACTTGACCGTGCCGGGCAGGTGGTGGAGCAGGTCATCCGCCCAACCGGGCTTTTGGACCCGAAGATTGAAATCCGACCGATTGAAAATCAGGTGGAAGTGCTGATGCAAGAATGCCGAAAGACGATAGACCGCGGGGCAAGGGTGCTTGTGACGACGCTGACCAAAAAGATGGCGGAAAGTTTGACCACCTATCTTGCCGACAGAAAATTTCGCGTTAAATATCTGCACAGCGAAATTGACACAATGGAGCGGGTGGAGATTATCAACGGCCTTAGAATGGGCGAGTTTGACGTGCTTGTTGGCATCAATCTGCTTCGAGAGGGCTTGGATATGCCGGAGGTGGAACTTGTCTGCATTCTTGACGCCGACAAAGAAGGCTTTTTGCGTAGCGAAGGGGCACTTGTCCAGACCATTGGAAGAGCCGCAAGAAATGCAAATGGACATGTGATTATGTTTGCAGACGTGGTCACTGACAGCATGCGGCACGCCATCGATGAAACAAATCGCCGCAGGCAGTTGCAAGAAAAATTCAACGCCGAGCATGGCATTGTGCCAAAGACAATCATCAAAGAGATTAAAAACACGCTGGACATCTCCAAAAAAGTTTCCGAAAATTCCATTGCTAAGAAGGATATCCCTGCCGAGATAGAGCGTTTGACCAGCATGATGAAAATTGCCTCATCGCAGTTGGATTTTGAGCGTGCGATTGAACTTAGAAACAAAATCAACAATCTCAAAAAGCGACTGAGCAGGAAAGAAAAAATTGAATGAAGAGCAAAATTTAAAGAAGCATAGGTGAAAAGATATGAAAAATTCCATCATAATTAAAGGGGCAAAAGAAAACAACCTGAAAAATGTCAGCCTGGAAATTCCGCGTGACAAATTTGTGGTGTTCACGGGCGTGAGCGGCTCTGGAAAAAGTTCGCTGGCGTTTGGCACCATTTTTGCCGAGGGACAGAGGAGATACATCGAAAGTCTCTCGTCCTACGCCCGCCAATTTCTGGGTGCGGCACAAAAGCCGGACGTGGAAGTGATTGAGGGGCTTTCGCCAGCAATTTCAATCGACCAAAAAACCACCAATCGCAATCCGCGTTCCACTGTCGGCACGGTGACGGAGATTTATGACTATCTTCGTCTGCTCTTCGCCCGCGTTGGAACGCCATATTGCCCGCACTGCCACCGCGAAATTAAGCAGCAGACGGTGGACCAGATTGTGGACAGCATCAAGGAAATGGGCGAGGGGACAAAAATCACCATCATGGCACCCGTTGTGCGGGGGCAAAAGGGGCGGCACGAAAAACTGCTGGAAAGCCTCAAACGCAGCGGATTTGTGAGGGTGGAGGTGGACGGAAACATCTTCACGCTGGACGAAGAAATTTCGCTGGACAAAAATTTGAAACATGACATCAGCGTTGTTGTGGATCGCATCACCATCAAAGAGGGAAAGGACACGCGGCTGACCGGCAGTTTGGAAACGGCGTTGAAACTTGCTGACGGGCTGGTGAACATTGTGACGGACGAGAAAACGGAACTTTATTCCACCAATTATGCCTGTCCGGAATGCGGCTGGACGCTGGAAGAAATCAGTCCAAGAATGTTTTCTTTCAATGCCCCATATGGTGCCTGCCCTCACTGCACTGGGCTGGGCTACACAATGGATATTGACGAAAACTTGGTGCTGAGGCACAAAGACCTTTCCATAAACGCGGGGGCGTTTGACTCCACCGGCTGGAAGATGGAGCCGGGCAGCATGGCAAAAAGTTATCTGACCGCGGTGGCAAAGGCATATGACATCGACCTTGACACTCCGCTGGAAAAACTGCCCAAAGAGAAGCTGAACATTCTGCTGTATGGCACTGGCACTGAGAAGGTGGACATGGAAGTGAACAACGTTCGCGGCAGACATATGCTTGCTGTCAATTTTGAGGGCATTGTGAACAATCTTCGCCGCAGATATCAAGAAAGTTCCAGCGAATGGGTGAAGTTTGAAATTGGCCGCTTCATGAGGGAGCAAACTTGCACCGTCTGCCACGGCAAGCGACTGAATGAAAGTGCCCTCTCGGTGAAAATTAACAAGAAAGATATTTTTGAATATTGCGACAACTCCATCAAAAATCTCATTCCAATTTTTGAAGATTTGGGGCTGGGCAAAACTAAGGCACAAATTGCCGAGCCAATCTTGAAGGAAGTGCTGGCAAGGCTCAACTTTTTGAAGGATGTCGGGCTTGCATATTTGACGCTAAATCGCACCGCGGAAAGTCTGTCGGGCGGTGAGGCACAAAGAATTCGGCTTGCCACGCAGATTGGGAGCGGGCTTGTGGGCGTGCTTTACATTTTGGACGAGCCGTCCATTGGGCTGCATCAGCGGGACAATGAAAAACTGCTTAACACCCTGAAAAAACTTAAAGACCTTGGCAACACCCTGATTGTTGTGGAGCATGACGAGGACACCATCCGTGCCGCCGACTTTTTGGTGGATGTCGGGCCGCTTGCCGGAGTGCATGGCGGAGAGATTATCGCAGCCGGCACGGTGGAGCAGGTTATGAAAAACAAAAAATCCATCACGGCGGCATTCTTGCGTGGCGACGAAAAGATTGAGGTGCCGCAGCAGCGTCGCAAGCCAAAGGATTTTGTCACAATTTATGGTGCCAAGCAAAACAACCTCAAAAACATTGATGTCAAGATTCCAACCGGTGTGTTGACCCTTGTGACGGGCGTCTCAGGGGGCGGAAAATCCAGCCTCATCAACGGCGTGCTTTTCCCATATCTATCCAATTTGCTCAACAACAGCAAACTTGAACTTGGCAAATTCAAAAAGATTGAAAATGCGGAGGTTTTGGATAAGGTCATCGCCATAGACCAGGCCCCGATTGGGCGAACGCCGCGTTCGAACCCTGCCACCTACACGGGCGTGTTCACCGCGATTCGCGACCTTTTTGCCGCCACGCCAGACGCCAAGGCACGTGGATTTGGCACGGGCAGATTTTCGTTTAATGTCAAGGGCGGCAGATGCGAGGCGTGCGAAGGTGCGGGCGTGAAGGAAATTGAAATGTATTTCTTGCCCGACATCACCGTGCCTTGCGAGGTCTGCAAGGGGAAGAGATATAATCGCGAAACGTTGGAAGTGAAATATAAGGGCAAATCCATCAGCGACGTGCTGGACATGACGGTGGAAGAGGCACTGAAATTTTTTGAGAACATCCCGTCCATCAAAAGCAAGATTCAGGCACTTTATGACGTTGGGCTTTCTTACATCAAACTTGGCCAGCCAGCCACCACGCTTTCGGGCGGGGAGGCACAACGCGTGAAACTTGCCACCGAACTTTCCCGAAAAAGCACTGGCAGGACAATGTATATCTTGGATGAGCCGACCACGGGGCTGCACATGTATGATGTCAAAAAACTCATCTCCATTTTGCAGCGATTGGTGGAGGGCGGCAACAGCGTTGTGGTGATTGAGCATAATTTGGATGTTATCAAATGTGCTGACTATGTGATTGACCTTGGGCCGGAAGGCGGCGACGAGGGAGGCATGATTGTTGCCACGGGCACGCCGGAAGAAATTGCGAAAAACGAAAAAAGCTACACAGGGGCGTTCTTGAAGAAAATGCTTTAAAACGCATTTAGCCCAAAAGATGTTGAGTCAAAAAACTTAGCAGAGAAAAAGACAAAAAGGGCAGCAAAATAATTAAAAAATGGCCGCATAACCGACGCATAAATCATTTAAAAAAAATCAAAAAAACCGCAAAAATGCGGCTTTTTTGTTGCTTTTTAATTTGTTGTAGCGTAGAAATTTTGGCTATGTTTTGATTTTTTTAAAAGACATCATTAAAGCGTCGGGATTGTGGTGTTGATTGTGGACGCTGTCGGATAGATTGGCAGGTCGGACAGCCCAGGGCAGGCACTTTGTTGTGGAGCCTGCTTGCAAGGCGGCAGAACTGGATAGCCATAAGACGGCACAAGCACATCAACAACGCTGACCACGCGGACGATGATTTGCACGCAACCCGTCACAGTGAAGACATTTGGAGCCGTGAAGGTGCCAATTCTGCTGCTGAAAATTCCAGTTGCGACAATGTCGATTGGGGCAAGAGCAGGTTGCGGCACAAACAGAATCACCGATTTTGTCACTGTCAAAGTGGAAAGGGCGGAGCCTAATGCACCGGTTGCGTCACTGTATGTGATTGTCACCGGGATTGTCAGCGTGAAAGAAACATTTGCGTAGTTTGGGCATGTTTCCAGACGGTCAATCACAAGGTCGCTGATTGTGGCAGTTTGCCCAGCGGTGTTTTCTGCCGAAACATATGTCAGCGGCTGCACTGGGTTGGCAGGGAAGAAGTCACTTCCTGTCAGGATGATGCCAGTTTCGGTCGTCGAGCAAACACACGCGTCAAACACTTTGGTTGTTTGAATCAAAATTTTCTCACAAATGCCGTTTGTCACATTTCCACAAATTGGGCCAGGTCTGTTTGGGTTGGTGTTGTTTATGTAAAATGACATTTTAAACCTCCTTAAAATTCCATACACCATTATGATATGCACCCGCCACTTCCTTTGCCACAAAAATGAGAAACAAAATCTAATAGTCCCTTATCTTTATATTTTTTATTTAATATCTTCATATCTTAAATTTTAAAATATCTTCATATCTTAAATTATATATATTTTTAATTTGTATCTTTTTAATTTGTATTTTAAATCATTTATTTTCATAAAAAAATGTGACCGCATGGCCACACTTTTTATAGGTAAATGTTTTGCTTTAATTTCAGAACGTCCCCAGTGTGAGACTTATGTCGCCAGAGAAAGAGGCGTCATTAATGTGATTGCCTACACGCGTGAAAAGACCATACCAATACATCTCCTGAGGAAAAGATCTTGTAATAACGGCCCCCATGACAGCCAAGCATTCATTTGAAGCACTCCCATCCAAGAAATAAGCATATTTACTGTTGATGCCTTGCGTTTGAAAATACGGAAATTCACCATTCCAATCTTCTGCATCAAGTTGTTGTTCGAGCTTAACAGCATATTGCGAGAAAGTCATCGTTTCTGACGACTTAGGGATTGTGAGATCAAGTGGTAACCAATCTGGCCAATCTTCTTCAAAAAATTCATCGTCATCTGGCCAATCTGCAAGCTCTGTATTACTAACATCTCCGTTCTTGTCAAAATTGTGAATATTATATTGCACAGGGAGTTCAGAATCCCCATCGAGATTTATGACTGATAGAGATATTGTGAAACAGACCTGCTCATCAATGATAAGATTTGACATTTGAAATTTATCTTCTGTCACAGTTCCATCGTGCAATATCACTTCCTTCATATCCTTCACAACCTTGCTGTCAATTTGGAAATCTAAATTAATTGGGTCGAATTGTTTGCTGAGTGTGCCGCTCTCATTTCCAGTAAATTCCATATAATCTTGGTCGCCAATGGTAAGAGGCTGGATATAGCACAGGGTGCTGTCACCAGAATAACTCGGATAATTTTCCTTATCAACATAGCGGCATTCCACATAAGTCTCCACCCACCCTACAATGGCGGCCTTGACGTTTTTGGCGGTGTAGGAAATGTTGAATGTGCTGGAAACTTGTCCTTGCAGTGCGGCGAGGGTTATGCCCACGGATGTTGCAGCCACCACAAGCACCATGGCAAAACACCCGACCACCGTCCATATTTTCTTTTTCATATTTTTGTTCTCCTTTTTTGTTTTTTGTGTGCTTTTTTGCACACCTACCCCCATTTTAGCGGGGGGGGGATTTTTGTCAAGTGATTTGCAAAAATTTTTTAAAAATTCTTCATTTTTTTTAGATTTTTGTCTTCTTAGGGCGTATTTTAGGCAAATTTTGGGCAAAAACTGCCCCAAAACGGGAAAACATAGGCAAAAACTTGCCGCAAATGCAAATTTTTTCCAAAAAAAACATTTTTACTAATAACAATTTTAGAGGAGGGGCAAAAGTTGATGAGAAAGTCAAAGTTCATGAGAAAGCCCGCAAGTTTAAAAGTCCTAAACATGATTTTGGAGGTCAAAAAATAAAAATTCAAAAAAAATTTTAAAAATTTTGACAAAAATGTTTGACTTTTCTTTTTTAGGTGCATATAATAGTGCTAGCACTTGCAAGTCGAGAGTGCTAGCAAACTTGATGTAAGGGTTGTAAATATGGAACTTTCCGAAAGAAAAATCAAAATCCTGAACATTGCTGTGGAAGAGTTCATCAAAGACAGTGCACCAATCACAAGTGGCTCTGTGAAGGATCATGCGTTGCTGGACTGCTCCACTGCCACGTTACGCAGCGAACTGAACGCCTTGGAGGCGATGGGGTTTTTGAAACAACTTCACACCTCGGGTGGCAGAGTGCCGACCGCACAGGGCTATCGATTTTATGTCGAAAACATGCTCAAAACGGTCAAGGCGACAAACAGCGAGTTGAAAGCGGTGCGGCAGTTGATTGAAAATCGCACGCAAAATTTGAGCGAAATCATCTCCGGCATTGCAAAAATCATCAGCAAGGCGACAAACTATCCCACTGTGGTGCTTGTGAACGGCATTGAAAACTTGATTTTGCAGGAGTTTAAGATTGTCCCGCTTTTTGGCGAAAAGTGCATGGTGCTGATCGGCACAAACTATGGCTACATCACCCAACAACTGGACATTTCTGCCAGCCAGCAAAGCTGCGAGGACGCATCAAACTATCTCACCAAATATTTTAAGGGCGAAACGATGGGCTTCTTGATGGACAACATCGACCAGTTTAAGAGCGGCATGAAGGGCGAGATTGCAGCGTTCCAGGGCGTTGTGGACAATGTTGTTGTGGGGCTTTCCAAACTTAACAAGCAAAAACTTTTGAATGTTCAGGCGGGCAGCATGGCGGACATGGTGGAACGCTCTGCCGACGACGCAAAAAGCGTGCTTAGGACGCTGAACGACGAAAGCGAGCTGATTGAAGTGCTGGACAGCAACGAGAAAGACATCTCCGCACGCATAGATGACGACAAATGCTCTGTGTTGAAAGCACCAATTTTGGTGGGCGGCAGGCAGGTCGCATCCATTGGGGTGTTTGGGCCGCAGAAGATGGACTATCTAAGCATCGCCTGTGCTTTGAAGGTGGTTGTGGACGAACTTTCGGAAAATAAAGGAGATTGAAATGGGCAAAAAAAACAAGGGAAACAATTTGGAAGATGAAAATCTGAGTGACAATCAGCAGGAGTGCTGCAAGGACGCAGAACACTGCCATTGCGGCGACGCGTGTGAATGCGATGATGAGTGCAACTGTTCATCTGAGTGCAACTGTCACGACGAGGCATGTCAGCAAGGCTGCGATTGTCACGAAGAGGGCTGCGAATGCGACGACCAGTGCGATTGTGAAGAGTGCCAGTGTGACGAGGACACTCAGTGTCAGCATGATAGCTGCCAGTGTGGGCAAGATGACCAAAATTTGGCAGGAGAATATCTTGCCATGGCACAGCGGCTGCAAGCGGATTTTGACAACTATCGCAAACGCGTGACTGAACAACTTGACCGCGAGCGTCAAGAGGGTGTCAAAAGTGTGGTTGAGGTGTTCCTGCCCTGCCTGGACGCATTTAAAGAAGCAAAAAAGAGCGTGAAAGAGGAAGGCACTCTCGCCGGAATCAATATGATTGAAGAGAAAATCCTTAACGCGTTTGCATCTTTGAAAGTGGAAAAAATTGACGCAGTTGGGCAGAAATTTGACCCGCATCTTCACAATGTCATTGCCGTTTTGTCCGACGCAGAAAAAGAAGATGATGTCATTTTGGAGGAATATCAGTCAGGTTGGACTCTGAACGGCAAGGTTATCAGATATTCCAAAGTTGTTGTGAATAAAAAACCTTAGGCGTGTTTCAATTTCGTGAGAATTATTTGAAAAACGAACGAAAATTCACTACATAACAAAAGAAAAATGAAAATTAAATAAATTTTCAAAAAATCGCAAAAACCGCGGAAAAATGCAAATTTTTTAGAAAATAAGCAAATAAAAACAAGTTTAGAGCAGCAAAAATTATTAAAAAATCAACAAAAACACAGGAAATCAAAATTAAAAAAATCAAGAATTAAAAAGGAGAACAAAAAAATGAGTAAAATTATTGGTATTGACCTTGGAACAACAAATTCTTGCGTGGCAGTTATGGAAGGCGGCAAGCCTACTGTCATTGCAAACGCAGAAGGGGACAGAACAACCCCATCTGTTGTGGCTTACACCAAAGAGGGCGAGCGTCTTGTCGGCAAAGTGGCAAAACGCCAAGCCATCATCAATCACGACAACACAGTCATTTCCATCAAACGCGAAATGGGCACAAACTTCAAAGCAAAATTGGGCGGAAAGGAATATTCTCCACAAGAGATTTCTGCAATGATTTTGTCTAAATTGAAGGCGGATGCAGAAAGCTATTTGGGCGAAAAAGTGACCCAGGCTGTCATCACTGTGCCTGCATATTTCAACGACAGTCAGCGTCAAGCCACCAAAGACGCCGGCAAGATTGCGGGCTTGGAAGTTTTGAGAATCATCAACGAGCCTACCGCAGCCGCACTTGCATATGGCCTTGACAAGGGAGAAAATCAAAATCAGAAAATTTTGGTGTATGACCTTGGCGGCGGCACTTTCGATGTCTCCATTTTGGAAATTGGCGACAACGTGTTTGAAGTTTTGGCGACAAACGGAAACACTCGTTTGGGCGGCGATGACTTCGATAACCGCATCATCGACTTCTTGGTGGAAGAATTTAAATCCCACAATGGTGGCATGGACCTCTCAAATGACAAACTTGCAATGCAAAGACTTAAAGATGAGGCAGAAAAGACAAAAATTGACCTCTCCGCAAAAACAATGGTGAATGTTTCCATTCCATTCATCACAGCGGATGCAAATGGTCCAAAACACTTGGAATGCGAACTTTCTCGTGCCAAGTTTGACGCTCTCACTGAAGATTTGGTGAAAGAAACAATTGAGTGCTGCGAGAGAGCACTTAAAGATGCAAACCTTTCTAAATCTCAAATTGATAAGGTGATTTTGGTGGGAGGCTCAACACGCATCCCAGCAGTTGTTGAGGCTGTGAAGAACTTCACCGAAAAAGAACCATTCAAGGGCATCAACCCTGACGAATGCGTGGCAGTTGGTGCCGCAATTCAGGCAGGCGTTTTGGCTGGCGAAGTGAAAGACGTTCTTCTTTTGGATGTCACTCCACTTTCTCTTGGAATTGAAACATTGGGCGGCGTGTTCACAAAACTTATCGAACGCAACACCACAATTCCAACCAAAAAGTCTCAAATTTTCTCCACCGCTGTGGACAATCAGCCGGGCGTGGACATCCACGTTTTGCAGGGCGAGCGAGAATTTGCCGCTCAAAACAAAACTCTGGGACGTTTCCAACTTTCTGACATTCCACCAGCACCACGCGGAGTGCCTCAAATTGAAGTAACTTTCGACATTGATGCAAACGGAATTGTCAAAGTTTCGGCAAAAGACCTTGGCACAAACAAAGAGCAAAACATCACCATCACTGCTTCTTCCAACCTTAAAGAAGAGGACATTGAGCGTGCCATCAAAGAGGCAGAGGCTCACGCCGAAGAGGACAAAAAACGCAAAGAATTTGTTGACACAAAGAACAACGCCGACAACATGGTTTACTCTCTTGAAAAGATGTTGAAAGAAAACGGCGACAAACTTGCCGCTGACGACAAAAAACGTCTTGAAGATGCCATCGAAAAGGCAAAGAAAGATTTTGAAAGCGAAGATGTTGAAGTTCTGAAAAAGGCTTTGGAAGAGCTCACACAGGTTTCAAATGAAGTGTTCACAAAGATGTATCAAAACGCAAACCCAAACGGAGCAAACGGGGCAAACAATGCCGGCGACAACGCAAACACAGGAAGCGACAACAATGACGGCAATGACCCAGACGTGACAATTGAATAATGCTGACGTTATCCTAAAAAATATAAAAACGCAAAAAACACGGGTTTTTTGTCAAATTTTTTTGGAAATTTGAATTTTTTAATAAAAAATAAGGACAAAAATTCATGGCTGGAAAAGATTATTATGAAATTCTGGGGGTGAGCAAGGGTGCGGATGCGGACGAGATTAAGTCCGCATATCGCCGTCTTGCAAAAAAATATCATCCCGATTTGAATAAGACGCCTGAGGCCGCTGAAAAATTTAAGGAAATAAATGAGGCATATGAGGTGCTTGGCGACGAGAAAAAGCGTGCCAATTATGACCAATTTGGCTCTGCCGACGGCCCACAATTTCAGGGCGGTGCTAGCGGATTTGGCGACTTTTTTGAAGGAGCCGGCGGATTTGGCGGCTTTTCGGACATTTTCTCGGATATTTTTTCCGCGTTTGGCGGAGCCGGTGGGGCTCGTGGGTCGCGAGTTCAGCAAAGGGGCGATGACATCAACATCGCCATGCGTCTTTCATTTGATGAGGCAATTTTTGGCGTGGAGAAGCAAATCTCTTTTAATCGCGTGGAAACTTGTCAAAAATGTGGCGGCACGGGTGCGAAGAACGGCAAAGAATTTTCCACTTGTCCGGACTGCAAGGGCGTCGGCCGCGTGAGGATTCAGCAAAACACCATGTTTGGCACCACAATTCGTGAAACTGTTTGCCCTAAATGCGGCGGCTCAGGAAAAATTATCAAAGAGCGTTGCGAAGAATGCGGCGGCAAAGGCTGCAAACGCGTTCCTGCCCAAGTGCGAGTGAAGGTTCCAGCCGGAATCGATAACGGACAGACCATTCGCATGCGAGGCGAGGGCAATGGTCCGGCAGGGCAAGGAATAGCCGGCGATTTAAACATCAAGGTGACGGTCGCTCAGCACCCAATTTTCAAGCGAGTTGGCACTGACCTCTTGTTTGACCTGTATGTCCCATTTACAACATGCCTCTTGGGTGGCAAGGTGGACATCCCTCTCACCAAAGGCATAAAAACAATCGACCTAGAACCTGGCACACTCAATGGCACCGTCATGAGGGTGAAGGGCAAGGGCGTGAAGGTGCTGAATCGCGACGCTTACGGCGACATTTTGGTGACCATAAAAACAGAAATTCCTCGCAACCTCGCAAGGAAAGGAAAAGATTTATTGCGGCAACTTGACGACAAATTTGACGAAGATGATTTTCCTAAGACGAAAGAATTCAATTCTCGGATTAAAAATTTGTGATGTCATAAAAGATGTCAAAAATGATGACTTTGCATTCAAATATTTAATCAAAAATCGCAATAACTCACAAAAACCATGCAAAAATGCGTGGTTTTTGTTATTTTTGTCAATAATTTGTGCATGGAGAAAATTCTTTTGCCCTTGCCAAACGGCGTTGTGGTCCGAAGCGGAGACAAGAAGGTGTGCTCCACAATTTTGCCAGACGGCAAAAAAAATCTGACCAGTTTCAAAGAACAAAATAAAGTGATTTTTTGGAATGTTCCGTTTGCACGTGGGTTGCAATATTTCTTTTGCGGCATATTTGCCTTATTGTGTGAATTGCATGATTTTGGGACTGAAATTTTTAGAGCGAAGAAAATTGCAAGAAACGCAAAAAATGACAAAAACACCGCAAAAAACGCCATTTTTTGTGCATTTTGCGTGCTTTTTGGCGTAATCTTTGCTGCTATTGTGCTGGGATTTTTGCCGGCAAAACTGGCATATCTTCTGGTTGATTTTCGTGGAAGCGAAATTTTGCGTAATGCACTTGTGGGCGTGTTTAAAATCTTGTTTTTTGTGTTTTTTATCTCACTTTTTAGGTTTTTTCCTGCTTACTGTGAGTTTTTGAGGTTTAATCGTGCCGCGGACATGGCACTTCTTATGGGTGATAAACTGAAAAGGCACAACTGCCCCGCTCGGCCGCTTAATTTTCTCAATTTTCTTGTTTTTGTTTTTGTTTTGGACTTTGGTGTGATATCATTGGTGGGAGCAGACTTTGGTTTTTTCTTCAACTTCTTATTTCATCTCGCGGTTTTGTTAGCGTGTGCAAGTGCTTGCTACGAATTGCTGTGGCTTATTGAAAAGGTTTCCGCCTTGCAAAATTTGGCTTGGATTACGGCGTTTTTGGTGTATGCCACCCCAACAACCACGCATCTTGAAACGGCATATGTTGCCGTGACGGAACTGGGTCTGCTTGTTTCGCAAAAGGACAGAGAATTTATGGGAAACGAAAATCACGCGTTTGCGGTTGTTTACAGCGAAGTTCGCGAGCGACTTGCCGCTGCGGGAGTGAATGACAAAAGTGAGGCAGACTGGCTTATTGCAACAATTTTGGGTAAAAATCGTGCCGAAATTAAACTTGTTGCCTCCGTGACGGATAAGCAATATCAGGAAATTCAAAAAGCTACCACGCGGCGGGCAAAGGGGGAGAGTCTTGACAATATTTTTGGCTACACTGAGTTCTACGGCCTCCGCTTTGACGTCAACAAAAAGGTCCTCACACCGCGTATGGAGACGGAAATTTTGGTGGAAAATGTGCTTAAAGCCGCCAAAAACATGGCAGAATCGCGAAAAAAGCTGGATATCTTGGACCTTGGCACCGGTTCAGGGGCTATTGCTGTCACGCTGGCAAAGAATTGTGACGCCCACATCACTGCGGTGGACATCAGCAAAACCGCCCTTGCGACTGCGGAGGCGAATGCGAAGAAACATGGCGTGAAGGTGGAATTTGTGCATTCAAATTTGTTTGAGGGCTTGAAAAGACGCCGAAAATTTGATATAATTGTCTCGAATCCGCCTTATATCAAAAGCGGCGACATCAAAAATCTCGACAAAAATGTGCGAGAGTGCGACCCGCTTTTGGCTCTTGATGGCGGAGAGGACGGCTTGGACTTCTACCGCGAAATCATCCCTTCTGCCACGCGGAGGCTGACAGCAGGGGGAATGATTTTCTTCGAAATTGGCAAGGGGCAAGGTGCCGCCGTGCGAAAAATTATGCGAGAAAATGGTTACAACGAAATAAAGACAATTAAGGACTATAACAAAATTGAACGCATTGTGTCGGGGAAATTTATTAAGTAATAAGCTAAAAATTAAAATAAAAAATTAAAGAAAATATGCAAAAAAGCGGGGAAAGTTGCGTTTTTGTGTAATTAAATAAGGTGAAAAATGGATATTTTGGGAAAAGAATATTTGGAAAAAACTGCAAAAGCAAAAGCACGCTTTGACGAGCTTACAGAACTTGTCATGCGGCCGGACATTATTTCGGATAATCGTGAGCTTAAAAAATTGATGAAAGAGAGGAATTCTTTGGAGAGCATTGCACAGTGTCACGATGATTTGAACGAGTTGATGAAAAATTTGCAAGGTTGCGAGGATGATTTGACTGCCGAGACAGACGGCGAAATGAAAAAACTGTTCGAAGAGGAAATTTCCTCATTAAACGAAAAAATTGCACAAAAAGTGGAGGAAATTAAAATTCTACTTCTTCCAAAGGATGAAAATGACGACAGCAACGCAATTTTGGAAATTCGCTCTGCCGCGGGCGGTGAGGAAAGTGCACTTTTTGCACTGGAACTTTGCAGAATGTATTCTCATTATGCCGAGCGAAAAGGCTGGAAGGTGGAATATATTGACATGAGCGAGACCGAAATTGGCGGGGTGAAAGAGGCCACCATCATGCTTCGTGGCAAGGGGGCATTCTCGCGGATGAAATACGAAAGCGGCGTTCACCGCGTGCAACGTGTGCCAGAAACGGAAAGTCAGGGCAGAATCCATACCTCAACCGCCACGGTCGCCGTCCTGCCAGAGGTGGAGGACGTGGATTTTGAAATTTTGGACAAAGACCTGCGGATTGATACATATCACTCAGGCGGGGCAGGTGGACAAAATGTCAACAAGGTGGAGACCGCCATCCGCATCACCTATCTTCCACTTAACATTGTGGTCACTTGTCAGGATGAGCGTTCGCAGTTGAAAAACAAAGAAAAGGCGTTCAACATTTTGAAATCCAAACTTTTTGATTATTATCAAGAGCAGAAGATGAGTGAATATGATGAGGCACGAAGAATGCTTGTGGGCAGAGGGAATCGCAACGAACGAATCCGCACATACAATTTTCCTCAGGGTCGCGTGACGGACCACCGCACAAATCTTTCTTCTTTCGACCTGCAAGGCGTGCTTGGGGGCGACATCGACCAGTTTATTGACGCCATGATTGTGAAAGAGCGAGAAGAACTTTTGCAAGCCAGCACAAACCGCTTTTAACGCTAAATTCAAAATTTTGATAAATCAAAAAATGAAAAATAGGAAAAAATTAAAATAAGAATGCATAAAAGCTAAAAGCACATTGAGAAAAACTCAAATTAAAAAACAAATTTGTATGGAAACAAAATTTAAAAATCAAATAATTAAAAAAAATATATATAAAAAAATGAGCAAAAAAGCCCATTTTTTGTCGTTTTTTAATTTTTATTTTATTTTTTTAATTAGATTTTATGATTACCTTAAGCATTGTTTGATTTTTTACTTGCACAGAAATTATGTTAAATTTTTAGCTTAAAAAGTTGTTGCGAAAACAATTACAGCCGGAAGTTGTAAAGAAATTGTTGTTGTTATTGTTTGAGTTTGAAAGCCCCAACAAAAGTAGAAGCAAAATGTTTGTGTTTGTGGCAAGATTCGTGTCATTGTTGGAACTTAAAACAGAAAGCAAAAACACCCATAAGAAGTCTTGTGACATTGTTTATCCTCCTTTTCAACAAAAAATTTTCTTTTAAGCCAAAAAGCGACAAATCTCACTTTGACTTTTTCTCATGTGTGCATCTATCATTTTCTTGTGAGGATTCATTTTTTCATATGAATTTTGCACAAGAAATGTCACAAAAAGGAGAAAAGATATGAACAAACTTCTCAGAATTTCCGAAAGGAACAAATTTGAGGTGCAAGAGCTTTTGCCAAACGACGTTTTTACACGCAAACTTGCACTTTATTTTCAAAACTTTTCGGACCAGACCAGGATTAAAATTTTGTCTGCACTTGCAATTAAGGATTTATGCGTCAACGACCTATCAAAAATTTTGGGCATAAATCAGACCACAATTTCGCATCAGTTGAAATCGCTTAAAGACCAGGACATGGTGGAATATCGCCGCGAGGGGAAAATTTTGATTTATCACCTCAAATCTCCCATCGTTAATGAGATGATGATGTATGCCGTCAAGCAGTTGGGCTGAAATTTGACGTGCAAAGTTTGGCAGTTGAGAAAAGAAATTTTCATTGCTTCATAAATTTTTCATTGCATCATGATTGAAGCAATTTTTCACCGTTAGGGGATGCTCTTTGATTTTTCCTTGCACAAAAAAAGTTTAGGCAAATTTTTCATAATCACTTGACAATCAAAATTTTTATATATAAAATAAATGCTGTTATGCAGAAACTTCTTTTACATTCTTGCTGCGGACCTTGTTCCACTGTGGTCATCGAGAGGTTGAAAGAACGCTTCGATGTTACAGTTTTATATTTCAACCCTAACATTGAGCCGCGTGAGGAATATGAAAAACGCAAACAAGAGCAGCAAAAAGTTTGTGAATTTCACGGGGTGCCGTTTGTGGATGGCGACTATGACAATGCTGGCTGGCGAGCATTTGTGCAGGGGCTGGAAAACGAGCCGGAAGGTGGCAGGCGATGTGAAAAATGCTTCGCTTTTCGTTTGAGAAAAACCGCGTCACTTGCCAAGAAGAACCATTTCGATTTGTTTGCCACCACTCTTTCCGTCAGTCCGCACAAGAACACGGATGTCATAAATCGCGTCGGAGAGGAAATTTCAAAAGAACTGCAAATTCAGTTTTTGCCAGAAAGTTTCAAGAAGAAGGACGGATATTTAAGAAGCATTCAAATTTCTAAGGAGCTTGGGCTATATCGCCAAAATTACTGCGGCTGCGATTTTTCAAACTGGCATATCGGTCAGGGAGACAAAAATTAACGAAAAAGAATAAGCAAGAAGAAAACATCAATAACAATTAAAACAACAAATTGGCATAGAAGAAAAAGTTAAAAATTGTTTAAAAGAGGCGTATTTTGAGAAAAAGAAGAAAATATATTGAAGATTCTGAAATGACCCTAAAAAATTGGCTAGGACTTTTTTTGCGGCTGGCCATTGCGATGGTTTTAGTGTTTTTCTCGATATTTTTCATTTGGTATTCAGTTTTTCTGAGTGGACACATCTATTATCGCGTGGACGGGGCGTCCATGGTGCCAACATTGAATGAAGAAATCCCTGCCAGCAAATTTCGCGATGCACAGGGCCTTTCTTATGACTGCGTCTATGTTGAAAAAAATTGCCCGGCGAACTTGTTTGACATTGTGGTGATAAATACGCATCAAACAATCACGGATAAAGATGGCAACAGAGTCAACAAAACGCTCATCAAGCGGCTTATGGCAACAGCCGGCGACTATGTGACCATTGCCAAAACTGTGGACGAACTTGGCAACGAGAGGCTAAATTTGTTCAGAATCCCAAACGGCACAATTGCACCCGACCAAGTTCAGACCTACGCCATTGATGATGACATGTGGAAATTGGACGAAAAAGGCGAGAATGGGTATGAAATTCGCATGCCGGACAGTTTGTGGTCTCATCAGGTGCGTCCAAGTCATGATTTGACGATGTCTATGGAAGTTGAGGTGAATGGACAAATGTTCACGCATGAATATGACTTCAATTTCTATGCAACGTTTTTGAGGCCGTATGGCACGCCGGAGCAATCATTTGATTATGTCGTATCCACGCAGGGGCTGGTGTATGTTCAGGTGCCAGAAGGTCAGTTCTTCTATCTGGGTGACAACCGTGCGTTCAGTTCGGACTCTCGAGAAGACGGCTTCCGCGATGCAGAAAACATTGTCGGTCCTGTGGGAGTGATAATTTATAACAACAGTTTTTTCAAGCGTATTGGCACATTTATGTCCTATTTCTTTAATGAAGTTGAGGAATTTTTTGCAAGATAGTAAATTTGTTTGTTTTTTTTGAATGTTTGTGCTATTATGTAATCAGCATGAAGGTGCAAAAATCAAAAAAGGAGAATTTTAAAATGAACAAAGGTGAATTCGTGAAGGCTGTTGCTGAGAAGGCAAATTACACCCAAAAAGACGCAGGAGTTCTTTTTGATGCTGTCATCGACACTATTGTCAGTGTTCTGAAAAGCGGCGAAAAAATTCAAATTCCAGGATTTGGTTCTTTCGAACTTACAAAGAAGCCAGCAACTACAAAAATGAACCCACTTACAAAGAAACCGGTTAAAGTTGCCGCTTGCAATGTTCCAAAGTTCAAATTTGGAAAGTCTTTCAAAGCAATTTTTAATGATTAACGCTTGCACTGTAAAAAAAACGCCGAATTTCGGCGTTTTTTTTGTTTAATTTTCAAAGTTTTTCATCTCTTTTTCGAAGTCGATGATGATATATCCTTGTGGCATTGTGCAGAGCGGGCATTCTTTCCAGCCCTCTTTCTTGATTTCCACATGCCCGCAGTTGGAGCATTTCCACTCTGTGGGTGTGCCACGCTTATACATTTTCTTGTTTTTGTATAAATCCGCCAAATATTTCAAAATTTGGTGATGCGTACTTTCAATTTGTGCAATCATGTCAAAAGACTGTGCGATGTCGGCAAAGCCTTCATCTCGGGCGATG
The DNA here is from genome assembly GCA_947625515.1 of uncultured Clostridia bacterium. Taxonomy (GTDB): domain Bacteria; phylum Bacillota; class Clostridia; order Christensenellales; family UBA1242; genus Caccovivens. The sequence continues at coordinate 90,991 of CANQOO010000001.1, forward strand.
CGGGCAAAACTTGGATAGATGTTCTCCGCCTCGGATAGTTCAATCAAACTCTCTTGCAGCAGACTGCTTGAAAGTTCCGGCTCGTCAAACGGATATCCCGCCTCAATGGAAATGTTCTTCACGCTGCCTCCGCTGTGTTTTAGAATGTGGTCATACACCACCTTAGCGTGAGCCATTTCGTTTTTTGCCAAAGTTTTCATGGTGTCGGACAAGAATTTTTGCTGGTCAGCAAGTGCCATTTTGGACATAAACTGATATCTCGCCCCTGCCTGGCACTCTGCGGCAAACGAGCGTGCCAAATTTGTTTTAGTTGTGCTTTCATTGAAATCCATAATAATCTCTCCTCGTCACAAATATTGCCAAAAAATTGTTTCTTTAAACATCTGCATAAACATTTGCTTTTTTTGTTTTTTTTGTTTAAAATAAAGTAGAAATAAGGAGAGGGTTGTATGTTCTTGGGTGACAAGGGGCGAGGCAGCAGAACTCGTCATATAAGGCGAAACTATGACATTGTGATTGACAATCAAAAATTGACCCTTCACAAGCTTTTGCAAGAACTTGGGTTTTATAACATTTTGCCGCTTGGTCGAAGTGAAGAAGTGGAAGAGGTGTATGACACTGAGGGCAAGCTGCTTTCGGGTGCAGGGCTTTTGCTTAGGAAAAAGATAAATCAAGAACGCACATATTTTTCGCTTGTTCGCGTTTCCAGCATCAAGGACGTGCAGGAGCGGGAGAAAAAATATTTCCTCGGCGAGTGCGAAATGGACGACGAGCCAAAGGACTTTCCGGTTCAGGTTGCGGCGGGCATCAACAAGGTGTTCAACAATCTTTTCACCGTCAATGTTGTTGACATTGTCAAACACTGCACTCCATACATCAAAATCACGATATTGGCGGATAGATATAAAGTTGTCAGCGGCACGGGATATGACGCAGAAATCACGTTTGAGACCTTGAAAGTTAAAGACATGCGGACGGGCAGGAAAGCGAACGTAAGAAATTTTTCGCTGAACATGCCGCTTAAAGACGGATACGATAAAGAGCGTGACCACATCGTGGACATCATTGACCGCAAATGTAAAGAACTTGTGTTCACAAATCGCAACCGCTTTGAGATTGCCGAAGTGGCAGTGCGAATCCCAGTGCCAAAAGAAGGGCAGGACGGCAAAAAGGAGAAGAAAAAGACCCGCAAGCAGTTGAAGGAAGAGTTGAAAAAGCAAGAAGAGACTCAGGAGTGAGTTTCTTTTTTGTCTATTTTTCCGCGACAATTCCTGTCTTGTTTTTGTTGAATTTTCCAATTTGACAAATTGAGTGCAAATATGCTATTATATGCATGTTATGCGAGTGATAAATCTTTCGTCCGGCAGTGACGGCAATTTGACATATGTTGAAACGGAGCGTTCACGCATTTTGGTGGATGACGGTCTTTCTTGCAAAGAAACGGACAAAAGGCTGTCGCTTTTGGGGCTTTCGGGGCGGGATATTGACGCCGTCGTTGTCACACACGAGCATGTTGACCATGTGCGTGGGCTGGACGTGTTTGCCAAGAAGTATGACTTGCCCATTTTTGCACATGAGCAAGTTTGGGCTGGGCTGTGGGACAAACTTGGCCACGTGGCAGATGCGAACAAGAAAATTTTTACCGAAAAGTTTGCCATCAAAGATTTGCTCATCGACCCTGTTGAGGTGCCGCACGACGTGAAATGCTTTGGATTTTCTCTTTTTGAGGGGGAAAAGAAAATCAGCATATTGACCGACCTTGGTCACACCACCGAGCAAATTTTTGACCACGTGAAGGGCAGCGGGCTGGTGTATGTGGAGGCCAATCACGACATCAACATGCTGAAAAACTGTCAAAAATATCCGCTTTCGCTGCGTATGCGAATTGCTGGCAAAAACGGGCATCTTTCAAATGACGCCAGTGCGGACTTCATCGAAAAACTGGTCACAACAGGCACAAGGCAGATTGTTTTGGCACACCTGAGCCGCGAGAACAACTCACCCGAACTTGCTTTCAACTACATATCTGAAAAACTTTCCCAAAAAGGGCTTGTGGAAGGTGAAACGTTCCGCATCGACGTGGCACTCACGACACCGACCACGCTTTTTAAACTGAAATAGGTTAAGGCTTCATAAGTCAAAATTTCTTGATTAAGTTAAAATAAAATTGAAAAAAATAAAGACTCCACGAGTCTTTTTTCTTGTGTTAAAGGCTCTTCCGAGTCTTTTTTGCAAAATCTTTTAAATATATTTGATTTAATTTTATTTTTCTTGATAAAATTAATTTTTTTTCCTATTTTTCTGTTGCATAACGGAGTTCCTTTCATTTTATGGCAAAATGATGCATAAGCATAGGTTGTCCAGGGAAAGGAGAATGATATGAAAAAAATACTTATTTTTGGGCTTGTGGTGGCGATACTTGTTGTGGGCGGATTTGTGGTTTTGGCAAACTTTTTTGGCAAAACGCTGGAAGAACGCGTGATGGCAAACATGAGTGAGTTGACGGAGGAATATTTCTACGGCGAGGGCAGCAATTTTTCTGTGACAATCGCGTCCGGGATGAGGGAGCAGGATTATGCCATGAACGGCAAAGCGGGCGAGCAGGTGGAGTTTGCCCTTGTCACGTTGCGACTGCAAGAGGAGTTGAAGCAGCGAGTGGTGAAAGTGGACATAAAAATTGACGAGGATGTCATCGCAGAGCAGGAATTGGAGTTGAACCCGCTGGACGGCACATATATGGCAGACATCGAAAGGCGGTTTGGCGGCGACGAGGTGATTGAGGTGACGCTTGGCACCGAAAGCATTGCAGTGCAAAATTTGTCCAAAGATTTTGCTGTGGACGCCGCAAAAGCCGTTGAAATTGCTGCCAAAGAACTTGAAACTCAGATAAGCCAGCAAAAACGTGGCACCAGTTTGGATGCGGAGTGCTATTTGCGTGTGCTGGACAAAAAAGCGAATGGCTTTGACGAACTTTTTTGGTGCTTCACAGTGGTCACCCCAGAGGGCGAAACCCACTCCGTTGTGCTTTCCACCCAGGACGGCAAAGTCCTTGCCAAATCCGAGCCAGCCACCGCTGAAAAAGAATAAAATTAAAAAAACTCAACTTCATAAATAAATTTTGAAATAAAAACTTGCAATAAGAAATTGGAATAAAAATTGAAGAAATTGCAACAATAATTTGCAATAAAAAGTGGAACAAAAATTTGCAATAAAAACTTGAAATAAAAATTTGCAATAAGAAATAAAATTTTGCAATCAAATAATTAAAAAGAAAATAAAAACACAAAAAAACCACGAAAATTCGTGATTTTTTTAATTTTTTAGGAATATTTTTTTCATTTTCTTCGCGAAAATTTTTATTTTTAATTTTTATTTATTACGTGAAGTTGTTTGTTTTAATTTTTATTTGTTACGAGAAATTTTTGTTTCTATTTTTGGCGTTTTTATGCTGCCAAGTCCGCGGCAAGTTTTGTGAGGTTCAAGTGGAACGCCGGGCGAACGGCATTTGCATGATTAACACCGCTTGGATATGCAGCCATAGGGTTGAGTCCTAATATATAAACAGCACCAGTGGTTCCTGTATATGAAGTGCGTGTCCAACAATAATCTGGGCTCTTATATTGTTCTCCAGAAACTTTCCACATGCCCGGGTAGCCTTTATCCACGGTACTATTGCCAACTTCTTGATAAGATGGAATCCATATGGTGTCTTTCTTCCAGCCATCAGAGGCGTCATTTTGTTGCCATGATACATTTTCTGGAGTAACAATATATTTTGTCAAACCTAAACTTTCCATTGTTAATAAGGCAAATGCGGAGGACGATTGTTTTTCAAAAGTAGCCACATAATTATCGTAGTTGCCAGTTGCATATGACCCACCATTGTTTAACACAGCACATCTTAAATATGATATACCATAATCGTCTGCACGGTGTGACGAAATCTCTGTCTGCCAATTCGCAAAGTTTGCTCGTCCATGATAGTCAAACGTTTGATCTAAATCATATTTTAATCCTTCAAGTTCAGAAGAATCTGCCAGCCAAAGGGTGAGGATGGCGTTGCCCTCGGTGTCGCGGGAGAGGTAGGTTGGGGTCCATTTAAAGCCGCCAATTTCAATAATAATTTCGGAATTCAAGCCCTTTGCACTTACGCCTGGATTTATGGAATTTATGGATGCAGCGTTCGCTTTTGCAATCAACTGTTCGGATGTTGTGTTCGCGTCTGCCAAGGTGTCAATTGCCGACATATTGGTGACCGATGTTGTGGAGTCGCCGCTGATTGTCTGCAAAACTGTGTTTACGGGGTCTTCTTCAAATTCTCCGGAGATGATGTTGAACATGTCAGTTGGCTCTGCCAGCCCGTCCAAAAAGAATGAGCATTCTCCTTGGGCATTTTTGACGTCTTTGGTTGGGTCAAGCAAACTGAGTTTGATGCCAATGTCAAGCACGCCTTGGCCGGTGGATTGAGGTTTGACATACATCGTTGACAGAGAAGCACGGTTGCAGTCATATTTTGCATCGGTGGCGGTGGATGTGCGATAAGCGGCAGCGTAAGAGATTTCCAAATTGGAGTTTTCCAGCCCCGTGAGGTTGATTGTCACAGCAAAGCCGTTGCTCTCACTGGTGTTTTGAATGGTGTAGTGAAATTCAGCATAGTCCTTGTAGTCCTTAAAGACGATGCTTGGCTCGTTGGTGAACTTCTGCTCACTCCCCGTAGCCTCGTTGCCAGAGAAGGTCAAATCATCCCCCAAGCTTTCGCTTACACCTGAGCCGGTGATGTATGACCCAGAAATTATGGCATGCACGTTGCGGGCGGTGTATCTGACATTGAAAGATGTCTTCACATTGGCGTTGATGGCTGCCCATGTGACACCCACAGAGGCGGCAATGGTGAGCACCATCAAGGCAAACAAACTTAATGTTTTCCAAATTTTCTTTTTTCCGAATTCTTTAGTTGCCATTTTCTTCTCCTTATAAAACATCTTCATTATATCACATACTCTTATAAAATTCCGAATGTTTTTTCAAAAGTTTTTTAAAAAAAAATTGTTTCGCTTCTCATTTTTCAAGAATTATTGCCACTTTTTTAACAAATTTTGTTGTGTTTTTGCACAAATTCGCCTCATTTTTGCACGAATTTTGCGTTGAGTGTGGCTGGAATTGCCTAGCGGAATGAAAAATTAGCCAGCAGCAGCCGCCCTGACTGCTCAAAAAGTTTGCCTGCCGCAAAAAAAATGTGCTAAAATTGGGCTATGAGTAAAATGCATGAAGTGGCAGAGGTGGAAACGGAGCGTGTCGTCATTTTCTGCCCATTGGAAAAGGATGCGGACAAGGACTATCAATTCGCCGAAATTTCTCGGCTGTGTTTTTCTGCGGGCATGGAAGTGGTCAAAATCTTCTCGCAGGGGCTGGACGCTTTCAACAGACGAACCATCATGGGCAAAGGGAAATTGGACGAAATCCGCATATTTCTGCGGGACAATCCGTGCGACACACTGGTGGTGGACTTCCAACTGACAGGCTCGCAACTGAGAAATATTTCGCAGGAACTTGGCGTGAAAGTGCTGGACAGAATTTTGCTTATCATTGACATTTTCGCCCTCAACGCAAAATCCAGCGAGGGGAAAATTGAGGTGAAATTGGCTCAGAATCGCTATCTTCTGACCCGCCTCTCTTCCTTGCAAGGCAGTTTTGGGAGATTTGGTGGCAAAGGTGCCGGAATGCGTGGCCCTGGCGAAACTAAACTGGAACTTGACCGCCGAAAACTGGAAAAAGAAATTGTCACGCTGCAAGCGGAAATTGAAAAAATCAAGTCCAGCCGCCGACAAAACAGGCTTCTTAGAGAGAAAAATGGCATCAAAAGCGTTGTGTTGGGCGGATACACCAACGCGGGAAAAAGTTCGATTTTCAATCTCCTGACAAGAGAAAATATATACGCTGACGACAAACTTTTCGCCACGCTGGACACAACCAGCAGGCGGCTTTTCTTGGGCGACAACAACTTTTGTCTGCTCACCGACACCGTGGGCTTTATAAGCAAGTTGCCGCACGAGCTTGTTGAAAGCTTTTCCGCCACTTTGGAAGAGGTGGCATCAGCTGACCTTATCTTGCACGTGGTGGATGTGGCCGACGGCTTCTATCAAAAAAACATCCAAATAACAAACAAAATTTTGGATGATTTGCATGCGACGAAAAATCGGATTGTCATCCTAAACAAGTGCGATTTGCTGGAAAAACCGATTGACATTGAGGGGAATCAAATTCTTTTCTCTGCCAAAAAGAAAACCAATCTTGAAAAGCTGAAAGAATTGATAAAAAATTGCTTGGAAGATTGAAAGCAAGATTTGGAAATTTTGAAATTTAATGAAAAAACGGCCAATTTTAGCCGTTTTTTACTTTACAATTAAAAGATTGCAAGATGTGCATTCTTTCAATCCTTATATTCTTTCAATTTTTTGACAAGAAAATCAACATCCACGCCATGCACGGCGGCTGCCTCTTCAACAGTCTCCATTTGGCTGACTGGACAAGAAACGCAGTGCATCCCAAAGCCCAAAAACACCTCTTCCAAATTTGGATTTTGTTTCAACACTTCGCCGATTGTCATATCTTTTGTGATTTCCTTTGGCACAAATTTTTTCTTCATTTTCTTCTCCTTTTGAGATTTTCGCTTTATATTTTAGCACACTTTGCTGCAAGTATCAAGATTTTTCTTGCATTTTTGCAAATTTTTTATTGGAAAATCTACACATTCACTTTTTGTGCAACAATTTCTTACTTTTTGTGCAAATTTAATGTGAACAATGATGAACTTGTAAAAAAACGAGCAGAGCTGTGAACCAAGATTAAAATTAACAAAAACGACGAAAAATGGCGAAAAATGGCGTTTTTTGCGAAAGTAAAATATTTTTCTTTCCTCTCTCATACAACATATCAAGGATGGAAGGCGATGGAAAATATTGGCAAAATGGTCGTCACGCAAAAAGAGGGCAAAAAAATTGGATATGTGTTGGATGTGGCACTGAGCGAGGATTTGCACAAATTGGGCTACTTTGTGGTGGACGAAGAGAGCGAAGGGGAATTTTTGCTGAGAAGCGAAAACATTATTTCTGTCTCCGCGGATGTGGTTTTGATTTTTGAAGTGGCGAATTTGGAGTTTGACGGGCAGCGGCAGACGCTTCTGGGCAAACATGTGCTTGGGGACGCGTGCCAAGATTTGGGAATAATCAAAAACTTGCAATTTTCTGGCAAAAAATGCACAAAACTTGTCACAGACAAATGTGAGATTTTGGCAAAAAACGTCAAACATGTGGGCGAGGATTTCGTTTTTGTTTCATTCAAAAGAAGCCGCTCGGCAAGCAAGACACATTTTCCGCGTGCTGAGAGTGATGTGGTGGTTCAGATTCAAGACTTTCAAAAAACGCCAAGCCCGGAGACGGTTCGTCTTTCGCCGGACTTTTATGTGGGCAGAATTTGCACTCAAGACATCTTTGGATATAATAATGAAAAAATTGTGTTAAGTGGGCAAGTGATCACTCGTGCAGTTGTTGAAAAGGCAAAACGCCATAATAAACTTAACCAACTTTTCTTCGCTATTAAACGTTGATAAGGAAAAGGGAATTATTTGGAAAATTGCAAAAAGGGCAAAATCGATGCGGAAAAGTTATAAGGAAAAAGAAGAAACAGAAGTTGAAAAATGATGGTGAAAAGAATTAAAAAATAGAAACTAAAAGCAACAATAAGTTTAAAAAATAATTAATAAAAATTTGTGAAAAATGCCTAAAAATGGCGTTTTTTATTTTTTAAATTTCAATTAAATTTTCTTGACGTTTTTTTTATTTTTTATTGAAAATTTTTTCGAAAATTTTGGAAAAATATATTTTTATTAAAATTTTGCAATTTTTGCGGGGTTTTGTTAAAAAATAATTTATTTTTCATTTTATTTTCTTTTTTTTGTTCTTCAAATTTACATAATGGCACGTCTAGCCTGTGTGCAGCGAAAGAATAGCAATAAAATTGCGACTGCCAAATGCTGGAAAAGCTTGTGATTTGTTTTAAATTATTTTTTTGCCGCATTTTTGAGATTTTTGTGGATTTTTTATGATTTTCTGCCAATTTCTGCCAATGCCATTTTTTATTTTTTAATATTTTATATTAACATGATTTTTTTTGCCAATTCGTTTGTATTTTTGACGGCATTTGTTGTATCATAATATTTGAAAAAGAGGCTTCTGCCATTGTGGCAAAAAATGCTTTGATTGGGAGTGAGTTATGGTTCGAGTAATTCCAAGAAAAACAAAAGTAAGATCAGAGTTCATTCGCGGGGTGACCGGGATTGATGTTGTTTTGGGCGTCATTTTCATTGCGGTTGCCATAATTCTTTTTCTCTCCAATTTTGATGTCGGCGGCACCAACATCGGACCGTGGATTGGTGTGGCATGGTCCATCATTGCCGTGTCGATGTTTTTTAAGCCTGCCGATGATGTGAGGTTCTATAACACCATTGTCTTTTTGCTTCGCTATTCTGTGCAGAAGAAAAAATTTGTGCGGGGCAGCGACAAGAAAAACAGCATCAAAGAGATTATCGCATATGAAGGCACTTATCAAGACCGCTTTATTGATTTTGGACAATATTATGCCCAGGTGATTGAGGTGCAGCCAATGTTCTTCACCCTCTTGACGGAATATTATCAAGACAACGTCATTGAAAGTTTTGCCAACGCACTGCGTCGGCTTACCTCCACCCAGACATGCAGCATTGTGAAAATCTCTAAGCCTATGATTATGGACAGATACATTCACAACGAAAACAGCAAATATGAGACCCTTTATGACATGCAATATGACGGGCAAATTTCTCAGGAAGAAATTGACTCCCGCTCGCCAATTTTTGAAGAGCGTGTGTCGATGTATGAATTCATGAACCGCCAGGAAAAAGTTTTTAAGGACCACTTCTATGTTGTCGTTTATGACAAAGACCGTGAAATTTTGGAGAACACAACTTCCGGCATGATTTCGGCAATGCACTCGTCGTTGAACCCAATCAATGCCCAGCTTGTCACCGGCAATGATTTGGTTGTTTTTATTAAATCCAATCTTGGCAAAGATTTTGACGAACGCGACCTTGAAGTGCTGCCAATGTCCGAGCATATCAACTGGGCGACACCAAGCAAGATTCGCTTTAATTTGGCAAGATATTTTGTGGACAAGGATTGCTATCGCTGCTTCAACCTCACCGACTATCCTCTTCAAGTGGGAAACGCGTGGGGGGCACAATTTTTCCTTCTGGACAGGACCAGAACGGTGATGAAATTTAATCCAATTCCAAAACTTGACAGCGAAAAGCAAATTGATAAGGCCATCATGGAAATGGAGACAAAATTGAGCAAGGCGGGCAGAAGCTCGGCTCAGATTGAGCTGCAAACCCATGTGGAAACTTTGCGGGGGCTGCTTCGTGACCTTAAAACCAACAATCAGCAGCTTTTCAATGTCAACACCTACATAATTTCTGAGGACGCTGCAAAAAAAGACGTGCGAGCCATGCTTAAACAGCAGGGCTTCCGTTACAGCGAACTGTTCTCCCGCCAAATCGACGGCTTTATTTCTTCCAATCTTTCCAAGAGAGATTCTGTCAAAAGCAGCCTGCGTGGCATTCCAACATCCACGCTTGCAGCAACCTTCCCGTTCCTTTCAAATGCCTTGCAAGACCCGAATGGGGTGTATTTGGGCGACAATGAATATCCTGTTTTTGTTGACTTTTTCAAGCGTGACCGCGAAAGAGTCAACTCCAACATGATGGTCATCGGAAAATCCGGCTCCGGAAAATCCTACGCCACAAAAACGCTCTTGACAAACTTCTCTGCCGACAACTGCAAAATCTTCATTCTTGACCCGGAAAATGAATATCAAGACCTGACAAGAAATCTGGGCGGCAAGTTTATCGATGTTGGCTCTTCCGCTCATGGCATCATCAACCCATTCCACGTCATTTCTTCATTGGAGGCCAGCGAGGACGAGGAAGCGGATGAAGAAGAAAAATTTGACGACTTTGGCAGACCGATTGAAAAGAAAAAGGTGGTGGAAAAGCAAGCGGACGACTCCTTCCCGCAGCATTTGCAATTCTTGGAGCAGTTCTTCCGCGTTATTTTGGAAGGAATTAATTCGGACGCGTTTGAGGTGCTCAACTCTCTTATCATTGATATGTATAAAGAGTTCAATATTGATGGCAAAACAAATCTTGCCAAACTGAAACCGCAAGACTATCCAACTTTTGACAACCTCTATGACCTCATTTTGCGAAGAATTAAGGCGGCAAAAGATGAGTTTATGCTCAGGAATTTGATGACGGTTGAAACTTACATCAAAAAATTTGCCACAGGCGGGCGAAACAGTGCATTGTGGAACGGCCCGACATCCATTGAAACCAATGAAAACTTTGTCACTTTCAACTTCCAGTCCTTGGTCGCCGGCAATAACCCGCAAATCACCAATGCACAAATGCTTTTGGTGTTTAGATACTTGAACAACGAAATCATCAACAACAAAGACTTCAACAAAAAATATCGCAAAAATCGAAAAATTATTGTTGCCGTCGATGAAGCACACATTTTCATCAATCCAAAATATCCAATCGCATTGGACTTTATGGCACAGATGGCAAAACGTATCAGAAAATATGGCGGAATGCAAATCATCATCACCCAGAACATCTCCGACTTTGTCGGCACGGAAGAAATTCGCAGACAGTCCACGGCGGTCATCAATGCCTGCCAATATTCGCTCATCTTCTCACTTGCTCCGGCGGACATAAACGATTTGGTTGAACTTTATTCCAAATCGGGCGGCATCAATGAAGAGGAACAAAACTCCATTGTCACTGCGGGCGTGGGACAGGCGTTTCTCATCACCAGCCCAACCGCCAGAACGACCGTTCAGGTGACGGCACTTGACTATGTGAAACAGCTTTTTGGCGGCTGATGCACTTTTCAAATTATGTAGTAACTTTGATTAAATTTAACCACAACTTTTGATAAAACGAATTATTTTGTGATGAAACCTATGCAAACTTATGATGAAATTTATGTAAATATTTGACGCAAAAATCTTTTGAATGAATTATGCAAGTGTTTGACGGGACAAAACAAAAGAAAATGCACTATAGTGCTTGAAAGAAGGTGTTTTATGACAAAAAGACTGAAAAACATTATGATTGGTCTATTTGCAACGTTGGCTTTTGTGCTGACGGGCACCTTTTTTGCTGGATGCGGAATTGATTATTCAAAAATTTCGCTTGTGCCAGACCAAACAACTGTCAATTTGGCAGTTGGGGAGCAAAAAGACGTCTTGGTGAAAATAGACGGCTTCCAAAGTGGCTTCTCAAACAGGGTGACAATCACAAAAGAAAATCCTGCCATCTTCAAAACCTCAGTTGAAAATGTGGCGGAGGACGAAATTAAAATCACCATCACCGCACTTCAAGGCGGCAGCAGCAGCATGACTGTCAGCACGTGGGAGGGTGGCAAAACCTGTTCTTTGCAAGTGAATGTGCAACAGGCGTCCTCTTTTATCACGCCAAATCAAGACCTTTTGTATGTCTCTGGCAGCACGCCGTTTGTGCCAAACGCCAGCATGTTCAATTTTTCCGAAAACACCACCATCCGTCAACTTTCTTTCTTCTATATCAAGCATGTCAATCCGCTTGGCGGGGCGGAAGATGACGATTTTGACGGTGATTTGAATGAATACACCTTCCAAGGCTTCCAAAATGGCAGGGCAGTGTTTGAACAAGGCGAATCTCGCGAAGAATTTTCAGCAGTGCAATTTGACAAAATCTCTTTGCAGGAGGACGCTTTGGGAGAGGTTCATCTTCAAGCATCCTTCACCAACCCAGAAACTGGCGAAACGCAGCAAACAACGCTGGATGCGGGCAGCAAGTTTTTGCTTTTGACCACATATCAGCCGTCTGATGAAGCATCGGACATCTTCAATGTTCGGGACGTGTTTGTGCTGCGTGACCTTGATGTGTCAATCACGGGCGGATATTTGCAGCAAACTCTTGGCTCTTATGTTGTGCGACAAGTTGGCGGAGAGGACGGCTTTGCCCCAATTTTTGAGAATGTTGAGGGTGTTGCCACTGCAAGACCTATCACAATCATCCCAAACAGAAGAGATTTTGTTCAATATGTTTTGAGAATCGAAACGCCGGCGTTTGCTCCGCAGACACCAATCAGCCTTCAAATGAACAAGACAAACGACAACGTCGTCATCGACTTCCTGGATTGCGAGGTTGCCGACGAAATTGACCCGCTCAAAGACCCAGCAAAGCATGTCTATTACATCCAAATTGCTCAAAACACTCTTCGCGAGGCGTCCACAAAACTTTCGCTTCGGGTCTTTTATGACATTGCCAAAAATGTCGGCGACCAAAGCGTGAATTTCGAATATGAATTTGATATAGACACCCAAATTGCTCCGGCAGGCATCCTCATTAATGGGCGGGAGATGCCAGAGGAATTTGTGCTTTACACAAACAATTTCAACGATTTTGGCTGGAAAGAATTTTATGTTGACGTCATTTCGGATTTTCAGAGCGAACCAACATTTGACGGAGTGACATTTGAATATCCGTTTGCAAGTTTGGATGTTGAAGTGTTCAATTCCAGAACATCCACCTGGTCGCCAGTGCGTCAGGGGCAGGTCTATTCTGACCTTGAAATGCCATTCCGTGTGAAGGGCAGAGATGGAGCGTTGCAGACAGATGACGCACAAATTGGCATCAAAGTGGTCAACAGCGGCATTTTGCAACAGCTTGGCGAAGACACCCTTTCCACCACCATAGATTGTGTGGTCAGGATGGGCTCCGACCACATTTCTGTGAGGGACGAATATCCCGTCGATGCATATTTTTATGTTGACTACGAAATTGCAAGTCAACAATTTTCTGCACAACTTTTTGCCGACCGACCTTTTGAATTTTTCACCTGCAATTTTGTCAGCGGCGTTGATGCCGTGGATATTGCCTTAAACAGTCAGCCGTGCCTTGCAAAACTGGAAAACGGCAAGACGTTATATTATCTCAACCTTACACTTTTGCCAAAAGCTATCGGCAGCGGGAAATATGACTTTTTCTTGGATAATGGTGCAACAATCAGCGTCACTTTTGATTGCAGAAAATTTTTAAAACAGTCCACAACCAGCATTTCTTTGACGCCAAACGATAATTCCGCGGTCACTTTCTCGCAAAAATATTCCTCGGACGACTCTTCCTTTTTGGACACGCTGTATATTGAAATTTTAAATCCTTCCGACAGGAATTCCATCATTTTTGGCAACTCCGCCACTTTTGAAATTGTGGCAAATGTGGATAGCTCCAACATCGCTGTGGATGCGGCATCCGATTTTCTCACCATTTCGCATCTTGCAAACAGATATACTCTCACCACCAGGGAGAGGAACGGCGAAACCACCATCAAGTTCACCTTGACTGGGCAACGCCTGATTGAAAATGATTTTCGTTTGGATGACCAAGAGTTGACAATCATTGACTTGTTTGTGAATGTCAGCACATATTCACTTGTGGACGAATTCTATCTTGCAAACAACGGCAGCTATGCATATTCTCGCAATGTATATTTCGGCACATCCACCATTGCCAATGAAGAAAAAGAGGTGGATTATGATGCCGTGGCAAATCATCCAGAATCACGAAATTTCTTCCAGCGTGTGCTTGACCCGTCCAGGCTTCCAGAAATTTTTGATGACGAAAATCTTGAAGGCATTGACCCAATTCGCGAAAATGGTGCGTTGACAGGTGAATATAGCCTGTATGGATTCACAATAAATGAAGCGGCATTTGACAGCATCTTTCCGCAACAGCTTGTGCATGACAGTTTCAGTGCAAGTGGAAATAAATTTGTGACATTCTCTTTGCTGGACGGCGACGGCGATGTGCTTGCAAGCACAATCATTAACGGCGTTTTGACAAGATATGTCAACGGCGTTGAGGAAAAGAGCAAAAACATCCGCTTCACCATCCGTGGCGGGCATATGATTTGGCTGGACGAGATGTATGAATACACCACCGATGCCACAGGCGTGAGACTGAGATATGTGCTCACTTTCCCAAATTTGACATACACTGTGGCGGGATATGGCGAGTTTGACTTTGCCAGCATGACATATTCCAACAATTTCACAAATGCGGAAAGACCAATCACTTTCTCCGCACAAATCAGCCAGCGAGGCAAATCGCTCCGCTTCGATTCTGATGTCAACATCACCAGATACTTGCCAGTGGAGACCATTTCGCTGCCAACAAGACTGACTCAAATTGATTTTTCCAGTCAAAAACTGACCGAAACAATCGCTGTTTACACCTATCCAATCAGTTCCACCAACAACAACATCCAAATTCAGTTTGTTCCAACGGGCAGCAAGGCATATCCAAGCATGGTGGAATGGACTGTGGACAGGACAAATGCTGCAAATGGCGTTTTTGTCATCACAATCTCTTGTGAAAACTTCTATAACAACAACGCCTTGCATGACGGCATCCCAATTGAGGAAATTGAGACCGCTTTGACGGGGGAATTATACATCTTCCCTGCTGACTGGGGCTCTTCCTACACCTCGCTGATTGATGGGCACACACCAATCAGCCTTTCACTGCAATATCGCAACGGCTCGCGTGCAAACCCATACATCTTGGAGGACGCCGACGATGTTGCCAACATCAATTTAAACGAAACCACCCTTCGCAGCCACTACGAACTTCGCACCAGCATCAGCCTTGCTTCATCCAATTTGCTGCCAATCGGCATTTTGGACGGAAAAATTGTCGGCTTTTCTGGCTCCATCATCGGCACAACATCACAAGCGGGATTCACGGATGTCATAATTTCTCAAAACAGTTTCTTGCAGTGTGTGGGTGAGGGCGAGGACGCCAAAAATTATGGCGGACTGTTTGCACAAATAAGCAGTTTGGGCGTATTGGAAAACTTCTCAATCTCCGGCAAGGTCGAACTTGACCTGGACGCTCAGGATTCTTACATCGGGCTGCTTGCCGCACAGAATTTTGGCAGCATCAAAAACGTCGGGGCGACGGTTGATGCGTCCACCATCCACACAACTGCCAAAAATTTATATTTGGGCGGACTTGTTGGGCTTAACTATGGCACAATCACGCAAGATTTGCGGGCATATGACGGCACGGGCTATCACTATCATAAATACAGCACAACGGTTGTTGGAAGCACGCCGGAGGAATTTGTGGACGGTGTGGGTTATGTCACCACCTTCGGTGCCACAGCAATTATGGAAGACTCCGAAATTGGCAGATGTGCTGTTGCAGGCGGAGTGCAGATTCGCGTTGACGAGCAAAATTTTGCCATTGATGAAAATGGGATAAGAATCAAGTTTGACGAAGAGGGCAACATCCTGCAGAAATCGCGAGATATGTCCGGACAAACTCCAAAAAATATGGCGTTCTTTAATGCAGACATGCTTGTTGAGGCTGCCCAGTCAGATGCGGAAATAAGAATTTATGCCGGCGGCGTTTGCGGGGCAAACAGCGGCAGAATTGAAAGATTTTCTCCGACAAATCCAGACTTTAACACATATGGCTATGCGGCTTACAGTGCATACGCTCGCATTCAGGTTGCGGGGCAAGCCTCCCACGTTGCACTTGGCGGCATTGCAGGGCTTGCAAGTTATTATGCAACCGAAAGAGACTTCTCTATGCCGGCTCCGAAAAAAGCGGACGTCCAGGACGAAGGGAATGTGCTTGACAATCTTCTTGTTGGCGGCAAACTTTCCACAATCTCCATGCCAGATTTTGCTGACGGCAAGTTTGACTATGTTGGCGGGCTGGTGGGATATGCCACCACAATGGGTGTATCCACACTCACGCTTTCTTCAAACACGGTCAGAACATTTGTGCATGGCCTTAAATATGTTGGCGGACTGGTCGGCTTTGAACAGGTGTTTGGTGGCGACGACGAAAAAGTTCGCCATGTGACTTATGGAAGCAAAGAACAAAAGAATTTGTTCCAAGCGGTGGACGACGCCGAAGGTAGTTTGGCTGCTGCATCCATTTTGCGTGTTATTGCTTTTGAGGAAAATGATTTAAGAAAATTTAATGCCGCTTTTGGCGATGCGTCTTTTGCAGGCTCCAACTTGGTGCTTAGCATGGTCGGAAATTCTTATGACAACGGCAGAATCTACAACGAAATTGAAGCGGAAGTGCCAGACACATTCCTTGCCATTGAAGATTTGTTTGAGGCGGAAACATATGTGACACGCTCCGTCATCGACCTCTTGCCAGAAGACGGCAACGAAAATGCCACACTTGGCTATGGCTCGCAGGAAACATATTATGGCGACTTTGTTGTGGTGGGCAGAAACACATATCACAACGCAGAAACTTCCAGTGATGAGTTGACTGGCACATATGATGTGAAACTGTCCAAGAAATTCACACAAAAAATCATCAATCTCGAACTTGAAAGAAGCAAATTCTCCATGACGCCGCAAAGCGAAGCGGAAAACTTGCCAGATGTGCTGTTTATGTATTATTTCCATGTTGAATCGGATGTGGCACAGACCCTTGGAAGTTTTGCACAAAATGAGATTGAACGCCTCAATTTTGTCACACCTTACATGAGCGAATTTTATCCACTTAATTTTGTGCTTTCCAATCCGGAAGTCAGCATAACTGCAACATCCGGCATGATTGACATCGACATGAACGGCAACATCACCCTGAAAGGCACCGGCATTGGCACACTCACCATTTCCAGCCTTCTCAACGCTCGCGAAAGCAGGGTGGTGTATGTGTATGTTGTCAACTATTTCAATCCAAGCATCTCTTCTTCCATTTTCTTTGCTCCGTCCAGTCAGTTTGAAGACCAGCGAATTGAAAACAGCGAAGTGACCATTTATGGAGATTCTTACGTCCAGCTTTTCATGCAACCAAACTATGCTCTTTCTCAGCAGCAGACCGCCGATGGCGAGACTTTTGCTGTCACAGATGACGGCGTGCTGATGTTCCGCAATGTGGCATATCTGCTTTCAAGCAGCTCGCAGCTTTCTGCAAGTGCAGAGACGGATGCCGAGGAAAGATTTTCCTCCGCAGACGTTATTGGTCAAAGAGTGGTGTTCAAGAGGATGAACTCTTCAAGCGTGCAGGATGTATATGACCTTGTGCCAATTCTTCGCACAACAATCAAAATTGACGGGGAAGAATATGTTTTCTATAAAAAACTGGACAAGGCTGGCACAAAAATTTATTTGAACTATTCCGAGTCTGCCACAGCAATCCTTTTGCTTGGGGGCGACAAGCTTTCCATGGCGACAAATCAAGAACTTGACGAAACAATCTTGATTGAAACCACAAACCCTCCGGGGCAGGAAATGCTTTTCTACGAAATTCGACGCCTGGACGGTGGCTATGTGCAGGCAAAACATCCGCAGACCATCACTGACGAAACTTTCAAAGATTATGGCGACGAAGACGACTCGGCTGATGCAAAATATCTCAACTATTTGAATGATTATTCGGATTCTCATCTTGCTGGCGGGGCAAAGAATGACCTGTTTGCCATCACCTTCAAACGCTTGCAGCAACTGGGCAGTGACGGGGCGATGCACATCACAAACAACTTTGCATTCAATCTTCAAGTGAACAAAAACAGCAGCCACTATGCAAACCGCTTTGACACACCAATCACTGGGCAATATCTTTTCACTTTCTTCGCCACAAACGGAAACATTTCGGACAGCTTTGTGCTTACACTTGATGAGGCACAACTAAGTTATGTCAGTGTCAACAACTTCTCCGACCTTCAAAACGTCAACGCTCCAAACGAAGTCGTGGAGCCAGGCACAAAAGGGCTTTTGGAAATTTCGCTCAACCCGCTGGATGCCATTTTTGACCGCTTTACAATTTCCAATGATGCCATAAATGACGGCGAAGGGGCGGGCAAGGCACAATTCACATTTGCTTATCGCACATCAACTGGTTTTGGAGAACTTCAAGGATTTGGCAATTTCGAAAATGGCAATGTGCTCACTTTCACATATCAAGAAATGAAGGCCAGACTGGAAGAAATTGCGTTGCGAGACGCCACAATAAGGCCATATGTCGGGAAAATTTATGTGACATATTTTATGGCTTCATATAACGTTCAAGACAATGTTCCGGTTGCGTTTAATGTTTCGGTGACGCCGTTCGAAGGCAGCGGGGTGACACAATTTGCCACAATTTCTCTCAAAACAAAAATTGGCAGTTTTGCAAGATTTGCTGTTGACGGCAAAACTTTGCAAAATGGCGGATATTATGTGGCACGCGGGCTTTCTTATGACCTTTCTTTGCAAACCTCTGGATTTGAAGAAAGCCAAGTTTCTGTCCGCATGAAAAATCAGGGCGATTTTGTGCCGCTGACAGAAATTGCCGCAGGGCGAACTTTTGAATATTTCACATTGTCAAAGGTGGATGGACAATATGTGCTTCAAATTGCGTCCACACACATCCCATACAACGATGCAGAGAATTTTGAAATTGACATTGAGGTGCTGGCTTCCAAAGTAATCAACAGCGTTGTGGTGGAAAGCCTCAGCACACTGAAAATTTTTGTGATGGAATATGTCTTTAACTATCACTACCAGTCGGGCGAAAATCAAGACATTGTTGGGCAGATGCGAAACGGCGTTGTCAATATTGCTGTCGGAAATCCATTCACGCCAGAGCTTGCCATTTGGAACTTGCTGGAATATGACCATTCCAACGCGGATGTGCTTTTGGAAGTGGAAAATTTTGTTGCAGAAATGTCAGCTCATGTGACGTGGTCGGTGGTGCTTGATGGTCAGGAGACCATCCTCACTGCTGGCAGTCAGACAATCAGAACGCCTTACTATCTCATCAACGGCTTGACCATCACGCCAATCAGACTTTACAGTTCGGCAGAGGATATCTATCATTTTGCTGTCAACGGCTTCTACAACATTTCAAGCGGGCGATATCACTTCTCAAATTCTCCGGAAGGGGCGAATGTGCTTCACAGCGAATTTGCATTTGATGTGCATGACCAAAGTGCAAAAGAAAGCCCGATTCCAATCAGAACATATCAAGAACTTTTAGATATGCAGCCAGACAGCTGGTATATCCTCTTGCATGACATCGACATTCCGAATGCGGCAGATTGTCTTGAAGGCGGGCTGGAAAACTTTGCACCAATCACAACACAAATTGCTGGGCTTGACGGCAACGGCTTTGCATTCAACTTTTCTGGGATATATGATTTTGCAACTGAAACCGCCGCAGGGCTTTTTGGCACTGTGGCAGAAGGGGCTCTGCTTCAAAACATCATCATCAGGCTGCAAAGCGACGTCACCTTCCACATGAATCAATCAAGTTTTGATGTCGCACTTTTGGCGGCTGTCAACGAGGGCATCATCACAAACGCACAAACGGAAGCAACGTTTGGGGCGTCTTTCAGCGTGAACTCCGCTGTTTTGGCATCCGACGCATCCGTGGCAGGACTGGTTGCAGAAAATGAAGGCATAATCACCAATTCTCGCACCACAGTTGATATCTCTGCTCCATATGACCTTGCAGGATTTGCCGCTGCAAACCGCGGACAAATTTCAAGCTCGTTCTTCCGCGGGGCAAGCCTGAGAAATACATCATCACGCACCCAAGAAAGGGCGGCAGGCTTTGTGCTTGACAACAGCGGAGAAATTTACACCTCATATGTCAGTGGCGACATGGAGAACGATTTTGAAGATGGCGTCAGAATGAATAACCAATCTTCCATGTATTATCATGGCGGCTCGTCTGTGCCGGCAAACACCATCACCTCCGGAAACAACGTTTCAGGATTTGTTTATCACAACACTGGCACGATTGAAGATTCATATTCAAACATCTATCTATATCAAAACGGCAGAGGTGCTGGCTTTGTGTATGAAAACTCCTCACGCATTGCCAGATGCTTCTCAACAAGTGTGCTGGCAAGCCGCAACGTGGAAAGTTTTGGCTTTGCAGAACAGAACACCATTGTGGACGCCAATCAGCAACGACAAGGCGGAACGATTGAAGACTGCTATTTCTTGCAGCATCAGGCCGAGGGCTTGGATGACCAAGATGTCAATTTCAGCGTGAAAACGCTTGAAAATGACGAAAACACCGACATCACTCCGCTTGATATCAAAAACTTTAAGTTTATCTTCGACCGCAACACGCAGCAGCTTGAAAATCCTGAGGCGGTGAATGGGAAAATTCCGTTTGAGGGCTTTGCTGTAAGTTATGGCAGAAACACCAATTCCGTTTGGTTCTATGACGACACATTTGAAGGCATGAAGACTGGCTTCAATGGCACAAACTTCAACCTTTATAGGCCGGAACTTGTTGCTCCAAACGTTAAGGCAAATTCTCAAAGAAATTTGGAAAATGTTGAGACGATCGTTGACCCGCAGACGGGGGCAGAATATTCAAAATACACATATGTATATGATGTTGGCACGCCAACGCTGGGGTCGGAATATAATCCAATCCTTCTGACGGATGCACAAGATTTTGAAACTTACATTTTGCGAGAATGCGACAGCATGTCCAACAACTATGCAAACTATCGCCTTGTTTCGGACATTGACTTCCGAGAATATGACGACAACAGTGCTCTTTATCGTGTCAATTTCTTGGGCAGTCTTGAAGGCAATTTCATGTCGCTTAGCGGCATCAACTTGCAAGCCGCTGATGAGGGGCAATTTGCTGGGCTCTTCGCCTCAATTGCAGCAGAAGATGACAATGTTGGCACAGTCATGAACTTGACATACTCTCCAAACACAGTTTCATTCGCAAATGCTGAGGTGGTTGGCGGACTGGTCGGCAAATTGGACGGCGGAAAGCTTATCAATATTCAGATGCCGCAAAGCAACGGCAGCGTGATTATTGGCAAAAACATCGTGGGCGGCATGGTCGGAATGGCGGTTGGCGACTTTGAAATTAAATGTGTCAGCAGCGATTATGGTGCCACGGCGACCAGCCAATCAATCAGTTCCAACAACTTTGACGTCGAAGCGACAAACTTCCAAAACTGCTCTTTTGCAGGCTCTGTTGCCGGCGTTTTAAGCGGCACAGGTGTGGTGCAAAATGTCAAATCGGACAACACACTTGCAGTGATGGGGGCAAAAATCGGTTTGTTGTTTGGACTCATTGATTCTCGCGTCCGGGCAAGTGACATCCGTCTCAATATGCATGCCTCGGACATGCTCAACGGCTATCAATATGCCGGGCTGGTTGCGGGAGAATCCAAAGGCACAATATCAAACGTTCAAATTCTTGGCAGCGACGCGTTTGGCGGGTTCAGGACAAATCCATATGTTCCGGTTGCCGTGGGCGGTTTTGCAGGCCTTGTCAGCGGCGGGCGATTGGACGGAATTTCCATGACTCAGGACCTCTCTCTCAGCACAATAAGCTCCGACAAGGGCATTGAATTTATGGGTGGCATTGCGGGAGAGATTTCTGCTGGTGTCACAGTCAGCAACATCGACGTGGAATGCGACATCTTGGGCTTCAACTATGTTGGTGGCGTGGCAGGAAAAATATCTGCCGACAATCAAGTTGTCAAATTTGAAAACATCAATGTTGATGCCAATCTGTCTGTGGTCGGCAGAATGGTGGAAGATGTTGGCATTGCTGGCCTTGCAGCATATGTCCTTTCAGGCTCCATTATTTCACTGGACGCCACCGAAGTTGATGGCGAACAGCAATATAATCACTTCAACATCGGTGCACACGTCAACATATACATATACTCCGAACAATTTGAGGTCAACACATTGTCCATAGATGTTGGGGCAATCCTTGGCAGATGCGGCTCTCGTGCACACACCATTGCCCACACAATTTCTTCCCTGCACAAAGCGGACGACGTCAGCGGAGATGACATTGTCGTCGATGACCTGTCCATGGTCGGCCAGCCAGAACTTTCCTCGCACGTTGAGGTGGTTGCGGACGAAGAAGGCTTGCCAATTCTTTCAAACACCTCTCAGCATCAGGAAATGGGATTGCCATGGTCATCCTTCAATGTGTCACATTACGCCGTTGCAGGTTGCAAGTCTTATTGCAACTTGACTGCTGTTCAAAGTGCCACGATATATTTGGAAAACATCTCAATTTTTGGCGATATAGTGTTGGAAGATGCTCTTGAAATGTAATTTTTCTGCAGAATTTGACGCATTTCTCACAAAATTTGAAAAAATATTGAAAATTATTTGATTTTCTTGGCAATGATATGTTATAACTATTTCAAATAGAGCGGAAATTTAAACTTTTTAAAAATTTTCCAAAAAAGTGTTGACTTTTTGCAAAAGACCTGGTATAATTTTTCAGATTATTATTGCCATGTTGAAGTTTTTAAGCATTTTTTGAATTTAAAAGAGGAAATTTGGGACTTTTTTGTCGCCCATTTTCCTCTTTTTTGCTCTTGTGGGGTTTTGCAACAAAAATGCCTCGCAAAGCCTTCGTGGCGATGAAATTCACACAATATGGCATTTCAATATCATAGTTAGAGGAGCGGCTTTATGGCAAAGGAGATTATGAAAAAACAAAAATTTGGGAAGGCGGAAAGATATACTTTCGCTCAGCTGAAAGACTATATCGACATCCCACCATTGCTTGAAATTCAACGCAATTCTTTTGACGACTTCATTCACCACGGCATTAAAGAAGTTCTGGATGAATTTTCTCCAGTTGTGGACTATTCTGGCAAGGCGAAACTTTACTTTTTGGAGCCAGTGCTGGATGTTGCCCCAAAATATTCTCAAAAGGAGTGCAAAAAAAGAAGCACCACCTATGCTTTGCCGCTGAACGTCAAAACTCGCTTTGTTGTGGAAGAAACAGGGCAGGCGGTTGAGGACACAGTCTATTTTGGCGACATCCCATATATGACGGATGAATGCTCTTTCATCTTCAATGGCGTTGAAAGAGTTGTCGTCAACCAAATCATCAAATCTCCAAACTTCTATCTCTTGCAGGACAAGCCGCACGATTCCAGCACGCTGCACGGACAAATCATTCCAAAACGCGGAATGTATATTGAATTTGAGCAGGGTGCAAACGAAGTGCTTAAAGTTGTGCTTGACCGTCGCCACAAAGTGACGCTTGGGCTTTTCCTTAAATGCTTCGGCTACACCGCTGAAGAAATTTCCAAACTCTTTGGCGACCACAGACTTGTCAAGAATGTGCTTGAAAAAGAAACAATCAACACTCAGGAAGAGGCTCTTTTGGAATTTGCCAGAAAAACTCGTCCTGCCGATGTGCCAAGTGCGGAGACAACACGCTCATATCTCAACTTGTGGTTCTTCAGCGACCAGTGGTATAATCTTTCAAGAGTTGGAAGATATAATCTCAACAAAAAATTCAGCATTGCTCGCAGAATTGTTGGCCAAATTGCTGCTGAGGATGTTGTTTCTCCTGACGGAGAATTGCTTGCAAAGGCTGGCACTTCAATCGACCCAGAACTTGCTGCAAAAATCAAGGCAAGCGGCGTAAACGAAGTTTGGGTGCAACTTGAAGGACACAAACACCTCATCCGCGGCAACAACCGTGTTAGGCTTTCCGACTTCTTCCCATGCGACGAGAAATCTCTTGGCGTGGAAGAGGAAGTTTACTATCCTGTTCTTGCACAACTTCTTAAAGAAAACAAGACCAAAGAAAAACGCATGAACGCCATTAAAGAGCATGCCAAAGATTTGGTCATCACAACGCTTACAATGGACGACATCTTGGCGGGCGTAAGCATGTATTTGGACGTTTTGGAAGGCATTTGCAAAACCGACAAGATTGAACACCTTTCCAACAAAAGAATTGCCACCGTCGGAGAACTTTTCTATGACCACTTCCGCAGCGGCGTGACAAAACTTGTTGCAAATGTGCGTGAAACATTGCAAGGCAAAGAACTTTCTGAGGTCACTCCAAAACAAATTATCAATCCAAAAGCAATAAACCGTGCACTGCGTGACTTTGTGGCATCCTCTCAGCTTTCTCAACTTATGGACCAGGTCAACCCACTTTCGGGCATCACACAAAAACGTCGTGTCTCCGCCGTCGGCCCTGGCGGTATCCGAAAAGAGCGTGCAGACGCCGAGGTGCGTGATATTCACTACACCAACTACGGCCGAATCTGCCCAATCGAAACCCCAGAAGGTCAAGCAATCGGCCTTGTGAACACGCTGACAAGTTACGCTCGCGTCAACGAATATGGCTTCTTGGAAACTCCATACAGAAGAGTGGACAAGGCGACCGGCAAGGTGAGCGACAAGTGCGAATATTTCATGGCGGACATTGAGGACACCGCATACATCGCTCAGGCAACTGAGCCGCTTGACGAGGACGGACATTTCATCAACAAGCGTGTTATGTGCCGTCATAAGGACTACGCTCTTGAAGTGCCAGCAAATCAAGTGGATTTTGTGGACGCTTCTCCAAGACAATTCATCTCGGTTGCAACTTCGCTTATTCCGTTTGTCAACTCCAACGAAGCGAACCGTGCGTTGATGGGTGCAAACATGCAGCGTCAGGCAGTGCCACTTCTTCGTCCAGAAGCCCCGATTGTGGGCACCGGCATGGAAGCCAAAGTGGCTCATGACTGCGGATACACAACCCTGGCAAAAGAGGATGGCGTGGTGGAATATGTCAGTGCCGACGAAGTTAGGGTGAAAAATGTAAATGGCAATGTGGACATCTATACACTTACCAAATTTGATAAAACAAACGACGAAACCTGCTTCAACCAAAAACCTTGCGTTGTCAAGGGCGAAAAGGTGAAGAAAGGAGAAGTCATCATTGACGGCTACTCCACCGAAAATGGAGAACTTGCCCTTGGCAAAAACATGCTTGTGGGCTATATGAACTGGGAAGGCTATAACTACGAGGACGCGATTTTGATTAACGAGCGTCTTGTGAAGGAAGATGTGTTCACTTCCATCTGCCTGAAAGTGGAAGAACTTAAATGCCGCACCACCAAACTTGGCGACGAGGTTATCACTCGCGACATTCCAAACCTTGGTGAGGATGCACTGAAAAACCTTGACGAAAACGGCATCATCCGCGTGGGGGCAGAAGTGCGTGCGGGCGACATTTTGGTCGGAAAAGTCACTCCAAAGGGCGAAACAGAACTCTCGCCAGAAGAAAGACTTCTGCGTGCCATATTTGGAGAAAAGGCAAGAGAAGTGCGTGACACATCGTTGCGTGTTCAGCACGGCAAAGGCGGCGTTGTTGTGGATGTTCAAGTGTTCAGCCGAGAAAATAAGGACGAACTTGAACCGGGCGTAAATCAACTTGTAAAAGTGTTCATTGCTCAAAAACGCAAACTCTCCGTCGGCGACAAAATGGCGGGACGCTACGGCAATAAGGGATGTATTTCCATCGTGCTTCCAGAAGCAGACATGCCATTTATGGCAAACGGCCGCAGCCTCGACATTGTGCTTAACCCACTGGGCGTGCCTTCGCGTATGAATTTGGGACAAGTCCTTGAAGTGCATTTGGGGCTTGTTGCCGGAAGTCTGGGCTGGAAGGTTGCAACTCCAAACTTTGATGGAGCCAATGCAGAAAAAATCCAGCAACTTTTGAGGGAAAACAACTTCCCAGAGGACGGCAAAGTGCAACTTTATGATGGTCGCACGGGCGAGCCGTTTGAAAACAAGACCACAATCGGAATTGAATATATGCTTAAACTTAACCACATGGTTGACAGCAAAATTCACGCACGTTCCATTGGTCCATACTCACTTATCACTCAGCAGCCACTTGGCGGAAAAGCCTTGTTCGGCGGCCAGCGTTTCGGAGAAATGGAAGTGTGGGCATTGGAAGCATATGGTGCCAGCCACGTTCTGCAAGAAATGCTTACTGTCAAGTCCGACGACGTTGTGGGCAGAGTCAAAACTTTCGAAAGCATCGTGAAAGGCTTGCCAATCGCAGAGCCGGGCATTCCAGAATCCTTCAAGGTTTTGGTGAAAGAATTGCAGGCTCTTGCACTTGATGTGAAGATTCTCACCGAAAACGACGAAGAAATTGAACTGCCAGAACTTTCACAAGACGAGCAGGACAAAATCAGCCTTGACAGCGATGTTGAGAAGGATTTGGAAAAAGTCACTCTTGACATCGACGACATGCTTACTGACGAAAGTGATGACGAAAAGACAGAAATTCAAAAGGAAATTGAAGAAGAAACCGCCGCTCCGGCAGGTGCAGAGGATATGGACCTGTTTGATGATTTTGGGGATTTTGACGAGTGACGATG
The DNA here is from genome assembly GCA_947625515.1 of uncultured Clostridia bacterium. GTDB lineage: Bacteria > Bacillota > Clostridia > Christensenellales > UBA1242 > Caccovivens. The sequence continues at coordinate 117,291 of CANQOO010000001.1, forward strand.
CGTGGGGACAACTAGAATTTCTTAACGGCGACACGGCTTTTGAAAAAAGCCTAACGCCTAAAATTCGTTTTCCCCGCGAGCCCCTTTTAGCCTCTTGCAAAATTCCGCTGGACATTTTGCTGCGAGAGGAGTGCCACCAAAATTTTGCCAAATGTGGAACATTTCTCTCCCAACGGGCAACCATGACGGGGAGCGAGCGGGCACAGCCCTTTCACTACAAAATTTTGGATGGAATTTAAAAAAGCACCAACTTTTACAATAAACATATCAGAAAGGGGCAAGATGGAGGAAAACATTTCTGAATAATTGCACTAGCGTTGGCGAATTGACTCTCTTGCGAAGAGGGAGTTAAAAGAAAAGTAGTTTTAATTTGAATATTGGTTTAAAAAATAAAGAAAAGTAGCTTAACTGATATTGGAAACAAGAGAATCACAAAGTTTTAATTGATAAATGGTTAAATAAACAAGCAATGCAAATTTGAGTAAATATAAGAAAAATAAAGAAAACGGGGAAAAGGTATGTTTGAACTTAACAACTTTGAAAAAATTAAAATTGGAATTGCAAGTCCTGAAAAAATCAGGGAATGGTCGCATGGTGAGGTGACGAAGCCAGAGACCATAAACTATCGCACGCAAAAGCCAGAAAAAGACGGGCTTTTCTGCGAGAAGATTTTTGGGCCTAAAAAGGACTGGGAATGCCATTGCGGAAAATATAAACGCATCCGCTATCGTGGCGTTGTCTGCGACAAGTGCGGCGTCGAGGTGACACGAAGCAAGGTGCGTCGTGAGCGTATGGGGCATATCGAACTTGCCACGCCTGTCACACATCTTTGGTATTTCCGCTCTGTTCCGTCCCGCATTGGAACACTTTTGGACCTTACTCCAAAAACTTTGGAGCAGGTTGTTTATTACATCAACTATATTGTGACCGACCCAAAACATACCGATTTGGAATATAAACAAATTCTCAATGATAAAGAATATCGTGAGGCCATTGAAAAATATGGTGTTGGCAGTTTTGATGCCGGCATGGGTGCTGAAGCAATTAAAACCCTTCTCTCTCATGTGGATTTGGCAAAAGAGAGCGACGCTCTTAAAGAAGAAATTAAAACTTCAAAAGGGCAACGCAAAATCAAGGCGGCAAAGAAGTTGGACGTTGTGGAAAGTTTCCGCAAGAGTGGAAACAACCCAACTTGGATGGTGCTTGACGTCATTCCTGTCCTTCCGCCAGACCTTCGACCAATGGTTCCACTGGACGGCGGACGCTATGCAACCAGCGACCTGAACGACCTCTATCGTCGCGTCATCAACCGCAACAACCGTTTGAAAAAACTTATGGAACTTGGGGCACCAGATGTCATCATCCGCAACGAAAAGCGTATGCTTCAAGAGGCTGTTGACAACCTCATCGACAACGGCAAACGCGGCAAGCCTGTCCAGGGCAGCAAACAACGCGATTTGAAATCCCTCACCGCAATGCTGGGCGGCAAGCAGGGGCGTTTCCGTCAAAACCTGCTTGGAAAACGTGTGGATTATTCCGGACGTTCGGTTATTGTCGTTGGGCCAGAACTTAAAATGTATCAATGCGGACTTCCAAAAGAAATGGCTCTTGAACTTTTCAAGCCATTCATCATCAACCGCTTGATTGACATGAATCTTTCCAACAACATCAAAACGGCAAAGCGTATGATTGAACGCGAAAAACCTGTTGTTTGGGACATTTTGGCGGACGTCATCAAAGACCACCCAGTGCTTTTGAACCGTGCACCAACCTTGCACAGATTGTCCGTTCAGGCGTTTGAACCCGTGCTGATTGAGGGCAGAGCAATCAAATTGCACCCATCAGTGTGTGCGGCGTTCAACGCGGACTTCGACGGTGACCAAATGCCAGTGCATGTGCCTCTTTCCATCGATGCCTGCACCGAAGCAAGAACGCTCATGCTTGCTTCCAACAACATCCTCAAACTTTCTGACGGCGAACCAATCGTCACTCCTGCACAGGACGTGGTTATTGGGTGCTATTATCTGACCCTGATTCGTCCAGGTGCCAAGGGCGAGGGCGGCATCTTTGCTTCCAAGAATGAGGCAATTTATGCTTATCAAACCAAGAATCTTGACCTGCAAGCCGAAATCGCTGTCAGACTGTCTGCGGAAGTGGACGGCAAGACCTACACCAAGCGTGTCACAACATCTGTCGGCAGAATTTTGTTCAACAATGTCATCCCTCAAAACTTGGGCTATGTTGACCGCTCCAATCCAGAAAATTATTGCGATTTGGAAATCAACTATCCAGTCAAGAAAGCCGACTTGAAGAAAATTGTTGCACAATGCTATGATAAGTTTGGCACAACAGAATGCTCCAAACTTGTTGATAACCTTAAAGAAACAGGATATAAATTCTCCACACTCGCTGCGGTTTCTGTGAACATGTATGACATTCAAGAGCCGCCTGAAAAGGCTGAAATTCTTAAAGAGGCAGAAGCAAAGGTTCTGGAAAATGAAAAAATGCTTCGCCGCGGACTTATCACTCAGGAAGAGAAAATCAACGAAAACATCATTGTTTGGAATGATGCCGTCACAAAAGTTTCCAACCGAATTTTGGAAGATATGGACACATTCAATCCATTCAGCTTGATGGTTTCTTCTGGTGCTCGTGGTGATAAGACTCAGCTTAACTCGGACTGCGGCTTGATTGGAATTAAGGCCACTGCGTCCGGTCAAAAGAACGACACATCCATCAAGTCTTCCTTCAAACAAGGATTGACACCAATTGAATACTTCATCAACTCCCGCGGGTCGCGTAAAGGTTTGTCCGACACCGCTCTTAAAACGGCGGACTCTGGTTATTTGACCCGTCGTCTTGTGGACATCGCCCAAGACGTTGTCATCACCACTGAGGACTGCTTTGCAGATGCAGGAGAAAAGGTGAAGGGCGTCACAGTCAGCGAACTTGTTCAGGACGGCTTTGTGATGGAAAGTTTGGCAGACAGAATCTATGGCCGCGTGGCTGTGGACGACATCATAAATCCAAAAACCAAAGAAGTGATTGTGCCTGCAAACACAATGATTTCCAAAGAACAGGCAAAAGCAGTGCAAGAAGCAGGCATCAAAGAAGTTCAAATTCGCTCTTTGATGACATGCCGCTGCAAGCATGGCGTTTGTGCAAAATGCTATGGCAGAAACTTGGCTGGCAAAGATATGGTCACACTTGGCGAGGCTGTCGGCATTGTTGCGGCTCAATCAATCGGCGAGCCGGGCACACAGCTTACGCTTAGAACCTTCCACTCGGGCGGTGCGGCGGTCGCTGCGGACATCACCCAAGGTCTGCCGCGTGTTGAAGAAATTTTTGAAGCACGCAGACCAAAAGGTGAATGCATCCTCAGTGAGGTTGCCGGCAAAGTTAGGGTGAAAGAGGACGCCAAGAACTTCTATCTCACCATTGTCACCGGCGAAGGCGATATCGATTATGAAGTTCGCAAGCCTGCCATCTTGAAAGTTCAAGACGGTCAGACTGTTGAGCCTGGCACACAACTCACCGCCGGCTCAATCAACCCAAGTGACCTGTTGGTGACCAAGGGCTTGAAGGGGCTTCAACAATATCTTCTCAGCGAAGTCATTGGCGTATATCGCAGCCAGAACGTTAGCGTAAACGATAAACACATCGAAATCATCATTCGTCAGATGCTCAAAAAAGTCAAGATTGAGGACAGCGGCGACACAAATCTGTTGACCGGCGACGTTGTTGACATCTCCAAATGTGAAGAGGAAAATGAACGTGTTCTGCGTGCCGGCGGACGTCCAGCCATTGCAAGAAGAATCCTGCTTGGCATCACCAAGGCATCTCTTTCCACAGAGTCCTTCCTGTCCGCTTCTTCCTTCCAAGAGACATCTCGCGTGCTGACAGATGCTGCCCTCAAAGGTAAGGTGGACAACCTGCTTGGCATCAAAGAAAATGTCATCATTGGCAAACTTATTCCTGCAGGCTCTGGGCTTAGAAAATATCGCACAGTTGTGCCTGTTAAAGTGAACACCGACGAAGTTGCCGCAGAATAAAACACATCAAAAGAAAGTGACAAATGCGTCATTTTCTTTTTTTTGTTGAAGGTTTTGAAGGAAGATGTTCGTTAAAACATATAAATTGTGACAGTTTTAAAGGGCATGAAAATAAGTTGCACTCATGCAATGAAAACAAGTTGCCTTGATTTAAAAAATTCATTCTATTTTAAAAACGTTAAATGGTCGCGTGGATTTTCTTTGAATGGATGCTGGAAAACATTTGGAGAATTGCATGGCGTTGTTGTAAAATAGATGCTGAAATAGGAGAAAAAAATGAGAAGATTTTTTGGACGCCAAGAAAATGGCAGCATAATTTTGGAGGGAGATGAATTCAATCATCTCAAAAATGTCCTGCGTTTGGGCGTGGGGGCGGAGATTCTTGTGTCTCTGGGCGATGAGAATGAATATGCCTGCGAAGTTGAGACAATGGAAAAACATGTCGCAATCTGCAAAATTATTGGCAAAAAAGTTTGTGCGGCAAATCCAAAGAAGAACATTGTGCTTTTTCAGGCAATCACCAAGCGGGAAAAGTTCGAGTTCATTGTGCAAAAAGCCACTGAAATTGGCGTGTCAAAAATTGTTCCGTTTGTCAGCCAGCATGTTATTGCCAAAGTCACAGAAAACAAGCTTGAAAGGCTGAACTCCATCGCCATCAACGCGTGCAAGCAGTGCGAGCGAACCATTCCGCCCGAAATTTGCCCGCCGATGAGTTTTGACGATGTTCTCAAAACATTCAAAGATTTTGATGTTGTGCTTTACGCCAACGAGCGTGCCGAAAAAAGCGAGAAGACAAAAGACCTATCTAAGGCAAAAAACATTGCCATCATTGTGGGCAGCGAAGGTGGCTTCGACGCAAAAGAAAAGGACAAATTTATTGCCGCTGGGGCAACGACAATCAGCCTGGGCAAACGCATTTTAAGGTGCGAAACGGCGAGCGTTGCGATGATGAGTTTGGTCTCCATTCTCAGCGAAAATTAACTTGGAAAGAATATGAAAATTGCAATTTTAACCTTGGGCTGCAAGGTGAATAAATATGAAAGTGACGCCCTTATTTTCGAACTGAATCAGCGGGGCTTTGAGACGTCCGAAAAGTTGGAGAAGGCGGACGTTTATGTCATCAACACCTGTGCCGTCACCAATGAAGCGGAAAAAAAGAGCCGCCAAATGATTGAGCGGGCAAGAAGGTTTAACCAAAATGCCGCTGTTTTTGTGCTGGGCTGTGCAAGCCAAAATCGACCGCTTCAATTTGAAGGTCGCGGGGTGAATTACATCAGCGGCACATCTGGGAAGAAAAAAGTTTTGCAAGAGATTGAAAATCTTGCTCGCACTGCGGGGAGCGGGAAGGAAAACGCTGCCCTTATTTCGGCTGAGGCGACAAAAGGTGTTTTCGACCCGCCGAAAGAATATGAGGACGACCTGTTTTCGGCACAAACTCTTTCGCGTGCATTTGTGAAAATTCAGGACGGTTGCAACCGCTTCTGCACGTATTGCATCATCCCATATCTTCGTGGGAGGAGCCGTTCTCGCAGCGTGCAGAGCATTGTGGACGAGGTCGCCAAACTGCCCGAAACGGTGAAAGAAGTTGTGCTTGTTGGCATTGACGTTTCGGATTTTCAGATTGACGGCAAGAAAGGGCTGGGGCAACTTTTGGTGCAGTTGGACAAATTTGGCAAGCGGCTGCGTCTGTCGTCCTTGGAGGACAGCCTGATTGACGAAAATTTCTTGCAAACGCTTGCCGGATTGAAGAATTTTTGTCCGCACTTTCACCTGTCGCTGCAAAGCGGATGTGACAGCGTGCTTAAAAAGATGAACCGGCACTACACCGCCGCACAGTTTGCTGAAAGCGTAAAACTTATCCGAAAATATTTCCCTCTTGCCGGCATCACGACTGATGTCATTGTCGGCTTTCCGACTGAAACGGAGGAGGACTTCGAAAAAACCGTCGATTTTGTTAAGGAAGTCAAATTTTCACAACTGCACATTTTCCCATATTCCAAGCGTGACGGCACCGCCGCGGCGAAATTATATGCCGACCTACCCGGCAAAATCAAAAGCGACCGCCTTGCAAGGTTGGAAAATGTGGGCAAGACGCTGAAAGAGGATTTTGTGCGAAAGAATCAAACTGGCAATGTGCTTTTGGAAGAGAAAAAAGGCAAGTTTTGGGTGGGCTACTCTGAAAACTACATCAAATGTTTCTTGGAGGGCGACTTTCATGTCGGCGACATCGTGCCGGTGAAAAACTTCCAGCCATTTCAGTCCGGGGCAGTCGTTCAGCCGAAATGAGTTTTTTGAGTGAAATTTTCTCACAAAAAAGAGCTTTTTTCTTGACAAACATAATTTTTTTTGAGATAATAAGAATGAATTTTAATACATTGATTTTATGAACAAACAAATTTTTAAATAAGTTGTTTCAATTTGCAATAAGTTGAACTGTCAAAAACAATAAATAATTTAAGGACAAATTGCTCTATTTAAAAATATCAATAAAAAAACGTTATCAAATTACAAATTTGAGCGAAAATAATATTAAGAAAAAAAGGAGAGACAGATATGAGACGTAAATTCGCGGGGGGGGGATTTTTGATAAGCTGAAATACACCGGCTTTGTTTGTCTTTTTCTTTTTGTTATCACTTGCACTATGGCTAACATTGTTTTGGCTGCTCTTTCGACCGGAATCGAGGGCGGCTTTTCTGTTATCTATGACGTGCCGCAGGACCTGTGGGACAATATATCCCAAATTTTTGACAGATACAATGTCAACAAACTTTTGTGGAACATTTCAGGCGACAGCACAGCGACGGTGGACAATATGGCACCGATTGAGGCCCTCGCAGCAACAAGGATGACATCTGCGGACATGATTGCAAATTACAACAAGGTGAACCCCGCATCTGCGAACGCCGATTTGTCTGCATATGCAAACTCCGCTTCTGCTGATGCCGCTTATTATTCATCCGCAAATGCTGCTTCTGTTTCTGCAAATCCCGCCACATCAAGCGAATATTTAATTCCTGCAAACTTTGCTTCTGCGGACGACGATTATTCCGTCTCTGCCATGAGCAATAATGCAGAAATTATTGTCACATTTGCCGGGCTTAAATGGACGCCAGTATATCTTTCCACCACCAACGAGGGAAAAGACAACGAACCACACGATGTCATTCTCACTCTTTGGCTTACTGACGCCTCGCAACTGAGTGGAGAAACTTATGCCGACGGGAAAACATTTGATGAAAACGGAAATTCCACTTGGAGCAGTGGCTTTTCTTCAAGCGATAACACACGCGTGCCATATCCATCAGCAATGTATGGAACAAGTTATATGAGTGCTGTTGTCTTGAATAATGGCGGCGGATATATCACAAGTGAGGGTGCAACAGAATTGACACAAGCACAGCAAAATGCAAGCAGCGTTTTTGCCAAATTCACAATGAAGGATTTTGGCTTGGCACAATATTTGGTGACACCTGAGCATGTGCTGTGGCAGAAGGAGGGTCAAAGTACACAAACTTTTATTGGTGGCGAAGATGCCATATCGTATAACTGCCCGAACGAAAACTGGTCAAATGATGTGCCAGACGATGGGTTCTATGTGGATGAAAATGGCGATGCAACAAAATATAACTACGCCCATAAAACGGGCAATGATGCATGGAAAGATGATTATCTTTGGTTGCCATCCCTATCAGAGACGGGCTATACTAATAAGTATAACGGGATTTGGTGCACATCTGAGAACCAACGTAAAAACATGGCATATTCGTGGTCACGCACAGGCTATTATAGTTATTCTAACTATGCATACTATTTTACGCCAGGTGGCTATTACTGGCGATACCATGTTGAGAGTACTTATGGCGTCCGTCCAGCACTGCACTTGAACCTCACTGAGGTGGCGAAAAGCCTGAAAAAATAACGAACGATAAAAGCCATAACTATGGGGTGGCAATGTCTGCAATAAACAAAACCTTCCAAAATATCGCGAATTGCAATAATCGGAAAACAAAAAATAGTTTGGAAATATAAATTAAGGACAGTTTTTTGCATTTTGAGATAAAAAACTCTGCATGGCAGAGATTTTTTCGTTATCGCAGGAATTTTTGCTTGACAAAAACAATTTTTTTTGAGATAATAAGAATGAACTTTAATACATTAATGTTTTGAACAAACAAATTTTTAAATAGTGGCTTGAAATTTCCACTTTCAAAACAATAAATTTAAAAATAAAAATATCAATAAAAAACGTTATCAAATTACAAATTTGAGCGAAAATAATATGAAGAAAAAGGAGAGACAAAAATGAGACGTAAATTCGCGGGGGGGGGGATTTTTGATAAACTAAAATTAACCGGCTTTGTTTGCTTGTTTCTCTTTGTCATCACTTGCACTATGGCTAACATTGTTTTGGCTGCTCTTTCGACTGGAATCGAGGGCGGCTTTTCTGTTATCTATGAAATTCCGCAGGACCTATGGGACCGAGTGTCACAAATCTTTGACAAAAGCAATGTCAACAAACTGTTGTGGAACATCTCAGGCGACAACACAGCGACGGTGGACAATATGGCACCGATTGAAGCCCTTGCAGCAAGCAGGATGACCTCAGAAGACATGATTGCAAACTACAACAAGGTGAACCCCGCATCTGTTGACAAGGATTCGTCTGCGTATGCAAACTCCGCTTCTGCTGATGCCGCTTATTATTCATCCGCAAATGCCGCCTCTGCAAGCGATTATTTAATTCCTGCGGACGACGATTATTCCGTCTCTGCCATGAGCAATAATGCAGAAATTATTGTCACATTTGCCGGGCTTAAATGGACGCCGGTATATCTTTCCACAACAAATGAGGGAAAAGACAATGAGCCGCACGATGTGATTTTAACACTCTGGCTGACGGACAATCAGCAGGACGCCTGGGCTGACAGAAAAGCAGATGAGGGCGACTATTATGGCTTTATTGATGGGGCACTTTTTTCTGACTTTGCCGCTAATTGGTATAATGGTTCTAGTGATGTACCAGCGGACCCATATCCATCCGATATGTATGGCACAAGCTACATTCGTGCGGTGACACTTAACAATGGCGGAGCTTATGCCACTTCTGGAACTCAGGCAGAGACAGTAGAAAAGAGCAAAAACAGTGCTTTCGCAACTTTCACCATGCCTGAGTTTGGACTTACAAAATATCTTGTGACACCAGAACAAGTGTCTTGGCAAGAGAGTGGACAAAGTTTAAAAGAACAAATAAGCGACATTGAAAATAACACTTCAAACGAGAATTGGGGAGATAGGACAAAAGTCCCTAGTGATGGTTTTCGGACTGATTCCCTCAACTTTGCTGGCAAAGAGGGCAATGACACATGGAAGAACGACTATCTTTGGATTCCGTCTCTTTCTGAAACGGGCGATGATGACACATCCAATGGAATTTGGCGGACTACAACAGCACAAAGAGCTCTCAGCAAGAAAAATGCAAGTGGAGATGTGGGAGTGGCCAACGGCTCTATCCAATCACGTACTTGGCTTAGGACTGATGACCATGGCATAAGAACTAACAATGTGTTCGGTCTGGTTCCTTACGGTACTTTGTGGGGTTGTTATTATGTCAATGATTCTTACGCCGTGCGTCCGGCACTGCACTTGAACCTTACCGCAGTGGCAAGGAGTTTGAAACTAAATGGACAATAAAAAATTGTGAACATCGATTTTTTGCTGATAAAAATTTATTAAAAGTGAAATATTTTTCTGGAAAAATTTTCTTTTATTGGAAATTTTTCCTCATTCAATCAATCAAATTTTCCAATAAAGTTTTTCAAATTAAATGTCATTTTCATTGAAATTTTCTTCTCAAAGACTTGACAAAGTTTTGGAATGAGAGTATAATCTTTCTCATAGATATGACCTTGAAAGGTGGTGAGAAAGTTGACAACAGTTAAGGTTGGCGAAAACGAAAGTTTGGAAAGCGCTCTGAAACGTTTTAAAAGAAAATGCCAAAAGGATGGAATTATTGGTGACATCCGCAAAAAAGAGGCATATGACAAGCCAAGCGTTGCTCGCAAAAAGAAGAGCGAACAAGCAAGAAAACGTGCAAGAAAAAGAGGCTAATATTTTTCAAAATTTAAACAAAAAACCGCATTTTTGCGGCTTTTTTATTCCATTTATTTTTTGTCTTTCTGCAAATTACAAATTTTCCACTTTATATTTCTTTAGTATCACTTAATTATTTTTTTATTTCTTTTCCGTTTCTTTTCGCGTTTTTTTATTTTCCCACATTTCTTTTCGCATTTTTTATTTTCCCACATTTATTTTCGCATTTTTTTAATTTCCGTCCAATTTTTCCATTGCAAATTTTTTATTCTTCTCACCGCTTTTTTTGTTTTCCTCTGTCAGATTTTCTTTTGGAAAATTTGCGGGAGATATGATACAATTCTCATATGAGTGGATATGACATTGAGAGTTTAAATGAAGAGCAAAAGCAGGCCTTGTTGCAGACGGAGGGCGTTGTTTTGGTGACCGCCGGTGCCGGCAGCGGCAAGACGCGGCTTTTGACGCATCGCATTTGCTATCTCATCAAAGAACTGGGCGTTTCGCCTCGCAACATTCTTGCCATCACCTTCACCAACAAGGCGGCAAATGAAATGAAGACGCGTGTCAGCCAAATGTGTGACGGCGGCGTGTGGATTTCCACCTTTCACAGCATGTGCGTGAGGATTTTGAGGGAAAACATAGACAGACTGGACGGCTTCGACAAAAATTTCACCATAATTGACGAAAATGACCGCAACAAGATTTTGAAAGAACTTTTGCAGAAAAATAATGTGGATGAGGACGACAAAGAAAAAGTGGCTCATCATCTTGAAAACATCAAAAACAAGGGCTTGGATATTGACGAATATTTCGCCGCCCTGGCTGAATTTGCTCGCGATAAGGACTTGCTGGCATATCAGCGGATCTGTCATGAATATGAAGAGCATCTGCGAAAAAGCAACGCTCTCGATTTTGACGACCTTCTCAACAAAACGCTCTTTTTGTTCCACAACTTTAAGGATGTGCTAAACAAATATGCCGACCGCTTTCAGTATGTCTTGGTGGACGAATTTCAAGACACCAATCTGGTGCAATACAAACTTGTCAAACTTCTTGTCAGCGTGCATGGAAATTTGTTTGTTGTGGGCGATGAGGACCAGTGCATATATTCTTGGCGCGGGGCAAACTTCCACAATATTTTCAATCTGAAAAACGACTTCAAGAATGTGAAAGTGTTTAAGTTGGAGAGAAACTATCGCTCCACGCAAAACATCCTAAACTTGGCAAACAATGTCATCCAAAACAACAAGCAGCGTTTGGAGAAAAAACTGTGGACGCAAAAAGCGGAGGGCGAGGGTCCAGTGGTTTATTCCGCCTTTGACGAGCGGGACGAGGCATTGTTTGTGGCTCGCACCATCGCGGACCTTGTCAGTGAAGGCTTTTCTTACAGCGATTTTGCTGTGCTGATGCGGGTCAATGCACTTTCCCGAACGCTGGAAGAAGGCTTGATGAGCTTTCAAATTCCTTACAAACTCTATGGCGGCTTTAAATTTTATGAGCGTGCGGAAATTCGCATGGTGCTTTCTTATCTTTCCATTTTCGCCAACGAGAAAGACGACATCTCACTTTTGAAAATCATAAACTTTCCAAAACGTGGCATTGGCGAAGTTGCGGTGCAGAGTCTTTTAAGTGAAGCGGGCGGAGAAAATGTTTTGGCTTATCTGCTTTCTGACCGCTTCAAATTTTCCAAACTTTTTGTCAAATTGGAAAAATTTGTGGACACGGTGCGAGATTTAAGGAAAAAAGTGGACAAAATCCCTTTGGTGGATTTTGTCAGCCAGGTGGTTTCAAATTTTGGCATTGATGTGGCATATGCTGGCAAGGAAGAAGAGGATGCCGAGCGGCTGGCAAACATTGGCAGTTTGATTTCCGGTGTGAAAGAATTTTCGGACGATAACGAAGATGCCGGGCTGGCAGATTATCTGGCAGAAGTGATGTTAAAATCGGACAGCGACAACATCCAAGAGGGCGGCGTGGTGACGCTTTCCACCATCCACTCCGTCAAGGGGCTGGAATTTAGGGCGGTGTTTGTTGTGGGGCTGGAAGAAGGCATTTTTCCGCTTTCGCGTGCATCACTTTCCAGCGAGGATATGGAAGAAGAACGCCGCCTGATGTATGTTGCAATCACGCGGGCGGAAGAGAGAATTTTTCTGTCTTACACCGCAAAGAGATATCTGTATGGCAAGGCGAATCCGCAGACGCCAAGCCGCTTTTTGGCAGAACTTGGGATTGTGGACCGCAAACGAACAAAAATCATCTCAAACGACTTCCGCGAGGCGGAAAAGCAAGAGACTTTTGACAGCGGATTTGAAATTGGCGACCGCGTCTTCCACTCTCGCTTTGGGGAGGGCAGGATTGTGGACATCTCTTCTGACGGGCTGGTGGCAGACATTCAGTTTGAGGACGTCGGCAAGAAGAGTTTGATGCTGAATATGGCAAAACTGGAAAAATTGGAGGATTGAAATGGAATCGGACAAAGAGCAAAAAACGCCTTCGCAAGCACAAGACCCACTTGCACGCATGCACGAACTTGTGGAGGAAGTGCTTTTCCATAACCGCAACTATTATGAACTTGACAATCCCACAATTTCGGACAAAGAATATGACAAATTATATGACGAACTTGTGGAACTTGAACGCACAACAGGTGTCATTCTGCCAAACTCTCCAACGCAGCGTGTGGGCGGAGATGTTTTGGACAAGTTTGTCAAAAAGCGTCACGAGGTGCGGCTGTATTCCATGAACAAGGTCCGCACAATAAGTGACCTTGCTGCTTTTTTTGCGGATATGCAAAAAGTGGTCAAAAATCCCACATTCGCGGTGGAATATAAGTTTGACGGCCTGACCATTGTCACGGAATATAACGGCGGCAAATTTGTGTCCGCCACAACACGCGGAAATGGCGAGGTGGGCGAGGTCGTCACAGAACAGGTCAAGACCATCAAAAGTGTGCCGCTGGAAATTCCATTTAAGGGCAGGCTGATTTTGCGGGGCGAGGGCATGATGACAAATTCTGCCTTCAAAAAATATAACAAAACTGCCACGGAGGCGTTGAAAAATCCGCGAAACGGCGTGGCGGGTGCCATCCGCAATCTTGACCCCAAAGAGACCGCCCGCAGAAATTTGGATTTTTTCTGCTATGACATCCTGCTTTGTGAGGGTAAAACCTTTGATACGCAGCAGCAAATGCATCAGTTTATTGTTCAAAACGGCTTCAAAACGGGCGACCTTTTTGAAGTTGTTTCAACAAGCGAGGAGGCGGAGAAAATCATTCGCCACATCGACGAGGTGAAGGACAGCTTGGACGTCATGATTGACGGAATGGTCATCAAACTCAACGAAGTCGCCCCGCGTGAGGAAATTGGCTACACCAACAAATTCCCTAAATGGGCGATGGCGTTTAAGTTTGAGGCGGAAGAAGTCTCCACCATGCTTGAAGATGTCGTTTGGCAGGTGGGCAGAAGCGGAAAGGTGACGCCAACAGCCATTTTGGAGCCGGTTGAACTTGCTGGTGCCACCATCCGCCGGGCGACGCTCAACAACATTGAGGACATCCGCAAAAAGAATGTTTTCATCAAAAGCCGCGTGTTCATTCGTCGCTCAAACGAGGTCATTCCTGAAGTTTTGGGCTTAGCAGAAAAGTTTGCATATTCCCAAGAAATTCAAGAGCCAAAGTTTTGCCCTTGCTGCCATCAAAAACTTTTCAAAAAAGGTCCGCTTGTGTTTTGCACAAATTATGACGGATGCAAAGAGCAGGTTGTCGCTCGGCTGACGCACTTTTGCAGTCGCGAGGCGTTTGACATTGTGGGGCTTTCTGAAAAGACCATTGAGCAATTTTATGACGACTTAAATCTACGGCACTATTCGGACTTGTTTCATCTGACCAAGGCGGAACTTGTGGGCTTGGAAAAGTTTGCCGACAAAAAAGCACAAAATGTTTTGGACAGTTTGGAAAGAGCCAAAAACATAGATTTTTCTCGCTTCATTTTTGCCCTAGGCATCAGCGAGGTGGGTGCCAAGACCGCCAGAGACTTGGCGAAAAAATTCAGGACATTGCCTGATTTGCAAAACGCCACATATGAGCAGGTGGACAGCATTGATGACATTGGGCAGGTGATTGCACAGAATGTCTTTGAATTTTTCCGCGACTCGCACAACCTTCAAGAAATTGAAAGACTGCTGTCTGTGGGCGTGAAAATCAAAAACGCCCAAGAGGCAAAATCGGATAAACTTGCGGGGCTGACATTTGTCCTCACTGGCACGCTGGAAAACTTTTCGCGAAGTGAGATGACAAAGCTTATTGAGGAAAACGGCGGAAAGACGGCGTCCAGCGTTTCCAAAAAGACCAATTTTGTTTTGGCAGGCACGGAAGCGGGCAGCAAATTGGACAAGGCAAAAGAACTTGGCGTTGCTGTCATTTCAGAAAGCGATATTTTGAAAATGCTGGAATGAAATTGTTGCTGTCAAAAATGAAAATTGTTTCTGTCAAAAAATGTTGCTAAATTCCAAATTTTGATTTGAAGCCTTATGTGAATTTGGCTTTTGAAAAAGAATAAGATTGGATTAAAAATGAAAATAATGAAAAAAAAGCTCAACTTTGTCGAAAAAAGTTGAGCTTTTGCTATTGACAAGAGGGGCAAGAGGTGATAGAATGAAAGCAGATTTAGGAGGGCTGTTATGGCAAAACAAGAAGGTTTTTATTTTTGGGATAATCTTCCAAAGACAAAGCTTAAAAATTCAAATAAAGTTTTTGTGGAACTTATTGAGCAATGTCGCGGCGAAGACAAAAAGAAGAGAGAAAGGGCATATGACGATTTGACAATCGCTCTTGCAATGTATATCAATCAGGCATTTCCTACGGCAAACGAGGACGTTAAGCAGCACGTTATGCGACGTGCTTTGAGATTGTCAAGGGACTTTAATTTGGCAAACGCTTCTTTTTTTAGAATACATTTGGACAGGATGATTGACACGGTTAAGAGGCAAGTTGCAATCCAAGATGCCCATATGCAAAAGCGGGTCAGCGGCAAGATGCTCAGGGAAAGCGTGCAAATGATTGACACCGACCATATCTCTGACAAGGCTCTTGCGGAGCAAATTATGCGAATTTTCACCAGTGTGCTTTCAGAGAAAGAACAGAAAATTGCCAAAATGTATATTCAAGGCAAATCTTCCATGGTCATTGCTGAAGAATTGGGCTGCAGCGGCACGTCCATCACCGAATATCTGCCAAGAATTTTTACAAAATTGGGCACGGCGATTGCTGACATTGGCGGGCAAAATCCGCTGAAAGATGAAACATCATTGGCAAGTCGAGTGTATGCGTTCAAGAAAAGCAAAATGCAGCTTGACGAGATGGCAAAAGAACTGAATGTTTCGCAAATTTGGGCGGGAGTGCTTTGCTCTTGGGTGAATGAATTGGAAAGAAAATTGATGTGCGAAAAATTCAAGGAGGGCATGGCATTCAAAGAAATTGCCAAAGAGTTTGATTGCTCAGACGCTCGAGTTCGATCACTAATTTACAGGCGTATGAACAAAATCCTTGACGCATATGATGGTGATGCAGAAGACGCCGAGCTTATTTTAAGCAAAATTGAAAACGGAACAAAACTGAAACAGACTGTGGAACTATCAAAAAATGGCATTGCTTCCAAGACGCCAACAAATAATTCAGATGAAAAAATGGCAGAGCCTGCAAAATTGCTTGAAAGTGCAAAAAGAGTTAAGGTGAGAGGAAAATAAATTTTTGAGAAAAAACTAAACTTATTAAAAAGCCCATAAAAAAACTCATTTAAAATCCTGAAATGTTTGTTGTGCAGAAAAATTTTGCGTGACGGGTGAAAAACTTTGCAAAAACGCTTGACAAATTAACAATAAACTTGTATAATTGGCACTGTGTTTCGTTGTCGGAAACAGTGCTTGAAAGAGCATAAACAAACAACAGGTGGCAAGGCAAGACTTGCTTCACCGATTTGAAAGATTTTCTTTCAAAGTCACAAATTGTGATTGTGTTGTTCGTGTTTCAAATTAAAAGCATTTTTCATGGCACGGAATCTCGTGCCATGTTTTTATTTTGCCAAATCCACGCGTCAAACGTGCCTTGGCAGAAGGAAAACGTATCGACAAAATCTTGTTTGAGATTTAAAACCAAACAAATTGCCATGCGTGGGATGGCTGAAAAGCAAATCGCTCCGCACGGCTTAGAAGGAGAAAAAGATGCCTACATTCAACCAACTTGTCAGAAAAGGACGCAAGACTTTTGAAAAGAAGAAGAAAGCACCTCTTCTTGACGAATGCCCTCAAAAACGTGGGGTGTGCCTGTCTGTGAGAACAGCAACACCAAAAAAGCCTAACTCGGCTCTTCGTAAAATTGCCAGAGTGAAACTTTCCAACGGTCAAGAAGGCACTTGCTACATCCCTGGAATTGGTCACAACTTGCAAGAACACAGCGTTGTGCTTGTTCGTGGCGGACGTGTGAAGGACCTGCCTGGTGTGAGATATCACATCATTCGCGGGACTTTGGACACTGCCGGCGTTGCAAACCGCAAACAGGGTCGCTCTAAATATGGTGCAAAACGACCAAAAAAATAATTTGAAATTTACTTAAAAGGAGACACAAAACAATGCCAAGAAGAAATAGTGCTGTGAAAAAAGACGTTTTGCCAGATCCAATTTATGGAAACAAAGTTGTTACAAAACTTATCAACCAAGTTATGATGAGCGGCAAAAAAGGTCTTGCACAGAGAATCGTGTATGGTGCATTTGACATTGTTAAGCAAAAAACTGGACTTGAACCTCTGGATGTTTGCTTGACTGCAATCGAAAATGTTAAGCCTATGCTTGAAACAAAAGGTCGCCGTGTGGGCGGTGCAACATATCAAGTGCCAATGGAAATCCGTCCAGAACGCCGCCAAACACTTGCCATCCGTTGGATTGTCAACAATGCAAGAAATCGCTCCGGAGAACGCAATATGGACGAAAAACTTGCTGGCGAATTGATGGATGCATACAACAACACAGGTGCATCAATCAAAAAACGTGACGAAATGCACAGAATGGCCGAAGCAAATAAAGCGTTTGCACATTATAAATGGTAATGCACCTGAGGAGGCACCAAAGTTTTTGACGCGGACACGCACCAATTTGTCATTCTGCATTTGCGAAGCAAATCTCTCTCAACGGGTATTCTTGACGGAGAGTGCCACGAGCGAGGCGAGTGTGCGAAGAATCTCAGGCATATGACGCAACTTGGTTGGTGCTAACCGCTAAAACTTCGGTTCCCCGTCCCAATCTCCCTCCGTTCATAGGCGCCCCAAAAATGTCAAGCATTTTCGGGAACCCCGAGTGATTTTTCAGTGTGTGTTTACCGGGCACAGCCCTTTCCTTAAAAGATTTTGTAGGGGATTTAGAAAAAACATACAGCAAAATCGCACTGCGTTGGCGACATAACTCTCTTGCTAGGGAGTTAAGAAAAGTGGTTGGGACTCTCTTGTGGAATTTTGGAAGGGGTGCAAGATATTAAAATTGCAAGGCTTTAAAATTAAAGACAGGTTTTTTATGTTTATTTCCTTAAAAAATAGGCAAATTTAAGAAAAGGATAAGATTTATTATGGCTACAAACCTTGAAATGACCAGGAATGTCGGAATCATGGCACACATCGATGCGGGCAAAACCACAACGACTGAGCGTATTTTGTTCTACACCGGCAAAAACCACAAAATTGGTGAAGTGCATGATGGTGAGGCCACAATGGACTGGATGGCTCAGGAGCAAGAACGCGGCATCACAATCACGTCTGCCTGCACAACTTGCCATTGGAAAGGCCACAAAATCAACATCATTGACACCCCGGGACACGTTGACTTCACTGTGGAAGTTGAACGCTCTTTGAAGGTGCTTGATGGTGCTGTTTTGGTGCTTTCCGCACGTGACAAAGTGCAGCCTCAAACAGAAACAGTTTGGCGTCAATCAACAAAATATAAGGTTCCAACAATCATCTACGTCAATAAAATGGACCGTGACGCTGCCGACTTTTTTGGCTGCGTTGACTCTATCCGCGAAAGATTGAAGACCAATCCTCTTGCCATTCAAATGCCAATCGGAGAGGCGGATACTTTTGCTGGAATCATCGACCTTATGACAATGAAGGCGGAAGTTTATGAGGACGACCTTGGCACGAAAATTGATGTCGAGGACATTCCCGCAGAATATTTGGATAAAGCAAAGAAACTGCATGACGAACTTGTTGAAAAGATTGTCGAAACTGATGACGCTCTGCTGGAAAGATATTTTGAAGGGGATGAAATTTCTCTTGATGAATTGAAAAAAGCCCTTCGCAAGGCCACAATTTCTCGTCAAATTGTGCCTGTTCTTTGCGGGTCATCCTATAAGAACAAGGGCGTGCAGATGCTTTTGGATGCAATGGTGGAATATCTGCCAAGCCCACTTGACATCGACCACATCGAAGGCATCAACCCAATCACCGAGCAGACAGAAACACGTGCTCCAAGTGAGGACGCTCCGTTTGCAGGGCTTGCATTCAAGATTATGACCGACCCATTTGTCGGCAGACTTGCCTTCTTCCGCGTATATTCCGGAAAGTTGACCGCTGGAAGTTATGTTTATAACTCCAACAAGGGCGAAAAAGAACGCGTTGGGCGTTTGATTCGTATGCACGCAAATCAACGTGAAGAAATCAAAGAAGTTGGGGCAGGCGACATCGCCGCAATCGTTGGACTTAAAGACACAATCACTGGCGAAACACTCTGTGACGAAAAAAATCCTATCGTTTTGGAAAGTATGGAGTTCCCAGAGCCAGTTATTCGTGTTGCCATCGAGCCAAAAACCAAACTTATGCAAGAGAAGATGGTGCTTGCACTTATCAAACTTGCCGAAGAGGACCCAACTTTCAAAACCTACACCGACCAAGAAACTGGTCAAACAATCATTGCCGGAATGGGCGAGTTGCACCTTGAAATCATCGTTGACCGACTTCTTCGTGAATTTAAGGTGGAAGCAAATGTTGGTCAGCCACAAGTCGCATACAAGGAAACCATCCGCAAATCCACTCGTGCCGAAGGCAAATTCATCCGCCAGAGCGGTGGTAAGGGTCAATATGGTCACTGCGTGATTCAAATTGAACCTCTTGAACCAGGCTCGGGCTATCAGTTTGAAGATAAGACCGTGGGCGGCTCCATTCCTAAGGAATATATC
Source organism: uncultured Clostridia bacterium (assembly GCA_947625515.1). Classification (GTDB taxonomy): domain Bacteria; phylum Bacillota; class Clostridia; order Christensenellales; family UBA1242; genus Caccovivens. The sequence goes on from CANQOO010000001.1 coordinate 136,648, forward strand.
CAACCAATCAACAACGGCATCCAGGAAGCAAGCAAAACTGGCGTTGTGGCTGGCTACGAAACTGTTGACTTCAAAGTGACAGTTCTGGACGGCTCATATCACGAAGTGGACTCTTCCGAAATGGCGTTCAAGATTGCCGGCTCAATGGCGTTCAAAGATGGTGCGTCCAAGGCCGACCCTGTGCTTTTGGAACCTATCATGAAGGTGCAGGTTGAAGTGCCAGACGACTATCTTGGAACGGTTATGGGCAACCTTACTTCCCGTCGCGGAATTTTGACTGGAAACGAAACACGTCCAGGTGTGCAAATTGTCAATGCCGAAGTTCCACTTGGCGAAATGTTTGGTTATGCCACAGACCTTCGTTCTCAGACGCAAGGCCGCGGCACATTCACAATGGAATTTTTGAAATATAACGAAGTTCCAAGGAACATTGCCGAAGGCATCATTGGTGCAAAGAAGAAATAATTGCAAGATTTTTCCTCTAAACGCCTCCACATTTCTTGAAAAACGATAATTTTTTGAAAAATGTGCAAAAATGTTTGAAATTCATTTTGAATTTTCAAAAAGATATGATAGAATATCTAAGTAATAAATTTAAAGGAGATTTTAAAAATGGCTACTGAAAAATTTGACAGAAGCAAACCACACGTCAATGTCGGAACAATTGGCCACGTTGACCATGGTAAAACAACCTTGACGGCTGCCATCACAATGTATAGTGCTGCCAAGGGTTTCGCTCAGAAGATGAGATATGATGAAATCGACAAGGCTCCAGAAGAAAGAGCCCGCGGAATCACAATCAACACCGCACACGTCGAATATCAAACAGAAAAACGTCACTATGCACACGTTGACTGCCCGGGCCATGCTGACTACGTTAAGAACATGATCACCGGTGCCGCTCAGATGGACGGGGCTATCCTTGTTGTTGCTGCAACAGATGGTCCAATGCCTCAAACACGTGAGCATATCTTGCTTGCAAGACAGGTTGGCGTTCCTTACATCGTTGTCTTCATGAACAAAACAGATCAAGTTGATGACCCAGAACTTCTGGAACTTGTTGAAATGGAAATCCGTGACCTTTTGACAGAATACGGCTTCCCAGGAGACAAAACCCCAATCATCAAGGGTTCCGCTTTGAAAGCTCTTGAAGCTGGACAAGCTGGCAATGTTGACGACCCTGCTTGCAAACCTATTCAAGAACTTCTTGACGCTCTTGACTCATACATTCCAGAGCCTGTTCGTGACACAGACAAGCCTTTCTTGATGCCTGTCGAAGACGTGTTCACAATCACAGGTCGCGGAACTGTTGCAACAGGAAGAGTTGAACGTGGTGTTGTTCGCATCAACGACGTTGTTGAAATCGTTGGTATGGGCTCCAAGAAACAAACTGTCGTAACTGGCGTTGAAATGTTCAGAAAATTGCTTGACGAAGGCCGTGCAGGTGACAATATCGGCGTACTTCTTCGTGGCATTCAGAGAAATGAAATTGAACGTGGACAAGTTCTTTGCAAACCAGGTTCAATTCATCCTCACACAAAATTTTCTGCCGAAGTTTACGTTTTGAAGAAAGAAGAAGGCGGACGTCACACTCCATTCTTCAATGGATATCGTCCACAATTCTATTTCCGCACAACTGACGTTACTGGAACAATCGAACTTCCACAAGGTGTTGAAATGGTTATGCCAGGCGACAACGTTAAGATGACAATCGAACTTTCTAAAGAAATCGCCATCGAACAAGGACTTCGTTTCGCTATCCGTGAAGGCGGAAGAACTGTTGGCTCTGGTGTTGTTTCGCAGATTATCGAATAAACAAAAACAAAAAAGATTGCATTTGCAATCTTTTTTTGCCCAGAGGCAATTTTTGCTTGCACAAAAGTTTTTGTTATAGATGACTTCGGCGTGCTCGTCCTTGCACAAGTGTAAACTCGCACTTCTTGTCATTGAATAATAATGCAAAAAAAAGACCGTAAGGCCTTTTTTTATTGCTCAATAGAGATGCTGTTGCGTTTTTTCTTATTTTCCTTCGCCGTCATTTTTCCCTGGGCCTTCGGCACCTGCATTTTTTCCTTCGTCTAAATGCATTGATGTCTTTAAATGCTCTTGTGCAAAATCGTATGCTTTAATTCGAAAAGTAGTTGCTGTTATAAAAACTTCATCACTAAGACTGTCCACCACATCGCGAAGAACTTTTTTCTCGCCTCTCATTTCATTAAAAGTAATTGTTTTTTGAACAGGAGTAAGTGCATGGATTGAATCTTCCAGATTATTTTTCAATGAATACATTTCTTTTTGATTTTTCTGGTCAGGGTGTTTATAAGCGTTGTAAAAAGCGTCACCAAGTTGTTTTGCTAATTGGATACAATTGCAACAAGGGATTACAACTTCTTTAGAAACTTTATAAGTATAACAGGTGGAATAGAGTTGAAATAAAGAAAGCGTCTTTGAAGTTTCATCTACTATAGCACAATATTTCTCAAAATTGTTTTCATTATTTTCTGTTCCAAGATGAAATTTCCTTGCTTCTTTGTCAAGTGCATAAAGTTTTTTGCTTAGTTCCGTGAGTTTTAATCCATAATCCATAATATTCCTCCTATTTTCATCACACAAAAGTCGGGTTGTCATGCATTTTTTTGAAAAGTCACTCCATTTCTCTCAAGAAGGCCATGTAAAAGATAGACGTGATATATGCTCGCTCAATTTACTTGATGTATGGGATAATTTCACGCAAATCTTGGATGTCCTCGATGTAAAAATCCCAGCAATTTTTGTCGTGCGGGTTTGTTCGGGTTGGATTTACGCACAATGTTGTCGCTCCTGTCTTGTGCACAGATTCGTCATTTTCGCCGTTGCCCATGAAAAATATTTTTTCTGGCTCGATTTTCAAGCTTTCACTCAGCTCCTTGACAAAATGGAATTTGTATGTTGTGTCGTGGCTTGCTTTGATGCTGCCGTCCACAATGCCGTCCTGTCCAAAAGACAAATCGTCGCATTCAATTTCGTCAACCAAATCTTTGACTGGTCCAAGACACTGATGAATCAACTCTTTGATGCCGCCGGAGAAAATGTATATCCGAATGCCGTGTGCTTTCAGCCACTCAAATGTCTCCTTGACGCCTTCGCGCAGATGTATTTTTTGTGAAATTTCTGAAAGCATCTCTTTTGTCACGCCGCTTTCTCTAAACTCCACGATGGCTTTTTCTGTCCACTCGTCCGGGCCGAACCTTCCCTGCAAAAATTGGTCATAAAGCTCGTCATCTCTCTCTTCTTTGCCAATTTTTTCCCAAATATATCTCCAACAATTCCAATTCGCACCCGATGTTGTCAAAGTCCCATCAAAATCAAAGATAGCCAGTTGTGTTTTCAAATTTTCCATGTCAAAAACCTCTTTTGTGTTTTCAAATGTTTGCCTCACTCCATTTCTTTCAAGAAAGCCTTGTAAAAAAGATAGGCGTGATAGATGTCAAGTTTGGACGCGACTTCAAACGGGGCGTGCATGGAAAGCAGCGGGATGCCCGCGTCGATGACATTCATGCCATATTCAGCGAGGATGTAGGCGATTGTGCCGCCGCCACCTTGGTCAACTTTCCCCATCTCGGTGAATTGATAGAAGAGGTTGTTGTCGTCCAAAATCTTGCGAAGACGGGCAATATATTCTGGCGAGGCGTCATTTGCTTCGCTTTTGCCGCGGTGACCTGTGTATTTGTTGAAAGAAAGCCCGCAGGAGAGGAACGCGTCGGTTTGAATGTTGTATGAGGCAGCCCAAGATGGGTCATAGCCTGCGGTCACGTCGCTGGAAATCATATTGGAATTTGCAAGTGCACGTTTGAGTGTGAGTTCACTGTAATTTCCGCAGAGGTTGACCAATTCCGCCATGGCGTTTTCAAAAAAGCGACTTTTCATGCCAGTGGCACCCACGCTGCCAATTTCTTCTTTGTCCACCAGCAGACAAACGGCGGTTTTTTGCGGATTTTCGCATTCCAAAATCGCTCGCAGGCTGGCATACGCACAAGAGCGGTCGTCGTGGCCATATCCCACAATCATACTTCTGTCCAGTCCCATATCGCGTGCCGCCCCGGCAGGGACAACCTCAATCTCGGCACTGACAAAATCGTCCTCATCAATATTGTAGGTGCTTAAAATCTTCTTCAAATTGTCCATCACCACTTCGCTTTCGCTCTCTTTGCGAAAAGCCATGCCGCCAACAATGACGTCAAGCTGCTCTCCGCTGACCTCCTGCACTGACTTCTCTTTTTTAAGGTGTGGCAGCAGGTCGGAAATATAAAACACCGGCTCATCCGCCTTTTCGCCAATGTTGAGGTCAATCACCGAACCATCCTTTTTCACAACAACGCCGTGCAAAGCAAGCGGAAGGCTGACCCATTGATAATTTTTGATGCCGCCATAATAATGTGTGTCCAAAAGGCAAAAGCCGTTCTTTTCATAAAGCGGATTTTGCTTCAAGTCCAGGCGAGGGCTGTCGATGTGTGCACCCAAAATGTTTGTGCCATTTTCAAGAGGCTGCTTTCCAATCACAAAAAGCACAACTGACTTGTGCTGATTTACGGCATATACGCGGTCGCCGGCCTTCAATTTCTTACCGCTTTTTGCAAGCGTTTGCAAATTTACAAAGCCATTTTCTTCTGCCAATTCAATGGTTGTTTTGCAGCACTCACGTTCGGTTTTGTTTTCGGAAAGAAACTTTTTATACTCTTCCGAAAAAGAAAAAATCACTTTTTTCTGATTTTCATCGCACAAACACCATTTATTTTTAACTTTCGTCAATTTTTCGAGAGCGTTTTCAATTTTGTTGTTTTTTGTCTCGGCGTTATTGGCTCCTGGCTCAGTTTTGTTAACTTTTCTGCCAATTTTGTTGGTTTTTGTATTTTTGTTGTTTTTTGGTTCAACTTTGTTCATTTTCTCACTCCTTCATAAAGTTCTTTCCATGCATTGTTTCTTAAATTTTAAACTTTTCCCGTCCAATTTGTCAAACGTATTTTGCTCATTTTTTGTGCAATTTTGCCTATTTTTCGTTTTGATTTTGTGTGGGATTGTGATATATTTAAAGAAACGAGGTGAAAATATGGGGTTAATGGACTATATTTATCGCATTTTTGGCTTTGAAAGTGACGATGTGAAGGTGGTGAAAAAGAAAAATTCTGCACCTAAGGCGTCATATAATTTAAAGGTCACTCAAAAATTGCCTGACGAAATTGACGGCATCAAGGTGTTCTATCCGGAAACTTTTGAAGAGGCAAAAGAAAAAGTGGAGCTTTTGAAGAAAAACACCCCATTTTTTATCGATTTTCGTGGCTGCAACAGCACCGAAAGAAATAAAATTTTGGATTACTATCACGGCGTGATTGACATTTTGGGGGCAAGTGAGGAGCAAGTCGATAAAAATCTTATAATTTTTTTGCCAAAAAATATGGAAATTGAAAGAGAATAGCTTTTTGTAAATTATTGTTAGTCATATTTGTAGTCACATTTGAATTTTTTTCTTTTTAAGGCGTCATTTTTGGAACTTTTTTGTTGTGAAATTTTTAACTGACAATGATTGGGATATTTTGAATGGCAGCTTTTTGGGAAATTTGTAATTTTAATTGAGGAAATTGAGGTCTTAGTGTGAATAAGAAATTTTGGATAAAGTTCTCTGTAATGTTGGCAATTGTGACAGCCATTTTGGTGCTGGATTTGGTCACAAAATATGTTTTGGACGCACAACTTTCTTTCAGCGAGTCCGTCACCGTCATTCCTTACGTTATCAATTTTAAACTTGTGCATAACATTGGGGCGGCGTGGGGCATTCTGGCTGGCAGACAGGCATTTTTGATTGGACTGTCCATCTTCTTTCTGGCGATTTTCATCGCTTATTATTGCAAAGAAAAAAATAAGACATGGTTTTTGAACATTACTTTTGGGTTTTTGATTGGCGGCTGCATTGGGAATTTATTTGACCGCATTTTTATTGGCTACGTTCGTGATTTCATTCAGTTTGCATTTTGGCAGTCTTTCCCTGTCTTTAATTTTGCCGATGTTGCGTTGACGCTTGGCGTGGTGATGTTTATCATCTACCTTATTTTATATTTCACAAGAATGAAAAGGGCAGAGAAGAAACTGGGAATTAATGTGGAAAATGTTAAAGACGACGCAAAAAATTTCTCAAAAAATTTAGAAGAAAACGAGAGAACTATCAAAGAAAGTAAGCCAAAATTGCAGAAAAAAACAAAGCAAAAATCTGAGGATGATATTAAAAAAGTAGAGCAAAATTCTTTAACAAATATTGACGAAATAGAGAAAAATTCTCAACAAAATTTGAGTGTAAAAAGGCAAAATTCTAAGGAAGAAATTGGACATAAGCCACAACAAAAAGTGCAAAAAACCGCAAAAAATGCGGCAAAAATGCATAAAAATCAAAAAAAAATAGAAAGAAAAGACTCTAACGGAAATCGAAAAAAAATAAATAAAAATTCAAATTTGCAAAGTGATGTGCGGAAGGGCGACACGAGCGGGGGCGAAAATGACTAAGACTTTCGTCGTGCAAGAAAAAAATGTGCGTCTGGATGTGTTTTTGCTTGAACAATTTCCAGAATTTTCTCGGTCTCACATCAAGAGCATGATTGAAAAAAATCACGTTTTAATAAATCAAAAAACTGCGAAAAAAGCGGGCTTTTTGCTTAAAGGCGGCGAGGAAATTGTGGTGGACGTGGTTGCACCTGAAAAAATTTCCACGGACGCCCAAGATATTCCCATTGACATTGTTTATGAGGATGAGGACTTGGCGGTGATTAACAAACCGCAGGGGCTTGTTGTGCACCCGTGTTCTTCAACCAAATCCGGCACCTTGGTGAATGCTCTTTTGTTTCACATCAAGGACCTTAGCGGCATCAACGGGCAGCTTCGTCCCGGAATTGTTCATCGTTTGGACAAGGATACAAGCGGGCTTTTGGTGGTGGCAAAAAATGATTTTGCACATCGAAATTTGGCGGAGCAAATCAAGACGAAAAATGCCAAACGTGACTATCTTGCGGTCTTGGAAGGGAATTTGCCCGAAAATGAGGGCAAAATTGAAACTTTTTTGAAAAGGGACCCGAAGGACAGGAAGAAAATCAGCGTGCAAAATTCTGGCAGAAATGCCGTCACACACTATAAGGTTTTGGAGCGTTTTGAAAAGTGCTGTCTTGTTCAATTTTCTCTGGAAACGGGGCGGACTCATCAAATTCGAGTGCACGCAAAATATTTAAATCATCCCGTTGTGGGCGACAAACTTTATGGACACGAGGTCAAAGGTCTTGACGGGCAACTTTTGCATGCCTTTCGCCTTTCTTTCACCCATCCACGGACAGGCAATCAAATGACTTTTGAGGCCCCAACGCCCAAATATTTTGACGAATTCCTGCAAAAACAGCACAAAATTGACGCATAAGTGTGACACGCGTGTGTTTTTTAACTTCACATTATTAGATTTGTTGATTTGATTGTGCTATTAAAAGAAACACAAAGTGAAAATCTGAGAGAATTTTTTGCAGATAGCTTTGAACTTTTGAAGATTGAACAGGAAATTTATCAGAGTAAACATTAAAGTTCCAAAATTAAAGTTTTCGTTCTTTTTGCCGCAAAACTCTTGACATGGGCGGCAATCATGTTGTATAATACTCCCGTATCCGCATGTGTCGGGTTTTGAAGTTGGCGAGCATTGGATTTTTCTGAATTTATGAAAAGCCATAATGCAAAAAATGCCGAAATTGTGTTTGCGAAAAGAGTAAATCCTTTAATGCAGCAATTTGGCGTTGCCACACCTATGATTTCACAGCGAGTTTGGTTAGAGGAGGTTAAGAGAATGTTTGCAGTTGTTCAAACTGGTGGAAAACAGTATAACGTCACAGAAAACGATGTTTTGAAGGTTGAAAAACTTCCAAATGCGGTTGGCGACAAGATTAAACTTGATGTTTTGCTTGTTTCAGACGGAAACAAAACTGTTGCTGGAAATCCACTTGTTAAAACAGCCGAGGTTGTGGCAGAAGTGCTTGGCTCTGGCAAAGGCGACAAGATTGTCGTTTTCAAATATAAGCCAAAGAAAAACGAACGCACAAAGCAAGGTCACAGACAACCTTGGACTGAAATTAAAATTGTTTCAATAAAGATGTAAGAAACATGACAAAAATTGTTTTGTTTAAGAAAAACGGCGTGATTTACGCTTGTCAAATCAAAGGTCATTCCAATTTTGCGGAAAAAGGGCGAGATATTGTTTGCAGTGCAGTTTCCACCGCTTCGCAAATGGCACTTGTGGGCTTGGAAGAAGTTTTGCAACTGCCATTGGAAAAGAAAATTTGCGAAGGCTTCCTCTACTTCAAAATTTTGGAGGGGGAAGAGTGCGAGGGTGCACAGGCAATTCTTGTGGCAATGGAAAAAACTTTTGAGAAATTGGCGGAAGATTATGCAAAAAATGTGAAATTGGAGGTCAGAAAAGATGATATTGTTTGATATTCAGCTTTTTGCTCATAAAAAGGGTGGCGGAAGCACCAAAAACGGCCGCGACAGCCAAAGCAAACGTCTTGGCGTGAAAGCATATGCCGGCGAGGCTGTCACCGCAGGCTCCATCATTGTGCGTCAGCGTGGGACAAAGGTTTATCCTGGCACAAACGTTGGGCTTGGCAAGGACTACACTCTTTTTGCTCTCAAAGACGGCAAGGTTGTGTTTGAGAAAAGCAATGGCAAAAATGTTGTTTCTGTTGTTGCAGAATAAAACGTAAAATATATTAAAAAGGGCGGCTTTTGCTCTTTTTTTTTAATTTATGTCATATTCTTGTGCCACGCTTGCATTTCTTCAACGCAAATGCTAAAATGTAAATATATTGGAATGAAACTGCCTGCTTGGACTTTTGGCAAATTTAAAAAACAGCCTGCGTGGACATTTGGCAAATTACGAAAAATGTTGAGGGTTTACAAAAGATGAAATATCAAATTGTGGACGGGAAAGGAATTGAAATTTTTGGCAAAAACGATTTTGTGCCGGCACATATTTTGGAGTGTGGGCAGATTTTTTCTTATAAGAAATTGAGTGAAGATGCTTGGCAGGTGTTTTCGAGGGATAAAAATGCGATAATTTTCGAAAAAATAGATGGATTTTTTATTCAAACTGCCCAGACGACTTATTTTGAAAACTTCTTTGACTTGAAAACTGATTATGGAAAAATTAAAGAGGTTTTGTGCAAGCACGAGATTATGAAAACCCCAATTCAGTTCGGCTGGGGCATAAGAATTTTGCGACAAGATTTGTTTGAGACGCTTATCGCTTTTATCATTTCTGCGAACAACAACATTAAGCGAATTCAACTGATTTTGTGGCGGCTTCGCGAAAAATTTGGCACAAAAATGGGTGATTTCTATGCATTTCCTTCGCGGGAACAACTTTTGACTGCCTCGGAAAGTGATTTTGCTGAAATGGGTGCAGGTTATCGGGCAAAATATCTTTTTCAGGTGCTTAGACAGGTTGATGAAAAAATTTTGAAGGAATGGCAAAATCTTCCAACACAAGAACTTCGTGCGAAACTTATTTCTCTTGCCGGCGTTGGCCCAAAAGTGGCGGATTGCATTTTGCTGTTTGGATATGGCAGGAAGGATGTCTTCCCGGTTGACACCTGGATTGAGAAAATGTTTTGGAAGTTTTATGGCGAAAGTGATTTTGTGAGAAATTTGCAAAAATCCCCGAAAAAAGCCGATTTTTTGCAGGAAAATGCAATTTCTCGCGAAAAAATTAGGGATTTTTTGACCGCTGAGTTCGGGCAATTATCCGGATTTGCTCAGCAATATCTTTTCTATTCCATGCGAAGTGGCGATTGACAAGTTAGGGCAGTTTTGAAAGCTTGTTGAACTGCGGCTGAGTGGCATTTAATGTTTGCTCAAAGCGGTGTATTGGAAAACCTGAAATGATGAAATGCAATTATATGCGGCGGCGGTGAATGAGGCTCATAAATGATGACAGTGAGTAAAACGATTTGATGTTGAATTGACGGAATAAATTTGGCTTTTAATTTTTGCCTGTTCTGAGGTGAGAGAGCCTGAAAAATCCTTGTTTTTTTTCGTTTATTGTGATATCATAATAACATGAAAAAGAAAGGATTTAAATCCAGGTGCTTTTTGGCAAGCGTGCTGTGTGCGTGCTTTTTGTTGTTTGCCGGATGTGGTGAGGGCGGACCTCTTGGCGGGTCTGGCGATAACTCTGTGAAGGCGACGGAAGGCGTGAAGACACTGTCCAAACCTGCAACATATGAAATTTCTGAGGCGATTGGCGAAAATTCCGTCAATTTCTATAATCTTTTTTCGCGTGAGGTGATGGCAGGGCTTTATGGCGTGTTCGCCGACCCGATAAATGAATATGTGACCGACAACGCCGACAAACTTTTCGCGGGCGTGGCGGCTGAAAGTGGCACATATACATACAATGCAGATATGGGAAATGCCGCAGATAAGCAAAAGTTTTATCTTTTTGACGGAATGAGATATGCCATCAAGTCGGTTGACGCCGAAACAGCAGGCTCTGCTCGAATTGTGCTTGACGCGGCAAATCCGTGGAAATGGACCGTCCCATATGACGCCGCAAACAGTAAAATCATTTTTCTTGAAAACGCCACATCGTCTGATACGTCTGATTTAAGTCAGGCTACCTTCAATTTTAATGGCACTTTCAGCGAATCTTGGACGGACCTTTATGACTCTGCCTCCCAGCCAGACTTTGCGGAATTTTATTATTCCGGCGAGGAAAAACTTGGTGACAGCGTGCAGGAAGAATATTGGCAGTCGCCATACTATCAATCCGCACACTCCGAAAGCGTGACCGCCCAAAACTTTTTCCAGGATGCGTTGGAGTATGCCGTTCACCTCTTCGTGCTGGGGTTTGATTATGTTGACGCTCAGGGGCAGCCAACAGAATTTGCACCATATTTTGATTTTCAAATTGAAGTTCAGCCAAGTGGGGCAAACGCCGGCGAAATTGTGGACGTCAAAGTTGGCGGCTGGGAAGACAATCCAATTTCCGTTTCTTTGGGCGAAAATGCCGCACTGGGAAGGGTGAAGAAGATATATGAATCTCAGGGCAAATATATCGGCCTGACCGACGCAAGAGATGACTCCTTCGTCGCCGGAGACGAGGCTGCGGAAGGCAATGTCCAGCAAATTGAACGCTTCATCAAGGACAAAGTGATTGGCTCTGCTGCGTGGGGCACGGGTGCAAACGCTGGCGGGCAATTTGAGGTGCAGCTCCATGAAGGTGCAAGCACGCGAACGCTCAACTTTGACCGAAATTATGAAGCCGTAATCCGCAACATTGTTGACCATGCTTGCACTTGTGCACCGATTGGAGAATCGGATGGTCAGCCGTTGCCGCTTAATAAGGCGTTTCTCATGGCACAAATCACCGACTATGACGGAAATTATTTTGAGCCATATTTTTCCCAAGATGAAAATGGCATTTTTCACGAAGACGACCTTTTCCGCTACATTGATGCTGGGGAATATCAAAGTTTGATTTTCATGCCAAATGAGGAAAAACTGGACGCGGCAGCGAGGGACAACTTTAAGGTGATTCTCACGTCGCTGAAACTTTATTTTGAATATTGGGACGGCATGAGCGAGACCTACGAGCAGATGCTTGCTTCCGCCACCGACCAGGTTTATGCAAGAGAAATTAAAATTAATGTGGGATTTAGATATTTTGACCACAATGTGGGCGACTATACGGCGTCGGGTGAAGAAACAAAAATCATTTCGTTTGGGCGTTTTCCAAAATATAACAGAGCGGACGTGTCGGGATATCAAAAAGCCTATTCCGCTCACACTGTCACTTTTGCTTCCACATCCACGGGCGGCTGTGTGCCCGTCACAAATGGAGAGAAAATTCCGCTGAGCTCTAAATTTGATGGCACTGTTTGCGGCGGGCCAATCAATGCATTCGTCAACGGAGAAGAAATTGAAGGCTCAAATGGCAAAGCGTTCAGCATGCCAATTCGTGGAACAGATTCAACCAAAGAATTTTACTCCCTGAATAAATCCTCTTCAGGAGGCTTCTTTGGGGCACTCAACAGCAAAAAATTTGCGGGGGCTGCGGGATGCGACTTTATTGAGGTGTATTTTGACATCGTGAAGGACGATGCACCAAAGGATTTGCAAAATATCAACTATTCCTTCAAGGTCTGCGAGGACTTTATGACGCTGAATGATTCTGTGCGATAAATTCACTGAAAAGGAGCAAAAAATGTATATTGTCATCTATGTTGTTGCAATTTGCTTGATAGTTGCTGTGGCGACGACAATTTTTGTTGTCAAAGACAGACGAAATAAAAAACGTGGCGAACTTTTAAAAAAACAAAGCCAGCAGGAAAATCAACCATTTATCGGCACGGATTATTCCTTGAAGACCGACGACACAAAACAACATAAAGAGGAAAAACAAGACGAAAAAATGCCGGAGGAAGCCACTTTTGAAGATTTCTCCATGGCTCCACTTGCAAATGAGACGCCCAAGCCGGATGAAGTGCCTGAAAAGCAAAATGAATATAATCAAAACGACTTCATGTTTGACGATGATTTTGATGATGATTTTGATGACAACATGCCGGACGATATTGATTTTGACAAATTTCAGGAATTTTTGCGTGAACGTTTGAAACTGGATGATGAAGAAGCGGAAAATTCCAAGGATGACGCTGAGGGCATGGACGCCGCTAGTGAGTCGGAAAACGCGGATGTGGCAAGCGAAAACGAGGACGAAGCGGCTGATGAGATGCTTAAAAAAGCGTTAAACATCTCGTCCAAGCATGACCTTCGTGCGTCCGCAAATTCGCCACAAGATTCTCACGGCTTGGAGAGCCGTATTGAGGACAGCGTTTTGGAGGCCCTTCAACAGTTTGACGAGCACTCTTTTGACGGCAAGACGGACGAGGAAATTGAAAACATGCTGAAAAATCTTCCGCCACATGCCCAGGAAATTTTGTGGACGGACATAAGGGCAAGGCGGAGAAGGGTGAATCAAAAATGAAAAAAATGTCGGGGAACTTCTTGGCTTTTTTCATATCGCTGCTATTCTTTATATCATCATATGTGCATAAACATATTCTAACGGGTGGAATATGTTTAATTTTTTTAATGAGGTCAAACAAAATCTTAAAAATTCGCAAGGGTTGGAACTGAATGGCTTCAACATCATCAATCTTTCGGGGCATTTGCTGTATGTGGAGGGGCATCTTGGGCTGGTGACGCTCTCCAAGGAATTGATATCGTTTAAGGTGAAAAACGCTGTGATTATGGTGGAAGGCAGTGATATGATTTTGTCTGAACTTTCAGATAACACAATTAAAATTGCTGGAAAAATCAAAAAGGTGGAACAAATTTAGTTGCGAAAAACGCCAAAAACCCGCCAAATTTGCAAAAATAATAAAAAAATAGTAAAAAATTTAAGCCTTGATTTGTCAAAAATTTTAAAACATAAAAAAGCAAGAGTTAAATTTAAATGCATTAACAAAAAATGGAAAACCGAAATAACACTAATGAATAATTTTGTTAAAAAAATTTATAAAATTACCCAAAAAGCAGAAAAATGGGGCAAAATCATGAAAATTAAAAATCTCACCAAATTTCACATCAGTGGGCTTAATCAAGAGAAACTGCTCAGTCAGTTGTGCAAGCAATGCCCGCTTAGCGATATTGAACGCAACTCAAAAAGTGACACAACTTTCAAATGCTCTTATTTCGACCACCGCAAGGTTGAAAAATTTTTAAAGAGCAAAAATGTTAAGATTGAAAGTGTGACGCATGAGGGTTATGCTCACAAATTTTTTCAAATTTTCACCTCTTACGGCTTAATTGCAGCTTTTGCGATTTTTTCTGTGCTTTATGTTGTGCAGGCTCAATTTGTGCTGCAATATTGTGTGATTGGGCTGGACAAGCTGACAGAAAGCGAAATTGTTTCCTTCGTCAAGCAGGAATTTCCAGCAAAAAAAAGTCAAATTAACACAAAATTGGTGGAAACGGCACTGATTGACAACTTCCCCCGCATCAGTTTTGTGTCCTGCATCATTCGGGGGCAGACGCTGGTGCTGAACATTAAAGAAAAGCTTATGCCGGACGAGATGTATGGCAGTTTTTCGCCGCTTGTAGCCAAAAAGGACGGGCGAATAAGCGAAATTAACTTGATTTCTGGCACGCTCAATGTGAAAGTGGGTGATTTTGTGCGGGCGGGCGACATCCTGGTGGAGCCATTCACAATTGACACGTCTGGGCAGGTGAAGCAGGTGGAGGCGAAGGCGGAGATTGTGGCACAAGTGTATAACGAGGGCAGCGTGGACCATTATGAAACATACGTGGAGGTCGTCCGAACGGGCAGAAAAGTTGTTCAAAATGACATCACGCTTTTTGGGCTATCAATTTACACTTTCAAAGAAGAACTCAACTTTCAGATGTATGAAACGGAAGTTGAGGATGTGGACCTATCAAAAAACCTTTTTTTGCCGTTTAAAATGCGAAAAACCACCTTTTTTGAGTTGGAGCAGCACACGGTAATAACAAAATTTGAGGACGTCAAGGACGAGTTTGTGGCTAAGGCGAAGGAAAAGGCGTTGGAGAAGTGCGAAAATTATCAACTTATGAAAGAAGAGTTTTTCACCATTCGCGAACTTGCGGGTGTCACCATTGTCAACTTTTGCATAGTTACGGAAGAAGACATCACGTGCTATGACAAATAATCAATTTGCCACATTACGCCAATTTACGCAGATTTTACGTTGATTTTACGTTGATTTTGCGTTGATTTTACGTTGATTTTACGTTGATTTTGCGTTGATTTTACGTTGATTTTACGTTGATTTTACGTTGATTTTATGTTGATTTTATGTTGATTTTATGTTGATTTTACGTTGATTTTACGTTGATTTTACGTTGATTTTACGTTGATTTTACGTTGATTTTACGTTGATTTTTGGGCGTGAATGTGATATAATTAAATTAGATGCAAGATTGCCAGATGTTTTGGCAAAAGAGGGATATATGATTATTGAAGGAAAAACTTTTGGATATAAAAACAAAATCAAGAGGCTGTTTGAAGTTGCCGGGCGGGTGTTGGGCGAAGATTTTTCGTGCGTGAATGTTTCAGTCAATTTTGTCAGCGAGGCGGAAATTCAGAGCCTTAACAAGAAATTTCGCGATGTGGACAGAGTGACGGACGTGCTATCTTTTCCCAATCTCGAAAAAAAATGCGACCAACGCTTGGCGAATTTTGAGCAAGAAAAATTGGATGGTGTTTTGTTTTTGGGCGACATTGTGATTTGCAAAAAGAAGGCGAAAATGCAGGCGAAAGAGTTTGGTCACAGCCAAAAGCGGGAGATATGCTTCTTGGCGTTGCACGGACTTTTGCACCTTTTGGGTTTTGACCACATCGAAAAAGACGACGAGAAACTGATGCAGGACACGGCGGAGAAAATTCTGTCGCAGTTTGGGGTGGGAAGATGAAATGCGGCTATGTGGCAGTGCTCGGAAGGCCTAATGCGGGCAAAAGCAGTTTGGTAAATTTTTTGGTTGGCGAAGAAGTTGCCGTTGTTTCGCATCGCCAGCAGACCACACGTGACCAAATTTTGGGCATCAAGACGGGCGAGGATTTTCAGATTGTTTTTGTAGACACGCCAGGCATTCATCACAGCAAAAATGTCTTGGACCGCGTGATGAACAAACGCGTGCGAAGTGCCCTTGCCGGGGCGGACGTGATTTTGTATCTTTTTGACGGCTCCAAAGAGATTGATGACGAAGAAAAAGATTATATCAAAAATCTTTTTGACAAAAGCGAAAACGTCATTTTGGTGGAAACGAAAATTGATAAATTTTCAAAAAAAGAGCAAAAAAGCGGCAAAAATGGCGTTTTTGCGGAAATTGAAGAAAAGAATTTGCAGTTTATTCGCGAAATTGGCAAAGAGAAATCTCTGCAAAAAATCTCCGCTATTTCAGGTGAAAATATGCCAAAGTTGCAGCAACAAATTGTGGAAAGCTTGCCGGATGGCACGCCAATTTTTGACGAAGATGACTTCACTGACAAGAGCGTGAAATTTTTGATTGCAGAAAAAATTCGCGGCATTTTGCTGCAAGAACTTGACCAAGAAATTCCGCACGGAATTGCTGTTGTGGTGACAAATTTTGACGAGAATGACGAGCTTGTTCGCATCGATGCGGACATAGTGTGCGAAAGGCAGCAGCATAAAGGCATTATCATCGGCAAGGGCGGAGCAAACCTTAAAAAGGTGGGCGAAAGTGTCAGAAAATATGCTGAAAAACTGCTTGATAAAAAATGTGCGTTGAAACTTTTTGTGAAGGTGGACGAGGACTGGCGAGATAAAAATGTCGCAAAATATTATAATTAAATCCTTTTTGCCCAGACTTCACTTTTTGCGAAAATATTTGATAATAAGACATATTGCTTTTATTATTCATAATAAATGAAGTTATTATAAAAGTAATAAAATCATGCAAAAAAAACGCTATTTTTGTTTATTTATGAAAGTTTAATTTAAAATTATCAAAATTTCTCCTTATATTTTTGCAAAAGTTTTTATAAGTTTTTGTGACTTATTGGCTTGTCAGCTCAATTCTCTTTAAATAAATTGTGATTTGAAATTTGCGTGATTCAAAATTTTTCTTTACATTTTTCTGCGTCAAAAATCTTGACATATTTTTTGGTATGTTGTAAAATATAAAATGTGATTTAGGGGTGTAGTTCATCGGTAGAATGAGAGTCTCCAAAACTCCAGAGGAGGGTTCAACTCCTTCCACCCCTGCCAAAAGCAATCTAAATCGAACAAGGTATTGATTGAGTTATAAAGTATGATAGAATTATATAAAATCCCTGAATGTAAACAACTTCTTGATGGAATGTTTGAAGAATGGAGCAATTTACCACAAAAAACCGGTGGCAAAGATTTGCTTCACGAAAAGAAAAGGCAAGAGATTGAGAAGAAATATCTAAATCAAATTTTGGATGCGGCAAATAAATATCAAGAAGAACATCAAGATTAGATAATTTGGTTTCGACTTAGTTTGTTCGTGCCCTGCAAAAAAACTTTAAATTGTGCATATAGAAAGAAAACAAATGATTTATTTTGTAAGACATGGTTCCACGGATTGGAATGATAACAAAAATGCTGAAGGAATAAGCTGTCCTAGGTGTCAGGGTAGAATTGACGCATCTTTAAATGAAGCTGGCATAACACAAGCCGGAAAAACAAAGGACATGCTAAAAGATATTAAATTTAAGAGGATAATTTGCAACCCGCTTAAAAGAGCTAGACAAACTTGTGACATCGTTTCAAATAGAACAGCGAAGATTGAAATTGACGCTTGTTTGATTGAAAGAGATTTTGGAGAATTTGAAGGTCTAGCTCGCGACGAATTTGACTTCAATGGCTTTTGGAATTCAAACAGCAATCAGAAATTTGCACGGGCAGAATCTATTAAAGATGTTGAAAAACGCGTTTTTGAATTGTTGGATGAATTAAAGAAAAATCCCGATGATGATGTTTTATTGGTCTCTCATGGTGGAGTTGGTCGTGTTGTAATGAGTTATTTTAAGGGAAAGCCAAAGGACGGCAATTATTTGACTTTTGAGATTCCCAACGGAAGCCCTTTAATCTTGGATTTAAATGAAATCAAAGGAAAATAAGTTAAAATAAAAAACAAATTGAAAAAATTTTACTTGTTTGTGTTTTGCAAAAGAAAGCTAAGCCCAATGCGGTTTAGTTTTTTTAACATTTGATTTTCAATACATTTTGCAATTTTGCTTTTGTGAAATTATATTTTGTGCGAATTTTGTTTTTTGTGAGATTATATTTCGGGCAAATTTTTTTAACGCATTTTTTGTTAGAAAAGCATTTTTTTTCTTAAAGAAGTTGTGGCTAGGATATTTCACTTGCAAAAATAATTTTTCTATGTTATACTTTTTTGTGTCGAAATTTAATGCTTTGTCGATGCAGAAAAATTTGCTGGTTTTTGCCAAGCAATTCGGTTTTTCGCGGAACACTACGGGTTTATATTCGCCAAGCAATGCAGGATTGTATAGGATGGAGGAAATTATGATTGAGAATGTGATTTTTGATTTGGACGGCGTGATTAGGGGGATTAAAAACACGCCAATTTTGGATGTTTTGCCGGGCGATTTAAAAATAAAATATAAGGCTCAATATCAAAACAAGGGGATATATGATTTTGCCCATGGCTATCTTCCGCTGCCAATTTTTCGCGACTGGGACAAAGGGTTGGTTTCTGCCCAAGATGTTGTGAGTGAAATTGCTAAGCAAGGCAATGAGCCGTTGGAGGTGGCGGAGGATGTTTTTTACTGTGCCTTGAAGCCAGAATATAACTTCGTTTACTCTCAAACTGTGGAATATATTCAAAAGTTGAAAAAGCAAGGCTATCACATCTACATTTTGTCTAATTTAGGACAAGAAGTGGTGAACATGCTGCCTCAAATTCTGGATTTGAATTTGTTTGACGGGGCATTGTTTTCTTGCGAAAGCGGGATGAGGAAGCCGGACTCTGAAATTTACATAAAAGCGTTGGAAAAATTTAACATAAGTGCAGAAAACAGCATTTTCATTGACGACAACATGACAAATTTGCCGCCTTTTGAAAAACTGGGCGGCAAGACACATTTGTTTGACAAATTTAACATAAGTCAAACCCTGGACTCTCTGGACAAAATAATTCAAGCGTAATTTTTGATAATAGTTTTCGAAAAAGCGTGCTAGATTTTGAGGTGCAATCATGAGTTTGGAAAATATAACTTAATTTTTGCAAAGAAATACGTAAATTGCACCAAAGATTTAAAAAAACGCCAAAAATTAAACGTTTTTGCAGAAAAATAAAAAATTTCAAATCGATAAAAACTGATATTTTTTTACAATAAATTTAAATCATTATTTTAAAATAAAAAAACAGCAATTATTTGCCGTTTTTTTGTTGCATTTCTTTCTTGTATGGGCAGCCGAGGTCAAGCATTCCGCGTGAAATGATTGGCGAAATGATCAGCCAAATTGCAGCCAGCATGATCAGCACATAAATTGCAATAGCCCAGCCGTTGCGATAGCCCATGCAAATCCAAGACACAAGGTTAAAGTCAAAAATGCCCACAAGCCCCCAATTAAGGCAGCCAATGATTGTCAGCACATACGCAATATAGTTTGCAATAATCATACAAAAAACCTCCTTAAAAATATTGTGTGACATTCTTGCAAAAATAAACATCATTTTGTGGACAAAAATTTCTTATCTTTTTAAGAATTTGCAAAAAATTTGTTTTAAGTGCGAAAAAATTTGACAAGATTTGTTTGTGATGATAAAATTCTATTGTCAAAAAGATGAGGAGGTTTGATATGAAATTAGGTTTAAAAAATCGCGTTGTCATTGTCACTGGGGCGGCTTCGGGAATTGGAAAAGCCATTGCTGTGGCATATGAAAAAGAGGGGGCTCAGCTTGCCCTTGCGGACATCAATCTGGAAGGCTTGAAGTCGCTGAAAAAAGAGCTGAAAAATGAAGAGATTTATGTGGAAAAAGTGGACGTCACAAATGCTGAGGCGTGCGAAAAATTTGTCAAGAATGTGGCAAAGAAATTTGGCAAAATTGATGTTTTGGTCAACAATGCCGGCACAGCCAAAATGGGCGATATGGAAACTTTTCCAGAAAGCACATTCCGCTCTCATGCAGAACTGATGATGTATGCACCTGTTCGCTTGACCCAACTTTGCATCCCATATTTCAAGAAAAACGGCTGGGGAAGCGTGCTGAACATCGCGTCAATTTTTGGAAAACAACCGGGCGGGCTTCTCAGTTATGACACAATCAAGGCCGCTGACATCATGCTGACAAAAGACTTCTCGTCCTATTGTGCACCATTCAATGTCAATGTGAATGCAGTTTGCCCAGGGCCGGTGGACACGCCGCTTTGGTATGCCGACGGTCAACTTGGCGACCAACTTGCCGCCGCAACTGGCATGGACAAAAATTCCGCAATTGAGTGGTTTGCAAAGACAAACATCCCAATGGGACGCTATGCGAAAGCGGAAGAAATTGCAAGTGCAGTTGTGTTTCTCACAAGTGAGCCGGCTCACTACATCACCGGCGTTGCCATCAATGTTGACGGCGGAATGACAAAATGCACACTTTAATTTGACTCACGAAAAAATCTTGTCGGTTGACAGGTTTTTTTTTGACTACTTTTGATTGGAAGGTTGATATTTTAGACAAGAATATTTGGCAAAAATTTTGGATAAATTCTGTAGAATTTTGGAAAATGTTGGCAAAAATTGTGATTAAATTCCTCGTAGAACTTTTTGATTAAATTCTATGTAGAAATTTGCATAATTTTGGCAAAAAATTTTATTAATTTGTGCATATGTCCATAAAAAGGGCTGCGTTCTTCATTTTTGTTTGACTTTGGCTCATATATTAGTTTATAATATTTGAAAGATTCTATCTGTTGGAGGGGTAATGCTTAAAGTTTTTGTGGATTCCGGTTCAAGCATCAAGCCGGAAGAGGCGTCTAAATATGATGTGAAACTGATTCCGCTTAATGTAATTTTGGACGATAAGGAATATAAGGACGGCGTCGATTTAGACTATGACGTCTTTTATGATTTTTTGATAAATCAGAAAAAATTTCCCAAAACCTCTTTGCCAGATTTGGTCGAACTTGAAAAACAAGTCACAGAATGCACTCAGGCGGGCGACGACGTTGTGATTGTGACAATTTCCGGCAAAATTTCCAGCACGCACGATTCCATTAAGAAAATGTTCGAAAACAATCCAAAAGTTCGCGTTCTCGACAGCCAAATGGCTGTGGGAGGCATGAGGCTTATTGTGGACGAAATCAATCGCTGCCGTGACAAAAGTCTGGACGAAATTGAATCCCGCGTGAATGACCTCATCCCTCGCATCCACATCATGGCAATTCCTGAAACGCTGGAATATCTCCACCGTGGCGGCAGACTGGCAAAATTTGAATATATGATTGGCAGTTTCTTGAAAATCAAGCCAATCATCGGCTTCAAAGACGGACATGTGGCTGTGCATGCCAAAAAGATGGGCATGAAAAGCAGCATGAACTACATCGCCAAGGCACTTGAAGAGTTGGAATGTGACCCATCATATGACATTGTGGCGTCCTACACATACAACAAACAAAATCTTGACGACCTTGTTGCGATGGTGGACAAGAAATATCTGCCACAAATCCGCGTGTATGACGATTTGGACCCTGCCATTGCCTGCCACTGGGGGCCAAATGCGTTTGGATTGATTTTTGTTGGAAAGAAGGTTGAAGCGGAAAAATGACGGTCAGAGTTCTGAGCGACATCATTGAAAGCAACGTTTTTGTGTGCGAAAAGGGCGGGAATTTCATCATTTTCGATGCGGGAGCAAAACTCGATGAAGTTCAAAAAGTCATCAGAAATATAAGCCAAACCTTGCCAGGCGGGGCGGATAAAAAAGACAAATTTGATGCAAAAAACCCGCAAAATGAGGCTTTTTGCGAAAAAAATGCAAAAAATGAAAGTGCCGCTGGCAAGGTTTTGGGCGTTTTCTTGACCCACGCACATTATGACCACGCCTTCTATGCCTTAGATTATGCAAAGGTGTTTGGCTGCAAGGTGTATGCCAGCGAGTTTGCAAAAGAATATTTGCCGGATGCGGGGAAGAATTATAGCGAAGGCAAACTTTCCATAACTGATTTTTCTGATTTTGAATTTCTGCACGGCGATGGCAGGCTGAGGCTGGGCGATTTTGATGTGGAATATTTTGCTCTTGGCGGACACAGCAAAAGTGATGTCTGCTTTCGCGTGGATGACGAAATTTTTGTGGGCGATGTGCTTATCGGCCGTGACATGGGCAGGGTTGACCTTTATGGCGGCAGCAAGGATGGGATGAAGAAAAGTCTGCAAAAACTTGTGGACTTGAAATATTCCATCATGCACTCCGGGCATGGCGAGGACAACACAAAATTTTCGCAAGACAAGGTGGCAAAACTTTGGCTCAGGTTTTTGAATAGGTGAAAATATGGAAAAAGAATTATTAATTATAGGTGATGAGAGGACATTTCTAAGCGAGAAGGATTTAAAAAAACTTACTCCATATTTTACAATAAATTTTATTAACAAAAATTCATTGTCAACAAGCAAATTATGGTTTTCAAAAAACAAGAAAGTTGTTTTAATTGACCCAGACTATATCGATTGGAAATTTCCAAATGCGATTTGGGAAAACGTTGAAAACTTGCAAGCGGTTTGCTTGGCAACGACGACTGATTCTTATATTGATACTGCACTTCTTAAAAGAAAAAATATCCCTGTTTACACAATAACAAACTATGCGACACAGAGTGTGGCTGAATATTTAATTATGCTTATGTTTTGCGTTGCAAAGAAACTTCCTATGCAGCTTAAAAATCAAAACAAACAAGATTTTACGGATGATTTTTTGCAGTATGAGATTGGAAATAAAAAAATTGGAATTATTGGGCTGGGGCAGATTGGGAATCGTGTCTGCGAATTGTGTGAAAATCTTTGTGATAAGATTGTTTATTGGGATAGGAAGCCCAAGGATGTGAAATATGAACGAGTTGCACTTGACGAAATTTTTAAAACTTGCGATGTAATTTTTTTGACTTTGGCCATTAATTCAGAAACGAAACAACTGATAAAAGAGCCGATGCTAAAAAATATGAAAAACACAGCTATTCTTATAAGCGGAACGGGATTTGAATTATTTGATGAAAAAATTGTCTTAAATATGGTCAAGACAGGGCAAATTTATGGATTTGGAGCAGAAATTCCCAATATGCCACTTGAAAAATATGAAGGCAATGTTATGGTCACAAGCGAATATGCTTGGTTCACAAGTGAGGCAAGCGAAAAACGAAGAAAAATTATGATTGATAACATTTTAAAAAATAAATAAACTGCAATGAAGCAGTTTATTTTTTCAATCTCTTGTCTGTGCCGGACAGCAGCAGGGTGATGGATGTTTCACGGTCGGCGATGCGAGAGCTGATTCGCTCATCATATCGCTCCAAAATGTCCGCAAGGTCCAGATTGGTGGTTATGACGGTTGGCAATTTTCGCATTTTGCGTTCGTTGAGAATCAAATAGAAATTTTCCAATGTCACATTTTTGTAAGCTGGCTCTGTGCCAAGGTCGTCAATGAAAAGCACCTGCGGCGTGGTGTATCTGTTAAGCAAATCCTCTTTTTGAGTCTTGGAAAATTCACGAAAATCTTGATTCATGCGATATGCTGTGGCGATTTTTATGACGCAGCCTCTTTGAATAAGTTCGTTTGCCATGCAGCGGACAAGATGTGTTTTGCCAATGCCGGTCGGTCCTGAGAGCAAAATGAGGTCTTTTTTGAAATTGCTCTGACACCATTTTTGCATCAATTCATATGCTGGTGCAAGTTCGCCGCTTGTGGCCTTGGACGATGCAAAATCTTCCAACTTATCGAAGCCGCTTTCGGCAAGCAAGATTTTGGAAATTTCTTTTTTGAGGCAAATGCACGGCTCGCCATCCACATAGCCGCGGTCGCGACACATTTTGCAGGAATAGTTCGGCTCCAAATCCTGCACGCCATATTCTTTTTTCAGATTGTCCAAATCATTTTTCAGGTCTCTTTCAGTTTGCTCAAACTGCTTGTGCCCATATGCCTCTTTGCGGGCATTTTCAATCATAATTTGCGTGTAGGCGGCGTTAAGCGTCGCAAATCTTGGGTCGCAGTAAAGCGGTTGCATCCGCTCTTCATATTCTTGCTCTGCACTTCGCCTTCTTTCGGTCAGCACTTGCAGGGCCTTTTCGGTCACATCGTTTCTCATTTCACACCTCAATTTCTTCCAGCCGTATTCGCTGTCGTCATCAGGTCGTTTTACAACAACTTCATTCATCGGGTCGTTTTAAATTTCACACTTTAATCTCGTCTAGCCGTCTTGCAACAATCCCTTTCAGCTGGTCGTTAATAAAATTCACACCTCAATTTCGTCAATCGACTGGAAAAGTGCATTCATTTCTTCTTTTGTGTAACTCCTGCCGGTCGAGAAAGATGGTTTTTGGCTTTTTGGAGCGGCGATTTGATAGGAATTTTTCGCATCCTCCACATTTGTGATGTTTTTGTCATGGAAAGAAGAAAGAATGCTTGCAAGATATTGCATTGGCTGGTCCTTTCCAAGTGCCAGTGTGCAGGCGTAGGACAAAAGCTCGTCGCTCATCTTCCAGACTTCGCTCCAAACCTTGTATTTGTCGCGGTCGAACTGGTTCACGTTGCGAGAAAGCCCAACATTTTCCAAAATTTCTTTAATCTTCTTATCCGTGGAAAGCACGCCGGAAAAATATTCGTCCAGGGCGTTCTCGCTTAGGATGCCAAGTTTTTGGAACTTTGTCAGCACTTTGCCCATGCCGTCCAGAGTGCGGATGCCGGACTTGAAGCAATAGTTGGAAACTTTTGCCAGCATCTCCTTTGAAAAACCTTGCCCAAGCCACGGCAGAATGTATGTATCCACCACAGGTTCAAGATTTTCGTAATAAAGCCCCAAATTTTTCACCACATTTTTGGCAATTTCCTGCGACTGGGCACTGTCCTGCTCGAAATTTTGGATGTCCTCCACCGTGAAAAGTTTGTTGGAAAAATATTTTTCCAACTTTTTGTCCAACGCTTGAAAAACATAATAGTCGCGATAGTCCTTGCGTTTCTTCATTTCTCCGGCGACATAAATCACCACATTTTCGTCGAACCCGAACGAAACAATCCACTTTTTAAAGAGGTCAAATTCGTCCATGGAAAGCGAACGCTTCAAAGAAAGTGCCTTCAAAAGTCGGTCAATGCCAAGTTTGAGGCTGTCCATTTCGAAGATTTTTTCCTTCACTGCGGCGGCGGTGGTGATTTTTTGATTTGCCCATTCTTTCGCGACAGTGGTTATGTAAGCATAACCAATTTTGTCGCTGTTTTTATATTTCACGCAATAGTCTATGATCATCAGCATCGCTTCTTTTTCCATATGCAGACGCTCGATGATGTCATAATACTCGCGATATTCGTTTGGAGTAATCATGCGGCCACGCAAAATTTCTTGTGCTTGCACATTGAAATTTTCATACTTTTTTGCGTTGTATTTTTTGTTGTTGGAAAGCACATCGGTCAGCGGCAAAAATCGCACCTCAAACGGGATGACGTTTATGATTTGCACCAGCCCTTGCTCTTGCCAATATGTGAAAAATTTCTCCACGTCGTCCTGCGAGAGGTGCAGTTCGGTGGCGAAACGCTCTAGGGTGTTGTCTTTGGCACTGCTGTCCTGGCATTTGTATAGCCCATAAAGATAGACACGCACTGCTTGCGGGTCGGCGAAGGGGAGATAGTTGGTCAAGAAAATGTTGTCAACTTGTGTGACATTGTTTGCCAACATATCGATGGAATATTTACAAAAAGCCATGAGTTGCTCCTTTTTTCTGATGCTTTTGTGATTTTTAGGCGGCTTGGCGTAGCTTTCTTGCTGCCCCATTTTTCGTTCATCCAGCCACATCTTGCAAGTGGTGGTCAAGGTTTGCTGTTTTTGCAGGTCGATTTGCGAATTTTCAGCCGGGAAAGCGGAAAAACACTCTTTCACGACAATGATAGCACAAAGTTTGGAATTTTGACAAATTTTTGGAGAACAATTTGCAATTCTCTT
Source organism: uncultured Clostridia bacterium (assembly GCA_947625515.1). Taxonomy (GTDB): domain Bacteria; phylum Bacillota; class Clostridia; order Christensenellales; family UBA1242; genus Caccovivens. The sequence goes on from CANQOO010000001.1 coordinate 162,380, forward strand.
TCTTTTTGGCATGCATACATTGTCCTTTCCAAAACAAAAAAAGGACGATTTAGGAATGCAGCCCTCGGGTAGCAAAATCCCAAAAACAACTTTTTAAATTTTCTGGCATGCATACATTGACTTTGCCAAATTAAAAAAAGGACGATGTGTCCTTTTTAAAAGTTTATTGCAATGTTCGTATTTGTATTGAGTCGTTTGTCATGTTGTCAGCGATGGTTGGATGATAACTGATTGGTGTGACCATTCCATTGATGTGAGTGTCACCGTTGAGGATAAGATTGTTTCCAAAAATTTTGGAGTTGCCGCAAATGTGCACATTGCCCAGAACTGATGATGCACCAGAAACGTTGCAGTCGCCATAAATTCTGGCACGGTTGCCGGCTGTTGAATAGCCATGGAATTTTGCGTTGTCAAAAATCTCCGCGTAATCATGCACCCAGGCATTGTCGAAGACCATTGCGTTGCCATAAATTTTGGAATTGCCAAAAATTCTTGCATGGCCAAATACTTTTGCGTTTTCTGACACAATGGCACTTTCGCCAACTCTTGCATCGCCGAAAACCATGGCGTTGTCGGCAACCCAGCATGATTTATATTGTGACAGATTTTCGGTGCTTTCCACAAAGCCGCCTTTGGTGCCAGCTTTCACAATAACGTTGCCGGCTTCATCCACAATGTCTGAAACTGCCACAATCCTGTGCAGAATGTGGGTGGTGTAGAAGCCTTTCACTTCAATCGTTTCGGGCAATAATCTATATTTTAACATATTTTACTCTCCTTAGGTGATAAATTCGCTTGCCATATGGCATTTTGTTTGGGTGAGAAGATGCACAAAAAGCAATGGCGATTTAAAACCCGCGGCATTATACATCATTTGAGGCGGGTTTGTCAAACTTTTTTTCGTCGTGAAAAAAATTGAGGCAATTATGGCCTTGTTTGGCACAAGAAATGAATGGGAGAATGTTGGGACGCTAAAAGCTTGGCACCAACATGCGAAATGTGGGGCATAAAAGTGATTTTGTATCATGATGAAAACAAAATTTATTGGACGAGAATGTGGAATGTGCGTCTGAGATTGCAGAAAGCGGGTGTAAGTTTGTGCAAATTTGCCTTGGCAGATGAATATCATATGATATGAAAAGAAAAAGTGTTACAAAAAATAGAACCGCCTTGCTTTGTGCTGTCATTTTGCTTTCCGTTTGCTTTTTGCCGTTGCTGCTTTGTGGATGCGGGCAGCAAGATGAGCGGCTCAATTTTTATACCATCGAAGCTGTCTTTGACGACGAGCAGAAGTCGCTGACATGCTCTCAGCGGCTGGAATATGTCAACGCTACGGACAACGCTTTGGACAAGGTGTGCTTCTTTTTGTATGCCAACGCCTTCAACGAAGGACAAAAAGCGGTGCCAAATTCCTATCTTGACCGAGCATATCCGCATGAGGCAAGTTTTGGCGGGATTGACGTTCGCGGCGTGAGCGTGGACGGCGTGCAGGCGGAGTTTCTGGTCTGCGACGGCGGAAATATTCTGACGGTGTCGCTGCAAAATCAACTTTTCCCGGACGAGTGCGTGACGATTGAAATGGAATATGTTGTGCGGCTTGCCAACATCCGCCACCGATTGGGATATGGCGACAGCACAATCAATTTTGGCAATTTTTTCCCGATTGCATGTGTGTATGAAAACGGCTTTGTCAAAAACGATTTCTCCACAAGTGGCGACCCGTTTTACAGCGAGGTCGCAAATTTTGAGGTGAAAATCTCTTATCCTGACAAATATATCCTTGCTTCCACCGGAATGCAAACATTGAACGAAGAAAACCTTGACGGCACATTGCCACAGTCTCTGGCAGCGGGGAACATTAAAACCACCATTTGTAAAGCAGAAAAAGTGAGGGATTTTTGTTTTGTGCTTTCAGAAAAATTCTCCGTTCTGAGCGAAAAGGTGGGGGATGTGGATGTAAATTATTTTTATTATGATGACGCCCAGGCAAGTCATCATTTGGAAACGGCAAAAAAGGCTATTTCAACTTTTTGCGACCTGTTTGGCGAATATCCATATTCGCAGTTTTCAGTTGTGAAGGCAGATTTTTGCTTCGGGGGGATGGAATATCCAAACTTGGTGCTGATTGCCGATGATTTGCTGGAAGAGGATGTGGACTATGTCATCACGCACGAAACCGCTCATCAGTGGTGGTATGGCCTTGTGGGCAACAACGAGTTTGAAAATGCCTGGGTGGATGAGGGGCTGACGGAGTTTTCGTGTGCGTTGTTTTTTGAGCAGCATCCAGAATATGGCATTTCCTATCAGCAAATCATGGACGGGGCGACGCAGACATACAAAACCTTTGTGCGGACGTATGCGGGGGTGTATGAAGGCACGGGCAAGGTTTTTGACGAAAGCATGAACCGCACGCTGACCCAATTTGCCACCGAGCCGGAATATGTAAACTTGACATACACAAAAGGCATGCTGATGTTTGATAGCATTCGAAGCACAATGAGCGACCGCAAATTCTTTAAGTGTTTGCAAAACTATTTTGAAGATTATAAATTTAAAAATTCCTCAGCCGAAAAGTTGACAGAAAGTTTTTCAGAAAGCTCTCACATCAACATGAAAAAATTTATCACCGCCTGGACAAATGGGCAGACGGTGATTGGTGGATAAAAACTTTAATTTGTTTAATTATAGGCAACTTTCTTGCATGAAATTATTATTCAAATTGAAGCAAAAAAATGCAAAAAATTTAAAAAGTGCAAAAAAGCCGCAAATTTAGGCGATTTTAGAAAATTTGTCACAAATTTATGCCAAAATTTCGCTAAACTTATGCCAATATTTCACAAATTTATGCCAAAACCTCGCCGAAATTGACGCTCTCTTGTGAGCAGGCGTACATTTCTTCGCTTTGATTGTGCGTCAAGAATGGCTTCATGATGTGAGAACTTTTCAAAATGCCGTGATTTTCCTCATTTTTAAGCTGCTGCAATGTGCGGGCAAGTTTGCTTTCTTGTGCGGCTGTGTTTTCGACGGCGTGAGTGTGGGCGATTGGCTTCCACTCCACTTCTTTTTTCAGCATTGATTGGAAAACGATTGGCACATACATCGCACTGAAAATTGGAAACATGATGCAGCAAACAAGTGCGTTCCAGACAGTGATGTTGGAGTGTCTCCTTTCCGCAAACAGCATGAGGGCGGCGTAGAGGACAAAGAAAAGATAAAGCGAACCTGAAGTGGCGGCAAATGCCACCCAAAAGTTTATGGCAAACGGGCTGCTGTGTGCTGAGCAGATGATGCCCAAAACCAGATTGAATGCGGCATAAACGATTGTTGTGACAAGCACGCAAACAATAGGGAAAATGTTGACGAAATATTCATATTTTGTCAGACGACTTTCTTGGTCTTGCATCATTCCTTTGAAAAATTTTGCATGATATTTTCTTTGAACGGTGCGATAGCCTTTCACCCAACGCAGACGCTGATTCCAGGAGGCCTTCAATTTCACCGGCTGCTCGTCAAGAAACACGGCGTTCTCGTTGTAGGTGCATTTCAGGTCGCTAACAATGCAATGCATGGAAAATTCAATATCCTCAGTCAGCTCAAAAAATTTCCAGCCGCCAATGTCCTCCAAAACCCTGCTTGCCACATAAAAGCCAGTGCCGCTGAGCACAACTTTTTCGTTGATTCTTGCACGTGCCTTGTTTTGAAAGGTGTTAATCATCGAAAAGGTGATGGCACTGTTGCTGGCAATCCAGCCGTCGTTCCAGTTTTTGCTGTTGCGATAGCCTACTGCCACATCATAGCCGGCGTCATAACACTTGTTCATCTCTGAAATGAAATTTTTGGACAAAATGTTGTCGGCGTCACAAACAAAAAATGCCTCATATGTTTTGCCAGACTGGAAAATTTCTCTCACAACCTCTTCTAGAGCGTGACCTTTGCCTTTAAGTTCAAGATGCTGCCTGACAAAAACGTGGGTGTTTGGATATCTTTTCGCAATGGCACAGGTCGGGTCGTCTTCACGCTCCACAATCACATATGTGTCCAGAAGTGAGTGGTCATAGTCTTGGTCTTTGATGGAATTAAGAATGCCCTCAATCACCCTGCTTTCGTTGCGTGCGGGGATGAGGATGGCATATTTATGATTTTTCTTTGCTTCGGGAAATTTCTTTGGCGGCAAGAGTCCATAAATATGATAGACAATTCTTTGCATCAGAAGCAGAATGCTGATGCCAAGACAGATATAAAAGACGATGTTTGCGACGTGAAAAATTTCGCTATACATAATTTTCTCCAATTTTGTCTCAAATTCAATCATTTGTGTGTTTTAACGCCACAGTTTTATTGTTGGCAAAGCCCAGCGTTTTACAAATTTTTTGTGTTCGAATTGCTTGCAAATGATTTTGCGTTTTTATATTTTTCGTTTAATTTGTGATTTTTAGTCATAAAATGGCGAATATTTGAAAATTTTGCAATTTTGTGACTGAAATTTTCATGCGATGGACAATTGTCCATCCATGCAGCACTTCTTATACAATTATTTTAGCACACATAAGCGGACTTTGTAAAGAAATTGCTTGTAATTACTTAAAAAATTTTAAATTTTTTCCATTTATAATTTTAATTGCAAGAAAATCATCCTTGAAGGGTGGATTTTTGGAATCTTCGCGAAAATAAATTATGGCAAAAATTGCACAAATATCCAAATTAATTTAAAAAAGTGGAGATTTTTCAACAATAGTTCAAATTCAAAACAGCGAAAAGTTGTGCAAGTTGTGATATATTTTTCTTCGTTGGGCAAAATAAAACAAGAGGTGCATATGGCGAAAATCAAATCGGCAATTCAGTTTGGGCTGGTGTATATTCCGGTGGTGCTGCATTCTTGCACCAAAAACACGGATATCGGATTTAATTTGCTATACAAAAAGACGGGGCAAAGAATTAAATATAAAAAAACTTGCGAAAACTGCCCTGCCAAAATTTCGCCTGACGACATTGTGAAAGGATATGAATATGAGCGAGATAAATATGTGGTCATCACTCCGCAGGAATTTGAAAAACTGAAAACAAAACGCGACGAAAACATAGAAATATTGCAATTTTCAGGCCTAAAAGAGATTGACCCAATTTTTTATCAGGACTCTTATTACGTTCAACCCATGGGGGCGAAGAATGCATACGCACTCCTCACGCAAGCCCTTGATGGCGAGAAAAAAGTGGGCATTGCCAAGGCTGTCCTTGGGCAAACAGAGTGCCTCATCGCACTTAGGGCGATTGATGGGCGTCTTGTTATATCAAAACTTCACTTTGCGGACGAAGTGCAAGAAAATCCCGTGCAGGTGCCAAGTGAGGTGGTCAAGAAAGAGGAACTGGAACTTGCAAAAAAACTGATTGAAAACATGACTAAAAAGTTTGATGCCACCAACTTTAAAAACGAATATAAAGAGCGGGTCAAGAAGGCGATTGCGGATAAGATTGCGGGACAAAAAATTCAGACTCCGCGTGCGGCTCGCCCAAAAAGTGTGGCAAACCTTATGGACGCATTGAGACAGTCCGTTATCAGCAGTGAACGACCAGCAAAGAAAAGCAAAGTCCGCAAGATTGATGAGGACGCCGCTGGCAACAATATCGTGAAAATGAAAAAACGGGCATAAACAGATTGAAAGTTGTTCCATTTAAATTCAAAAAAGCAAATATCAATTAAAATTAAAATACTTCTTAAAAATCGCAAGATAAATAAAAAAATGCAGTAAAAATTAAAAACAGGCTCAAAAAGCCCGTTTTTTTGAATTTTTTCGTTTTATTGTGATATTTTTGAGTATTTTTGCAGCGAGATACTTAATTCAAGTTTTTGCAACATAATTCTTTTCGCAAATTTTTTGATATTTTCCGCGTTTTATTTAATTACAACAAACAAAACTGAAAGTGCGATGAGGATTTGGGCGATGTAATACAGAATGTGGTTGACGTAAATCCACATTTTCGCTGTCTTGCCGCCAAAATATTGCAGCGACAGAACAAGGTCAGAGAGCAGAAAACAGATAAGCCCGCTGGCAAAAATCCAGAAAATTGGCACGAAAATGGCGATGGAAATGGAAAAAGCCATCATGAATGTCAACGCAAGGCTGTAAAGAGCGACAATGATGAGATTTTTGCCAAAATTCAGCCCCATCTTTTTGGACGGCAGCAAAATTGCACAGGTTAAGATGATTGCCGCTCCGATTGAGGCGAGGATGCTCCACACCAAAATGTTTGGTGCCGCATCAGTGCAGAACATGATTGCACCCAAGAAGTAGAACACATGTCCCAAGGCAAAAGATAGCGTGCCGGAAACGAAATATTGATTGCCTTGATTTGGATACATAATTTTCAGGTCAAGTAAAATGTCGCCCACAAGCCCAAACACAAGTCCGCACACGCAAAGCAGGGCGAAGGAGGTTGCTCCGCTTGCCTTGACGGCAAAAATTGCACTGAGAATGAAGCTTAGTGACGCAAAAGTTTTGAGCATCAAGGAGTAAATGGTGGCTTTTTGCGACCTAAACCAGCAAAATATCACGCAGAGAATAAGTGAAAGTGAAGCAAAAACAATGCTTTCAATCATAATCTTCCTCCAATTTTGAAATTTTTCAAATATATGCTTTTAAAACAGTTATCTTTGATTTTTTTAATTTTTATAAAATCTTATTAAATTTAATAAAATTTCTATCATTAAATTTGCTAAATTTCCATTATTAAAATTTAAATATCCATGAAATTTTCACGAAAAATTTTCAGAATTTAACTTATTTTAATTTTCAAAGAAATTTAAAATGTCCTCATAAACTTCTTCTTTATTTAACTCATTCAAAAGTTCGTGACGAGCGTCTGGATAGAGTTTAAGTTTGGAGTCGATGTTGTTTTTGAGATAAATTTTGTGCAGTTTTTGCACCTGCTTGCCTTGCTCGCCAACAGGGTCCTTGTCGCCAGCAATAAGGAAGAGTTTTTTGTCGCCAATTTTGTCGATGCCGCTGTTTATTTTGTGCATATTCTTCACCAAACTGTGATAGAAACTGAATGGGAATGAGCCGCCGCAAAGGTCGTCGGCAAGATATTTGTCAAAAACTGCTTCATCTCGGGTCAGCCAGTTGCCACGCTCGAAACCTTTGCCATATGACTTGATGCAAAGTTTTTCCGCCAGTCCGCCACGCTTATCTTTGCTGTTGAACGGGCGAAGGGCGGACACCAACGGGCTTCCGAGCGTGAACAGAAAATTGGAGCCATTGGCTGTGCCGCAAATGACCGCCTTTTGGATGTGAGGCGTAAGTTGAACAAGTTTTTGTGTGAGCATGGAACCATATGAATGCCCAAACACATAAATTGGCAAAGAATATTTTGCATTGGCAAAGTCAATAAGTCGCAACTGGTCTTGCACGCTCTCAGCAAAAATGTCCTTTTCGCCACGACCATAATCGTCAGGCGACTGCATTGTGCGGCCATGTCCTCGAAGGTCGCTTAAAATCACAATATAGCCATGGGAATTTAAAAATTCGGCAAATGGTCGATATCTCAGACAATGTTCTTGCATGCCGTGAATCACCAGCACAACAGCCTTGGGGTTTTTGACATCTTCAAAAAGATAGGTGCAAAGTGGCAAATCGTGGAAGCCCAAAATGGCAATTTGTTTCGGCTCGTTCACCTTTTCGGTTTTGTTCCCTTTCTTATTTAAAACATTTTTTGCAATTTTTGCCGGTTTTTTAGCACTTTTTGTATCTTTTTTAGCATTTTTTGTTTCATTTTTAGCAGGTTTTGTTGATTTAGTTACGGCTTTTGCAACTTTTTCGTCCACTTTTTTATCATTTTTTGCTGATTTTGTTGAATTTGTTGGCTTTTTGGCCGCTTTTTCGGCCACTTTTGTGGCTTTTTTACTGCTTTTTACAACATTTTCCACTTTTTTTGTTCTAATTTCTTCGTTCTTTACACCTTTTTGAGTCTTTTTTGCAGTTTTTGGCTCTTTCTCAGCGACTTTTGTGGATTGTTTTGCAGTTTTTGGCTCTTTTTCGGCTACTTTTGTAGATTTTTTTGTATTTTTCTCCTCATTTTTTACACTTTTTTGTGTGTTTTTTGCTTTTTCAGCCATATTTTTTCTCCTTTTTGTATTTAATTTTTTGATTAAATTTTCATTTAATTTTTGTTTAGAATTGCTTAGTTGTTGATTTTTTTTAATGCATTTGCTTAGTTTTTATTTTTGAATTTTTGTTTAATACTTAGCATTTTATGTTTTTTCACGCTTTTGAAACGGCCTTTTTCCAGCCGTCATAATTTTTTCGTCGTTCCTGTTCGCTCATTTTTGGAACATATTCCTGACTGCTGTGAGTGAACTTTTTGATGCCCTCTTTTTTCATCAGCCCAAGCGACATCATCGCCACAAGAATGGCACCCATCACAGTGGACTCCGTAAATTTGCTTTTCACCACTTTGTGATTGAGACAGTCCGCCAAAAATTGCAAAAGGAATGGGTTTTGGCTTCCGCCTCCATCCACACTGATGTCGTTGCAGTTTGTTCCGCCCTTTTTAATTTCGTCCACAAGGGTTTTTGTGTTGTATGCCATTCCTTCCATGCAGGCTCGCACCAAGTGTGCTTTGGTGGTGGAGTAGGTCATGCCCACAAAACACGCACGGGCATTGTCCTTCCAATAAGGTGCTCCAAGCCCGGTGAAGGCAGGCACAAAATACACTCCCTCATTGCCGGGCAGGCTGTTTGCCATGTCAGAAATTTTGCTGAAACTCTCAAACTGACCGAGGTTGTCCTTCAAAAAGTTTAGCCCAGAGCAGGCACTATATATGCTCCCTTCCACTGCATACTGCGTTTGCCCATCAATGGTGCTGGCAACGGTGGTCAACAGATTTGGGAAGGTCGTTTTGTCGTTTTTGCCCAAATTGGAAAGCACAAATCCGCCCGTCCCATAGGTGACTTTGGTGTCGCCCTCCAAAATTGCACCTTGACCAATCATGCTGGACTGCTGGTCGCCAATCATCGCCACGATGTTGGCTTTGAAAAGTTTGCAATATCCAAAGTTTGCGTCGCAGGCACAAATTTGCGGCAGCGAATCTTTTGGAATTTTAAATAGGTCAAGAAGTTGGTCGTCCCAACTTAAAGTGTGGATGTCCATAAGCATGGTTCTGCTGGCATTGGTGGTGTCGGTGACATGGTTGCCGGTCAGCCGAAACGCCAGAAAGCTGTCAATTGTGCCAAAACACAGGTTGTGGGTGCGTGCAAGTTTTCTTGCCAGAGGCACATTTTGCAAAATCCACTTCATTTTGGATGCACAGAAATATGCATTTGCAATCAGCCCGCATTTTTGCTTGATAAGTTTGCACGCGTCTTTCCCAAGGCGTGCGACCATGTTTGCCGTTCTGCGGTCCTGCCAGACAATGGCGTTGCAAATTGGCTTGCCGGTGCGTCTATCCCACGCCACCACTGTCTCTCGCTGGTTTGTGATGGCAATGCCGATGGGTGCATCAACATTGTTGCGGCGAAGAATCTTTTTCGCACATTTTTTGACAATGTCAAAAATCTGTTCTGCGTCTTGTTCCACCCACGCTGGGCGAGGATAGTGCTGCGTAATTTTTTGCCCCTCGCTGTCCACAATTTCTTTGCCATCAAAAAGAACACATCTTGCACTTGTGGTGCCTTCATCAATCGCCAAAATGTATTTTTTCATGCATCCTATCTCCATTTTTGATAATTCTATCACAAAAACAATTCTTTCAAAAACAATTTGCAAAATTTTTCCATTTATTTGACAAAAATATTTATTAAATATTAAAATTGTTTCAAGATAAGATGAAAGTTTTAAGTGAGCTTCAAATGGAACATCTTATGTCGAGGCGTGCGGTGCAAGTTTGTGCAGGATGTTTGTTGCAAGAAAAGCTTTCGCAAATGAACTTGTGCGGGGAAATTCCGTTGCGGCGGTGAGATGTTTTTGCAAATAAAATTTGTGCAAGAAATTTTGTTGCGGATGATGAAGAAATGCGGCTGGTGAAGAAATGTGGCTGGAAAGGAAAGGAGGGGCGATGAAGAAAAATCAAAAAGAAATTTTTGACTGCGTCATAATTGGCGGCGGAGTGGTTGGCGGAGCAATTTTCAACAAGCTTGTCCGACTGGGGAAATCGTGCGTGCTGGTGGATAAGGCAAGCGATGTCGCCACTGGGGCAAGCAAGGCAAACAGCGGTCTTGTGCATGCCGGCTATGACCCCGCACCTGGCACGCTGAAAGCAAAACTTAATGTCCGCGGGGCAAAACTTTTTCCAAAAATTTGCCGCCGTCTGGGCGTGCCGCTGAGGCATTGCGGGGCGTTGGTTGTGGGGGATGACAGGCAAAAAGTTGAGGCACTTTTTCAGCGAGGAAAGCAAAATGGCGTTAATGTTGAAATCCTTGACAAATCCCAACTGCACGCCAAAGTGCCAAATTTGGCGGAAAATTTGAACGTTGCACTGTGGGCGAAGGACGCTGGCATTGTCAGCCCATATCTTTTCACAATTTGTCTTGTGGAAGAGGGGATAATCAACGGCGGCAAAGTTTTGCTGGACAGGGATGTTTTGTCGGTCAAGAAAACGGGTGACATTTTTGAGGTGGACACGCAGCAAGAGAGCCTTTTTGCTCGAAAAATTGTCAACAGTGCAGGTGCGGGCTATAACGAAATTGCCCGAATTATTGGAAGTGAAGAAAAGGAAATTGAATTCCGAAGAGGACAATATTTTGTTTTCGACAAAAACTCCCTTCCAATTTCTTGCACTATTTTTCCTCTTCCAACAGTGCTTGGGAAAGGCGTGCTGCTTACGCCAACAATTGACGGCAATTTTTTGGTGGGACCGACAAGCGAGGCATCGGACGAAAGCACTTGCGTGACAGGCGAAGGGCTGAGGGAAATTCAAAACAAGGCTCGGCTGATTATGCCGGACATAGATTTTAAAAACGCCATACGCGAGTTTGCGGGCGTGCGAGCAATTTGCGGCGACGATTTTGTCATTGAACGCTCCAAAAAAGTGGACGGAGTGGTGAACCTTGCGGGGATTTGCTCTCCGGGGCTTTCCAGTGCACCCGCCATTGCGGAAATGGTGGCAAATCTTCTTGACTTCGACGGCAAGGAGTGCGAAAATTTGAAGAAATTGCAGCCATATGTCATGTTCAAAAACATGAGCAGCTCGCAGCAAAAAGAATGTCTGCAAAGAGATGCTTCTTTTGGGCAAATTGTCTGCAAGTGCGAAAAAATTACAAAAGGCGATGTGCTTGGGGTTCTTAATCGCCCGCTTGCCATAAAATCGGTGGATGCGGTCAAACGCAGGACAAACGCTGGCATGGGAAGGTGTCAAGGCGGCTTCTGCTTCACAAAAGTGGTGTCGGCAATCGCCAAAGAACGCGGGCTGAAATTTGAAGAGGTGCAAAAAGAAAATCGCGGCAGTTTTGTTGCTGTTGGAGATATAAGGGAGGAAAGCAAATGGTGACGGACGTTGTTGTGATTGGCGGCGGCCCGGCGGGCATGAGCAGTGCTCTTGCTGCCTCAAAGACTGGGGCAAAGGTGGCTTTGGTGGAGCGGGACGATGTGCTGGGAGGCATCCTCAATCAGTGCATTCACAACGGCTTCGGGCTTCACTTTTTCCACGAAGAACTCACTGGGCCAGAATTTGCCCACCGTTTCAGGAAAATGGTGGAAAAGGACAAAAACATATCGGTGCTTACAAGCACGCTTGTCACAAAAATTGAAGAAAATGCGGTGCATGTCATGGGCAAAAACGGCGTGCAGACAATCAATGCAAAAGCGGTGGTGCTTGCAATGGGCTGCCGAGAACGCACCGCCGGAAACATCTCTCTTTGCGGCACGCGTCCTGCTGGCATTATGACCGCCGGAGTGGCACAAAAAATGGTGAACATTGAAGGCAAAATGGTGGGCAAAGATGTTGTCATTTTGGGCAGCGGAGACATTGGGCTGATTATGGCTCGCCGTCTCACTCTTGAAGGGGCAAAGGTGCATGCGGTGTTTGAAATCAACAACACCAGCAGTGGGCTTAGGCGTAACATCATGCAGTGCTTGGAAGATTTTGACATTCCGCTGCAATATAACACCACCATATTTGAGGTGGTCGGCAAAGACCGCGTTGAGGGCGTTTTTTATGGCAAGGTGGACGAGCATTTCAATCCGATTGAAAGCACGCGAAAATTTTTGAAGTGCGACACTGTCATTCTTTCGGTTGGGCTGGTGCCGGAGATGTATATCGCACCCGATGCTACCATTTGCAAAAAGACGGGCGGGGCGATTGTGAATGAGTTTTATCAAACAAATCTGCCGTGGCTTTTTTCGTGCGGGAACATCTTGCATGTGCATGATTTGGTGGACAATGTGGCAATCGAGGCAGAGCAGGCGGGCAAGTTTGCCGGGCTTTTTGCACAAAATGCACTGCCACCGCATGGAAATGTGCTTGGCGTGGAGGCTGGCGAGGGCGTCAGTTATGTGCTGCCTTACTCGCTTTTTGAGGGGCAGGGGAAGGTGAATTTCAAACTGCGACTGAAAGAAAAAGTGGTCAGAAAAACGCTTGTCGCAAAGTGCGGGGCGAATGTCTTGGGCAAGAAATTTATTTTGGCTGGCGTGCCGGGGCAGATGATGGATTTTGAAATTGAGAAAAATGGTGCCACCGGCAAGATTGTTGTTGAAGTGGAATAGGAGGAGCGTATGGAGAAGCAAATGATTTGCATTATGTGTCCGATGGGCTGCAGCCTGACCATCAAAAAGGAGGGCGAAGAAATTGTTGTGACCGGCAATGGCTGCAATCGCGGCGTGATTTTTGCCAAAGAAGAACTTTCTTGTCCGAAGAGAATCGTGACGACCTCTGTCAAGACAAAATGCGGACCAAAAGCGTGCAAAACCACCATTCCAATCCCGAAAAATCTTGTCTTTCAATGCGTGCAAGAGATTGACAAATTGCGATTGGATGATGCCAAATTTGGGCAAGTTGTCATCCGCAACGTGCTTGGCACTGGGGCGGATGTTGTCATCACGGCAAACGAATGAAATTCTTGCCAATAAAAAATCCTCCGCTTCACTGCGAAGGAAAAATGAGTTTTCACTTAAAATTAAAGTTTTTGCCAATTTTATGGCTAAATTTTGCAGTTGGATTTTGCCTCTGTTTTGGGCAGCAATGCACCCAGGGCGGAGTCAATTTCTTTTTTATGACCTTCTTCCAGAGGGGTGAGCGGCGGGCGGACGACATTTTCGATGACGCCAAGTCGGCTGAGTGCATATTTGACGGGGATTGGATTCGGCTCGCAGAACATCAAGTTGTTGATGTCAAAAAGTTTGTCGTGCATTTTAAGGCATTCGTCCATCTGTCCTCTTTTTGCCCACATTTTTGCGATTTTTGCAGGAAAAATGTTGCTTGTCACGCTGATTGTCCCGCTTGCACCCAGGCTGAGAAAGAGTTGATATAGGTTGTCGTTGCCGCAATAGAGTGGCAGTTTGCCGTCCAAAGTATGTGTCATGCTTAGGATGTGATTGATGTCGCCATTCGCCTCTTTCAGGCCGGCAATTTGCGGCAGTTTGCACATTTCAAGCATGGTGTTTGGCAGAATGTTCACGCCCGAACGTGACGGAATGTTATAGACGATGATTGGCAATGCGGAACGCTCGCAGATGGTTTTGAAGTGCTTGACAATGCCGTTTTGTGTGCATTTGCAAAAATATGGCGTCTGCACAAGACAGGCGTTCGCCCCGTATTTTTTGGCTTCGCCAATCAGGCGAATTGCCTCTTCCGGATTGTTGGAGCCGGCACCTACAATAAGTTTGCAATCTTCATGCAGCAGCGAGCGGACAAAACGAATGAAATTTTTCCGCTCCTCGCTGGAAATTGCCATGCCTTCGCCGGTGGAGCCTAGCACCAAAATTGCGTTGACGCGGTTTCTTAGCTGCATTTCCACCAGCCTTTTTGTGGCGAGCCAGTCTATTTTGCCCTTACTGTTAAATGGCGTGACAAGGGCGGTGCATGTGCCTTCAAAAACCTTCATTTTCCCTCCATATTTTTTTATATTGAAAAATCGAGCGTTTTGTGCATGACCACTTGCGTGATTTATGCATGGACGCTCGATTGTTTTTTACTTTTCATCCAAATTTGTCGCTGTCTTTTCATTTTGGACTATTGATTGTTCCGAATGTTTCGTTGTTTGCGTCTTTTTGCCTCTTTTGAAAATTTTCAGATTGACGAGCAGGGCAATGCAAATTATGATAACTTCAAAAATCCCGCCCACCACAAAAATGAAAGCCATATGTGGCACATCCAAAAATGTTAGCCGCATCGACAGGCAAAACAGCCAAACAATCGCTGAGATGGAGAAAAGGTCAACAAATTTATAAAGCACTCTCACAAAAATGACAATGCTTAAAAAAGACAGCGGCGAAAGATAGAGATATATCAAGCTGAGATTGAAATTCGTCACGCCCACAAGTTTCAGCACATACACAAGGGCGGCACCAAATGTATATAGGATGGCGTTTGCCATGACAAGCATTGTGTAGCGAAAAATTTTCTTACGAGTGCTGGCGGCCTTGCTTTCTTGTTGGGCAAGGTCGGCCGGCGGCAGGGTTTCGTTTTCGCACAGCAGGGCTTCGATTGACACGCCATATATTTTTGCAATTTTTTGCAGCACAAAAGCGTTGGGCATGGTCTCGCCATTTTCCCACTTGCTGATGTTTTTGTTGCTGTAATTAAGTTTCTTTGCAATATCAATTTGGCTAAGCCCCGCACGCTTGCGAAATTTCACCAAATTCTTTGCAAGAATTTCTTTCTCTTCCATATTGAAAATTATATCACATTTTTCCGCGACAACCAACTTTTTTCGGCGTTTTTCAGTGCCAAAAACAGCAAATTCCACTTTTAAGCGAACTTAAAAACATAGGTGTGGAATTTCTTTTTTCGCTTCGCTTGTTTGAAATGCTTGGTTTGAATACAATTTTTCTTGAAACGCGAAGATATCCGTTTCGTCTGCAAGCATAATTGGCAAGTATAAAAATCTAAAAATGATAAATTAAATCGAAAAGCAAAAAGGAGTTTTATATGAACAAAATCAAAATTATCACAGACAGCTGCTGCAGCCTGACAAAAGAGCAATTGGAAAATCTTGGAGTGGATTTTTTGGCAATGGACATCACGGTGGACGGGGAGACTTTCAACAGTTTTAATCCTCCAATTTCTGACCCGGAGGAGTTCTATCTTCGGCTGGAAAAATCGGAAAGTTGCTCCACCAGTTGCATCAACATCTTCCTTTTTCAGGAAATTTTTGAGAAATATGTCAAGCAAGGTTATGATGTGTTTTACATTGGGCTGTCTGGCGGCATGAGTTGCACCAACAACAACGCAAAAGTTGCAGCGGACGAGATTAACAAAACATATGGAAAACATGTTTGGGTGGCTGACAGCCTGAGCGGAAGTTTTGCCATAGCGTATGACGTGATTATGGCAAAGCGTTTGGCAGACGAGGGCAAGTCCGCCCAACAAATTTTTGAGGCGTTGGACAGAAATGGCCTGAAAACTTTTGCAATTTTCGCTCCGGGCGACTTGAAATTTCTGAAACGCTCTGGTAGAATAAGCAAATTTGTGGCAAGCGTGGGCAGCATGCTGAAACTCGTGCCGGTCATCACCGCAAACGAGAAAGGGGAATTGAAACTATTCAGCAAGGCGATTGGTCGCAAGAAGGCGTTGGCGACAATTAAAACTTTCCTTCTTGAAAACGCCGAACTCAAATCCGCCGGCAGGATTTATATCGGCCACACCGGACAAAAGGAAGAGGCGGAAGAAATGGCGGCTTTTTTGCGAGCAAACTCAACCAACAAAGAAATTGTGATTGATTTTATTGACTACACCATGGGCTGCAACTGCGGGCCAAAAACTCTTTCCGTGTTCGGCTTTTTGAAATAAGATTGAAATGAAAAAGAAAAAGTTGCGAAAGAACAAAAAAATGTGAAATGAAAAATAATTTTTACAAATGAATTATCAGAAATAAAATTTAAAGGTATATTAAAATGAAAAGAGACTGAGTAAATCCTCAGCTTTTTTATTTTTTGATGGATTGCACTGATGTGTTTTTGTTGATGCCAGGGTGCGTTTTGGGAGCGAAGCGGACAATGAGCACACTGCATCTTCGCCTTGCTCACAGCCTGGATGTCCAGGGTTCTGTTTGCGAAGCAAACGCAAAATCTGCGATTTTGCAAAGCCCCTTGGCAATGAAAAACACCTAAAAAGGCGTTTTTATGGTGGATTGCCAGGGGCTCGTTTTGGGAGCGAAGCGGACAATGAGCACACTGCATCTTCGCCTCGCTCACAGCCTGGATGTCCAGGGTTCTGTTTGCGAAGCAAACGCAAAATCCGCGATTTTGCATAGCCCTCTGGCAATGAAAAAACGCCTAAAAAGGCGTTTTTGTGGTGGATTGCCAGGGGCTCGAACCCTGGACCCTTCGATTAAGAGTCGAATGCTCTACCAACTGAGCTAGCAATCCAAATATATTGGGCGGGATGAATTTGCAAATTCATTAGCCTGTTGTTTATGTCTTGCTCTTCCATTGCAAAATTTGCCTGCCACCTTGTTTTTTCGAAAAGAATTGCTTCCGACGAAAAAAACTATGTGTATTATACAACACATTCCCGCAAATGTCAATTATTTTTTCAAGAATTTTTATTTTTCCGACTCTTCCAGAATTTCGATTGTTCCGTGCAGGTTTTCAAAATCACGAATTTGACGTTTGATTGCCGTTTCAATTTCTTTGTTTTTGCTTCTGCCATTGTAGGCGGCCATGGATTCCACTTTTTTGAGAAGATTTTTTTGAATTCTGAGCGTAAAACGAGGCAAATTAGTCATTTGCGACCCTCCTTACGTCAAATTTTACAAAAAAAATCGACAAATTTCATGGAAGTGCCGTCACCATTTCGTCACAATATATCTTTTTTCGACATATATCAAATATATTTCGACATCAGGCACATGCCCTGGTCATATTGCAGCAACTCAGATGGTTGAAAATGCAGAAATTGAAAATGCACGAAATTCCAATGTTTTTTGCACAAAATTTGTAACCAAAAATAAATTTTTTGTGAGTGTGTGAGATAGAATTTTATGCAATCGGACAAATACACCCTTTTTCCCCAAAATCTAATAGTGAGAAAAAAACAAATTTAAGATAAAAAATACAAAATAAACAAATTCGTCGTCCTTTTTCACAAAATTTGTGTAATTGATTGTCAAAAATTGGCTTTTATGTTATAATTGCATCAGTTATGAGAGTCGATGCGGGCAAATTTAAAGGAAGGAAATTTATTGAGAACAAATATGCTCACATTCGTCCCACCACTGACAAGGTGAGACAGGCTCTTTTTGTGAAATTGCAGTTCTTTTTGCCGGGCAAAAGTGTGCTTGACCTTTTCTGCGGCACGGGGGCAATTGGCATTGAGGCACTCAGCCGCGGGGCGGGCAGCGTGACAATGGTGGACAAGGACGCTCGCAGTGTGGCAATGACAAAACAAAATCTGAGCAACATGGGCATTGTGCAGAAAGTCAACAAATGCGACGCCCTAATTTTCTTGGAAAATTGTGCGGAGAAATTTGACCTCATTGTGCTGGACCCGCCATATAAAAGTGGGCTGTATGGCAAGGTGCTGTCGAAAATTTTTGAAAAGAATTTGCTTGCTGAGGACGGAATTATTGTCTGCGAACATGCAAGTGGTGACCAGATTGAGAACGCTGATTTTGAAGTTTTTGACGAAAAAAGATATGGCAACATAACTCTCACTTATTTGCAGCATAAACAAGTGTGACGTGGGGCGATGGTCGTCTTGCGAAGAGCATATAGAAAATATTTTTTTTGTTATTTTTGACATTTTTCGCGGTTTTTCTGCGTTTTTGCGTGTTTTTTATCTTTTTTGTGCGTTTTTCATTAACGACAAAAAATTCTTAATCATTTTGAGTATTTTTAAAGTGCCTGCATAAAATAGGTCTTGTAAGGAGTTTTTATGTGGGAACTTGCCATCTCGGTTGGCTCGCAAAATCTTGACGTTGCCAAGTTTATTTATCAAACACTTAAATCCAAGACAAGCGACTTGGGCAGCGTTGTGACTTGCTATGAAGAGTTTGAAAACTTCTTTATTCTTTTTGGCTGCCCGAAGGAAAATCAAGTCCAAGCAAGCGACGAGATTGAGAAATGCATAATTAAGGCAATTTGCAATTTCTATAAGGAAAGATATCTTTCACAGCATCTTCACCTGCCTACGCATGAAAACATCAGCCTGACAGCGTTTAAAAAAGCCCTCATCAATTTTGATAAGGAAACGGATTTTTATATCATCAGCAAAAATTTGCAGTTGGATAAAAATTTGTATCTGGATGCGTTCTATTCTTTCAAATTGAAGGCCTTACGAGAAAAATGGTCAGAACTTGTGGCACTGGCAAATGAAAACAGCGACTATTTGGTCAGCAATGAGGCGTTTTTTGACTTGTTGAAATTCTTGATTGATAATTTGGAAATTTGCGAGGACGAAATTAACGTGTTTGAAGATGAGAATGGATATTTCATCAAGGCATCAAACGAGGACTTGCCGCACGAGAGCCTCTCAAAAGAGGGGCTTGTCAGCAGCCTGATTGAACTCTGTCCAAAGAAAATAAATCTTTTTTGCCGCTCGGACGACAACACGGCGGGATTCTTGTCAAAAATTTTTGAGGAACGAATCAATGTCTGCTACAACAAAAATCTTGAAAAAATGGACAAATTTTCGGTGTTGAAATAAAATTTTTTTCAATTTTATGGCGTTGCAGCAAAGAAATAAAAATTAAATAATTGCAAAAATCCGCCATTTTTCGCGATTTTTTTGCACTTTTTGTTTTTTTGCTTGTTGCAGAAATTAAGTGCAATAATTTTTTTTCTTAATTCGGCGAAAGGCGAAAGATGAAAGTTAAAATATTAAAATTTTTTCTTATAACGGTTGACAAACTTGCTGAAAGTGAGATATAATGAAAACGTATTTTTCAAAGACAAGTAGGTTTTGCAATTTGTGCACAGAGAAGGGCTGGTTGGTGAAAAGCCTGGACAAAACAAAACTGAAACCACTTTGGGGCACACATGTGCAAAAATACAAGTAATTTTGAATATCGAGTGGCGTGGAAACGCAATTAAGGTGGAACCGCGGTTTTTAAATCGTCCTTAAAAATGAGGCTTTCTTGTTTTTAGGGATTTTTTTATGTTTTGTCAATTTCATCGTGAGAAAAAATGCTTGACAAAGAAAAATCCCTGACTGACGCCCCTTCTACACACTCACTGTTCGTGGCTCAGATGACAATGAAAAGCACTATGTCTTTCGCAGTGCTGCGAAGAATATCGCTGGGCAAAAGTTTGAAAGCCCAAAATAAGAAAAAGGAGAAGAATTATGAAAAATCAAGAAAAAGATGAAAAATTGCAAGTTGCAAGGCATGGGCTGGCACACATTTTGGCGAAGGCTCTTGTGGAACTTTATCCGGACACAAAACTGACAATCGGGCCGGCGATTGAAGACGGATTTTATTATGACATCGACACTGCGGAGCAGTTAACGCCAGACCATTTTGACGCGATTGAAAAGAAAATGCGTGAAATCTTGAACAAGGGGGAGAGGTTTGAGCGGGAAGAAGTTTCTCGCGATGAAGCTTTGAGGCTTTTTGGGAACAATCCATATAAAACTGAGATAATCAACGAGTTGCCAGCGGATGCGGTGGTGACTATATATAAGACAGGCGAGGACTTTTTTGACCTTTGCCGTGGCCCGCATGTTGAGAGCAGCAAAAATTTGCAAAACTATGCGTTTAAAATCCATTCGGTGAATGGTGCATATTGGCGTGGGAACGAAAAGAACAAGATGTTGCAACGCGTGTATGTTTGGGCGTTTGCTGACAAGAAGCAACTTGCCGACCACATCAACATGCTGGAAGAAGCAAAAAAACGTGACAATCGCAAACTGGGCAAAGAGCTGAAACTTTTCATGATATCTCCTGATGGGCCGGGCTTTCCGTTCTATCTTCCATATGGCATGACTGTCCGCAATTTGCTGATTGATTATTGGCGTGAAATTCATAAAAAAGCGGGCTATCAAGAGATTATGACCCCAATCATGCTCTCTCGCCACCTTTGGGAAACGTCAGGGCACTGGGACCACTATAAAGAGAACATGTACACCTCCAAAATCGACGGCGAGGACTTTGCCATCAAGCCTATGAACTGTCCGGGCGGGGTTTTGGTTTACAAAAATTCGCCACACTCATATCGCGACCTTCCGCTTCGCCTTGGCGAACTTGGCATTGTGCATAGACATGAAAAATCGGGCGAACTGGGCGGGCTTATGCGTGTTCGCTGCTTCACTCAGGACGACGCACACATCTTCATGACACCAGAGCAAATCAAGAGCGAAATCAAAAATGTTGTGGCACTTATTGACACTGTTTACAGCATCTTCAAATTTCCATATCATGTCGAACTTTCCACAAGACCGCAAAACAGCATTGGCTCGGATGAGGATTGGGAACTGGCAACAAATGCCCTTAAATCGGCACTCGATGAGTTGAAACTTGACTACGTAATCAACGAAGGTGACGGGGCTTTCTATGGGCCAAAAATTGACTTTCACCTCACTGACGCCATTGGCAGAACTTGGCAGTGCGGAACAATTCAGTTGGACTTCCAGTTGCCGCAGCGATTTGACTTGGAATATATTGGCGAAGACGGCGAAAAGCATCGTCCAATCATGATTCACCGCGTTGTGTATGGCTCGCTGGAAAGATTTATGGGCATCTTGATTGAACATTTTGCTGGGGCGTTCCCGCTTTGGCTGGCACCGGTGCAGGTGAAAGTGCTTTCGCTCACCGACCGCAACAACGACTATGCCCGCAAAGTGTTTGAGAGGTTGCAGGCAGAGGGCATAAGATGCGAACTTGACGACAGAAATGAGAAGGTGGGCTATAAGATTCGCGAGGCAAGCAGCATGAAAATTCCATATCTTGTCATCGTCGGCGACGAAGAAGAAAAGAATGACACAATTTCGATGCGTGGACGCGGATTTGAAAACAAAAGCGGACTTTCGCTTGACGAGTTTGTTGGCAGGCTTAAAGAAGAAATTGCAAACAAAGTGATTAAATGACTGAAAAGCAAAATGAGGCAAAATCTTTTATGCGAAAGTGAAAATTTTTGCAAGAGGCTCAAAACTTGGACAAAAATCGATATTTTTTGCGGGATTTTGCTTCAAATTGCTTGTTGAAGAAAAATTTTTATGCTATCATGAGAGGGAGTGATTTAAATGGGCTTTGATGAAATTGTGTTGCCACTTGGAGTGTTGTTTTTCTTCTTTTTGACTTTCTTTGCAAACAAGCAGTGAGCTTTGGCGGTTGCTGGCTTTTGGACATCGGCGGGCGTTTGCAGAAAGCACAGAAGTTTGAACAAGTTTTTGATGTGGCAAGCAAAATAAATTGCGACAAAATAAAAATTTAAATTTGAGGTGAAAAAATGACAAGTTTGATGTTGGCAGAAACGAACAATGTGATGAGTTATGTTTTGATTGGAGTGGTGGCACTTCTTTTGATTGCCATGCCAATTATGATGAACCTTCGCAACAAAAAAGAAACGCAAAAAGTGCAAGAGCAGACCAATTCTTTGAAGGTCGGCGACAAAGTGCTGACAACCAGCGGGGTGTATGGCACAATCACCGAAGTTAAATTTGACGACACAAAAAAGACGGTCGTCATTGAAACGGGCGGAAAGACAAAAAGTTATATGACCGTGGACGCTTTCGCAATTTACACCGTTTTTAAGAGCGAGGCAGAACTTGCTCGCGAGCAGGCACAAAAAGAGGCGGAAGAAAAAGCCCGTCTTGAAGCCGAGGCGGCAAAGAAAGCGGAAAAGAAAGCAAACCACAAACCTGAGGAGGCTGCCGTCGCCGCAGAACAAAAGCCAGAAACACAACAAGACAACAAAAATTCAAACCAAAAGAACAATAATAAAAACAATTCAAGCAAAAAGAACGATTCAAACAAAAAATAAGCCGCAGCCGCGGCTTTTTCAATATAATATTTTCATTCCACATCCAAATTCTGTCGTTCAAATAGGGGGTCATTAAGAAATTCTTGAATTGTCATGCCAAAACCATCGGCAAGTAGAATTAAGGTGTCTAATTTTACAGTTCTTTCATTTAAAATTGCACGCAATGTTTCTTCCGACATTGCGTTGTTTTTACAGAAAGAATATGGAGTTTGTCCATTTTTCTCCAACAATTCTGACATTTTTTTTGCAACTGCCTTTTGTGTGGTCATATTGCCCCTTGTTAAAATTTAATTTTTGAGCAGATTGATTAACCCGTCTTTTTTGTCGGCGGGCAATTTTTTTATAATCTGATAGAGTTCATCGTCTTTTTTATAATCTCGATAATTGTCAGCAAAAAACTGCTGTGGACTGACCTGTAAAGCGTCTAAAATTTCCAACAGAACATTGGTGGACAGGTTGAATGCATAACATTCAAGTTTGTTGATGTAGGCTTCATGTTTGCCAATCATCAGACTTAGTTCCCTTGCACTCATTTTTCGTTC
Organism: uncultured Clostridia bacterium; assembly: GCA_947625515.1. Taxonomy (GTDB): domain Bacteria; phylum Bacillota; class Clostridia; order Christensenellales; family UBA1242; genus Caccovivens. The sequence continues at coordinate 184,986 of CANQOO010000001.1, forward strand.
ATTTCTGAAATAATTTATTCTTAAAGCGATATCTTTAATTTGCATATTTAACCTCAATGCAATATTAAAATTATTCTCAGTTTTACGTATTCCATACTATGGTATAAAATAAAAATATTGCCGCATGATATGTAAAATATTTGACATGAGAGGGTATAAATTCCTAAAATGTGACCAGAGGTGTGACATATGGCAGTATGTTGTTGCTTTTGCAACTTATTGACTATGCCAAAAGCAAAAAGAAAGATTTGATTCGTCTAGGCGACTGAAACATTTCTTCTTGGGCGACATTTTCAGTTCTTTTTCAATGCCTGTCCGCATAAGGTGATATTAGAAAAATGTTTTGTTTTTAAGGAGGATGGCAATAATGAAGGTGAAAGCACTGAAAACTCGCAAGAAAAACAAGGCCGAAACGCAAAGTCTTGATGGCGACAAAAAAGGCTTGATTGTTGCACTTTGCAAGGGCGTGGTGGCAGGACTTTGTGTGGCACTTTTGGGGATTTTGATTTTTGCCTTCCTGCTGCGATTCACATCCATCCCAGACACAATCATCGCTCCGGTCAATCAGGTGATTAAGGGCGTCTCCATCTTTTTTGGAGTGTTCTTCGGGATGAAAAAACACAAGTCGATGGGGCTTTTTTGTGGGCTTCTGATTGGACTTCTCTTCACGATAAGTGCGTTTTTGGTGTTCTCCGCTCTCAACGGGACTTTTGTCTTTGACCGCACTTTCTTGAATGACATCATCTTCGGCTGCGTTATCGGTGCGATATGTGGCATAATTTGTGTCAATTTGAAAAAAAATTGAGTTTTTGATTGACATTTGTCCCGCAATGTTTTATAATCAGTAAAGTTTTTATTGATATTAACACTCTAAGGGGACATGATGGCTAGAAATCGAAGTAAGAAAAACTCCATTCTCAACTTTGTCGCAGTTGTTTTTTTGACAATCATCGGCATTGTTTTGACTGTTGGAAATTTTGATATTCCTTACACTGACAGACACTTTAACGGCTTTGCAAATTCCATTCCGCTTGGGCTTGACCTTGCGGGAGGTATTTCTGTTGTTTATGACTGCTCTTTGCCAGAGGGAAGGCAGCAGCAAGATTTGGACAAGGCTATTGAGGCCACCAGACAACGTCTTGAAGACGTGATTGGGGAAGAATATTCTGAGGTAACCATTCAAAGGCAAGGGGCGACACGCCTTCGCATTGAGGTGCCTTCCGTCACTGACAGCGAACAAATTTTCGCACTGATTGGTGAGCCAACCCCGCTTTATATGACTCTGACCGAAAATCAATACAACGCCGAAACGGACATCGCAGGTGCAGACATTGACGACGTTTTTGTTTCTTATCAGAATGATGAATATGGCGTGACTGTCAGATTCAACTCGGATGGTGCCAAGAAGTTTGCTGCCCTCACCGGCAGTGCCGCCAGTGGCAATCAAAAAATTTATGTCTATCTTGGCGATGTCAACGCCGACAACCTCTTCCAGGCACTGACTTGCGAAAGCCAAATCATTGGCGGCAGCACATTCATTTCGGGTGGCTTTGACGACATTGATGCGGCAGAAGAATATGCTCTCAAAATCATGAGCGGAACTTTTAACGCCGAACTTGAACTGCTGGAAAGCTCTGTCATCTCCGCAACGCTCGGTGCCGACGCATTGAAATTCTGCCTCATTGGTGGCTTTGTTGGGCTTTTGCTTATCATGGCAATCATGTGGTGGAGATATGGCGACTTCGGCTTGCTGGCGTCATTCGCTCTTGTAATCTACATGATTTTGATGATTTTCTTCTTGCAGGCAATTTCATTTGTTCAGCTCACGCTGCCGGGACTTGCGGGCATTGTGCTTTCAATCGGAATGGCAGTGGACGGAACAGTCATCATCTTCGAACGTGTGCGGGAAGAATATCGTTCCGGCAAAAAAATTCCACTTTCTGTCAAGGGTGGCTTCAAACGTGCGTTCTGGCCAATCTTTGACAGCAACATCACCACAATCATCACCGCTGTTGTGCTTTACATTCTTGGCACGGCGTCCATTCAGGGCTTTGCAATCACACTTCTCATCGGCATTTTGCTGTCCATGTTCATGAACTTGGTGATTTTGAGGTTCTTCGTGAAGTGGTATTTGCCGTTTAACAGCGTCAAGGGCAAAAACTTGCACCTGCCAAAACAGGAAAGACAGGCCAAGGATGTTGCTCACGAGAACGTGGTTGAAGGGGGACTTGCAAATGAACAAATATAAGAAAAACAAAAGGTTTTCCCTTGACCAAGCCATCGAAAACTCTAAATTTGATTTTGTCAAAAATTTGAAGTGGTTTTTAATCGCACCACTTGCCATCATCCTGGTGGGTGTAATCTTGCTTAGCACAATTGGCTTCAACCTTGGCATCGACTTCACGGGCGGGTCCAACATGACCATCTTCGTGGACGGCGAAGGCGAATTTTCTGAACAAATTTTCGATATCGACAAAGATTTGGGCAAAATTGAAGCAAAAGTCAACGCCGTCTTGAGCGACTTTGGACTGACCGTTTCCACCATTCAGAAAACCACAATCAACAGCACTGAACTTGGCATTTCGGAAGGGGATGCTGTGATTGTGAAATATCAAAACGACAACTCCCTCAAAACTGCCGAAATTGAGGCGACCAACGAAGAAATTCGCCTTGCACTTTTGCAGGAATTTGGCTTCGTGGCAGAAAAAAATCCGCAGAACCCACAGGATAAGTGGACGGTTGACGACCTCGAGGACTTGGAAAACGCCGGGCTTGTCACCAATGGTGGCGTCACAACAGCCAGTGCAAGTGCTGAACTTATGATGAAATCGTTCATTGCTCTTTTGGTGGCGATTGTTTTGATTTTGATTTACATCGCATTCCGCTTTGAGCTGACCAGCGGACTTGCTGCCATTTTGGCACTGTTCCACGATGTGCTTGTCACCGCCTCTGTGATGCTCATTTGCCGAATTCAAATCAATGTGGCATTCATTGCTGCACTCATCACCATTTTGGGCTACTCCATCAACAACACAATCATCATCTTTGACCGCATGCGTGACGACCTGAAGATGGCTCGTAACACCAACGCCAAAGTGGACAACAACCTTGTGGCAAATCGGGCGGTTAAGGACACCATGATGCGAAGCGTGCTGACAATGGCCACAACTTTTGTTATGATTTTCTTCATCACTGTCATCGGCGTGCCGGACATCCGAGAGTTTGCTTTCCCAATCATGGTCGGCATCTTGGCGGGATTCTATTCCTCCGTGTTCCTCACACCGGGCTTGTGGGCAATCGCATATAGGCCAAGAAAGCGTAAAAAGAAATCAACCCCATCCACTATCAATGGCAAACAAATCAATGAAGGCGTGGTGGTGGACCAGCGTCCAGAAGTGACTGAATAAGAATTTTGCATGGAAGGAATTTCCTGCAAGATAAAATTTGCAGCAGAATGGACTTGCAGCATAAAGAATGTTAAAAAAATCGTCAGTGTTTTGACGATTTTTTTTATGAATTTTTATTTTTTTTGAAAAGGTTTTAAGTTGATTTTTCTATTATTTCCCTTATTTAAAGTTTGCTCATATTTGGCAGGATTTTGCTTCTGCAATATCCACTTATAACCTCATTCTTTTTCCTTCGCAAGTGTTTTTAAATTGTTTGAAACATTTGAAGCTTTTGTGTCCTCAGAACCAGTCGAAATTTTTGCATTGCCATAAATGTTTGCAAGTTCCGTTATGTCATCAAGATGTTTTTGTATGTATGCGGTTGAGGATTGTTTTGGTGGCTGAAAATGGAATTGCCCTTTTGATGGCTCGTAATAATAGCTTGACACAAGTTTGAGAAAATCGTTGTTGCCGGTCATGTCCATCAAGTTCAAAATTTCATCTACTGAGAAATATTCCTCACAGCCATGGACAATGTTGAGTAGCAGTGCCAATCCTTTCGTGTTGCCGTGTATGGCTCGCACAACTTTTCGGCATGCTGACCCCACGCCAGCGGTGGTCAGATTGTCGCTGTCATGTGCGACTTCTCTCCTCGTCATTCCTTCGACAACAACCTTCCAAAAGATTTTGTTGTTTTTCTCTCCGGCACCATATTTTTTCAGAAAGTTTTGAAACTCTTTCCAAACAATGTTTTTAAGTGCAATTTCCTCTGGAGTGTTCAGTGTCTTGTAAATTTCGTCGTTTAATTGATAGTCCACCAGACCATTCTGCTGCTCGGCCAATTTTTGCTTGTTTTTCAATTCTTCAACAACAATATTGGCGATAAAGCCGCTGTAATCGACAAATCTATGACAGCATGCCGCTTCTTTCAAAGTCCTCTTTCTTGATGTGTATCGCATGTTTGCTTTCAGTTCACACAAAATTTGGCAGGCCTCCTGCAAAGCTTCGGCAAAATCTCCATGCAGAATGTGGCGTTCAAACGCCTCGGCCACCACGTCATATGCATAAAAGCAACTCAGCGTAAAAAGTTTTTCATATGCTTCTTGGTTGCCAGCGATTATCTGTTTTTGCAGTTTTATAAAAGTTTTTTTGTCCAGCATTTCACCGTTGGGGTTGTAATATTCTTTGATATATTTTTGATAATTCATTTTTCGCTCCATTTGTTTTATTATAGCTCTTTCTGGAGGGCTTGTCAAGACCCAATTTTGATGTTTTTGTCATATTTTCTGGGCGGCGAAGTCGTTTTTCTTGCTGGGTGTGGGCAGGGGCGATTTTGTTGGGAGAAGATTTCTGTTTTGTGTCAGGTGGATGCGTTTTGTGTCAGGGTGATGTATTATGCGAAATGTGGAATGAGTTTGAAAAACTTTACAAGAAGACAATTTGCATTTTGGGAGGATGTCGCTATGGTGGCTCAGAAACTGCTGATAAGAAAACGCCCATTCTGCTTCATCCGCTTTTCATTTGGTGTTTCGCATTGAAATGTTATATAATTGAAGCGTGAAAGGGGCTTTTATGCAAAAAGCACAAAACAACATAATCAAGTTTGAGAGCAAATATCAGCCTGCCGAGTTTGACGCGTCCGGCTCTGACCTGAAAGATGGCGAGGTTATTAGGCTTTCTCAGCAGAAACTTTTCAAGAACGCTTCTTTGGTGGACATCGGGGCGGGAGTATCTGCGGTCGTGGATATTTTGGTTCAGGGCGACAAAATTGTCAAGATTGCCAAGAAAATTGCCTCAACTGCGGAAATGGAAGTCCACAATTTGGATGGCGACTTTGTGCTGCCAGCGATGTGGAACTTCTATGCCCATTTTGACAGCCTTGTCGGGACAATTCAGCCTGCCGAAGACAATGCAAAATTTCGCAGAATGTTTGCCGAGGCGTGCAAGATGAAAAATCTTCTGTGCGGAAACGTCAACACCTTTCCGGTGCCTGGCAAAGAGGTTTGCTTGCTGGAAAACATCCAAGATTTGGACGAGAAGGATTTGGAACGGCTCAGCGACGACGCCGCGAAACACAGAAAACGCGTGGTGCTGCATGTTGGGCTGACGCTGGATGAACTTGGCAGCGTGGAGAAAAAATTTGGCAAGCCGCTTGTGTCTGTTTTGGAGGACTTTGGCTTTCTGGATAGGCCGTTTGCACTTGTGGGAGGGAATTGCCTTGAAAAAGACGATTTTCAGACGCTTGCTCAGTATGACGGCAGAGTTGTGATTTGCCCCATGGAGGATGCCCAACTTGGGAGAAGAACGCTGAACATTCAAATGCTGAAAAATTTGGGAATTGAGGTCGTGCTTGGCTCTGGCAGTGCGATTGATGCGGACTTGTTTGAGGCAATGCGTCAGCTTCTAAGCACCCAAAGAGCCCTTTTTGAGGACGCCGCAGCCCTTTCGGAGGCAGATGTGCTGAAAATGGGCACATTCGGATATGAAACCCTCAAAGAGGGCATGCCAGCCGACTTTATTGTGCTGCTCAACAAGCCCACAATTTTTGAAAATCTGCTTTCATATCTTGTTTGGGACGGCTCCAAAAGCGGCTGCCTGTTTACGGTTAAGGACGGCAGCATAGTGCAGGCGGGAGGATATATCAACAACTATCGCCTCAATCTGAATTATTATGATGTGCTTGGCATCTTGAATGCCATGAAAAAAGGAGAAAAAAATGACAATTGAAGAAAGACTTTCCAGCGAATTTGGACTTCGCACGGATTACACGCAAAACATTATCAACCTGATTGATGAAGGAAACACCATTCCGTTCATCGCACGCTATCGAAAGGAAATGCACGGCAGTTGTGACGACCAAGTGCTGAGAAACTTTGCCGACAGACTTAAATATCTTCGCAATTTGGATGACGAAAAGGCAAAAGTGCAAAAAGTCATTACCGAACAGGGAAAGTGGACGGACGAACTCGCCGCGGCTCTTGAAAAAGCCCTGACACTCACTGAGGTGGAGGATATCTATCGTCCATACAAGCCAAAGCGTAAAACGCGTGCTTCCGTTGCAATCGCAAAGGGACTGGAACCTCTTGCGGACATCTTGCAGGCACAACAAGCGGGCGTTGACATCAGAGCGAAGGCAGAAAAATTCATCACCGAAGAAGTTCCAACCGTCGAGGACGCCATTGCGGGGGCAAAAGATATCATTGCCGAGCGAATTTCAGACAGTGCCGACCTTAGAAAAGAGTTGCGAGAAATTTTGGCGACAAAATCTTTCATTGTTTGCACGCTGCTTGAAAACGAAAACAGCCCGACATATGAAACCTACTCTGGCTTCAAGCAAGAGGTGAAAAATCTGCCAAGCCACCGAATTTTGGCAATCAACCGCGGGGAGAAGGAAAAATGTTTGAAGGTGGAAATTCAAATTGACGAAAAACTGACCATTCCTGTCATTGAAAAAGAGTTCAAGAAAAACTGCGAGCAGACCAACGCCTTGATGGACGAGGTCATTGCGGACGCATATGAAAGACTTTTGTTCCCATCGCTTGAACGCGAATGCCGCAACAATTTGACGGATGCGGCAAACGAGCAGGCCATAAAGATGTTTGAGGTGAATTTGAGGCCACTGCTTTTGGAAGCACCGCTGAAAAACAATGTCATCATGGGCTTTGACCCTGGCTATCACAACGGCTGCAAAATTGCCGTCATTGACCGCAACGGAGCCGTTTTGGACACAACGGTTGTGTATCCAACTCCGCCAAGAAGCAAAACGGAAGAGGCTCTTGAAAAACTTAAAAACATGATTGACAAAAACAAGGTGGACATCATCGCAATCGGCAACGGCACCGCAAGCAAAGAAAGCGAAATTTTTGTTGCGGAACTTATCAAGCATTGCAATCATCCTGTCAGCTATGCTGTCGTTTCGGAAGCGGGTGCGTCCGTTTATTCTGCAAGCAAACTGGCTGCGGAGGAATTTCCGGAATATGATGTCAATTTGCGAAGTGCCGTGTCAATCGCACGCCGCCTTCAAGACCCGCTTGCGGAACTTATTAAGATTGACGTAAAATCCATTGGCGTGGGGCAATATCAGCACGACATGCCGCAAAATCGACTGACCGAAGTGCTGGAAGGCGTGGTGGAGGACTGTGTAAACAGCGTTGGCGTGGACTTGAACACCGCCAGCCCGAGCCTGCTGTCTTATGTTTCTGGGCTTAACATGGGCATTGCAAAAAATATTGTGGAATTTAGAAGCAAGGTGAAGGGCTTCAAGTCACGTGAGCAACTCTTGTCAGTGCCAAAACTTGGGCCGAAGGCATACGAGCAGTGTGCTGGCTTCTTGCGTGTAGTTGGCGGCGAAAATGTGCTTGACAACACCGCTGTGCATCCAGAAAGTTATGACGGGGCAAGAAAACTTTTGCATCTCTTCAACCTCAGCGAGGAGGATGTGAAAAATGGCAACCTCATTTTGTTGCCAAAATTGGTGGAGGACAAAGGGCAGGCGAAAGTCGCCGAGGAGTGCGGCATTGGCGTGCCGACCCTTGTGGACATTGAAACCGAACTTCTTAAACCTGGCCGTGACATCCGCGAAAGCATGCCAAAACCTGTGCTTAGAAGCGACGTCATCCATATGGAGGACCTTAAAGAAGGCATGGTGTTCTCGGGCGTTGTGCGAAATGTTGTCGATTTTGGAGCGTTTGTGGACATCGGTGTGCATCAAGACGGGTTGGTGCATATCTCTCAACTTTCGGACAGTTTTGTGAAGCATCCAAGCGATGTCGTGAAAGTGGGGGATGTTGTTGACGTCAAAGTGACGGCAGTTGACCTTGCAAAGAAAAGAATCTCTTTGACCATGAAAGGCATTGAAAAGGAAGAAAAATGAACAAAATTTGCCCAAAATGTGGCACAAGTGTGACGGAAATTTTGGAAACGGGTTTTGTCGGGTGCGAAAAGTGCTATGACATGCCTGAAATTAAGTCTGCCGTGGACAAAATGTTTGGCGGCAAACGCCATCCAAAAACTTAAAAAGGAGCATTCTTGAACGAAGAGTTTGAAAACATTGCAATTTCATCTCGAATAAGGCTGGCACGAAATGTCTCCGGCTTCAATTTCTTCACGAAATTGGACAGCGTGGACGACGCAAATTACATCGTGTCATCCGTCTCTTCCGCTCTTTCCAAATTTGGGGACTTTGACATTTTTTCGCTTAAAAATTTGTCCCTTAACGAATGCAACGCACTTTTGGAACGACATATCATCAGCAAGGAGTTGATTGAAAACAAAGATATTGCTGCCGTCGCACTTTCGGGCGACGAGCATTTCATTGTCATGCTGAATGAAGAGGACCACATTAGGGAACAATGCATTGTGAGTGGCTTCAACCTGTTTCGGGCTTATCGGGAAATTAAAGAGTTGGACGATGCACTTCTTCGCGAGGTGGATGTGGCTTACTCTTCCGATTTCGGCTTTCTCACTTCCAGCCCGGCTAACCTTGGCACCGGCATGCGAGCCAGCGTGATGCTTTTCCTGCCAGCACTTGAACGCACGGCGGACATTGACCTTGTCTTGAAAGACGCTCGCACGGAGGGGATAACCGCTCGCGGGCTTTATGGCGAAGGCACGGAAAATTTTGGATTTTATCAAATTTCCAATCAAAATTCGCTTGGGCTTTCCGAGCAGCAAATTTTGGACAAGGTGTCGGAGAATGTTTTTTCCATTTGCCAGATGGAACTTTCGGCACGCGAGGACTTGCTTGCAAGAGAGCATGAACAGTTGCTTGACGAAATTTTCCGGGCATTTGGGGTGCTGGAAAACTGCCACCTGCTTTCCGAAAAAGAGATGATTGAAAAACTTTCCCTTCTCCGCTTTGGTCAGGCGTTGGGCTTTTTGCAAATTGCCGACCAAAAGGCGTTTGAAAAACTTTTTGTGGATGGTTGCAGTGCCAATTTGAAAGAACTTGAAAATTTTTCGCTTGCTGACAAGGAAAATCGTGTCAGGAGTGAGTATATAAATAGGAAAGTGAAAGAACTTGTCAAAAAAATGGGATAAGTGGCGATTTTTGGAGGTGAAAAATGGCATTAAACAGCGGACTTTTTTCGGACAGCATTGAAAAAGTCATCAAAAACGCAAGCAAAATTGCACTTCGTTTCGGCAGCAACTTGGTTGGGACGGAGCATATCCTGTATGGGCTTGTCAGCGTGTCGGATTGCACAGCATCCAAGATTTTGGCGTCCTACGGCGTCACCGAAAATGCACTTTTCGAAATTTTTGAAGAAAGTGCCAGCGGAGTTTCGCTTTTTGGTAGCGTGGAACTCACGCCGCGGACAAAAGAACTGTTTCAAATTGCTCAAACCATCGCGATGGACCTTGGGCATTCTTTCATTGGCACAGAACATCTTTTGCTGGCAATTTTGTCAAACAGAAGTTGCTACGCCACAAGGATGCTGGAAAACTTTTTCAATCTGAATGTTGACGATGTGAAAAACAAGGTGCTTTCTTCCATGCAAATCTCTTCCGGCGAGCCAAAAAACAAAAAGGTGGACGAGGGCTCTTCAAGCGGCTCGCAAATGGCAAGTGCGTTGCCAGAAAAACTTTTGGAGATGGGCAGCGACATCACGCTCAAAGCCCGTCAGCACAAACTTGACCCTGTGATTGGACGCGAAGAAGAAATTCAGCGTGTGATTGAAATTTTGTGCAGAAAGACCAAAAACAACCCTTGCCTTATCGGCGAGGCGGGCGTGGGCAAAACCGCTGTGGTGGAAGGCTTGGCTCAGGCGATTGCAAGCGGAGACGTGCCGGACGAAATTAAGGATAAAAGCATTTTTGCACTTGAAATTGGCGGGCTTATGGCAGGCACAAAATATCGCGGTCAGATGGAAGAAAAATTGAAAGACACCATCGAGACTATCATCCAGAACGGCAACATCATTGTGTTTATTGACGAAATTCACACGCTTGCACAGGCTGGGAGCGAAAAAGGCGAAACCAGCCCGGCAGATATGCTTAAACCATATCTTGCACGCGGCGAACTGCAAACAATCGGTGCCACCACCACGGACGAATATCGCAAATTCATCGAAAAGGACAAGGCTTTGGAACGTCGTTTTCAGCCGGTGATGGTTAATCCGCCATCCGTTGAGCAGACCATAGAAATTTTGAAGGGCTTGAAGGACACATATGAGGCGTTCCACAAGATTAAAATCACCGACGAGGCCATATCTGCCGCGGCAAATCTTTCGGACAGATACATCACCGACCGCAGCCTGCCAGATAAGGCGATTGACCTTATTGACGAGGCGTGCAGCCGTGCCAAAGTGAACTTCACGCTCAAACCTCAAAAAGTGAGAGAACTGGAGGACAAAATCAAGTCCATCTCAGCAAGCCGCGACGAGGCAAGTTTGCAGCGAAATTACGAAAAAGCGGCGAAATTGCAGTCCGAAATCATCAATTTGGAAAACGAACTGAAAAGCCAAAACGACACCATTGTCAAGAAAAAGGGCAGCGGGCAGATTGGCGAGAATGAAATTGCGGAGGTTGTTTCCAAGTGGACAGGCATCCCTGTGACAAAACTCACGGAAGGCGAAAAGGAAAAACTTTTGCACTTGGAAGAGATTTTGCACAAGCGTGTTGTGGGGCAGGACGAGGCAATCAACGCCATTTCCAAGGCCATTAGGCGGGCACGCGTGGGCTTGCAAGACAGCAAAAGGCCGATTGGCTCTTTCCTCTTTATGGGCCCGACGGGCGTTGGCAAGACGGAACTTTCAAAGGCTATTGCCGAGGCACTTTTTGACAACGAAAACAACATCATTCGCATTGACATGAGCGAATATATGGAAAGTCACACTGTGTCTAAGCTTATCGGGGCACCCCCGGGATATGTGGGATTTGACGATGGCGGCCAGCTGACCGAACAGGTGCGTCGCAAGCCATACAGCGTTGTGCTTTTTGATGAGATTGAAAAGGCTCACCCAGAGGTGCTTAACAGTTTGCTTCAAATTCTGGATGACGGCCGCCTGACCGACAATCAGGGCAGAACGGTGTCTTTCAAAAACACCGTCATTATCATGACCAGCAACATTGGTGCCAGCGAAATTCGCTCACAAAAGCAGCTCGGCTTTGGCAGCGAAAGCGGCGAGAGGGCAAACGAGCGTGAGATTTACATGGACGCCCTTAAAAAGAAATTTAAGCCAGAGCTTATCAACCGCATTGACGTGATTTGCATTTTTGAGAGTTTGTCAAAACAAGACCTCCTCAAAATTGCCCACATTATGCTTGACGGCATGAACAAGCGTTTGAAGGGGCTGAGGGTGGAGGTGAAACCGGAAGCTCTTGAATTTATTGTCGCCAAAGGCAGCAACCTCATTTATGGGGCAAGGCCGTTGAAGCGATTTATGGAACAAGAAATTGAGGACCGCATTGCAGAAAAAATTTTGCTTGGCGTCCTGCCTGAACATGGCACAATTGAAGTGGGCTTGGACGGCACACAACTCAGTTTCACCGCAAAGTGAGAAAATCTAAGTTTCCTGAATATGACGGGGCAAAACGGACTGCGATGATAATTTCAGCATTTAAGTTAAAATCATTTGGAAAATTTGCAAAATTTTGATATGATTTGTCTATCAAAACCTTGTGGGTTAAAAGGAGAAAATATGAAAACCACATTTGTTGAAAATAAATACAAAATTTCAAAACGCTTTAAGGATGTGATGACCGAAAAGCTTGACAGGCTGGACAAATATTTTGGCGAAACTGCCTCCGCACGCGTTGTTTGCTCCAAGCAAGGCAAGACGGAAAAATTGGAAGTGACCATCACAAACAAGGGGCTGCTGTATCGCAGTGAAGTTTCCAGCGAAAATAACTATGACAACATCGACCTGGCTCTTCCAAAACTTGAAAAGCAAATTGTTCGCAATCGCGAAAAACTTACGGACAAAAAACGCAGCACAAAGAACTTGGGCTTTGAATTTTTGGACGAGATGCCAGAACTTAAACTGCCTGACATCTATCGCAAAAAGACGTTCGACCTTGAACCTATCATGCTGGAAGAAGCCAAGGACGCCATCGAGCGTTTGGGTCACACTTTTTACGTGTTCCTCAATGCTGAAAGCGGCAGGGTGAATGTGCTCTATCGTCGCAATGATGGCAAATTTGGGCTGATTGAAGTGAATTATTAATCCCCAAAAATGTCACGCAATTTGTGCTGTGGCGGGGTGAAAGCAAAACATATTAAAATCAGTTAAAAATTAAATAATGAAGCAAAAAAGCCGATTTTTTCGGTTTTTTTTCTTTTATTTTGCACAAAATAGACACATGAAAAAATGTTTTATAAATATCCTTGAAGGAATGAAAATAAATTTCAGAAGCGGCAAGGCGGGGCAAGACACGCTTGTTAGGCCAATTGAATTTCACCATTCCGATTTTCCTTCTAGGTCCGGCGGCGGGCGGTGCGTTGTGCAAACAGCAAAAATTTTGGCAAAAAGAGGCGTTTTGCTCTTTCTTTGTGCCTGCTTTTGCTTGCTGTCCGCTGGGTGCACTGACGCAACAAAACTTACGGTCGCACATATAAGTGACATCACTGGGGCCCTCTCGACGGACTATGCCATCAAGGTTGTGCTGGACGAGGACGACCGTGTCAAGGACAAATTTGTTGGGATGCAAATCATGAGCAGCGTGGAAGGACTGGCTTTAAAGTTCGGCGAAGAACTGGGCGACGACTATACGCTGCTGTTTCCCAAAAAAGATTATTGGTATAATCTCACCTATTTGATAAGTCAAACAAATGGAGTTGGCAAAGAGGCGGGATATTTGGGATATGAAGAATATGGCGACCGCGTGTTCAGATTTTCAGCAAATGAAAATGCCGAGCTCACATTCCGCATGGTGGCGGGGCAAACCAAGAAAAATAAGGATACAAATGAGGAAATTTTAGTGCTTTCCGAACCGATTTCGGACGAGGTGAAAATTGAAATTAAAAAAGCAGAAAAATAAAAACTGAAAATGCTATTTATTAAAATGCAATTTCTTTACTGTTTGAATTTGATTTTTACATTTTCATGGCAATTAGAAAAATAAAAGTGAAAATGAAAACAAAAAAAATAAAATTGCAACAAAAAAGCGGCTTTTTTGGCCGTTTTTTAATTTTTTTTATTTTTTGCAGTTTTTACGCTCGCTAATTTTTATTTTCAACAACTTACTTGCTTCTCACAAACTTATTCATCTTCAACAAGTGCTTGCTTCTCACAAACTATTTCATCTCCAACAAATTCTTATTTTTCACAAACTTTTATCTTCAACAATTTTTACTCTTCAATAACCTTGCCGTGTTCAAAATAAATTTTGCGTTTGCAAAGCTTTTCCGCAATTTCTGGGCGTGTGCATGCCACAATCAAGGTGGTGTCAGGGCCCTTCAATTTCTTGATCATGCTGAGAATGGCATCCACATACACATCCGAAATGTCGTCAAAAATGTTGTCAACCAGCAGCAGATCCAGCGGGCGGAAGGTGAGGCGGATGAGCGACAAAACGTATTTATCTTCCTTGCGGATGTTCTTGATTTTTTCGTCACGAATTTTTTCCAGAGAAAAGTCGATGATGGCATTGTTTATCATCTTCTCTGCTTCACCCGGCTTGATGCCTTTTTTAAGCAAAAGATAGCGAAAATTTTCATAAACGGTCTTGTTTTCCAAAAAAACGGGGCAATAAGGCACGTAACCCACGCTGAGGTCGGTTTTGAAATCCACCTTTTTGAGCGGGATTTTGTTGATGTAAACTTCTCCGCTGTCAGGCTCTTCCAGTTTGGCAATCACACGCAGGAGGGTGGTTTTTCCGCTGTTAAGCTCTCCGACCAGTGCCACGCTTTCGCCCACTGCAACATCAAAACTAATGTCTTCAAGGGCATAGAACTCTTTCGTGTATTTGAGATTGAGATTTTTGATTGATAACATATAAACTCCAATGTCGTCAAATTTTTTCAAATATATCTTATCATATTTTGCAAAAAAATAAAAATGATTTGCCGAAACAAATCACAAAAACTGAACTTGCCTTCCATTTTTAAAAAACAAATTTTATTTTTTTTGTTTAACAATCTAAATTTATACCTTGCTTTCAAACAACTGAAAATTTGTCATTTTTGGGAAAATTGTGAAAATTTTGTAACTTATATATAATTTGAAAGCATTATTGATAAATTAAATATAATTTCAACTTGAAAGCAATTGATATAAAATGTAAAACAATTTCATTTGAAGGCTCACATTTCTTCAAAATCGTCCGAACTGTTTGAGTGAATTTTTTTTGGCTCCTCTTTTTTCTGAGAAAGCATTTTGGAAAGAGTCTCCACCATAACGGGGTTTTGATTCTTAAAAACTCCGCTGGCAAGCATGGTGGAAAGCAAATCTTTTTGAGAGCCGTTTTTCATGAAATTCATTATTTTTTCAACATTTATGCCGCTTTTTGGGGCATTTTTTGAATTTATATTTTCAAAATCAGCATTGGAATTTTGCCCATTTTCATTGCTTTGAATTTCAATTTGGCCAAATCCTTGCGAAAATGGACTATTTTGAAAAATAAAATTGTCGTTTTGCGTATGTTTTTGCGTTTTTTCGCCATTTTTTGCCATTTTTTCGCTATTTTTTTCAATATTTTTAGAAAAATTTGGCTCTAAATATGAAAAATCTTGCTGAAATTGAGAAAGGTCAGTTGCATCAAAAAGCTGTGGCTCTGGCTGAGCGTGCGAAAATGTTTGAGTAATAATCATGTCGGGATAATATGCCTGTGCCCGATTTTCGTTGTTTCGTGAATTACCCCTATGATTATTGAGTGGGAAAGTGTTCATGTGATATTTATATGTCTGTTTGTGCGTTTTTAGTGTAAATTTTTTGCCTGAATTCATATATTGGGTTGAAGGAGGAAAAATGAAACTCAGTGAAATGCCAAAGGGCTCCAATCCGCATTGTGATGCTCGAAATGTAGCATGTGGCAACACTTTTCAAGGTGACACATCCATCAAATCTCGCCAAGGGAAAGTGTGCAATGACGCTCGCCAAAACAGGGCAGCTTTTGATGCCCGCCAAAATAAGGCAAGCGATGCTTCATCCAAGGATGTGATGCAGGCTTATCAAGAATTGCAAGGCTGTTCAAGTGACGAACTGATGAATCGCCTTGCCAGCGAAGTGCGAATGCAGAAAGAAAATGGCACTTTTGATTTTGACGGACTGAAAGATTCTGTGGAAAAAATGAAAGGATATTTGCCCGACGCGACATATCAAAACATGATTCGCATTATTGAAACTTTGCGGTGAACGAAGTGAAAAGTAAAACGAAGGGTGTGCAAATAAAAACACGATAAATTAAACTAAAAAAATTACGCAAATAACTGCAAAAACTTGCAAAAAACGGGCAAAAATGGCGGTTTTTTGTAAAAATTAATTTTTTTCTTAAAAAATACTATATATTTTGTAATTAAAAAGTGAAGTTTTTTTATAAAGAAATTTTGAGAAATTAAAAAATATCGTCTTGAGCAATAAAAACTTTTAAAAATATTGGTTTGAGCAATTAAGGTTCTTAAATGAATATTGAAAAAATTGATTGGAAACTTCTCCGGCAAATTGAAATTCTATCGGCGGAGAAAGCGGTGCCGTGTTTTGTGCATGCAAACAATTTTGACCGCACGCGAGAAGTTTTGAAAAGCAAAAAAATACATATTTTGGGTGAATATTTTTTCATTAAAACTTTTTTGTGCCGTGCCAGCCAAAAAGAAATTTTTTCGCTTTCAAATGTTGAGGTCGTGGACTTCATTTCGTCGCTTTCGGTGGCAAGCACAATGATGTATGTTTCCAAAAAAATTCTCTCCACAAAAGACTTGCATCTGTTTGGCGAGGGCGTTGGCGTGGCGTTTATTGACACCGGAATTTTTCCTCACTGTGATTTTTTGATTGGTCGTCCGCGGGTGGAAATTTTTAAGGATTTTGTGCAGAACAGGACGCAGCCGTATGACGATAATGGTCACGGCACTTTTGTCAGCGGAGTTTGTTGCGGCAGCGGGGCACTTTCCAATTTCAGATTTTCCGGCGTGGCCCCAAAAGCCTCTATTTTTGCCCTTAAAGCCCTAAACGCTCAGGGCGAGGCAAGTGCCAACAAAATTTTGGATGCAATGGAGTGGGTTTTTGACCATCACAAACGGCTGGGGATTAAGGTTGTCTGCATGAGCTTTGGCAGCGAGCCTTTGGGGCATAACGACCCAATCATGCTTGGGGCGGATGCACTTTGGAAGGACGGAGTGGTGGTTGTGGCGGCGGCGGGCAACAGTGGACCGGAATATCAGACGATTAAATCTCCTGGAATAAGCGGGCATATCATCACGGTGGGCGGCATTGACGACAATCGCTATGACAACGCCACTTTTAATAAGAAATATTTTGAAATCGCCGATTTTTCTTCTCGTGGGCCAGCATTTAGGAACTTTAAGCCGGATGTCGTTGCCCCAAGCGTGGACATCATTTCGTGCGGGACGAGGACGCCATACACAACTCTCAGCGGCACATCAGTCGCCACGCCAATGATTGCTGGTCTTGCATGTTTGCTGCTTGAAAAACACAAAAACGCCACGCCCAATCAGATTAAAACAATGCTTATCCGTGCCTGTCAGCCGCTGGGATTTGAGCGAAATCTTGAAGGGTTTGGCGTGCCAAGCAATTGGGCGACATAAAAACCGTGCCTGCCCTTAAAATTTTCTATATCTTTCTGGACAAGCCTAATTGATGTCAATGCACGCAAATTTGAAAGTGTGTTCTAATTTTTTTCTTGTCCAAATATGATATATTGAACTTTTCGACATGACTAGACAAAATCTCCGATTTCTGGACAGTTTTAGCCTTGTCCGCAAAGCTACCTTTAAATAAAATAAAAGCGAGGTTTGTATGCGTTTCTGCGTAATCAAATCCAGAACAATCAAAATTTGCATTGCAATGGCAATCGTAGCGGTGCTTTTGTCACTGTCGGTGGGCGGGGCAACTTCGGCTGAGGTGTATTTTGGCTATTCCACACGCAAGGTGCCAATCTACAACGTCGAAACGGAAGAGAAGCAGGTGGCCATCACTTTTGATGCCGCTTGGGGTGCCGACAAGACTCAAGGGATCTTGGACATTTTGCAAGAGTTTGACTGTCGTGCAACATTTTTCTTGGTCGGCTTTTGGGTGGACGATTTTCCACAGATGGTCACTGCCATTGACCAGGCGGGCATGGAAATTGGCACCCACTCAAACACGCATCATGACATGGCGAAGCTTGACAAAGACACCATCGCACAAGAACTTGAAACCTCTTCGTCCAAAATCAAGGCGGTGACAGGCAAGGATGTGGAACTTTTCCGTGCACCATATGGCAGTTATGACAACGACCTTCTGGATGTGGCGGAAAGTTTGAACTTAAAGACCATTCAGTGGGATGTGGACAGTTTGGACTGGAAGGGGCTTTCGGCAAGCGACATCTCGGAGCGTGTTTTGTCCCGCGTCAAGAACGGCTCCATCATTTTGATGCACAACAACTCTGACCATGTTTTGGATGGGCTTAGATTGATTTTAAATCACCTCAAAACTCAGGGCTACAAAGTGACAGCAGTTGGGGATTTGATTTATCATCAGGATTATACAATCGACAGAAACGGCGTGCAACACAAAAATTAAAGTGAGGAAAAATTTATGAATTACGAAAAAAACAAAGACGAAAACAACAATGTTGTGCTATTGGCGGGAGCGGTGCATGAGTCGCCAAAAAAATCGCACCAAATTGACGGGGAAAATTTCTTTGAATTTTCTGTCAGCGTGAAGAGGCTTTCCGGGCAGTTGGACATCATTCCTGTCACAATCTCCGAACGCATTCTGATGGACATTCATCTGGACGTGGGAACTTTTGTTGAGGTGCGTGGGGAATATCGAAGTTACAATCGGCTGGAAGGGCAAAAAAGCAAACTTATCTTGCATCTTTTCGCCAAAGAATTTAAAATTTTGCCAACCGAATGCAACGAAAACGAAATTAAACTTTTGGGCTTTATTTGCAAAGAACCTGTCTATCGCAAAACGCCATTTGAGCGGGAAATTTGCGATGTGCTGCTGGCGGTGAATCGGGCAAATTATGGCAAGTCAGATTATATCCCTTGCATCCTTTGGGGACGGAACGCACGCTTTATGGCGGAGCAGGGCATAGGCTGCAAAATTGAACTGACGGGCAGAATCCAGTCCCGCGAATATACCAAAAAATTTGAAAATGGGCAAAGCGAGGTTAAAACTGCATATGAAGTTTCCTGCCAAAGCATTGCCGTGCTTTCCAATGTCACAAAACTTGAAGAGCAGAAAGAGGAACCAAAAATTGTGGCTGTGAATAATTGAATTTGAAGAAGAAAAAGTTGAAGAATTTTGTTAAATTTTTTCTTCTCATTTTTAAAAAATGTCACAACATTTCAAACATATTTGCAGCAACTTTAAACAGATTTTGTAATGAAATATAAAGAAAATTTAGAACTTATTTTTCAAAATATATCAAAAAAAACGCCATTTTTGGGCGTTTTTTGAATTTTTAATTTTATTTATTATTTTTAATTTTGTTTTTCACTTGTTTTTCTACTTAAATTTTTGTTTAAATTTTCGTTAAACTTTTGTTTAATTTTTCATTAATTTCTTGATAATTCAGTTTGTTTTTAAGACAAAAATTCCGGAAAAATTTTTTATTTTAAAGATTAATTTTCACAAATTTAAAACAGTGGCTCGTCGAAAGTGCTTGGGCGTTCAATATCCATAAGTTTCAAAACGGTTGGGGCGATTGCGGCGAGGGATTTATTCTTCTTCAATTTTGCGGACTTAAATTTTTCACTGACCAAAATCACCTGAACAGGGTTTGTGGTGTGAGTGGTCAATTTGTTGCCATCGTGGTCGAACATCTCTTCTGCGTTTCCGTGGTCGGCGGTTATGATGCAGTCGCCACCAACCATAAGTGTGGCAAGGGCGACGGCGTAGGCATCCTTTTCCACACATTCAATCGCCTCCTTGGTGGCGTTGAAATTGCCGGTATGTCCAAGCATGTCCGGATTGGAAAAGTTGACAAGCACAAAGTCATATTTTTGGCTGGCAATGGCATCGAGAACTTCTTGTGTGATTTCATTTGCTCGCATTTTTGGATATTCCGAAAAGTCCTTCACATTGATGCTGTCAATAAGTTTTCGCTCCTCGCCAGGATATGGCTTTTCAATGCCGCCGTTGAAGAAGAAGGTGACGTGAGCATATTTTGTCGTTTCAGCAATGTGAAACTGAGTTTTTCCGTTTGCTGCCAGAACCGCTGCCAGATTGTCCTCCACCACTTTTGGAGGATAGGCGGTGTTCAGGTGTTTAAGGTCGTCCGCATATTGCGTCATGGCAGTGAAAAGAAAGTTTTTTGGATTACGCGTCTTGAACTCCTGGAAATTTGGGTCGGTGAGTGCATATGAAATTTCACGAGCACGGTCGGAGCGATAGTTGAAGAAAATCAGGCTGTCGCCATCTTGCAGGCGAGAGTTTGGGTCAATGATGGCGGGCTCGCAATATTCGTCATAAATGCCCGCGTCATAACTTGCCTGCACAGCACTTGCAGCGTCCTTCGCCTTGCTGCCTTGCCCGTCCACCAGCATTTTGTATGCTTTCTCCACGCGGTCATATCTTTTTTCGCGGTCCATGGCATACACCCTGCCAATGATTGTGCCAATTTTGGCGTTTGTCCCGGCAATTTTTTCCTCCGTCTGCTGAACAAATTTGATGCCGTCACGGATGCCGGTGTCGCGGCCATCAAGAATGGCATGGATATATATGTTTGGGATGTCAAAATTTTTTGCCATGTCAAGCAGGGCAAACATGTGCGAAATCTCAGAGTGAACGCCGCCGTTGGACAATAAGCCCATAAGGTGAAGATTGGCATGATTCTTTTCAGCATGATGCATCGCCTTCAAAAGCGCGGCATTTTGAAAGAACTTCTCGTTGGCAATTTCGCTGTCAATCGGTGCCAAGTCCTGCAAAATTTTGCGTCCCGCTCCAAGTGTGAGATGCCCAACTTCGGAATTGCCCATCACGCCTTTTGGCAGGCCCACAGCCTCGCCACTTGCCTCAATCAGGGTGTGAGGATATTCTTTTTTAAGTTTGTCTAGGTTTGGCGTGCCTTGGCTTTTGATGGCATTGCCAAATTTTTCTTTCTTTTCACCAAATCCGTCCAAAATCACGAGTGTGACCATTTTATTCTCCTTGCAATGAATGTGCATGCATGATTTTTATGCATAAATTTTTCTGCACAAATTTTTCACAAAACAATATTACATTTTTCTTGCATAAAAAGCAAACGTTTGAAGAAATTTTTCGCTCACTTTTGGCTGAGATGCTCGTCGAAAAGAGAATTTTGGGCAGTGTCCGCATCGGCGGGGGAGAAGAAGTTGTCCGGCGTGTTTCTGGGCGTGTCGTGCAAAGACTGTGCAAACTGTGCACCTTGCTCTTGAACGGCGTGATTTATGCGAAATTCTTGCAAATTCTCAAAATGCACTTTTTGTGGTGCAGAAGAAGACGCGGCCGTTGCGTGCGTGCCCACCTGCTCTGCTGCCGCCTCAACATTTGCATAGGCGGGGCGGGCCTGCTGAATTTTTTCAGCAGGGAATGCTTCCATTTCCGCCGCCGCTTCTCTTTCCGCCCCACTTTCCTTTGCAGTCGCTTTTTCTGTTGCCTTTTCCTCTTTTCCCTTCTTTTTCTTTCTTTCCCAAATTTTGAAGGTGCCTTTGTTGATGATGACACGCAAAATCAGATATACGGCTCCCAGCCCAAAGAGGACGTAGAAAATCCGCGACATAATTGCCGCTTGAAAGCCGAAAAATCCAGCGATGAAGTCATATTGCAACAGTCCAATCAAAAGCCAGTTTACGCAGCCTGCCACTGTCAGCAAAAAAGAAAGAAATGTCAGCATATTTTTGCTCCTTTTTGTTTAGTATTTTTAAATTTGCAATTTTCTTGCATAAGAAAATGAATTTGTTTGTTTTGAAAATAGCATTAAGAAAAAGACGCAATTTTCCCAAAAGATGCAGCGGCAACCAATTTGAATTTTTTTGAAAATTTGTTGACTTTTTTGGAAAAAGTGAATATAATATAGGGGTTGAACACAAAAGGAAAGTGGATAGGTGTGTCCACTTTCGTGTGTTTTTTTCAATTGTAATAAGGAGATTTGTTATGGAAAAACATTATCTTACGCCAGAAGGGAAAAAACTACTTGAAGAGAAACTAAATCTCTATAAAACTGTAAAACGTCCGGAAAACGCAAAGCGTATTGGCGTGGCTCGCGAGTTTGGCGATTTGTCCGAGAATGCAGAATATGATGCCGCCAAAGACGAACAAGCACAGATTGAAGCCGAAATTGCCGAGATGGAGAGCATCCTTTTGAGTGCCGAGGTGATTGACACAACAAAAATCAACGGCAATGTCATCTCTGTTGGCTGCAAAGTTAAACTCTATGACGAAGAATTTGACGAAGAAGTGGAATATCGCATCACAGGTTCAAGCGAAAGCGACCCTAGAAACGGCATAATCAGCAACGTTTCGCCAGTCGGGAAGGCTCTTATTGGGCATAAAAAAGGGGAAACTGTCACTGTGCAAACGCCAGGCGGGGCAATTTCTTACAAAATCGTTTCCATTGTCGTTTGATTTTTTTGATATTTTTGCAACTGCGACGAGGCATTTTTTGCCAGAAAAAATTGTGCTGCGGCATAAATTTCAATTATTTTCAAAAAAAACTGAAATTTGCTTTTGAATTTGCCTATCTTTGTGATATGCTATAACTAGGTTTGATTTGATATGATGTTTTTATATTCTCTGAAACTTTTGGGTTCAAGTTGGGTGAAGGCTCTCAAATTTTTCCTCTATTATGTGGTTATTTGGGGGATTTGTGTTGCCCTGCTTTTGCCGTGTTTCTTCGAATTTAAAACTTTGCTCTCTGCGGGGCTTGCCGACATTGGCAGCTCCCTTGGCGGCGTGTTCACAGGCGGGCTGGGTGTGGGACTTCACAACTGCATTCTTGCCGTCGCTGACACTTTCGTGAAAGCAATTCAAACAAATGTCGGGCTTGTTGTGTATGGGCTTTTGGTGCTTTTCATTTTGGTCCCATTTTTGATAAACATTGGTAAATACGCGTTCTGCCAAATGCTTTATTCCTATATGACCAGCAAAAACAAGGTGGGCTTTTTCAGTGCTCTTGTCAAGGGGCTGAGGCGTTCGGTGTTTTTTGCTCTTTTCAAAACACTCTTTGCCGACCTATTCATTGTCCTGACGCTTGGCTGCGTGTATGGACTTGCCCTCGTAAGCGACCCAACTTTTGTGGCTCACATTCTGCCTTGGGCACTTTTTGCCAGCATGGTGCTGCTTTTCACCTTGCACGAGGTCTCCATTTTGGGCTGGCTGCCGGCATCCATTGTGTTCAACTGCAATGCCTTTCTTGCTTGGCACAAGGGCTTCAAAGCGGTGAAAAGACATTTTTGGCCGACTTTTGGCACAACGATGCTGTATTTCATTCTGTTCTGGGCGTTGACGCTTGTGTTTGGCATCTATTGCCTTGTTGTGCTGATTCCATTCGTCACAATCATGCTGTGCTTCTATAACATGGTGATGTTCTTCTTCAGTCAGGGCATGCGATTCTATTACAACGAAAACAACATTCTCACTCCAAAAAAATTGGAAGAGGTTGACAAATTCAGCAACGCAATCTCTTTGCTGTGAGAGGTTTTTTACATACAAATTTGACGACTGTCACTTTCTTTTTGTATGTCTTTTTGGGCGATTTACAGCCCTCAATTTTTTGTGGATTTTTTAAGGAGTATTAAATTTTATGAACAACAAAGTGAAAATCACCTTCTTGGGCGGAGTGGGTGAAATTGGAAAAAATATGACCGCCTTTGAAATTGGCAATGAAATTATTGTCGTGGATGCAGGGCTGACTTTTCCGGGCGATGACTTGCCGGGAATTGACGTTGTCATTCCGGATTTTACGTATCTTATCAACAACAAGGACAAGGTGAAAGCCATCATCCTCACGCACGGACACGAGGACCACATCGGTGCCATTCCGTTTTTGTTGGAGCATATCAACGCACCAATCTATGGTTCCAGGCTGACTTTGGCACTTGTGGAGAACAAGATGCGAGAGCATCCGAAAGTGAAATATAAGGCGGTGACAGTTAAACCTAAAAATGTTCTCAAAATTGGACAGTTTGCCGTGGAATTTATCAAAGTTTCGCACTCCATTGCCGGGTCCTTGGCACTTTGCATTTCCACGCCGGCGGGCAACATCATTCACACGGGCGATTTCAAGATTGATTTCGAGCCGATTGATGGCGTCATGACCGACCTGCAACGCTTTGGCGAACTGGGCAAAAAGGGCGTAAATCTTTTGATGTGTGAAAGCACAAACGTCTGCCGAAAGGGCTATTCAATGAGCGAAAAGAATGTTGGACGTGCCCTCGAGGAGATTTTTAAGACTCACGCACAAAATCGAATTTTTGTGGCTACATTTGCCTCAAACATTCATCGCTTGCAGCAAATTCTGAATTTGGCAGAAAAATATGGCAGAAAGGTTGCGTTCACTGGACGCAGCATGATTAACATTGCGGACGTTGGCCTGAAAATTGGCGAAATTCAATTCAACCGCAACAATCTTGTGGACATTGACAAAATTGACAAACTTGCTGACAGCGAACTTGTGATTGTCACCACCGGCAGCCAGGGCGAGCCGCTTTCTGCACTCACACGCATGGCGGCGGGCGACTTTAAGCAAATCAAAATTGGGCAAAATGACCTGATTGTGTTCTCATCTTCGCCAATCCCTGGCAATGAAAAGAGTGTGTATAACGTCATCAACTCGCTTTTCTCCAAGGGTGCGGATGTGATTTATGACGAACTTTCTGAGGTTCATGCGTCCGGGCATGCTTGCCAGGAAGAAATCAAGACAATTCACGCCCTCACCAAGCCAAAATTTTTCATTCCAATCCATGGCGAATATAGGCATCTTCGCATGCACAAACAACTTGCCATGGCTCTTGGCATGGACGAACGCAACATCATTCTTCCAATTCTGGGTGCCCAAATTGAGCTGACGCCAAACTCTATGAAAAAGGTGGGCTTCACCACCGCCGGACAAAGGCTGATTGACGGCTATGGCATTGGCGACATGGACAGCAACGTGCTTCGCGAGCGAAAACAACTTTCCGAGGACGGCATTTGCGTGCTTGTTATGACAATCAACAACGTAAGCGGCGATGTTGTTGGCGACCCGTTCATCATCACGCGAGGGGTGGTGTATCAAGACGAGGCGGAAGCGTTTGTGCAGGACACCAAAAACATGATTATTGCCTCTTTGAAAGAACAAGATTTGCGGGGCTGCGACCCAGCGGTGATTAAAAACACAGTCCGCCGCAATGTTTCAAACTTCATTTTCAAACGCACCAAGCGTCGCCCAATGATTTTGACCATCGTCATGCTTGACTGACGCAAAATTCTGAAGTTGACGGGATATAAGATGAAAAAAGAAGAACTGCAAGGCGTGGGCAATTTTGAATATTTGCCCATGATAAGGCCACAGACGCAAAAACTTTTGGTGGACTTAATCACAAAATATAAGCCGGCACGGCTGCTTGAAATTGGGACTTTTTTGGGCTACAGCAGCGGCGTTTTTTTGGAGACAGACCCAAATTTGACCGTCACAACTCTTGAAAAAGAGGAGGCAAATGCCAAGTTTGCCGCCAAAAATCTGGAAAAATTTGGCAGCCGCGTGCAAATTGTGCAGGGGGATGCCTATGACTTCTTGCAGAAGGCGGCATTGCTGGTGCGAGAGGACAAAGACGCCACTTTTGACTTCATTTTTTTGGATGGCCCCAAGGGGCAATACATCAAATATCTGCCGCTGCTGAGAGAATTGCTCTCACCCGGCGGCTTGCTTGTGGCGGACGACATTTTGTTCCACGGAATGGTGGAGCAGGACGGGTTTGTCAAACACAAACACCGCTCCATCGTCCAGCATCTGCGGGATTTTCGCGAGGCGTTAAGGCAGTACGAAGATTTTGAAACGCAGTTTTATGATTTTGAGGACGGCGTTTCGGTCAGCGTCAAAAAAACTAAAAACATTGCAAAATAGGGCAAAATTGTTTGTAATTTTGTCTTTTTTTGTTAAAATAAGGCGTATGGAATTTGAACTTAGAATTATTGAATTTTTGCAGGCGGGCAGAACTCCCTTCTTTGACACTTTTTTCCAACTGATTTCAGTGCTTGGAAGTTTTGTGGGAGTGATTTTTCTTTGCGTGCTGCTGTTGATTTTCAATCGGTCTTTGCTGCCGTGGTATCTGGGCTCATATGGCTTGGTGCTTGGCGTTGTCAGGCTGCTGAAATTTTTGGTCAAGCGTGTAAGGCCATATAACGCGGTGGACAGCATCGTCAGCATAGGCGACGTTGTGCAGGATTATTCCTTCCCAAGCGGACATGTGGCGTGTGCCACGGCAATCGCCATTTTCCTTGGGCTGTTTCTCTTCACCTATTTCAAAAAGCGAGGAGAACGCACGCTGGTGGTTTTGTCCTGCGGGGCGTATGTGGCACTGGTGGCACTTTCCAGGATGTATCTTGGCAAGCATTATCTGACAGACATAATTGGAGGCTTTGCAATTTCCGCCGTCATTTGCGTGGCGGGCATTGTTGCGATGCTGTGTTTTATGATTCACAAATTGAAAGAGGCAGGCTTGATTGACGGCATTGAATGGCGTAGGAGGCGAAAATGAAAGTTAAAATGGAAGTGTCAAGTCTTGGGCAGTTGGCGGAACTTGGCAAGGCGTTTGCTGCGGCTCTGCAAAAGCCGATGATTGTTGTGCTTAAAGGCGACCTTGGGGCGGGCAAGACAACTTTTGTGAAAATGGTTGCAGCCGCACTTGGCTGCTTTGAAGAGGTGACCAGCCCCACTTTTGCACTTCTGAACACCTATCACACGCCAAAATTTCCAATCTATCACTTTGACATGTATCGGCTGGAAGGCGTAGAGGCCGCTCGGGAACTTGGCTTTGATGAATATTTCGATAAGTCTCGCTTGGACGGAGTTGTGTTTGTGGAGTGGCCGGAAAATGTGGAGGGGCTGATTGGCGAGGCGGATTTTGAAGTTGAAATTTCTAAAATTGACGAACGCAAACGTCTTTTTGTCATATCCCCTGCAAAGAAAGAAAAGCAAATTTGAAGTAGAATTGATGCAGTTGATTTATAAGATGTTTAAAAAAGATAAAACGATGCTAGAAATCTATTCAACAAATTAAAGAACGAGAAAAATAACAAGATTGATGAGAGAAGATTAAAGAGGTGAATTGATGCTGGTGATAAACACTGCATTCATGCAGGCAAACTTGGCACTCTCGACGCCGGATGGGCGAGAGTTTTTTTGCGATTTGGACGCAAACACGAAACACAGCGAAAATGTGCTTAGGCTGATTGACAAACTTTGCCAGGACGCAAAAATTGACGTTTTGGATGTGCAGGATGTGTCGATTGTGATTGGTCCAGGGTCGTTCACAGGGCTGCGTATCGGGGCGGCAATTGCCAAGGCTCTTGCATGCGTAAACAAAAACTTGCGGCTTATTCCAATGTCATCCTTGGAACTTATGGCATATATTCATTGCAAGCAAGCGAAAGTGCCAGGCGATTTTGTTTGTGCTTTAAATGCCCTCTCAAATTTATATTTCGTGGCATATTTTGACAAAAATGGAATAAAATTGAAAGAAGCACAGTTGGTCAAGGGTGAAGAGTTTGAGAAAATTGCTTGCCAAAAGGTGATTTTGAAGGGCGATTTGTCGCCAAAAGAGGTGAGAAATTGTGCCGAAGTTGAAATCACTGGCAAGACGCTTTTGGAGTTTGCACAAAAGCTGGCGGCGGAAGGCGTGTGCTGCGATGTGGGGCAGTTGAACCCAACTTATCTAAGACTTTCACAGGCGGAGGACCAGCTGTTAAAAAAGAATGAAAATTTTCCGCAAAACAGTTGACAAATAAGTGCGATATATGTAAAATGCCAAGAGAAAAAAGGAGAAAACTTTTATGCGAAAACCAGTGTATATCAGATGCCCGCGATGCGAGCTGAATTATATTGAGAAAAAGGACAAACTTTGCAGTGTTTGCAAGGCGGAACTTTCTGCCAAGAAGGATGAGTTTATTGGCGACCTTGACCTTGAACTTTGCCCAATCTGCAAGACGAACTACATCCAGCCGGATGAGATTATGTGTGCCACATGCTTGCGTGACCACCAAGTGGACGATGACGACATCTCAAACGACTGGGATGAATATATGAATCGCGACGAAGAGGAAGTGATTTATGACGACGAAGAAACGGGCGACATGGCGTCCGTTACGGATTCGCTGGAAGATGAAGTTTTGGATGACGACATCGACAGCGGCATTGGCTTTGACGACTCTTTGGATGACACCAGCCTTGACGATGACGACGCCGAAGAGGACGATGACCTTGATGAAACGGTAGACGATCTTGATTTGGATGATGACCTAGGCGATTTGGACGACGTGGACGACGATGACGAAGAAGATGACGACGACGATGATGATTTTTAATCATCATCTTTTTTTGTTTTTAATTATGTTTCTTATTTTAATTTTAAAATTTGATTTGTTTAGATTCTTGTTTTATTTAAATATGTAAATTTTTAACTAATTTTTATTTTTTGTGCTTATATTTTTGCCATGATGCAAAAGAAAAAAGCCAAACGCTCTTTTCTGCCATGTGGCAGGGTGTTTGACTTTTTATGAAATTGATTGCTGCATTAATTTTTTTTGTCGTTTTTCAACGCTTCTTTGCAGTTTTTATTGCTTTCTCTTATTTTTTGTCGCTGCTATTGTTTGCTGTTTTTTGAGCCTCTTTTTTGGAATCTTTCTGCATTTTCCTGCGTTGACTTTCTTGTTCGGCGTAGATTTTTCTTTCAAGTGAAAGCAGGTGTTCGGCAGATTTTGTTTCGTCAATTTGCTTGTTCAGCACTTCAAGTTTTTCAGCAATTACGGTGCGTTTCTTCGCAAAAATCTTGAACTCTTTGTCTGTTTCTTTCGAAACTGCACCTTTATCCTTTTCGCGAAGTGCCACAACTTTGCTCTTGTGGGTGCTTTCAAGAGTTGCAAGCTCCTGTTCATATTTTGCCTTGGAAGTTTCAAGTGCGTTCAATTCTTCATCTCTTGCTTGTGCAGCCTTGCGTTTGATGAGGTCAACATTTGCACTTGTCTTGCGGTCGTAACTGCTCTTACGCTTGATTTGAATTTTCTTGATTTTCACTTTTCTCAGGAAATATCCCACAACTGCAATCACAATTGCAAGTGCGGTGATGAGAGTTGGAATAAGCAGCCAGTTGAAGCTCTGATTTGCGTTTTCCGCATCGCTGCTGTCGTCTGTGGTCTCATCCTCATCTGGAACGGAGTCATCCGCCTCGCTGGCAAGCACGCAGGATTCGTTCACATCATATGCCTCGTCATTTGTTGCAGTCTGTGCCTCGTTAAATTCGTCCTCAGTGCTTTTTGAAAGGACAGGGGCATAGATAGCAGCCGAGCCAGAAGTTCCTTCGCCGCAAATAAGTGCCATATAAAGTTGGGTTGATGTGGCGTTTTCTGAATTGAAGATGATTTTATATTCCTTAAATTCTTTGTCAGAAACAATGTTGGCGATATATTTAAATCCAGTCAAGCCCAAAGTTACGCCATATTCCGACTCTGTTTCGTCATTAAGGATGTTGAAATGCGTCTTCACTTTGAATGTCAAGGCATAATATGTGCCGGCTTCCAAATCGATGTTGAAATTGGACTGGATTGTGTAAGCACCTGCTCCGCCGACTGACATAAAGAAGAAGTCGTCATCTTGTGCATCCTCAACATAATACAAGCTGCTGCCTTTTTCGAAGTTGAAGCCCTTGACAATTTCGCCGCGAACGGTGTTGCCATCGCTGCTTGTCACACTGCCCTTAAATGGAGTGGAGGTGCTTTGGTCGCCAAGTTTTTGGAAGTTTTCGTCAAGATTAAGCCCAAAATTGGTCATGTCCACAACGTTTTGTGGGTTAGATGGGAGGGTGACGTCGCTTTGCACATCAAATCTGTCAAGATAAACAACGCCAGTTTTTCCTTCGCTTTGCGTGCCAAAATCAATTTCGACATACACCTTGCTTGCACCTGGGAAGGATTTGAAATAAACCTCATCTTCTTTCCAATTAGCGGAGGAAATGTCCTTCTTTTCAAACAGCTTCATTCCGCTTTCTTCAAAGAGGGTGATGTTGAAACTGCCCTGTGTGCCGGTCTTGAACATGAAGGAAAGTTTATGAATTGGGTCGGACGCACCATTGTATGCGGAATTTGCGGAGATGTCAAAACTTTCTGACCTTAATTTTTGCCAAGTTTTTGAAACGTTGCCCAGCACAAGCACATTTTCTGGGTTCTCGTCGCCGAAACTGTTGCCCGGGTTTTGATATGTTGTCCAATAATATGGATTTTGTGAATCAGGGCATTTTGTTTCTGCCTTGTAGTCGTCAAATTTGGCACGATACTGCTTATAATATTCCGATGCTGTGTTGACAACGCCATTGAAGAGGTTGCCAGAGCCGTTTGTGATTGTCCAATTTTGAGGGGCATATAAGCCATGCTCTTCGCCGGTTGTGGTCACATTGTCAAATTCGCCATTCGCCAGTGTGGAAGAGCCTGCCGCGGTGCCAAGTTGCACTTTGTTTGTGGCGTTTTCATATTCGGCAGAGGTGGCAGTTTCCACTTTCACATTGTCGAACACAATGCAGCCGGTGGAAGATTCACTTGAATTTCCAAGCCCAAGACCGATGTTGATGGCACTATCCACAAGTGCGTTGCCCTTCACATAAAATTCAGCCGTTGCATAGTTGTTGAGGAAGTTGTCGGATGTGCTTGTTGAAAGTGCACTGCTGGTGGCTTCTGAGGCGAGGGTGTATGCCTCGTCGTCCACAAGGTCTTTCACAAGTGCGTCACTTTCTTTGATGAACATATATGCGTTGCCGCTTGTAATTTCGGAAACCTTATATCTCGCCGAGATTTTGTAGATTTTTTGGCGTTCAATCTTGATGTCTTGTGAAAGCACTTTCACACTGTTATTGTCTGTCCAAAGTGCCAGCACACGGCCGTTTTCTGTGGATGTTTTCACTTTCAGGCGAGGGGTGTCCTCATCCGTCTGTTCAAGTTCGACATCATATGAAAGGTCGGAGCCGACAAAATCATATCCGGTGATGTTTTTAAAGGTTGGAGCCGCTTGGATGTCAAACACGCCAGCATTGCCCGCACTTCCATGCTCTTTTGTCCAAAATTCCAGGCCGCCCGAGGCGGAGCCTTTCTCGAAATTGAAATCAAATTCGGTTGTCGTATCCGTAAGGCTTAAATCCTTTGCGGAAAGTTCTTTTGACGTTCTAAAATCGCAGAATTGTGTGCAATTTTGATGTGTTGTTGGGGCGTTGGAGTAAGTGATATCGTAGGATTTGTCGAAATCGTCGTTATATGTTTTCCAGAAGGCGTTTTCGCTATATTTGCTTACTCTCACATTGTCAAAGAACACCACGCCGCTGCTGACTGACGACTTTCCGCCCAGCCAAAGTTCAAGATTGACTGTTTGGCTTTGGTCGCCGGTTGCCACAAAGAAATTGAAGGTGACCCAATCTTTGGATGTGACGCCCGTGAATTCTGCTTTGACAGTTTTGCCGTCTTTGTCTTTAAGCCCGTTCAGATAAATTGAGCCGCGAGAATCTGTGTTGAGCGGGTTTGAAGTGGTTTTGGCGTTGTAGTATGCAGTTTTTGGTGCAACTTTATAGACGCCATGAACATTGTCGGATGAAGAAGGCTCAAAGGTGATGTTTTTGCAAAGATATGCATTTGCACCGTTTTTGATGTCCACCTTGCCGTCCTCTTTTGTTGGGTCGGTGATGTCAGTTTTGTTGACATACACTGGTTGTCCATTATACATAAAGCCGACAAAATTGTCGTCCTCATAAAAAATGTTGATGTCTTTCAGGTCGCTTTCATCTTCCATCGTGCTTGAAATGACGGTTGGATTTGTTTTGTCGAGAGTTTTGAGAAGATAGAACGAACTGCCTGTGCTGAGGGTGAAAGAAATGTATTCATCCAAAACATTGCCGTCCTCATCCACTTTGAAAGGCTTGGAAGCGAACGCATTTTTTGTGAGCTCAACATGCTCTTCATCACCTGTGCTGCCAGCTTGCTCGTAGGTGGTGATTCTTTCATAGTTTGCTGCCGACTTGAATACCACCTTGAAGGAATAGTAGGAATTTGCGTCCAAGGTGACGGAATTGGAACGGAAGCCTTGTTTGGCGGCGGAATAATCTCCGGATTTTTTTGTGCGGGAATTAATCATCAGCACCTGAGAATCTGCCCCACTTGTGCCAGGATTTTTGGACAAATAAAAAGAACTGGTCATGTATCTTTGGAAAGAACTTCCAGTGTTGATGACGCCAGCGGTTGTGTTGTTGTCCGAAACTTGTTTTGCCCAGCCAGTTGGGGATGTGAGCAGTGTGCTTGAAGAGGTTGAATTGAAATTGCTGTTTGAGAGCGTCACTTGTTCAACATAGCTCTTTTGATAGGTTGTGGAACTTGTCGCTGCATGGGCAGGAAGAATTTCAACTGCTGTGCTGATTGCACCTGTCGTTGCCATTGGGATGACCGCTGCCAGCGTCAGCAATGCAAGTTTTGAGTTCTTTTTGTTTTTGACTTTTTTCATGTTTCACCTTTTGTTGTAAGAATTTAACCAAAGAATTATAACACATAAATTTATAATAATCAAGTAAAGTTAAATATTTTCTTCAAATTTCTTCCATACTAAACCCAAAATCAAGCGGAGTGGAATGGAGGGGAAGAGTGCTTAAAAGTGATGCCGCACCAAAAGCGGGGGAAGGCAAAATCGTGAAAGCAAAAGTGGCGGGAAAGAATGCGGAGTCAAAATCGGCGAAAGAAAAGGCGGCGGAGGCAAAAGAAATGGAGGCAAAATCGGCGAAAATTGACACGGAAAAATTGTCCGGAAAGCAAGTTTTTTTGCTTTGTTTTTGTGGGGCGTTGATTGGGCTTGTCAATGGATTTTTTGGCGGCGGCGGCGGAATGATTTGTGTTCCCTTACTTGAAAGGCTGTTGCATTTGCCAAGCAAATATTCTCATGCGACAGCAATCGTCATAATTCTGCCAATTTCTTTTGTCAGTGCAATCATCTATTTTTTGAACGGGAATTTGCAAACGGTGCCATTTGTGACGGTAGGCAGCGGCGTTGTGCTGGGTGGCATCGTTGGCTCCTTTTTGCTGAAATTTTTGCCAGCAAAAGTCATAAAAATCATCTTTGTTCTCATCATGCTTGCGGGCGGAATTCGTTTGCTGTTTTAGAGAAATCAAATGTGATAAAAAATAAAATTTTTTGCAAAAAAGCCCGTTTTTTTTTGCGTTTTTTTGTTATTGTTTTAATTTCTTACTTTAAATTTTTCGTGAGCGATTTCTTATTTTTCTGATTGATTTTAATATTTTTTTTGAGTGGGTTTTTATGCGTTTTTGAGAGATGTTTATGCTTTTTTGCAATATTTTGCGTTGATTTCATTTTAGTTCTTGTGTTTTTTGTAAAAATATTTATTGTTTGCTGCGTTTTAATTTTTTGTTTTTTTGCAAATTTGCTTGTTTTTGCCGCATTTTTGCGGGTTTTTTGTGCTTTTATTTTAATTTTAAATTTTTTGCAAAATTAATTGCATTTTGAGGCATATTATTTTTGACACATTCCTGACGCATTGCCATGGTTTGTGACGACAACAGTTGAGGGCTTTTGGTGATTTATTTTTTGTATTGTCTGGCAGGATTTGTTGCGGGGATTTTTGGCGGGCTGGGTATGGGCGGAGGAACGCTGCTCATTCCCATTCTGACAATTTTTCTCAATTTCGACCAAAAACTTGCCCAAGGAATCAACCTGCTCAGCTTTCTTGTCATGGCAATTTTCTCCATTTATATCCACCACCGTCATGGATTTATTGTGACCAAAAACATTCATTGGATTATCATTTTTGGGGTGGTGTTTTCGGTGGTGGGGGCACTGTGCATGTCTTTCCTGCCGTCCCAAATTTTGAGAATTGGTTTTGGGGTGTTCTTGATTGTGCTTTCCATTATTGAATTTGTGAAGGTGATAAAAAATAAAAATTGATGACCAAAAAACTTTGCAACTGATATAACTTTGCAGCCTAATAAAAAATTGAAAGTGATAAAAAATTGCAACCTGATAAAAATTGAAAATGATATTAAAATTAAAGTGATAAAAATTGATGCTGAAAAACATAAAGCATTATTTGGGGTGAAAATAAAATTGATGTCAATATGAAGAAAAATTTTAAATGCCAGAAAAAAAATAGAAAAAAGAATGGGAAAAATAGTGGACAAATCCTCTTCAATTATGTTATATTATATCTTGAATAAAACAAAACATATGAGGTGAGGTTATGGTCAACAAAAACAAATGTATCTCCTGCGGGACTTGCGTGGCAATTTGTCCAGTGGGGGCAATATCTTTCGGCGAGGACGGGAAGGCACAGATTGACAAGACAAAATGCATTCATTGCGGTGCTTGCCAAGCAAGCTGCCCGGTTGAGGCCATAGATTTGGACGCAGAAGAATAGTTTGCAAGTGCGACATTTGAAAAATGTACGCACCGCGTGTGACAAATTTAAACAATTTAACATTTTGAGGAAATTATGGAAAATATCGCTTTTATCACTCTTGACGACAAGAAACTTAGGCTTTTGATTATTCAAAGCCGCAACGGGAGATATCGCATTTTGGAGCAAATCGAAAATTCATATGATTTGACCAACGATATCCTGAAAGAATGTTTGTTCAGCCCAAAATCCAAATCGGATATTTTGAAAATCCTGAACATATATCGCTACACCATTGAAACATTTAAGGTGTCAAAAATGGTGGCTTATGCCGCAAAAATCGTCGTTAAAGCAAGAAATTATCGGGGATTTTTGGATGAAATCTACACCAACACCGGCATGAACTTCTTAATCGCGAATGACGACGAAGTGGTGAAAAATGTTTACAGTGCCTGCATGGTGAGGATGGACACCTCAAAAGGCTACATCATCAATGTGGGGGCATATGACACACACATCATCAAGTTCAATCGCAGAAATGTCGTTGATTTTGACACCATCCCATATGGGCACAGCAACCTGTCCAGCGAGGACGTCCCGTTTGCAGAAAAAGTTGCCATGGTGAAGAAAGAACTCAAAAAATGCCCGCTTGTGAAAGCGTTTGATGATGATGCTGTGCTGGGCTGCGGCTCTGCGTTCATTGATATCGCCAGAATTGCAAAAAAATTGACGAGATATCCAATTGATATCGACAACAATTTTGATTTGTCAAAAGAAGCACTTGATAAGGTGGCGGACTTTGTCGGCAGTTTGGATGCTCAAAAAATCAAAAAAATCAAGGGCATGGGTGCGGACGGCAGAGAGAGCATTGACGGCGGCTTGGCAATTTTGACGGCAATTTATGACTTGTTTAAATCTAAGGATATCACCATTTGCTCTGCAAGTATGCTTGAAGGCGTTGTGCTTGCCAACCTGGTCGGCGTGGCAAATGAAAAATATTCCGACCTGTTGCAAAACAGCTTGGATGCGTATTATGAATTTAAGAAAGAGGGAATGGCAATCAACACCCAGGTCTATGAAATGGCAATTTTGCTGTTTAAACAACTGAAAGTTGTTCATAAACTTCCTCGTGCATATGTGAAACCGCTGAAAATCGCTTCTTATATGTATGACTGCGGCAAGTTTATCAGTTTTAATGACAATCATAAGCACGCCTATTACGCCATTCTGAACTCCAACATTGCAGGGGCGTCACAAAAAGATATCTTGCTGGGGGCACTTGCTTGCTCTTGCCAAACTTTGGACAACTTTAATTTGGCAGAGGTGATGAAATATAAAGACATCCTCTCGGAAGAAGATGTGGATGCCATCAGGAAAATTGGCATGCTTGTCAACTTGGCTGTCAGCCTTAACGCGTCGAGGAAGAACGTCATCAACGACATTGTCTGCGACATCTTGGGCGACAGCATCATCATGAAAACCGTGGTGAACGCGGACCCGTCTTTTGAGATTATTGAAAGCATGAAAATGGCAGATGATTTCAGAAGGACTTTCAAGAAAAGTTTGCAGGTCATCTGAGCAACTTAGGGGTGCAAAAAACCTTTGCCACATTTGGGAGCATTTCCCACTCGGGCAAATTTTAGGAGATGTGAAAAACAAAAATGAATGCACAAACAAAAAATAGCAAAAGGTTGTGGTGGGGCATCGCGTTGACTGTGTTGGCCATACTTTTGTGCTATATGTTTGTTGCCATTTATTTTTTCTTCATCAGCCCAAACAACATTTCTTTAAAACTTACAATTTGGCCTTTTCTTTCCAATCAGGCGGTCGCCGACTTGTGCCTTGACGCCACTGTGGAGGTTCGTGTCAGCAGCAATGATTTGCAATCAGAGCAGCGTCAACTGATTGGCGTCAATGTTCGCGAGGACGGCTTTGTGCTTGTGCCTTTTCATCAACTTGATGGCATGGAGAAAATTCAGATTTACGCCAACTCTGGCAAAGTGTATGACGGACAGACTGTTTTTTGTGAAGAAAATTTTGACCTTGCAATTTTGAAATGCATCGACGCTGACGGCAGTGCGGTCAAAATGCCATTTGTCAAAATTTCGTCCGCGGATTTTAAGAAGGACGAGGCCGCCATTTCCATTGCTTCTCCGCTTGTGGAGAACAATGTTTGGCTTGGAAGTGTCAGCCGCTGTGATGTAGATTTTGCCATTGACGGAACTTTTGAAGATTTTGCAAAGGTTGATGTGGTGGTTGAAGACGGCTGCATAGTTGATGTTGGCACTGCAAATGCTTTTCAGGACGGTGCGGTGTTTGACGGCCGCGGAAATTTGATTGGATTTTCTTTTGCCAAAACGCAACAAGGCAGCACTTTTTCCGTTTTGCCTGCAAAATTTGCAAATTTGTTTTTTGACGATGCCGTTGCGGCATATGCCAAAGATGAGCAATATGAAAACGTCCTTGTCAAGAGTTTTCAGGGCTTGGACAAAGTGGAACTTAAAAAGCATCTTGAAATCTCTGCAACCTCTGGTGGGCGAGAAAACTCTTTCTTCTTTAAGGGTCGCTGGGAGGACTATTCCACGGCATTGAGCGATTTTGAATCCGCTGTTTTCCCGGGATTCTTCATGATGGAGCATGCTGTTTTTGAGAATGGAACAATCCCAGCCGAAAGCGTTATCATAAGTGCCACACTTGGCAGAAGATTTATTGAAATTGCCAGCAAAAACGATTTGTTCAGCCTGCTTTACGACTCTGTTCACGGTCAGGTGATTGATTTGGAAGTGATGGCCATGGACGGCATGCGAACAAGCACGGTGCGAATTGTTGTCTGAAATGATGTGGAGGAAACATGAAAAAAATCAAATATGCCATTGAAATGGGTGGCGGAAACACCTGCATTTATGTGAAGGGTGAGGGGTTGGCACTCAAAGAGCCAACGCTGATTGCTGCCGAGCCAAGTGAAGAAGGCTATCGCGTGATTGCCATGGGTAATGACGCCAAAAAATTGGTGGGAAAAACAAAAGAAAACGTGGAAATTTTCACTCCAATTGCAAGCGGCGACCACTCCAATTTCGAATATTCTGTGGTGCTTTTGAAGCATTTTCTCAGCAAGGTCGGCTTTCGTCCGTTTGAGGACAACGCAATTTTCATTGTGCCTTGCGGCTTGACCCCGCACGAGAAGGAGAATATTCTCAATGTCTGCGAGGCGGTCAACTTGGGCTATGTCGCACTTGTGCCGTCCGTGATTTGCTCTTGCGTTGGGGCGGGCAGAAATGTGGACAGCTCTAAGGTGAACATGGTTGTTGACATCGGTGGAACAGGAACCGAAATTGGCGTCATCAACATTTCCTCAATCATCAAAGGGGCAACGCTGGGCATCGGCGGCAAAAATATGGACGCCTCGATTGTCAACTTCCTTGCATATTCTCAGGAATTTGTGATTGGCTTGTCCACCGCCGAGACACTCAAAAATGATGTTGGCAGTTTGTATGCTAATGACACCCTCAACATGGAAGTCACCGGGGTGGATGCCCGAACAAAGACCCCTTGCCAAAAAATTGAGTTTTCTTCCGACTTGATGCGTGCAATCGAGCCATTTTACAGCGAAATTGTGCGTGCAATCGACACCACAATCAACACTCTTCCTCCCGAAATTGTGGCGGATATCGTCAATAATAAAATTTTGATTGTCGGCGGGGCATCAAAGATTCAGGGGTTGGAGGACTATTTCCGAAAGCACCTGAATTATCCAATTGAATTTGCTCAGGATGTGGACAATGTCACCATTTTGGGTGCGGGGAAATTGCTTTCCGACCCGCAACTTTTGGAAGGTATCCTGAAAAAACTGTGATTTTTTAGGGGAATTTAATTTTAAAAATTGAACATCTTGTTTGGGACGAAATGAGTTTTTGAAAAAATGGTGTTTTTGTTTTAGGCAATAATTTTATTGTAGCAAAGTTTAAATTTCAAAAAAATTAAAATCAGACCTAATTAAATTTGATTTTATTGAAAATTTTACATTCCATTTGGAAAATAAATTCTATTTATAAATAACGGTGTTAAAAGCAGGCACGACCGCCTGTTTTTTTTGACAAAACCAGACAAATTTTTCACCTTTTTGCCATGGCGGAATTTGGCAAATGAAGTGCCAAGAGGCTACAATTTAAATAAAGGAGTTTCTATGGCACGAAAAATTGTTGTGACAAGTGGAAAAGGTGGGGTGGGAAAATCGACTGTCTGTGCCAATTTGGGCGTCTATCTGTCAAGGCTGGGCTTTCGCGTGCTGTTGATGGACGTGGACATTGGGCTGAACAATTTGGATGTCATCATGGGACTGGAAAGACAGGTGATTTTTGATGTGACCGATGTTGTTTCTGGCAAATGTCGCGTCAGGCAGGCGATGATTCAGGACCCGAATTTTCCGTCGCTATATCTTCTTCCATCCGCCCACACATATTCTTCCAGCAAAATCACAGGCGAGCATATCAAAAACATAACCGACATTGTGGACCATTCTTTCGACTACATTCTCATCGACTGCCCAGCGGGCGTGGAGGCGGGCTTTCATCGGGCAGTTTTCCCAGCAAACGAGGCTCTGATTGTTGTCACGCCGCACCTTTCATCCATTCGCGATGCGGACAAAGTGGTGGGGCTTTTGGGGGAATATCAAATTGAAAGCAAGGGGCTTGTCATCAATCGGATGCGTGGGGACTTGCTGCTTTCCGGCGAAATGATGGACATTGAAAGCATTGTCAAGGCGATGGGTGTGCCATTGCTTGGGGTTATTCCGGAGGACGACGATGTTGGGAAAATGTCCTGCGACGGCAGAATTATGACCGACTGCGAAAGTGCCAGGGCATTTACGCTGCTTTCGGAGAATGTCCACAACGGCAGCAAGAAAATTTTTGACTGCACCTACAAATATCGCGGCCTCATGGGCTATTTGAAGCGGAACATAAAGAAACATTGCTAAGTGCATGGAAAGGCACTGCCAAAATGTGATTGGAAAAGAAATGCTGAGACATGATTGGAATGAAAAACGTGAATGAAAAAATATTACCAAAAAAGTGAGGAGGCGAATTTTGCAAAGAATAAATGAACTTCTTGTGAAAGACAAGTTTACAAATTTGGAGGAGGTCGCCCAAATTTTGGAGCGTGAAATTTCGCCAATTTGTCGAAATTTTTTTGAGATGACCACCCAGCCTGTCGTCAGATTCAGGCGAGATGGAGAAAAATTTGTGTTTGATTTGCAGATTGAGGCGACACGCATCAAGCCGTTTGGTGTTCGTTTTTAAAGGCTCAATTCAGGAGAAATAAATTTTGCTTAGTTAAATGTTCAGCCGAAAATGCTTCGACGTTTTTTTTCGAAAATAAAAATAGAAATGACTGCCCATTTCTATTTTTTTAAATTTCAGCAAATGTTGATTTTCAAAAAGTGCTAAATTATTGCAAATGTTAAAATTCAGCGAATGTCACATGAAATACACCATTCCGTAGCAGTGCGGGCCAGCGTGGGTGCCCACAACGCAGCCAATTTCGTGAATTGGAGTGGTTTGAGGGTCAACATCCAAAGCGATGGCGTATTTTTTCAAGAAGTCGTCAATCAATTTTGGCTCAGCAGAGTGGCCGAAATAGATTGGATAGTTGCGATTGCGTTTGTTGGCAAGAGAGACCATGAATTCGTTGGCTTTTTCGCCCACTTTTTTGGCAACGATGCTCACTTTGCCACCATCAAGGGTGATGATTGGCTTAATTTTCAGGGCACTTGCCACAACATAACTTGCAGAGCCAAGACGGCCGCCCATTTTGAGATATTTCAAATCGCCTATCGCTGCCACAAGATGCACGCTTGCTTTCAGACGTTCAAGTTCTGTGATAACCTCGTCAGGTTGGGCGTCAGGGTGCGACTTGATATATTTGACAATCTCCACAATCAACGCACCTTCCGCGAATGTGGTGACGCGGCTGTCGCAAACATAGACATTTTTCATGCCCAGATTTTCCACGGCATTTTTCGCCTGAGAGATTGTGCCAGCAAGGTCGGACGAAATGACGATTGTCAGAACAAACCAATCCTCTTTGTTGACATATTGTTCAAAGGCACGCTCGAATTTATATTGATTTGGTTGGCTGGTTTTTGGGATGATGCCAGTTTTCAGTTTTTCATAGAAAACATCATTTGGCAAGCCCTCAGGATAAAGCTCTCCGTTGAAATTGACCTCGATTGGCAAAATTGTGATGTCATTTTCATCGCTGAATGCCTTTGGCATGTCAACCGATGCTTCCGTAACAATTTTATATTTCATAGAAAACTCCTTTGCTATAAATATATCAAAATTCGTCGAAAATTCAAAACAAATGATATGATTTTCAAAAAATAATTAAAATTGTTGAAGTATTATCAAAGCAGAAAACGGGGTTAATTTTTCTTGAAGAGTTGATTTGTGAAGTTATACAAAAGCACAACAACCACAACATAATATGCAAGCGAGATGAAGAAATTCCCGTTTGTGTAAAGTGTGGTCTGCAAAAAGCCAGCGTGCATGCTGCCGCCACCAAGAAAGGCAGTCAGGTCTGTGTGCATGAATGGGAAAAGGCAATACACCAAAAACTGATTCAAGAAGAGGTTGCACACCACCGTTGCAGCAAAAATGAGCAGGGCAATAGCAAAAGTCAGTTCAAATTTTCGCGAGATGTTCATCAGGAAAATGGTCACAACTGCCCAGAAAATCACCTGCAATTCAATGCCTACAAATTTCAGCAAAAGAAAGAGTATTGGGCTGATGATGTATGGTGTTGTGAGATTGAACACTGCCAAAATGCCTGTTGTGATGGTTGGATAGAAAAGCATCGACCACAAAAGCGACAGCAGCAAGAAGACGGCGAGGGCGAAGGTTGTGCAGAAGACGATTGCCAAAAATTTGCCGGCAAAAACTTGACCATATGGCACATTTTGAGACAGGATGA
Organism: uncultured Clostridia bacterium; assembly: GCA_947625515.1. Lineage (GTDB taxonomy): Bacteria > Bacillota > Clostridia > Christensenellales > UBA1242 > Caccovivens. Next base: position 226,029 of record CANQOO010000001.1, read on the forward strand.
TGTCAATCTTACCATTGCGTCTGTCGCGGCCAAACAGTTTGTAGGCACAAAAGATGCCAAAAATGACGGCCAAAAATCCAACAATGGCAAGGACTAAATAGGACTGGTCAAATGCCGTGGTGATGCTGGAAGAAGTGTTGAAGTTCAGCGGTTCCTGCCACTGGGAGCAATATAAACTCTCCTCCGAAAGCAGAAAAGTGGCCTTGGTAATATCCTGACGCAAGTCTTCTTGGTCGCCAATTTTTGTGTAACCATAAATTTTATCCAAATCCCCAAAATGGGCGGTCATGGCAATTTTAAGCTCGTTTTTCACCACAAAATTGCAATATTGGCAGGTGAGTTTATAACTTAAAATCAGGTCCTGAACCTTTTGGGCGGAGTCGCTGGTCTGGTTGGCAAGATTTGCATATTTCTCCATTTCTGAATAGATGGCGTCTGCCTTCGCGGTGGCATTGGTGACAATTTCTTGCAGTTTATCAAGCTTCTCAGCGTCTATCTGCCAGGTTGAAACGAGGGCAGACGGTGAAAAGAGGGTGAATTTATCTTTGTTTTGATATATATCAAGCACAATTTCGCGAACGCTTTTGCCGCTTCTTGTGATGCCAAAAAAATAGTCCGACACCTCTTTAAGAGTCTCAAAATTCTTGACAGTGAAAACAGCCTTGCATTCAAATTCTTGCAAAATTTCATAAGCTGAAACAAAATCTGCAAGGTCAATGGAAGCCTGTGCAATTTCTTTAATGCTGTTGGCCTGTATGTATTTCGGCTCGCGAATCTCAATCGGAATGTCAAATTCTTCTTTGATATTGTCAAATTCAGCCTTGATTTGCAAAAGTTTGTCATATTGTGGGCTTTTTTCTTGCATAACCTGCAAATAAGTTTGGCTGTCTGTCAAAAGGCTGTGCAATCCCTTTTGCGTGTCGATTTTTAGATTCGTGGAATTGAAATTTTGAAAAATTTCTCTGCCCGTGCTTCCAATTGTGACGGCGGTGGCACTCTCTTGCGGCGGAACGGAGTAGGTTACGCCAAAAATGAGGCAGCCAATCATCAAAATCCCCATGATAATCATGGTGATTGGGTTTAGCATGATGCGGCGGAAGTCGTAGGCGGCAATTTGAAGGATTTTTTTCACTGATTGCCCTCCTTTTCTTCAGGGTCGTCCTTGAAAAACGGAATGAGGCTGGCAAAGACTTGCTCTGCCTTCTTGGAGAACAATCCAGCACTATATATGGCCAGTTTCTTTTCGCTTAAAAATTGAACAACTTTGGCGGTCTCGGTTTCATCGCCTTCAAAAAGCACTCGCTGACCAAAAATTTTGACAAGCACGCCAAAATTGTCCATGATGAGCTTGCCGGCATAGTGCGGATATTTCACCTTGACAAATGCAAAAGTTGGACCGCCAAGAATGTCCTCCACCTCATCCAATGTCAGGATTTTTTTAATCACTCGGTCCTCCATGAAAATGTATCTGTCGCAGGTGGTGGAAACTTCTTCCAGAGTGGTGGAGGTTATGATGATGCTTGTGCCGTTCAGGCGAATTTGATGGATGGCATCCTTGACAAGTTTCAAATTCTCTGGCGGCAGATTTTTGAATGGCTCATCCAAAAGCAGCAGCTTTGGATTTGTCAAAAATCCCAGGGCAAGACCCATCATCTTTTTTTCGAAATAGGTCAATTTTTTGACTTTTGTATTTGCTTTGTTTGCAATGTGGAAGCGGTCAAGGGCTTTAAGGATTTCCTTCTTGCTGTGGGAGCCGGCCAGCGAGGAAAGATATTCCATGTTTTGCATCACGGATTGATATTTGAAGAAAATTGGTGGGTCAAAACAGGTGCTGACGTCAGAAAGGACCTTCTTGTTGAGGAAAATGTCGTGCCCGTCAAGAAAAACTTGCCCAGCCCCAATTGGCAAAGAGCCAGAAATGGCCTTGATAAGGCTGGTCTTGCCGCTCTTGTCCTGACCGATGATTGCCACGCATTCCCCTTTATTAAGTGTAAAAAATGCATTTTTGACCAAAAATCTGTCCTTAATCAGCACGGACATGTTGTTTACTTCCAACAAAACTTCACTCATGTATTTATTATATCAAATATATCATCTTTTGTAAAGACCTTTTTAAATTTTTTTTGAAAGCGATTTTTAGAAGCAAAAATGCGAAATTTTTGATGAAAATTTTTGATGCTTAAATTCCAAGAAACTTTTGAGATGCAAAAAGCTGAAATTTTTAGACGTCTGCTGCTGCAAGAACCAGAAAGTTTACAAAAAAAACTTGTGCAAAGCAACAAAATTAATTTGTTTTTTGAGGGGAATGTGATAAAATGAAAGAAGGTTTGACTTGCCTTGCGAGGAGATTTTGCAATTTTAGGACGGCTTTTGCTGAAAAAAATCGCTTAAAGTAGGGCGAAAAATTAAAAATCTAAGTTTGCCGAATATGTGTGAAGTGGAAATTAAATTTCAAAAAAAACGCCAAAAATGCGGGCTTTTTGCAATAAAACTGGAAAATGGAGAGGTTATGGAAACAAAAAACATTCTTGAAGTGGAAAATCTTGTCATCGACTTGAACGACATTTTGACCGGGAAATTTTTTGATTTGAAGCGTAGGCTGGAAAAATTTCTGGCGTCCTTGACGGAATGCGAAGATGTGCTGGATTTTTTGGCGGATTGTCTTGTTGGCTTCAACGAAGAGGATGCAATGGCGAAAACTTTCTCGTTTGACCGAAAAAGCGGCATGACAAAAATCTCTTTGCCAAGTGATGACAAAGAGCGTTTAGCACTTTCCATCACCATTTTTGACAATATTGCCAGCGACAAAATGAACGCCAATCAACTTTTGGAAACTTTTTTTCAGGACGGCAAAATGACGCCAATCCAAAACTTTTTGGACAAGATTGTGCGACCATTTCGCGATGCAATTTGCAAGCATTTTGAAATTGCCTCAGACATTTCTGTTATGGACGTGAAAAAGCATGAGCAAGAACTGAAACAACTTGAAAAGCAGGAAGAGTTGGAGCCTGAGACAGAGCAGGAAGAATTGCCGCATCAAGGCGAACTTTTTGAGGAAATAAAGAAAAACTGCCAGCAGATTTTGGGGCTTTTGAGTTTTGAGAAAAAACGTGATGACTTTTTGGACGATGTGGAATTTGTCACCAATGCCATCATGAAGGCGTGCGAAAATGGCGACCTGATGACGGTGAACGCTTTGGTGATTGGGCTGAATTACATTTCCAAAAAGTTCAAAAATGCCCGCCATATTGTGGAAGAAATGAAATCCTTGATTTTGGATTATTATGATTTTCTTGCTCAGCCTGCGGAGAATGCAGATTTGGCAGAGGAGGATTTTGGAGGTGAAGATGGCTGAAAAAGACTATGACGCCGTCACCAACAAACTGATTGTGCTTTATTGCATGGAGCAAATGGAGATGCCTCTGACGGAAAGTTCAATCACCGAAATTTGCTGCGTGCGAAACGACTGGGTGAACTATATGGACTGCCTCGATTTGCTTTATCAGCTTTCTGAGGCGAAACTCATCTATAAGACAGAATGCAAAGAGGGGGAAATGAGATACACTCTCACTTTTGAGGGGCGAGAGTGCCTTTCATATTTTTATAAAAAAATCCCAAATGCATTGCGGGAGGAAATTGCTGCCTATGCCAAAGCGAACCGTCTTTTGGTGAAGCAGTCGCAAGAATATTATGCCAATTATGTTGATGCCGATGACGGCTCTTATTTGGTGACATTAAGGATTTATGAGAGCCTAATCACGCAGCCGCTTTTTGAAATCAAAATCAAGGCACCAACGCGGCAAGCGGCGGAAGAGGCGTGCAAAAAGTGGAAAAAATCCGCACCTAATGTCTATGAAAACATTTTTGAAACCTTGATTGACACCGACTGAAAAACACAACAATCATGCACAACAAAACGCATAAATTATGCCATAATACAACTTAACGAAATAGGAAAAATTATAGCAAATTGTCGATGTTTTTTTTCTTTAAAAAATAGCTTCTTAAATAAAAACCAAGCAAAAAAGCCGCATTTTTTGCGACTTTTTGTTTTTTTTCTGTTTAATTGCTTTGCTCAGGAATGATAGGTGAGCCATTTCTTTGCATTTTTCTATATTTTTTGCAACTTTCTTTGAAATTTGTTTATTTGATTTTTTAATTCGCTTTTCAAAAAAAAATACGCTTTTTTTTCCGCATTTTAGCGTTTTTTTATTTGTAATTCGATTTTTAATAATTGTTGGAAAATTTTGCAATTTTGCCGCATTTTTGCGTGTTTTTGAGATTTTTTGTGCCTCAAATCCCTAATTTGTTGATGCATTCAATCCTTAAATTGTTTTCCAGTTCCCAAATCTCGTGCATTTGCTCAAAATTTTTATGCTTTCACTCCCAAATTTTTATATATCTAGTCCCAAATTTTCGCTGACGGTGCAAAGTTCGAAGCCCTTTTCTTTGAGAGTTTTGATTATGCGGTCAAGGCTGTCGCGGGTGGCTTGGGTGGGGTGCATAAGCACAAAATCTCCGCCCTTGCAATTTTTGATGGCATGCTGGAAAACCCATTCGCAGTCTGTCTTGTGGTTCCAATCCACAGTGTCGCGGCCTTCCGTCCACATGATTGTTTTATAGCCAAGTTCATTTGCCACTTCCACGGTGCTTTTGTTGTAACTTCCGCTTGGCGGGGCAAACAGGTTCATTTCCACGCCGATTAGGCTTTTGACAAGATTGTGAGTGTTGGAAATCTCTTCCCGATTTTTCTCCAACGACTTCTTGCCTTGGTCAAGGTGATAATATCCATGATTGCCAATTTCGTGACCGGCGTTGTAGATTTTTTCCAGCATTTCACTCTCTTTCACCGCCCACGTTCCGCCAACAAAAAATGTGGTCTTGACATTGTTCTCTTCAAAAGTTTTCAGCATGTCGTCAAGATATTCCGTTCCCCAATAGACGTTCACCATCAGGGTGATTTTGTTGGATGTCTCTTCGCCACTGTAATACACGCCGTTATACATCTTGGCACTTGTCGCCAAGTTTATCCCAAGCCCAGCCGTCACGCTGACGGCGGCAAGCATCATCAAAATAAGAAGGTTGCACACCGCACGCCTGCCATTTATTGCCCAAATTTTCGTTCTCATGCTATACAATATGACCGCTTTGTCCAAAAATGCTTGTTTCGGCTCTTTTCGCGAAAAATTCTCTGCAAAAAGTCGTAAATCCGTTTGCCATTTTCGTTTGAATGGTGCTATACTTATCTTGTCTAATTGGACTTGTTTATATTTTAATATAAAAAATCGCAAAAAGAAATGCAAAAGCATTAAGATACGCAAAAAGATCGCAAAACTGAAACAAATATTCTCCTTTGAAGCAAGCAGGTTCTTTTGAGGCACGCGGGGTGGACGCTTGCAAGTTTGACGAAAAATTGCTGTTTTTTTTGCGACGAAGCAGAAATTTTTGGAGGTGTTATGGCAGTATATAGGCTCAGCTCAAAGAAAAAAAATCAAGGCACGCACAACGTCAAAAAAATTGTTGGCTTCTCCATGATTGTGGTTGCGTCGCTTGTGTTTTTGTTTCTGACAGGCATCTTTGAACCGCTGCAAACATTTTTGCTGGGCGTGTTTGGCGTGTTTGGCTTCCCGCTGTGCGTGGTGATGTTTGTGGTCGGTTTGGCACTTGTCAACAACAGGCGATATGTCATGTCCGTCAAATACACTATCTGCCTGGCACTTGCCGTTTTCTTCTTGCTGTGCATCCTTCAACTTGCCATTGTCGGCTCCAACAAGGTGGACGGGCAAACGCTCAGCCTGGGGGACTATATGGCGAAAAATTATCTCCAAAAATGGACGGCTGGCGGGATTGTTATTGGGCTTTTTTCCTCGCTTCTGCTGTATGCCGCGTCTTGGGGAGCTTACATCATATTCTCGCTGGGATTTATCATCTGCGTGGCACTGCTTCTTGACAGCCTCAATCTTTTAAGGCGGGATAAGAAAGAAAACGAGCCCGCCAAACTGCAACTTAAAGGCAAGGGCGTGCAAAACGCGGAGCCTGTGCAGGTGGCAAATTTGGAAAATAAGCAGGTTCAGACGGTTGCCAGGACGGAAGCCGCTTTGCAGGAACAGCCAAACGTGGTGCTTGCTGGAAATTTGAAAGAAGAGCAAGCCAAAGAACAAGCCGCGAAGGAAAAAGCTTTGCAAGAGAAAAAACCGCTCACGGCAAAACAAATTTTGGGCTTGGATAAAAAACGCAACGCCGCTTTCGAATTTGACCGCGACGCCGAGAAAAACTACCCTTCTGCTGCGGAAGGCAGCCGTGGGACGACCGCACGACTGTATGACACGCCAAAAAGCGTGGAGGCGAAATCGTGGAAAGATGACCCAGTGCGTCAAAAGACGATTAAGGAAATCATCCTAACTCCGCCGGAGGTCAATCTGGACGAATTTTTCAAGGAAGAACGTCAAAAGGCGGAAATCCCAACCAAGGAAGAGGTGATAAACAACATCACCGCTCTTAAAGACGAGGGTGAGCCGTCGCAGATTTTCCATGAGGACGAATTCCGCATGGATGCCACGCCGTTCATTCGCCGCACTTTGCCTCAAAAGCCAAGAGCGGAGGACCTTGTTGCTCGTGCGGACGACATTCTTCGAAGTGCCATCGCCGAAGAGAAGAGCGAAAATCCTGAATATTATGAAAACTTGACTGATAAGGCGGATGCTCTGACAAATGAGGAGAAAAACTCTAACTATTCTGAAAGTTCTGCCAATCAATCCGAAAACTCCTTCAATCGGGCAGAAAATTTGGCGGAAAGCCAGACGGAAAGTCATTCCAATTATTCTGAGAAATCTGACAATTCAAATGCGTCGTCCGAGAAATTTTCTCCGCTTGACAACCTGCCACAGCGAGATAATTCCGGAAGACTGAGCTCGGGCGATGAAGAGAAAAATGACGACGACAGCGTGATTGACGGCTTGCTGCGGGATGTGCACACTTTTGACGAGCCTCAAACGCCTGATGCAGACAATTTTTCTTCCAGAAACGACTTCTCTCGCGGGGGCTTCTCGCGGGATGGAGAGTTTGGTCGCAGAGATTTTTCTCGCGAGCGGGAAGCGTTCAATCAAAGTTTGCGTGCAAGGGAGGACAGAACGCTTTCGCAGGACGACCGCGATGCTAGGGCAGCATTCCATCGTGAAAGCGAGCGAATGAACATGAGAAACGGCGGCTTGTCCAGAGAGATTGAGCCAATTCCAGAAGAAGAGCCGGAAGTGGTTGAGCCATACGAATATGAAATTCCGCCAATCGACCTTATCACCACGCAAAGTGTGGACCTTTCCACTCTTAACGAGGACGTTGCTCAGAAGCGTTTGATGCTGGAAAACACCCTTGACTTGTTTGGCGTGCCTGCCAAAGTGCAGGGGGTTGTGATTGGCCCTGCCGTGACAAGATATGAACTTGAAATGCCGCAGGGCATCTCGGTGCAAAAAATCAAAAATCGTGCCGACGACATCGCTCTTTCGCTTGCCGCCGAAGGCACCATCCGCATTGAGGCACCTGTGCCAGGCAAAAGTGTTGTGGGCATTGAAGTGCCAAACGCTTCCATCGCCACAGTTTCTTTGAAAGATGTGCTGATTTCGAAAGAATTTCAGCAGGCAACCTCTCCGCTGACTTTTGCACTGGGCAAAGACATCACCGGCAGAATTATTTGTGCCGACATGAGAAAACTGACGCACCTTCTTGTTGCGGGCAGCACTGGCTCCGGCAAGAGCGTCTGCCTGAACTCCATCATTCTTTCCATCATATATAAGGCCTCGCCGGAGGACGTGAAAATCATCCTCATCGACCCGAAACGTGTGGAATTTGCTTCATATGAGGCGTTGCCGCACCTGATTATGCCGCAAATTGTTTGCGACACTCAAAAAGCCATCAACACTCTCACATGGGCAGTGAACGAAATGGAACGCCGCTTTGACGCAATGGGCAAAGCGAGGGTGAGAGAAATCAGTGAATTCAATCAGTGCCCAGATGTGCTGGAAGGGCGAGTGAAGAAAATGCCATATCTTGTCATTATTGTTGACGAGCTTGCCGACCTTATGATGACCGGCAAAAAGGAAGTTGAAGAAAAAGTTTGCCGCTTGGCTCAAAAAGCACGTGCGGCGGGCATACACTTGATTTTGGCGACCCAAAGACCGTCCACCGATGTCATCACGGGGCTGATTAAGGCAAACTTCCCATCCAGAATTTCCTTCGCCGTTGCAAGTTCTTTTGACAGCATGACCATTTTGGACCGTGTTGGTGCCGAAAAATTGCTTGGAAAAGGCGATATGTTCTATTTCCCAAATGGTGCAAAAGACCCATCCCGCGTGCAGGGCTGCTTTGTAACCACCAACGAAATCAACCACATTGTGGATTATTGCAAAGACAACAATCGCCCAATTTTCGACCCAGAAATTGAGCAGCAAATCAACAATCCAAATAAAGGCAATGGCAACGGTGGCCCGGGCTATAACAACGAGATGGACGAACTTTTGCCGCAGGCTCTGAAAGTGTCCATCGAATGCGGGCAGGCGTCTGCAACCATGATAAGACGAAAGTTTGCCATCGGCTATCCGCGTGCCGCAAGAATCATCGACCAAATGGAGACGGCGGGATATATTTCAAGTGCGGACGGGCCGAAGGGACGCACTGTCTATACCACCGAAGAGGAATTTAAAGAACTTTTTGGAGATATTGACTGATGTTAATCAAATGAAAATCGGCTGACATTATTCAATCAAATGAAAATCGACCGTTAATTTCAATCAAAGGAAAAAACAATGAATGAAAAACTGAAAAACAAAAAGATAAGTGCCATAAGTTTGGGCTGCGACAAAAATCGTGTTGACCTCGAAAAAATGCTTTTCCGTCTCAGGGACAACGGCTTTGAGATTGTTGATGACCCTAGCGATGCCAACATTGTGATTGTCAACACGTGTGCCTTCATTTCTCCCGCCAAAAAAGAGGCTCTTTCAAACATCTTCGACATGTGCCTATTGAAAAACAGCGGAAAACTGGAAAAAGTGCTTGTGTCGGGGTGTTTGGCACAGCGTCATCGCGAGGCACTGCAAAAGGAAATCCCAGAGGTGGACTTTTTCCTCACGGCAAAAGACAACGAACGCATCTGCGAAATTGTGCATCAAGTCTATGGGCTGAAAGAAGAAAAAATTAAGCCGCATTTTGGAAGAATTTTCACCAGTCGAGGAAGCTATGCTTACTTAAAAATTGCCGAAGGGTGCAGCAACGCTTGCTCTTACTGCACAATCCCACGCATTAAGGGCAGATATGTGAGTTTTGACATGGACGCCATCGTGGACGAGGCGAAATATCTTGCCGAAAACGGAATTAAAGAACTTGTGCTGGTCGCTCAGGATGTGACGCGTTATGGCGAGGACCTCTATGGACAGAACAAGCTGATTGAACTCTGCAAGAAACTATGTAAAATTTCTGGCATTGAGTGGATTCGGCTGCATTATGCTTATCCAGAGCGAACAAGTGACGAACTTCTCAATTTCATAGCCAGCGAAAAGAAGATGTGTAAATATTTGGACATCCCGCTTCAACACATCGATGACCGCATTTTGAAGAGCATGCGAAGGCACCTTGATGAAGAAAAAACGCGAGACCTTGTGACAAAACTTAAAACAAAATATCCACAAATTGCCCTTCGCACAACATTTATTGTGGGCTATCCAACCGAATCGCGTGCCGATTTTTCCAAGCTCTGTCAATTTTTGACGGAAAGTCAGTTTGATTATGCCGGCTTCTTTCCATATTATCGCGAAGAAAACACTCCAAGTTATTTCATGGACGGTCAGGTGCGAGAATTTGTCAAAAAAAGACGGCTCAAAAAGGTGCAAAGAATTCAAAACAAAATTGCAACTTCGCACGCGAAGGAAAAAGTTGGGCAAGAATTTTTGGCTTTGGTGGATTTTTTTGACGAAGAAAAGGGCGTTTTTGTTGGACACACAGAATTTCTTTCTCCAACAGTTGACTTTGGCGTGGAAATTGTGGATAATGGAAATATAAAGGCGGGCGAGTTTGTCAAAGTCCGCTTCACCGACTTTGACGGTGAAAATTATCAGGCGACAGCCCTTGAAAATTAAGGAGAACAACATGAATCTTCCAAACAGAATCACAATTTGCCGAATTTTGCTTATTCCTATTTTCGTCTTTTTCTATCTTGCCACATTCATTCCATATGGCAAATTGGTGGCACTTTTGCTTTTTGCACTGGCGTGTCTGACCGACTTTTTGGATGGCTATATCGCACGCAGCCGCAATCTTGTCACCACACTTGGCAAGTTTTTGGACAGCATTGCCGACAAAATTTTGGTCATGAGTGGCATCGTGCTGCTTATTGCCGTGCCAATCGTCCCAAATGTGGGCGGGGCGATGGAGCCTGCCATCTATCCAACCTATCTTGGTGCAACTTTTGGAATTATCATCATTGGAAGAGAGTTGATGATGTCCGCTCTGAGGCAAATCGCCGCAGCAAAAAGTGTCATTCTTGCTGCTGACATGAGCGGAAAAGTGAAGGCAGTCTTGCAGTTTATCACGCTGATTTATTATTTTGCTTATGCTTTCGTTGTCACAGAATTTTATTCCAGCATTGGCTCGAGAGTGAACATGATTTTGTCAATCATTGGATATGTGTTGCTTGCGGCAACCACAATCTTGACGATTTTCTCTATTTTGAACTATTTCACCAAAAACAAAGATGTTTTGAAGGAAGCAAAGGCAAAAAAACATGGAAAATAAAGTCATTGTTTTCACAGGAAATCAAAATTGCTGCATAGAACGGGTGGAAAAATGCCTGCTTGGTTTGGGGCATTTTGATTTTTCTGTCATTGTCTGCCATACGCTGGACGACTGTATCGCTCAGTGCGGACAGGAGTTCGATACTGGAATTGTGATTTGCGATAATCATGACCTGGACAGAATTTTGGAGGGCGTCAAAAAAGAGGACGACACTCTGGAACTTTTGCACGAGCAGGCAGTTTCGCTTAGGCATGGTGCAAAGAAGATGCTTTTCCTGCCGCTTGGCGTGAAATTGGAGATGTTCTTTAAAGAGTTTTTGGGGGATTTTGGTGCCATTGTTCACTCTGTTTTTGGCAAAAGCGTGGGATATGTCCAGAACATTTTCAGTTCGGTTAGATGTGATTATAAAATCATAACAAAAACTCCAATATTACATACTGTTTACTGCTCCACAACTGTCAATCCGGAAATTTTGAAGAGTGCGTTGGGTGAGAATTTGTTTTCGCTTGAAGACGAAAATATCGCCTCCGCATGTGCAAGCGTTTTGGCTGCAAGCGGGCAAAGCGTGGCCATTGCTGAGCAGGTCAGCGGAGGGTTGGCGTGCGGGTCGCTTGCTCGAGAGCGTGATTGCAAGTTCATAAAGTCCGCTGCCGTGCTTAGGACGGACGCCGATTTTGAAAAATATGGCATCAGTGCCGAATTTTTGCAAGAAAAAAAAGCGGCAAGCCGAGAAACGGCGTTTGAGCTTGCCAAGAATTTAATTAAAACCACCGAGGCAGACATTGTCATGGCGATTGTGGGGGAAGATAACAAGTTTTTTGTAGCAATAGGAAACAAACAAGAGATTCACGTCTTTTCCACCTCTTTTGACGGTCAGCATCGCGAAAATATTGACAATCTGGTGGACTTTGCTCTGTTCAGATTGATGCGGGCAGCGATGTAGGGTGTGTTTTGTCGCCGAAATGTTTTGAAGTTTTGGATAAGTCTGATATAATGAAAATGAATAATCTGAATGAAAAGAGAAAATTTGAAAAATTAGGAGAATGAAATGGCAGAAAAAGATAAAAAAGACCCTCGCGTTGAAGCACTGGAACAGGCACTTTTGAAAATTGAAAAAGACTATGGCAAAGGTGCAATCATGAAGTTAGGCGACAGACCATATCAAAAAGTGGAAGTCATCTCCACTGGTTGCCTTACGCTGGACCTTGCTCTTGGCATTGGCGGCGTGCCTCGCGGCAGAATCATCGAAATCTATGGCCCGGAAAGTTCTGGAAAAACCACCGTGTCTTTGCATATTGTGGCAGAGGCTCAAAAAAATGGCGGACGTGCCGCATTTATTGATGCAGAGCACGCTCTTGACCCGTCATATGCGGAAAAACTTGGCGTTGACACCAAGGCACTCTATGTTTCTCAGCCGGATAATGGCGAGCAGGCACTCAACATTTGCGACACGCTGATTCGCTCGGGTGCGTTTGACGTGATTGTTGTTGACAGCGTCGCTGCACTCACTCCAAAGGCGGAAATTGATGGCGAAATGGGTGACAATCATGTTGGACTTCAAGCCCGCATGATGAGTCAGGCCCTTAGAAAAATGACTTCTGTCTCCTCAAAAAGCAACACTGCGGTCATCTTCATTAACCAACTTCGCGAGAAGATTGGCGTCATGTTTGGCAATCCGGAAACGACAACCGGCGGAAAGGCACTAAAATTTTATGCCAGTGTCCGACTTGATGTTCGCAAAACGGACACCATCAAGGAAGGGCAGAACATCATCGGCAACCGCACCAAGGTGAAGGTTGTCAAAAACAAAATGGCTCCGCCATTCAAGGTGGCAGAATTTGACATCATGTACGGTCAAGGAATTTCCAGGTCGGGCTGCGTGCTTGACATGGCCATTGAACTTGGACTTATCAAAAAGAGCGGGGCGTGGTTCTCTTATAATGACGAAAAAATCGGTCAGGGCAAGGAGAACACAAAACTCTATCTCGAAAAAAATCCTGAGGTGCTGCAAGAACTTGAAACAACAATTCGCGAGCAAATTGTCGGTGGAAATGTTCAGGCAGAAGGCGACACGGATGACTCCGCTCCGGACGACGAAGAATAATTGCTTAAAAAAACCGCTTTAAACGCGGCTTTTTTGTTTTTTTATTGAATTACAAAATGGTTTTTAATTGACTTTGTCAAATTTTTTTCTTAATTTTTTCAATTTTTTATTGATTATGTCAGTTTTTTTTGTGTTTAGGAAAACATATCAAATTTTTGTGTTTGAATTGATTTTAATAAATTTTTGTGTTCGATTTTGTAATTTTTTTGTTTCAAATGTCAGGCATTGCCTGTCAAATGAGTTCCGCTTTCAGTTTGTTAGCAATGGTGTTGTCAACGATTGTTGCCCAATCCGAACGCGAAGCAATGGTTTTGTTGAATTCCAGAATGTCCATCAAAGTGTCAAACGCTTCTTCGGTCAAAATCATGTCTTTCGACCATGCCTGAATGCTGCGATATTGTGCGACAGAGTTTTCCAGCTCTTTCAACGTTGTGCCGGCAAACGATTCTTCCAGCGATTTCGCAACTGTGGCATCTGTGTTGTTGTCGATGAATTTCGTTGCACGAAGGACGGCTCGCATGAACTTCTCTGCAACATCGCCGTGATTTTTGAGATAACTTTCGCGGGCGGCAAAGCAAGTGTATGGCATGCGGTCCTCCAAAAGTTCGCCAAGGCTGGCAACGATGGAATATGACGGATTTTCTTTGGTCATGTTTGTGGCAACTGGCTCAAACAATGCACAAAAATCTATACTGTCGTCGCTTGCCCAAACAGATGCGGTGTTGTTGAAATCCACGTCAGAACGCACATACACTTCGTCAACGCCGCTGCCAATGTTGATGTGTTCCTTATTGAGAATGTAGTTCAGCGTCATCGCCGGCATTCCGCCCGGTCGTCCACCGATGATGGATTTTCCTTTCAAGTTTTCCAGCGTGAAGTCTGGGATTGGCGTCTTGGACACGATAAACGACCCGTCACAGGTGGTCAGTTGGCCAAACACCTTCGGGGCGTCAGCAACGTGCTGGGTGTAAACAGACGTCTCCGGGCCAGCCAGGATGATGTCGGCAGAGCCGTTGAGAAGAGCGTTCATGGACACATTGGAGCCGCCACCATTTGTTAACGAAACGGTCAATCCCTCGTCCTTGAAATAGTTGTTGTTCATTGCCACATAAAGTGGTGCGTAGAAAATGCTGTGTGTGACTTCGTTCAACTCAATTTTGTTCCAGTCGCGTTCGCCGCATCCGAATGCAAGCACGGCAGTGGAGCAAATCATCAGAAGTGCCAGGCAGCAAATTCCGAGTTTTTTCCAAATTTTCATTTTTCCTCCTTACAAAATTCATCATATGCAAGGCTGATTTTTTTGTGTTTTACCAAAAATGGACGCAATGTTGGGCTGTGTCTGAGCAATCAGGAACCAAAATATGGAATAAAAAAAGAAGTGGCAAACTTCTTTAAGTTCTGTTGCTCACTGTGGCGTTTATCGTCGAAGGATTGGAGATGAATTATGTGAATGCTTTGCCCAACTTGCCGCCCTGAACAGCCCAAGAGAGGTCTCTTCGTCAAAGTTGAAGCCGGTGACGCACAATGTGTCAGAATTTTTGTCAAGTCCACTCTTTTCGCCCTGGCGAAGGCTGGTTTTGCTTGTTGGGAAAGACGAATCGCTTGGCAGGTGTGCCACTTTAAGTGCGTTTTCTGTGTTTAATTTTTTAAGCAGCTGCTGTGCAGATGTTTCAAATTCAACTGGATTGGAACCATATTTGTCAATCAGCGTGACGATGGCATTTGCAAGGTCGAAGTCCTCTTCGTTAAGCATCGACAGGCCGTTTAGAATGGCATGATAATATATGTTCAACCCTTTCCAAATGTAGTTTTGCTTCATTGTATGCTCCTTTTTGGATTTTTCGCATGGCATTATATCACAAATTCCTTTGTTTGTCAATAGGGCAGGCGGCGAAAGTTGTGTGTGAATGTTTCAGGCAAAATTGGCGAGGCGGCGGGCGAGAGATTGGAGATAATTTTGCGAAAGCGGCGTTGAATTTATGTATATTTTCCAAATTTCAAAAAAGTGCGTCGTTGAGGCAAAAAATCTTGCTTTTCGGCAAAAAAAGTGATATCATTAAGAGAATTTATTTTTAAAGGTGAAAAATATGCTTGATAATAAATATAATTTTTCGGAAAAAGAAGAAAAATGGGAAAAGTTTTGGCAAGAAAATGGGGTGTATAAGTTTGACGAAAAATCAAACAAGCCTGTTTTCTCAATTGACACGCCTCCTCCAACGGTCAGCGGACATCTGCACATGGGGCATATTCTAAGTTTTTCGCAGGCGGATATGATTGCTCGCTATCAACGGATGAAGGGCAAAAATTTGTTCTATCCGCTTGGCTTTGACAACAACGGCCTTCCAACCGAACTTTTGGTGGAAAGAGAGAAAAAAATCCGTGCTCACACCATTCCAAGAGAGGAATTTACGCAAATTGCTCTTGACCTCGTGGCGAAATATAATCAAAGTTATCGCGACCTTATGGTGCGTGCGGGGCTGAGTTGCGACCTTTCGCTGGGATATAACACCATCGACCAAAGAAGCCAAAAAACCAGCCAAAAATCTTTTATTGAATTGGCAAAAAGAGGGATTGCATATCGCGAAGAAAAGCCGTCACCATGGTGCTGCAAATGTCACACAAGTGTGGCATCGGCAGAACTTGAAGACAAAGAACTTTCTTCCGTTTTCAATTTTCTTAATTTCCGCTTGGCGGACGGCTCTGGCACCATTCCGATTGCAACCACAAGACCAGAATTTTTGCCTGCCTGCGTGGCAATTTTTGTCAATCCAGAGGACAAAAGATATGCTCACCTTGTTGGCAAAAAGGTGAAAGTGCCTCTTTTTGAAGAGAACGAGGTGACTGTGCTTGCCGACAGCAAAGTTGGCATTGATAAAGGCACAGGCATTGTTATGTGCTGCACTTTTGGTGACCAAACTGATGTGGAGTGGTGGAAGGAATATCATCTTCCGCTCAAATGTGCCATCGACGACGGCGGACGCATGACCGAAATTGCCGGCAAATACGCTGGCATGAAGTCCATTGAAGCACGACAGGCGGTGATTGAGGACCTCAAAACTGCCGGATATATCTTCAAGCAGGACCCAATTATGCATGCAGTTAAGGTGCATGAAAGATGCGAAGAGCCAATCGAGTTTTTATCCAAAAAACAGTGGTTCATCCGCACATCCACGCCGGAACTTAAACAAAAGTGGCTGGAACTTGGCGACGAACTTGAATGGCATCCAGAAAGCATGAAAGCAAGATATCTTGCCTGGGTGAAAAATTTGAATCAGGATTGGTCCATTTCACGTCAAAGATATTTTGGTGTGCCGTTTCCTGTTTGGTATTGCAAAAAGTGCGGAAAGCCAATTTTCGCTCGCGAAGAGGACTTGCCGGTCAATCCGCTTTCCAGCATGCCAAAAGAAAAATGCGAATGCCGGTGCAGCGAGTTTGTGCCTGAAAGCGATGTGATGGACACATGGGCGACGTCATCCATAACGCCACAAATCAACTGCGGCTGGGTGGAGGACGAAAAGGCGTGTGCAAAGCGTATGCCAATGGATATGCGTTTCTGCGGCCGCGACATCATCACCACATGGAGTTTGCGAACCATCATCAAGGCATATTATCATCAAGGCTGCCTGCCTTGGAGATCTTTGATTGTCAATGGCTGGGTTATGGCGGACAAGGGCGTCAAAATTTCTAAGCACCTATCCAATTCCAAAATGGGCCCAACTGAGATGATTAACGAATACAGTGCGGACGTCATCCGCTATTGGTGTGCCATCGGGGCGTATGGCAGAGATGTCTATTTGACGGACGACGGCTTGAAGGACGGCTATAAACTTCTCAACAAATTGTGGAACGCATCCAAGTTTGTCCTTTCGTTTATGGAAGATTATCAGCCTAAAATGCCGCAAAAAATCCTGCCAATGGACCGCTTCATCATGCACAAATTCAACGAGGCTTTTGACAGGGCGTGTGCTCAATATGAAAATGTTGAAATGGGCTATGCAAAAGCGGAAGTGGAGAAATTTTTCTGGAATTTCTGCGATAATTACATCGAATTGGCAAAAAATCGCCTATATAAGCCGGAAGTGTATGGTCAACAGGCAAAAGAATCCGCACAGTGGGCGTGCTATAACGTGCTGCTTGGCATCATCAAACTTTTCGCCATCACAATGCCGCACATCACTGAGGAGATTTATCAAAGCTTTTTCCGTCAGTTTGTGGGGGAAATTTCTGTGCATTTGACCACTCTGCAAAAAATTGAATTGCCGCAAGAGCAGGACATCTTGCAAAACGGCGACGATGTGTTTGAGGTTGTTGCACGGGTGCGAGCATTTAAGGGCGAGAAAAAAGTGAGCATGAAAACTGAGATTGACCAAATGACCATTGTCGCACCAAAACTGGAATTTCTCAAAGAGTGCGAGCCGGACATTAAGGCTGTGACCTCAGTGCGTCAAATCAATTTTGAAGTTGGCGATTTTGACGTGAAAATTGGCAATCCAATTTTGTAAATTGCAATGCGAGCATAAATGTTTGAAGAGGTTCGCCAGGTTGCGGCTTCTTCATTTTTTCCAATCAAGGAGGAAGATTGAAAAGAACAAAAGATGATTTTTTCGAGGACGACAAAGTTCTTCGTGTGGTGCGAAAAATAAACTCGCAGCAAAATGAAGAAAAACGGCCCAAAATTTTTCAAAAAAGCACATACAAAAATTTGTATGGCAGCATTTCTTATGCAATCAAGCCGTTTCTCATTTTTTTGTGTGTGCTTGGCGTCACATATTTTGGAAATCAACTCTTGTTCCGCCTCACTGGTGCCACGGGCGGCAGTGCATATCCGCATATCCCGCTTGACGACCAAATCCCGACACTCCCTGGGTTTGTTTATCCATATTTTCTCACCTTTCCGCTGGGGATTGTCACATTTTTCTATGTCGCTTACGCCAACAAAAACGCTTTTCGCTTGATTTATCGCACTCTTCTTGTCAGTTTCGCCATCTCAGGACTGATTTATCTTTTTGCACAAACATATTTTGTCAAGCCGGACTTTGTGCCTCAGACTTTTACTGAAAAATTTATGGTAGGCACATGGCACTCCACCTATCCAATCAACTGCTTTCCAAGCCAGCACGCCTTCATGGCGATTGCCATAATCATCGGCTGCCTTACATCCGGCAAGGGGATGAAGGTGTGGTTTAAGGTGGTGGCAATCATTCTGTCAATCCTCATCATTCTTGCCACATTTTTCCTTAAGCAGCACTTCTTCTTGGACTGGGTGGCTTCGCTTGGGATTATGCTTGTCACATATTTATTCTTTTGGCTTTTTGAACATATCAAAGCAAAGAAATTGCTTTTAAAGCAGGATTGATGATTGCTAAAAAATCATTAAAAATTTGTAAAAAATATTGCAATACTTGAACTTGATAAAAACTTTAATATTATACTTTCATTTGTGTTTTATACGAAGTTTTAAAATAAAAAAACTACGCCAAAGCGTAGTTTTTTGGTGCGGATGAGAGGGGTCGAACCTCCACGGTTTCCCACTTGCCCCTTAAACAAGCGCGTCTGCCATTCCGCCACATCCGCAAATTTTCTTTCCAGCAAATTCATTTAAAGCTTTTTCATTTTACATCACCCGCACAAAAATGTCAACTGTTTTGGCAAAAAAAATCAGTTTTTTGAAAATAATTTGCAGATAAGTGTTGCCAAACGGCATTTTTCAAAGATATAATACTATTACGATTTTTCAATAAAGTTTCAAGTGCTTTGTTTGGGTTGCATTTGGAAGATTGGGTGCTGAAATTTATTGCGAAATTGGTGATTAGGCATGAAAAAAATTTGTGCTGAGTGGCTCATTTTCCCCAAAAATATTTAAACTTTGGCGGATGCGTTGATTTTTTAAATATATATGTGTTATAATATACATATGAAATTGTTTGGAAAAGGGTTGAAGTGGATTTTTTCTTGCACACTGATGTGTGCAACGCTTTTGCTCTTTTTCCCTTGCAACATTGCGTCCGCCGAGGAGGCAACGCAGGATTTTGACGCATTCCAGGCTGCGATTGTAGACATGGTCACAAATTTTGAAAATGAAGATGTGCTGCTTGACGACGAAGAATATGTTGTCGAAGATGGCAAGGTTCTTGTCAGCGAAAATGCCATTCAAAAATATGACCTCAAAAAAGCGGACGCTCAGGTGCAAGCCACCGCGGGCAGCGTGGCGGGGCAAATTGTGCCTCAAAGATTTTTTGCTGTTGAAAATTTGAAAGAAAAAAATGGTCAGGTTGTTGCGGGGACGCGAATAAATCGTCTGATTGTAAACTGCCCGTGGGATGTGGACACTTTTGGTGCAGTGGCCGTTGCACAGTTCAACGATTGGCACATCTTGCAATATGAATCTCATCAACAAGCCCAGGCGGCATATGAACATCTTTCCAATTCCAACATTGATGTTTGCTTCGATTTTGAGGTGACTGCCAGCGATTTTGAGGTGGACGAGCAAAGTTTTGTGGCAACTTCTCAGGCAGTTTCGACCCACAACTCCTGGGGTGAAGAATTTGTGGGCTATGACAGTTTTTCCAGCACCACCCTTATGATGCACAGTCAGTCCGCTTTGCCGCAGATTGTGGTGGCGGTGATTGACAGCGGCATTTTTGCCGACCATCCGATGTTCGCTGGCCGCATCCTCACCAGCCGAGCCAAAAACTTCAGTGATGAAAAAAAAGCCACATCATATGAATATGAAGATTTAAACGGTCACGGCACGCATGTGAGCGGCACGATTTGCGAGTTCACTCAATCAAACGTGAAAATTCTTCCGCTTAAAGTGCTAAACTCGGAAGGAAAAGGGCAGGGGGCGTCAATTATTGCCGCTCTTGAATATGCCACCACATTGAAGGCGGCTGGCGTGAACATAGTTGTGGCAAACATGAGCCTTGGCATTGAACTTGCACAAAGCCAGGTCGCAACAGGATATGCCGCCCTTACGCTTGCCGTGCGTCAGGCGAACAACAAAAACATCATTTCGGTGGTCTCCGCCGGAAATGAGAGCCAAAACACCATATATTGCACGCCTGCCAGTGTGAGCGAGGCGTTCACGGTTTCGGCTCTAAGGCGAGTTGCCAACTCTTCAAATGGATATGATGTGCAGTTTGACTCTTCTTACAGCAACTTCGGCACCCATGTGGATTTTTCCGCACCTGGCACTTACATCAAAAGTGCGGCGTGGCAGGACGAAAAAGACCCAAGCGGAAATGTCATCCGCAAAATTCCGGGATACATTCAAATGAGTGGCACATCAATGGCGGCTCCGCACGTCGCGGCGGCTGTGGCACTGGTGCTTTCCAATCCGTTCTATTCCAATCTCACTCCCGACCAAGTGCATGCACTTTTGGTGGAAAATGCTGTTGATTTGGGGGAGAATGGCAAGGATGACCTGTATGGATATGGCTGCATCAACATTGCAGGAATTGGATGCAGGCAGGAAGGCGAGGTAACTTTCAGCGAAAGCGAAAAAAATCACTCGACAGACTTTATGCTTTCCCTTCAATTTGGCTCAAACGCGAACATCTATTACACATTTGAAGAAGCCGCTTTTGTGGACTCCTCAAATGGCACACTTTACACCGGTCCAATCCAAATGTCGCAGACGGTGAGGGTGTTTGCCATGGGTTACAGAAAAGATGTTGCAAACAAGACGCTGATTAAAAGCAAACTCTCTTCGGCTTCTTATTATTTTGACAACATGGACTATGTGGACAACTTTAAGTTCACTAAGGTTGGCGACGACAGCTATGAAATTTCCCGCTATTATGGCACTGAACTGACCACGCTGCAAATTCCAGCAACATATAATGGCGGCAAGATTGTCAGCATTGGCCCATATGCTTTTTCCAACTCGCCAGTTGAGGTGATTTATTTGCCGCAATCTTTGCAGACAATTGGACAATCGGCGTTCAGTGGCGACACAGCTCTCAGAGAGGTGCACTGCAATTCGGATGAAATTGAAATCGGCGGATATGCTTTCTCTCGCTGCCAAAATTTAAGCATTTTCGACGTCCAGAATGTGACCAAAGTGGGAAGTTATGCTTTTGCATACTGCTCCAAATTGACCACGCTTGACCTTATGAATGCAACACAGATTGACAGCCAAGCGTTGACTGGTTCAGGCATCAAAGAGCTCTATCTCGGAGACAAGGTCTCCATCGGACAGCAAAGTGGGCTGGCATTGAATTGTGTGCATGGCTTTGCGGGGGCAGCCGCATTGTCGGATGCCGAAAGACTTGCAGCGGAATTTGGCGGAGAATTTGAGGATTTAACACTGAAAATTACTGAAAATTTGAACGCCACAGTGATTGTGCATTCGGGCGAGTCGGCAAGCTTTGGCATGAACTATTCTGGCTGGAATGTCTCTTACAATATCCTCTTGAACGGCTCCTATTACACCGGCAGCCACGTTGTTGTGCAAACGATTGGTGACGGGCTTAACAAGTGGATGATGATGCGTGTATCCGGTGGGCTTAACAGCGGAACAAACACTTTTCAGGTTAAGCTTTCGGACGGCTTTGGCAACAGCATAACAAGTCGCGTGATGCAAATTGTGGTGGTGCAGGACGAGCAGTCCACGTTTGCCATCAATCGCATCGGGAGCAACTTCACCTTGTCAGTGACCGACGCGAACGGTCAGGTTGTGACTGACTCGCAATATTTCTTTAAATCCGGCACTTATTTGTTGGAAGTGCGTCCTGAGGATGGATACATGTTGCAGGATGTTGTGGTCAGCGAAGGCTCTTCGGTGTTCCCTGTGCTGGAACAGCGAGAGGACTACGCCAAAATTGCACTTTCCGGAGTGACACAAGATGTTCAGGTGGTTGTGATTGTAAATCAAAAATCCACGCTGTCTGTGCAGTTCGCCGTGCAGGACGGTGGCAGTGTTTTGCTTTCCGGACAGCCGGTGCAGGGCAATGTGGGCGTTCAAAATGGCGGCACGCTGGAATTTGACGTTCGGGTGGATGTCGGCTTCGAGCTTAGGCGGGTGCTTGTGGACGGGGAAATTATGGAAGGAATCACGCCGACGCATTTCCGCATTTCCAACATAAGAAAAGACACGCAAGTTATTGTGCTGTTCAATGAAATCTTTCACAATGTGACAGTTTCCAGTGGAAAGGGCGGAAGCATCTCCACAAGCGGCGGACTGGAGGACAAAATCTCCTATGCGGAAAAAAGAGAATATCACATCTCCGCCAGTGACGGATATGTCATTGACTCTGTGACCGTCAACGGCGAAAAGGTGGATGTTGTCAACGGCAACTTTGTTGTGCAAAATCAACTTCAAGACTGCGACATTGTTGTTTCGTTTAAAAAAGCAGGCTCATCCTTGTTTGAAAGCAGTTCGGTTTGGATGGTGTATTTCTTCATTTTCATCGCACTTCTGTTTATCTTCATCCTTGCCAAAATAATTTTGGCGGTGATAAGAAAAAATAAGAAAAAAGACTTGTCCTGAAACTCTCTTTGAGACATCTGACAGGTCTTTTTTTCAAATAATATTTTTCTTAAATGTTTTAATGTTTTCTTAGATGTTTTTATGCTAATTTGATTGGCTTCTGCTTTTAAATTTTTTTGTTTAGGTGTAACCTATTCTTGATAATTTTCCTTGTCCTCGAAATTTTTGTGTCATTTTTCAATTTTTAAGGTTGTGCCTTTGAAAAAAATCTCTTAATAAGAGACTTTTTGTTTTAAGAGCGTTCTCAATGTGCCACAACGGGTGGGTTGAAATCGTCTTCCTCCGCACGTGGCTTGAAAGCGGCGACAAAGGGCTTTTTGTTACACTTCCCTTCTGTCTTGCATGCTGAAAGCAAGGCGTTTGAATCGTCACAATGTTCACACTTTTTCAAAGGCTCCTTGCATTTTTCTGTGCCTTCAAAACTTTCATCAGTGCTGCAATCTTCGCAGTTTTTTTTATCCTCGCAATCTTGGCAGTTTTCAGGGCTTCCCTGCTCTTCTGCTGAGCTGCAATCTTCGCAGTTTTCTTCATCCTTGCAATCTTGGCTGTCTTCGCATTTTTCTATGTCGTCTGAGCTGGCATCTTTGCAATTTTCACAATTTTCTTCATTCTCGCATTCAGGGCATTCGGTGTTCTTGTTCTCTTCTTCATTTTTATCGTCGATGAGGGTTGTGTTAACTTTCGTCAGTGGCTTCTGGGAGTTTTGCACCACAGGCTTCGCTATAAGACGGCTGCCGGGACGATATGTGTCAATGTTCCGCACAAGCGGGGCATATGTGTCGGTGTTTCGATTTGGGTTGAATCGCGAAAAATTGATGTTGTTGCCATTCATGCCGCCATAAGCATAAGGCGTTCCGCCATAGCCGTAGCCATACATGCCGTTGCCGGCGATGCCATAAGGGGCGTTCCCGCCGAAAATCGGCCCTGCACCATAGCCATATCCTCCCATTGTGCCATATCCGCCAGCTGTGCCGGCACCGTAGCCGCCCATGCCATAGCCGTAGCCGCCCATGCCGCCATACATGCCATAATATGGGGCGTAGCCGCCATATGGCAGGTTCATGCGATTGAGATTGTTGGAGTCATACTTGAAGTATGGATTGTTTGCAGAGACGCCCGTCTGTGTCCCGGCGTTCTGCAAAATTGGAGAAGCAATTTGCGAGCCGCCATTTTGCAAAATGCCCTGCGTGTCATCATTTTGCAAGTTTTGTGATGCTCCGCCGCTTTGTGTGCTGTTTTGTGTGTCATTTTGTGAAGTTTTGTTTTGGGATGTGATATCCGTGTTGTCACCATCTTCATGGATGTTTTGATTGTAATTCTCTCCGCCTGGCTCGCTGCCCACCTGTCCAGGCTGTTGCGATGCGTCTTCTTGCGGGAATTCTTGCGAAATGTTGAGATAATTCTCAATTTGATTCAACGTCAGGAGAATGTTCTCATAAAACGACGAGCGGGCATTTGAGTTGCAGGCGAGGCGATTGAGTTTCGCGTTGATTTTGTCTGAATTTTTGTCCACATTTTTTTTCAGAGAAGAAATGTGCTTGACCGTGCTTGACATCTCGTTTTGTGTGTATGCCACCGAATTGGTGTATTTTTCAAGGCTGTCCGTCAGTTCTTTGATGGCGGAAGTCTGTGCCTTGGAAAGCGTTATGTCCTTGGACAAACTGTTTTTCAATCTTGCTGTGCGGGCGAGGATGTCGGCTTTGTAATATTCTTCATTCAAAAGCGATTGCTGCGTGCCAATCACGTTGTCATAGATGGACTGGCTGTTTTCTTTTGTTGCAATCCGTTCAAGCATATCCTTTGATAGGTTCAGGTCGGACGGATTCAAAACCTGCACGCTGCTGACCGTGTTTGCCGTTTCGTCAAGTTGATTGCCAAGCCCAGTCACGACCGCATCGCTGCTGTTGCCGCCACATCCAGCAAGGGCAACGCACAGAACAAGGGCAGTGAGCCCGATAAAAAATTTTTTCATATTTCCCTCCAATTTTTTTTTATTGTCTGAAATTTTTTCATTGTTATGCATCACAAGTTATGTTGGATGTAAAGGAATTTTTGCGTGACAGTGATTATTTTTCTTGGATTTGGGCAAAATTTTCAAAAAGATTTGGACAAAATCTTCAAACAAGAGGAAATTGGACAAAATCCTTATATGCAGAAGAAAAAGATTTTGAAAATAAATCTTCAAATGGAGAAGAAATGGAAGATAAAAAAAGAAATGAAGCCTACAACAAATATATCAAGGCGAAAATCCCAAAGACCAAGCCGTGGCCGTCCCTTTTTAACTCATTTTGGGTGGGCGGACTGATTTGCGTGATTGGACAGGGGATAAACGACATCTATCTGCTCATTTTCCCAAACATCTCGCAGCAGACGGGCTGGGCACTGACGCTTATCACCCTCATTTTCATTGCGGCGTTCCTGACCGGCATTGGGGTGTATGACCAAATTGGCAAATTTGCCGGCGGCGGCTCAATTGTGCCAATCACAGGTTTTTCCAATTCCATAACAAGCCCGTCAATCGAGTTCAAAAGCGAGGGCATCATTTATGGCATTTGCGTCAAAATGTTCACCATTGCAGGGCCGGTGATTGTTTTCGGTGTGGCGTCAAGCATGGTGGTCGGGCTTATTTATTGGATTATTTCATTGTTCTAAGGCGGGCAAAGACGGAATTTAAGGCGTGAGGAAAGAAATTTTCTGGCAAAAAATATAAACGCGGAATGAAATGGGAAAACAAGCAAAAAAATGGCAAGAAAGAGGAAATTTCGGCTTAATGTTAGGACGACATCTGAAATTTTCGGCGAGAAGTGAGGAAAAGAGATGAAAACAGGGCAAAAAACAAAAAATTCTTTTGAGAGCAAGCAGACGATAAGGCTGAAAAATAAGCCTAAGATTGTCGGCTCTTATGCTATTGTTGGGCCTAAGGAAGGCAAAGGGAACTTTGCAAAATATTTTGATTATGTCATGAAAAACGACTTTTTCGGCGAAAAAACATTTGAAAAGGCGGAGCGAAAAATGATGGAAAGTGCCATTACTGGGGTCATTCAAAACGCTAAGTTGCAGCCGCGGGATGTGGATTTGATGATTGCTGGCGACCTTTTGAATCAAATTATCAGCTCGTCATATGCCGCACGGGCGTTTCAGTTCCCATTCCTTGGGCTTTATGGGGCATGCTCCACAATGGCGGAAAGTTTGGCGATTGGGGCGGTGCTTGTGGACGGCGGATTCTATCACAATGTTGTCTGCTGCACAGGCTCGCACTTTTCCACGGCGGAAAGGCAATATCGCTTTCCACTTGAACTTGGCAATCAGCGTCCGCCAACATCTCAGTGGACTGTGACGGGTGCGGGTGCGTCGATTGTGTCGCTGGAAGGTGAGGGCCCGACAATTACGACGGTCACATTTGGCAAGGTGGTGGACTGGGGCATCAATGATGTCAACAACATGGGTGGAGCGATGGCACCTGCCGCTCGCGACACAATGCTGGCTCACTTTCGCAACACTCGAACGGGGCCGGACGACTATGATTTGATTGTGACGGGCGACCTGGGCAAATTGGGCAGCGAAATTTTGATTGATTTAATGGAGGACGAGGGCATCACGCTGGGCATGAATTATTGTGACTGCGGACAAATGTATTTCCGCAGAGACCAAAAGACTCTTTGCGGAGCGTCTGGGGCGGGATGCTGTGCCACAGTTTTCAACTCCTACATTGTCAAAAAGTTGAATGAAGGGGAATATCACAAGGTGCTTTTCCTGCCAACGGGGGCGTTGCTTTCGACCACCTCTTCGCAGCAGGGCGACACAATCCCATGCGTTTGCCACGCGGTTGTGATTGAGAAATGAGACGTTGCCAAGATTTGACATGATGGCAAAAAAACGCTGCCGGGCGGCCTGCACTGAAAAATGATTTGTCACAGCATGGCAACAAAACGTTGTCGGGCGGCGTGGCAGAAAATGATGTGGGCTGGGAGGAAAGAAAACATGGGCTATTGATAAAAAACTAACTGACAAAGCAATTATGTGGCATTTAGAAAAACGATTAGACAATGAATTTTCAAGGAATGGAGGAAGAACATGGAAATTTTGTTAGATTATTTTTGGGTGTTTTTGATTGGTGGTCTGGTGTGTGCTTTTGGTGAACTTCTCATCATCACCACCAACATCACTTCCGCCCGAATTTTGGTGACATTTGTTTTGATTGGTGTGTTTTTGGAGGCGGTTGGACTGTTTGACTATATTTCCGATTTTGCCAAAGCCGGCATCAATGTGCCTATTGTGGGTTTTGGTGCGTCACTGGCAAAAGGTGCGATTGGTGCGGTGAAAACGCATGGCTTTTTGGGGATTTTCACAGGTGGCTTGACGGCGACGGCGGGCGGCATCGCGGCGGCGATTGGCTTTGCGTTTTTGTTTGCACTCATCTTTAAATCGCACACAAAAAAATGATAGACTTGCAATTTGTTTCCCCAAAAAATGGGGCATTTGCAATTCGTTTCTCAAATAAAGTTATGGCAGGTTCGGCATTTCTTAATCCAGCATATTTTGCATACTACACTTTGTGTGGTGTATTATGCATGCATACTACACCATATATTGTGTATGTTGCAAATAATTTTTGCACAATTTAAAAAATAGTTTTTTATCTTTATGAAATTGATTTTCATAAATTTTGTTGCTGAATTTGCCAATTTATTTTGTCAAAAATTGTCATATGGCGACATATACATATTGTGTGAATTGCAAAGTTGGACTCTATGAACAAAGATATAAAAAACGCAAGAAACGCAAAAGACGCGTGATTGTTTTTTCATTGCTCTGTCTGCTTGTTTTTGTGCTTTGTTATGTGTTTTGCGTGGTGAACCCGGTTGTTGTTGAGGCGACGCGTGCCAGCATTTTTTCACTTTCCACTTCTGCCGTCAGCGATGCCGTCTATGATGTTTTAAGCGAAGAGTATGTCACATATGAGGATTTGGTCAAGATTGAAAGAGACAATGAAAACAATGTTGTGCTTATCTCTCTTGACACAATCCGCCTGAATTTGATGGCCCGCCGATTCTATCAGGTTGCACAAGTATATCTTGACAAAATGGGCAAAGGCGGCGTGGACGTTTCGGTTGGCATATTCACGGGGCTGCCGTTTCTTTCCGGCGTGGGTCCAAACATCAACCTCAAACTCACGCCAATCGGGGCAATGACTTCAACTTTTGAAAGCACTTTTGTCGGCGTGGACATAAATCAAACAAAACATTCGCTTTTCATCCGCCTGTATGCCAGCGTTTCACTTATTTTGCCGGCTTACTCTTCATCCATTGACAGTGTCACGGAGGTGCTTGTGGCGGAAAATGTCATTGTGGGCAAGGTTCCGCAGGTCTATCTTTCCGGCGAGACGCTTTCGTATAAGCCAACCACAAACTGACGATTGAATTAGAAAGCAAAAAAAACACGGATTTAATTTCGGCAAAAATGAGTGAAAAAACTTTTTAAAAAGAAAATGGGCGATAAGCCTTTTTTTTGTAAAATTTGTTTTTGTTTTTATCGTCGCGTGGTGTATAATGAAATTGTTAACACATATTTTTTACGGGGTGAAAATGAATAAGACGAACGTTGAGGACATTGTGGACCCAGTTCCAAAAAGTAATGCAACAAGATTTTTGGCGGCTTTCAACAACATTGATTATGCCATCAAGACGAGATATAACTTCAACCGAAGCATGGGCTTCTCGGAAGCAGTGCGAAAGGCGGTGGCGTTCAACTATACCGTCCGAAAATACGAGGATGACCTGATTGGATACGGCCGCCTCCGCAACGCCATTGTGCATGACAACAATGATTTTATCATCGCTGAGCCGCACGACGACGTTGTTGACAAAATTGAAAAAATTGAAAAATTGCTCACCACTCCGCCGAGGGCGTTGGATGTTGTCGCACGAAGAGATGTGCTTTCGGTGGACGCCAACGTGTCGATGCGAGAGGTGATTTGCACCATTGCTTCGTCGGGATACTCCAACTTGCCAGTTTTGCGACGCGGAGAAATTATTGGCGTGGCAAACGGGCAGAAAATTATTGACGCCTTCGGCAAATATTTGCTCTCTGGTGGCAAAAGCGACACTTTTTTGAATTCCATTAAGATTGAGGACATGCTCTCTAAGATTGAAAACAGTGCCTATTATGCTTTTGCAAACAAAGACATCACCGTGGAGCAGGCCCTTGATATGTTCCACAAAAACTCCAAACTTTTGGCAATTCTCGTCACGCCAAACGGCGGGGCAAAGGAAAAAGCCCTTGGCATCATGACCGCGGCGGACGTGATGAAGATGAACAGAATTTTGGAAAATTATTGATTTTTGTTGACAAAAATGCTTTTGAATTTTATAATTAAAACATCATTTAAAGGCGTTTGAGAAAAGACAACATCTTAAAAACCTTGCTTTGCAGAGAGTTGCCGCGTGGTGAAAGGCAATATGAAGGATTTAAGATTATCACTTTTCGAGCCGCTTTCTGAAAGACAGTAAGAAAGACGGAAGCCCTCCGTCAGTGGGCAGGTGTGTGATGGCACGCTGAAAGGAACAAGTGGTGACCCCTTGAAGGTTCTTGTGACTTTCAAGGATTTTTTATGTGAGGAGATGCTTATGAAAAAAGAGCAAACTGTCCCAAACTTTGTCGAACTTGAAAAAGGAATTTTGAAGTTTTGGGACGAAAATAAATGTTTTGACAAACTTGTCGAAAAAAATCGCGGGCATAAGCGATTTAAGTTTCTGGACGGACCTGCAACGGCAAACAACCGCCTTGGCATTCACCACTTTTGGGGCAGGACATTGAAGGATTTGACGCTGAGATATCACGCCTTGAAGGGCGAAGATGGACATTATCAAAATGGTTTTGACGGTCAGGGGCTTTGGGTGGAAGTGAACATCGAAAAAGAACTTGGCCTGAACGGCAAGCCGGAAATTATCAAATATGGCATCGACAATTTCACCAACAAGTGCATGGAGCGGGTGAAATATTTTGGCAATGAAATCACCAAACAGTCCATCCGCATGGGTCAGTGGATGGATTGGGATAATTCTTATTACACCAACACCGACCACAACATCACCTCTATTTGGCATTTCCTGAAAGTGTGCGATGAGCATGGCTGGATTGTGAAAAAAAACAGGCCGATGGCGTGGTGCCCTCGCTGCGGCACTTCACTTTCGGAGCATGAAATGTCCTCTTCCTATCACGAAGTGGAACACACCGCCGTTTTTGTGAAACTGCCTGTGAAAAATCGCGATTTCAAGATTGTGGCGTGGACAACAACGCCTTGGACGCTCTCTGCCAATGTTGCACTGGCGGTGAATCCGGATTTTGAATATGTTGTTGTGGATTTTGACGGAGAAAAGTTGCTTCTTGGGCGTGACCGTCTGAAAATTTTGAAAAAAGAAGTGAAAATTTTGCAAACTTTCAAGGGCAGCGAACTTGTGGGGCTGGAATATGAAACTTGCTTCCCAGAACTTGCCGAGCAGCAGTTTGCCCACAAAATTGTGGCTTGGGAGATGGTGGATAAAGAGGAAGGCACGTGCGTTGTGCATATCGCTCCGGGCTGTGGGGCGGAGGACTTCGAACTTGGGTCGTCCCTTGGGCTTCCTGAAATTTGCCCAATCAACGAGCAGGGCGTGATGCTGGAAAACACCGGCTTCTTGGCTGGCAAAAAGACCACAGATGTTGTGGAACTTGTGACAGACAGGCTGAAAGCGGATGGAAAACTTTTGTATGCACACAAATATAAGCACTCTTATCCGTTCTGCTGGCGGTGCAAGACCGACCTTGTATATAAACTCATCTCCGCGTGGTTCATCAAAATGGACGAAATCCGCCCGATGGCACTTAAAGCGGTGGAAGAGGTGGAGTTTAAGCCGGAATATGCCAAAAAGCGTATGATTGACTGGCTGAACAATATGGGCGACTGGAACATTTCCCGAAGCCGTTTTTATGGCCTGCCGCTACCGTTCTATGTCTGCGAAAAGTGCGGCAAGGTGCATGTGATTGGAAGTTTGGAAGAACTCAAAAAGCGTGCCGTGAAGCCAGAACTTGTGGACAAGTTGCCAAACATCCACAGACCTTGGATTGACGAAATCAAAATCCGCTGCGACTGCGGCGAAACGCTTTCGCGTGTGCCGGAAGTGGGCGATGTATGGCTGGATGCCGGCATTGCGCCATTCTCAACAAAAAAATATTTCACCGACAAAAAGTTTTTTGAGGAAAATTTCCCAAGCGATTTTGTTTGCGAAATGATTGAGCAGATCAAACTTTGGTTCTACGCCGTGCTTATCATGAGCGTTGTCCTCACGGGCAAGGCACCATATAAACGCGTGCTGACATATGGATATGTGAAGGACGAAAATGGCGGGGAGTTCCATAAGAGTGGTGGGAACACGCTGGATGCGGATAAAGTTGCCGACCAAGTGGGGGCGGATGTGCTGAGATATCTCTTCTCTTCTTCCAGCCCGGCAAATGAAATGCGTTTTGGCTTCAATTTGACCGACGAGGCACGCCGAAAAATTTTGGCGTTCTGGAACATCTACACATTCTTCAACACATATGCCGTCATCGACAATCCAGACCTTGCTCACTTCAAGCCGTCCGAAAAAGACTTGACCATTTCGGACAAGTGGCTTTTGGAGTGCGTTGGAAAATTTGTGGCGGATGCGGATGAAAATTATGCAAACGACAAGGCTTTTGTGGTTGTGAAAGATTTTGAGAAATTGGTGGACGACATCTCCAATTTCTACATCCGCTCAAACCGCAAACGTTTCTGGAAGAGCGAAAACAAAAATGACCAAATGACGGCATATTGGTGTCTTTATCAGACAATCAAAACACTTTGCTGCGTCATGAGCCCAATTGTGCCATTTGTGACGGAATATATTTGGCAAAATTGTGTGCGGGAGATTGAAAAAGGAGAAAGCGAGTGCATCATGCTCTCCGGCTTCCCGACCGCCATTTGGGACAAACATTTTGACGGCATTTTGGAAGAGACCAGTCTTGCACGCGACATAATCAGCACCGCTCAACGCCTGAGAAATGAAAATCAAATCAAAGTCAAGCAGCCTCTTCGCAAAATGTTTGTTTGTGGCGGAGAGAAAACTGTTCGGGTGCTGAAAGAATTTGAAAACATCATCAAGGAAGAACTTAATGTCAAAGAAATGGAAGCGGTGACGGACGATGCGAAATTTAATGACGAATTTTTGTCAGTCAATTTCCGTGCTGCTGGGGCAGTCTTAAAAGGCGATGTTCAAAAGCTTAAATCTGCACTTGCAGAACTTTCGGAAGAGGAAGTTGCCAAGGCGGTGAAGGGCTTCAAGGCAGGCAAAGTGACAATTGGTCAGTTTGAAAATCTGGACAGCAGCCTCTTCAATTTGGAGAAAAAGCCAAAGGCAGATTTTGTTATTGCCCACGAGAACGGCAACACCGTTGTGCTGGACATCACCATCGACGAAGAACTCATGCGGGAAGGGCTGTATCGCGAATTTGTGCGTGGGCTTCAAGTGCTGAGAAAGGACGCCGACTTTGCGATTGACGAGCGAATTTATGCCTATTTTGAAACCGGCGATGACGCACTGGCGGATATGCTTTATGACTATATGCAAAAAATCAAAAACGAAGTGCTGATTTTGCGTGCGGTGGAAAAAATTGACCACCCGGACATTGAAAGAAATGTTGAGGTGGGCGACAGTTTCATCATCACCAAATTTCAAAGGGCAAAAGCTTATCAAGCCGAACACTCAGGAAAGTGAGAGCAAGGCATAACTTTTTGCGTGACAAGTTTTAAGGAAATAAAAATGCGAATGACAATTTGAAAGATGTTTTTTTTGGAATTCGCTTTTGAAAAAAAGTGTTTTAAGAAAAAATAAGGAACAAAAATGAAAATTGCACAGGATTGGAAAGACTATCGCGTCATTGCGACCGGTGACGGCGAAAAATTGGAAGATTGGGCGGGAGTGAAGTTGCTCCGGCCTGACCCGCAGGTGATTTGGCACAAAAAACGCGATTTGACTTTGGAAGCGGATGCGGTCTATACGCGTAGTGGCGGCGGCGGAGCATGGAACTATCGCAAAAAAGTGCCTGAGCAGTGGCTTGTGCAGTGGAACGGGCTGAAATTTATTGTTAGGCCTATGGGCTTCAAGCACACCGGGCTTTTTCCGGAGCAGGCTGTCAACTGGCAGCGGCTTGGTGACTTGGTGCGAGAGCAAAAAAGAGAAATCAAGGTCCTTAATCTTTTCGCTTACACCGGCGGGGCGTCTGTGGCTCTTGCAGCGGCTGGGGCAAGCGTGACGCATGTTGACGCCAGCAAAGGCATGGTGGAGCGTGCCAAAGAAAACGCCAAACTGAACGGCATTTCAAACATCCGCTTCATTGTGGACGATTGTGCAAAATTTATCGAGCGAGAAGTGCGACGCGGCAATTTCTATGACGCCATCATCATGGACCCGCCAAGTTATGGTCGCGGCCCGAGCGGCGAAATGTGGAAATTGGAAGATAATCTGGCGGACTTCTTGCTTCTGACGAAAAAGGTGCTTTCAAGCAAGCCTCTTTTTGTGCTTATCAATTCCTACACCACCGGGCTGCAACCAAGCGTGATTGCAAATCTGCTTGCCACCACTTTTGGCGAGGGCGGCATTGATGCGGACGAGATTGGACTTCCAACTGACGAAAAACTTGTGCTTCCGTGCGGAGCAAGCGGAGTAAAAATATGGAAAAATTGAAAAAAAATCAACAAGAAAGCAGTGAAAATTGCAAGAGAAAAAGCGAAAACGGCTCAAAGGAAAACGGCGGAAAAGTGGAACTCAAAAAAGATGTGGGCGACAAAAAAGAAGCCGGGAAAGACATCCCAAGCGGCAAAAGTGAAAATCGTCAAACGGATTCAAACGCCTTGACGGTGCTTTATGAGGACAATCAAATTGTGGTGGTCATCAAGCCGCAAAATGTGCCAAGTGCTCCGGACGAGAGCGGCGACAAAGACATGCTTTCTCTTGTGAAAGAATATGTTAAAGAGAAATACAACAAGCCGGGCGAGGCGTTCATCGGCTTGGTGCATCGGCTGGATAGGCCAACCGGCGGAATTATGGTGTTTGCCCGCAACTCCAAAAGTGCAAAACGGCTTTCCGAAATGTTCAAGACGCACGATGTGGAAAAAGTGTATTATGCCGTCACCAGCGTGCCAGTGAAGGTGAAAAAACAGAACCTTGTCAACTATCTCAAAAAGGATGAAAAAGAAAATCTGGTGAAAATTGTTCCGCTAAGCGAAAAAGGGGCGAAGCGTGCAGAACTGAGTTACACCTTTTTGCAGGGCGATGAGAAAAACAGTTTGCTGGAAGTGAAAATCCTCACCGGCAGAAGCCACCAAATTCGCGTGCAACTTGCCGCCATCGGCTGCCCGCTTGTTGGGGATGTGAAATATGGAAAATCCACTGGTAAAACCTCAGCACTTGGGCTGTGGGCAGGCAAACTTTCTTTCGTCCACCCAACCACAAAAGAAAAACTGACTTTCCTTGCCATGCCGGATGTCAGCAAGCAGCCGTGGAAGAAATTTAATATGGAAAAATTCATTTCAAGATAACCAAAGATTAATCAACAAAATTTACGGAATTTTTGTTGATTATTTTTGAAATATGAGAAAAATCCTTAAAAAATCTGCAAAAAGTGAGGGGAAATATGAAAAATCGCAGCGAAATTGAAGAAAAATTTAAGTGGGATTTGACAAAATTTTGCAAAAGTGACGAAGATTTTTATTCGCTTCTGCAAAAATTGGAGGGCGAAAGCAAGAAATTCGCAAAATATGAGGGGCGTCTTCGCGATGACGATGTTTTGCTGGAATTTTTGAATTTTAAATGTAAAATTTTGGAAGAAGCGGGCAAAACGTGCTATGCGTTTTTGCGTCAATGCGAGGACCGTGCCAACCGAGTCGCAAATGATATGATGGAAAAGCGTGCCATTGTGCTGACAAAACTTGATGAAGCCATCACTCCGCTGGAAAATGAAATTGACCGTTTCCCTCTCGCACGACTTCAAGCCTTGCACAAAAATCCAAAATTTGGGCTATATCAGCGATATTTCGAGGCGACAATCCGTCACAGAAAGCATGCTCTTTCCAAAAAAGAAGAACTCTTGCTGGCAAAAATTGGCCAGGCGATGGGCGGCAGTGAAGAAACTTTTGACAAACTGAGCGATGTTGACTTCACATTTGAGCCAATCTTGGATGCAAAAGGCAAGAGGCATGAATTTAATCAGTCCAACTATTCGCTTTATGTTGAAAGCAAGGACCGCACATTGCGAGAAAATGCCTTCAAAGCCATCAATGAAAAACGTGGGCAGTTTATCAACACCTTGGCATCCACTTACATCAGCAGTGTCAAGGAAGATTGTGTGATGGCAAAAATTCGCAAATATAAATCCGCTCTGGATTGTGCCATCACCTGCGAGGAGGCGAGCGAGGATGTATACAATTTGCTTATCAAAAAAGTGCGTGAAAATGTGGGGATTTTGCACGAATTTTTTGCAATTAAAGGAAAAATGCTGGGGCTGAAAGACTTTTCCGTGTTCGACACTTTTGCACCCGTGACAAAGGGGATTACCGAAAAGAAATACACTTTTGATGAGGCGATTGAACTTGTGAAGGCGGCAACAGCACCGCTGGGGAAGGAATATTTGTCGCTGATTGACCGTGCAAAAAATGAGCGTTGGATTGATGTCTATCCAAACAAGAACAAATATTCTGGAGCGTTTTCAAGCGGCACAGAGGGCAAGGAGATGACGCCGGTGGTGCTGCTCAATTTTGAGGGCAATTTGGAGAGTGTTTTCACACTGGCTCACGAGCTTGGCCACGCCATGCACAGTTATTTTTCCAACAAAAATCAGCCAATTCAGACTGCTGATTATGTGATTTTTGTGGCAGAAGTGGCAAGCACCGTCAACGAGCAGCTGCTTTTGAATTATCTTCTTTCCAAAGCGAAGTCTGACAAAGAAAAAATTTATTTATATGACTACTTTTTGCGAAGCGTCCGTTCCACAATTTTCCGCCAGACCATGTTTGCAGAATTTGAACAATTTGCACATGAAACATATGAAAAAGAGTTGCCACTTTCGGCAGAGCTTTTGTGCGACGAATATGAAAAACTGAACAATTTCTATCACGGCGATGGCGTGAAGCAAATCCCGCAAATGAGATTCGAGTGGGCACGCATCCCGCACTTTTATGACAGCTTTTATGTGTATAAATATGCAACAGGATTAATTTCGGCAATAAACATTTGCCAAAACATTTTAAATGAACCAAACTTTGCAAAAAAATATCTTGAATTTTTGTCATCTGGATGCAAAAAAGACCCAATTTCGCTCTTAAAAATTGCAAATTGCGATTTGACACAAGAAAAAACATTTGACGATGTGTTTGCAATTTGCCGCGAATTTTTGAAAAAATGGGAAGAATTGTTATGATAAAATGTGTGCATAAATATGCAAAAATATGAATAAATAAACTTGCATTTTTATCTTCTTTAAAACTAAAAATTTGTGAAATTGTCTTGCAAGTTAAGAAAAAATATTTGTCAAGAAAATGTGTTTCTTGCATTTATTTTTGTTGAGTTTTTTGTATTTATTTTCATTGAGTTTTTTACATTTATTTTCGCCTCGCAAAACTTGCAAAAATTCACATAAAAAAGACAGGATTTTTTGTCCTGCCTTTTTGATATCTCGCTTTTTTTCTATCTTTGCAATCTTTCTCTTCTTGTTCACGCTGGCATTAAAAATTGTTGCCATTTTGCGACCTAGAAGCCATGAGATATCCTATTGCAAAATAAAGGATGTTGTCTTGTGCACATTCTCTTCCGCACGGAAGGGGACATTGCGGAAAGCATTTTGGTGCACAAGGTGGTTGGCATCCGCAGCCGCAGTTTTGCCAATTTTGGCCATACCCTGGGCAGCAACTGCCAAATGGACGCAAATCTTGATAACAACCTGTCTGATATTTACATGAGTATTTCATTTGTTTGCCTCCATTATCAACCTATGTGAAAAACATAAAAGTGTGCTTAAAATTTTTTAGTTTTAAAAAAAATTAAATGATTGTTTGAGATGCTGTTTGTATTTTTTAAAAATTTTTGTTTGTTTTAGAGGTTATTTAATTCTAAAATTATTTTTCTTTTTAAACAACTCGCTTTATAAGTGCAAAGCTTTGTTTTGATAAAAGTTTTGTGATATAATTTTTGCATGAGATTGGATGTCTTGTTGGCAGAAAAAGGTTTTTATCCTTCCAGAGAAAAAGCCCGCCAGGCGGTGGAAGGCGGAAGGGTTTTGATGGATGGCGTTTTGGTGACAAAGCCGTCAATGCAAGTTAGTGAAGATGCGAAAATTGAGGCAAAGCCATTCGAGTTTGTCTCTCGCGGAGGGTTTAAGCTTCAAAAGGCACTGGAAGAATTTCACATAAATTTGCAAGGTCGCGTGGTGCTGGATGTGGGGGCGTCCACGGGCGGCTTTACGGATGTCTGTTTGCAAAATGGTGCCGCCAAAGTTTTTGCTGTGGACACTGGCGAGGGACAACTCGCCGAAAAACTGCTTCGGGATGCAAGGGTTGTGAATTTGGAAAAAACAAATTTTTTGACTCTTCCAAAAGAGAATTTTTGCGGGGCGGACTTTGTTGTGATGGACGTTTCGTTTGTCAGCCTGACAAAATTTTCAGCAAAACTTGCCGAGGATTTTGCTGAAACAAATGTGGAAATTGTTGCTCTCATCAAGCCGCAATTTGAGGTTGGGCTGGAATATGCACGAAAGCATCACGGCGTGGTGAAAGACGAAAAAGTCCACCAAAAAGTTATTGAAAATGTGCTACAAGAATTTGAAAGGTGCGGCTTTAAAAAGTTGGGGTTGATTCAATCTCCAATCAAGGGCGGGGACGGCAATACGGAGTTTCTTGTTTGGCTGAAAAATTGACTATTTTGCAGTTTTTCTTATGATGTTTGCAATTTCATCTGTGGCGTGATTTTTTGCCGTCCGATTCATGTTTTTTTGCAAATTTGCCGCATTTTTGCGGGTTTTTTCAATTTTTTCAATAAATTTATCGGGCGAGCAATCCTCTTCTTCAAGCATTTCTGCGTAGCCAAGTTCGACAAAAAGTTTGGCGTTTTCAATTTGGTCGCCGCGGCTTGCTTTTTTTGAAAGTGGCACAAGCAGCATGGGTTTTTGCAGAGCAAGCAATTCGTTTATCACTCCACTTCCGGCACGCGAAACAACAATGTCCGAGCTTGCAAAGATGTCTTCAATATTTTCCGAAAATGGCATAAGATGATAGTTCTCGTGCGTTATTTCTTGAAAATTATTTTTCCCGCAAATGTGCAAGACATTGAATTTTTCGGTCAATTTGTCGAGATTTTCAAAAACTAAGTCGTTTAAAAATTTCGCTCCCAAACTGCCGCCAAGCACCAAAAGTGTGGGGTGAGTGGTGCGGGAGAAAAATCGCTGCCTTTGCCCGTCAAAAATTTTTTGCCGGATTGGTTGACCCGTATGCACGCATTTTTTGTTTCCCTTGCCAGTCTTTTCAAAAGTTGTGCACATTGTGGTGCAGTAGTGCAAAATAATCTTGTTGGCAAGCCCAAAAGAGAGGTCACTTTCGTGACTGACAATGGGGATGCCCAGTTTCTTGCCAGCCATCGCCACCGGCACACTGACATATCCACCTTTGGAAAATATTATGTCTGGCTTCACTTCTGACAATTCTTTTTTGGCAATCTTTATGGCGTGAAAAAGACGGAACGGAATGAGAAAATTTTTGGGCGTCAGCCGTCTTTCCAATTTCACCGCTGGAATTTCGTGAAATTTAATTTTTGGAAACTTTTTCAAAATCTCTTTTTCCATGCCACTTCCGCCGAAAAAGTGAATTTCAAAATCATTCAATTTTTCCGCCACCGCGAGAGCCGG
Source organism: uncultured Clostridia bacterium (assembly GCA_947625515.1). Taxonomy (GTDB): domain Bacteria; phylum Bacillota; class Clostridia; order Christensenellales; family UBA1242; genus Caccovivens. The sequence continues at coordinate 264,350 of CANQOO010000001.1, forward strand.
ATAGACATGCCCAGCCGTCCCGCCGCCACACAAAACAATCTTTTTCATGACAATATTTTATTTCTTTTGCGAGACGAATATACATCGCACAAGAATCACGCATGTACTCGACAAGATGCCGAAGCGTTATTTGAGAGATAACAAAATAATTGTCAAATATGGCAAAAAATTGTTGCAAAAAATTGAAAAGCATATTATAATGAACTTATCCATAAAGAGTGTGCGAGGGACAGCCCCATTGACCACACAGCAACCTGCGATGCAAGGTGCTAAAGGCTGACCGATGGGAAAAGTTGCGATTTTTTTGACCCATCGGAAACGATGGGTTTTTTCAATAACCTTTTTATGGAAATATAAAAATGGGAGAAGAAAATGATTAGAATTGTAACGAGCGAGTCAGTGAACATTGGGCATCCTGACAAAACATGCGACACGATTGCAGATGCTTTTCTTGATGAGGCATTAAGACAAGACCCAAACAGCCAAATGGCGGTTGAATGTGCCATTAAAAATGACAAATTGTTCATCTATGGCGAGGCAACGACAAAGGCAAAGATTGATTATGACAAAATCGCAAGAGATGTTTTGAAAGACATCGGATACACGAACAATTTCACTATTGTGAAAGAAATCAGCGAACAAAGCCCAGACATAAACCAAGCGGTTGTCAAGGAAAAACTTCGAGCAAACGACCAGGGGATTGTGTATGGATACGCAACCGCCGAAACGGATGAGTATATGCCACTTCCAATCACAATCGCACACAAAATTATGAAAAAATATGATGAATTTCGCAGAAAGACAAAAACATATTTTGCAGACGCAAAGAACCAAGTTTCAGTTTTGTATGATGGAAAAAAGCCAATTGAGATAGGGACAATCCTTGTCAGTGTTTCACATGATGAAAAGCTTTCAAAGGAAGAAATTCGGAACACAATCGTTGAGAATGTTATTTCACCGATATTGGCAGAATATCCACTTTTGCTGGGCAATAACACCAATTTCATCATAAATCCAAGCGGAAAATTCACAATTTGGGGTTCTTTTGGAGATAGTGGATGTGTTGGAAGAAAGATTGTCGTTGACACATATGGCGGAGTGGGAAGAGTTGGCGGCGGATGTTTCAGTTCGAAAAATGCCACCAAGGTTGACAGGTCCGGGGCTTATTATGCAAGATTTGTCTCCAAGAACATCGTGGCACATGGATACGCGGACGAATGCGAAATTCAAGTTTCATATGGCATCGGATTGTCCGAACCGATTTCAATTTACATTGAATGTTTCGACACCAATCGCAAACCAATGCAAGAGATTTTGAAATATGTGGACGAAAATTTCAATTTCAGCCCAGACAATATCATCAAAGAATTGGATTTGCTGAAACCAATTTATAAGCAAACCGCATGTTATGGGCATTTTGGACGCAATGAGTTTCCTTGGGAAAAGATTAAAAATTAAAAAATTTTTTGTCGAAATATAGAATAATAAGCATGAGGGAAATCCATGTCAAAAGAAAAAAACAACATTATTCAATGAAAAATGGGACAAGTTATTGCCAAAATGCTTGTCCGAAATTGTGCCACTAAGAAGTGCTTGAATTGTTTTCTTCAATTTAAAGTGTACCTTCAAAAAATGCCCAAAACCCCACGTTTTTGTTTTTTTTAATTTGATTTTTGTGTTATACTAGGTGCGGAATATTGTTTTTGCAAGAGGTTTTTATGTCGGAAAAAGAATATAAATCAAAAGATATCGTGGTGCTGGACGGTCTTGACGCAGTGCGACTTCGTCCGGGGATGTATATCGGCACCACAAGTGCACGCGGCTATCACCACATCTTGTGGGAAATTGTGGACAACGCGATTGACGAAATTTCCAACGGGCATGGCAATACAATCAAAATTTTCCTCAACAAAGACGGAAGTGCCACCGTGGAAGACAACGGACGTGGCATTCCTGTTGACATGCACCCAACTTTGCACAAAAGCGGCGTGGAGGTGGTCTATACAACTTTGCACGCAGGCGGGAAATTTAACAACGAAAATTACAAATTCTCAGGCGGGTTGCACGGCGTGGGTGCGTCAGTCACAAACGCTCTTTCGCGTTGGTGTAATGTGACTGTCTGCAAGGGTGGCAAGAAATATTTCATCGAATTTCATTCGTTTGAAGATGAAAAAGGCAAAATCCACAGCGGCATTCCAGTTGCTCCACTTCGCGAAATTGGACAGGCTCAGACCACCGGCACAAGCGTGACATTTTTGCCGGACGACCGAGTGTTTGGGCAGCAGTCATTCAGTTTTGAAACAATCGCAAGGCGGGCAAGGGAACTGGCATTTTTGAATAAAGGCCTCAAAATTGTGGTGGAAGATTTCCGCACAAACGAGAAAAATGAGTTCCACTATGAGGGCGGCACGGTTGACTTTGTGAAATATCTTGTGGAAGGCAAAAACGCACTTTTTAAGGACCCAATTTTCTTCCATACGCAAAGCAAGTTGATTGACTTGGAGGTGAGTTTCATCTCCACAGACTCCTACACGGAAAACACATTTTCTTATGTCAACAACATCCCGACAACAGAAGGCGGCATGCACGAAATTGGCTTTAAGAGTGCGTTCACCAAGGCGTTTAATGACTATGCACGTGCAAACAACCTCTTGAAAGAGAAAGAACAAAATTTGCTGGGCGAGGACTTCCGCGAAGGGCTTGTGACGGTCATCAACCTCAAAATGAACAACGTCCAATTTGAGGGACAAACCAAGACAAAACTTGGCAATCCTGAAGCCCGCACAGAGGTTGAAGCCCTCACGCTGCAAGAACTTGGAAAACTTCTTGCCGACAAGAAAAATGCCACCATGGCAGAAGTGATTGTCAGCAAGGCCGTTCAGGCGATGAAGGTTCGCCTTGCTGCAAAAAAAGCGAAAGAATTAACGCGTGCAAAAAACAATGCGGAAAACTTTAACCTTGTTGGAAAACTTGCTTCGTCAACATCGCGAGACCGAGAAAAAAGCGAGCTTTTCATTGTGGAAGGGGACTCCGCTGGCGGTTCCGCCAAGCAGGGGCGTGACCGAAAATATCAGGCCATTCTGCCTCTTCGCGGAAAGCCGCTGAATGCAGAGAAAAAGCGGGTGGATCAGGTGCTTGCAAATGAGGAAATTCGCACCATCATTTCCGCACTTGACACCGGCTTTGGCGAGGATTTTGACCTCTCGTCTTTGAGATATAACAAAGTTATCATTTTGTCGGATGCCGACCAGGACGGTGCACATATTCGGGCAATTTTGCTGACCTTCTTCTATCGCTACATGAAGCCGCTCATAACGGACGGGCATGTTTTCATTGGGCTGCCGCCGCTTTATAAGGTGTATAAGAAAGACTATGAAAAATATGTCTATTCAGACGCCGAACTTGCCGATGCTGTGGCAAGTGCCGGAAAGGGATATATGATTCAGCGATATAAAGGGCTTGGCGAAATGAACCCAGAGCAACTTTGGGAGACGACAATGGACCCAGCCAATCGCACGCTTATTCAGGTGACAATTGAGGATGCCGCTCAGGCGGAAAAAATGATTACAACGCTTATGGGCGACGACATTGAAGAGCGAAAAGCCTACATTTCTGAGCACGCCAACTTCGACCGCGAGGACACCTTCATGCGAGATTATAAGAAGTTGGATAAGAATCCTTCCGAGGCGTTCTGAGATTTTGGATTTTTAATCCTTGAAAATTTTGGAATAGAAAATTTTTGATAAAATTTCGAAGATAAATCTTTGAAAAATTGCAAATTTGAAAGAAAAATTCAGTTCACACAAAATTTTGGGGTGTTTGATGAAATTTGATGATGAATTTGAAGATAATCCAAATGAACCCATCCCCGGGCAGATGTGTTATGACGAACTTCTCACGCCAATCGACCACGCGGAGGAGCAGCAGCCGGACACAAGCATTGCCGCGGGGCAACTTGATATGTGGAACATGAAACAGACCCCGGAAAACGAAAAGACGAGTTATGAAGGCGAAAAAATAAGCAAGGAAAATGAGAAAATTAAGGAAAGCAAAAAAACAAGTTATAAAAATGAGGAAATAAGTAAGGCAACTGAGAAAAATAGCGGAAGCGAGAAAATTAGTAAGGAAAACGATATGAAAAAAGACGAAAATTTTGAGGAAATGAAGATGAATTTTGACGACGCAAAAGTGGACAAGGAAGAAAAACTTGAAGCGTCTGCCACAGAGCGTCACGAGGATAGTGGCAATTCTGTCGGCGGATATTATGGCGGCAATGGCGTGCTTTTTAAGCCGCTTGAAGAAGTTTTGCACGACTCCATGATTCCTTACACTGAACATGTCGTTTTGGACAGAGCCCTTCCGCGTGTTGAGGACGGCTTGAAACCAGTTCAACGCCGAATCCTCTATTCCATGCTGGAACTTGGGCTGACTCCGGACAAGCCATATCGAAAATCGGCACGTATTGTCGGCGACTGCATGGGCAAATATCATCCTCACGGGGACAGTTCTGTGTATGACGCCATGGTGCGAATGTCGCAGGACTTTGTGCTTAGGGCTCCGCTTGTGGACGGACACGGAAACTTTGGCTCGGTGGACGGCGACAGTGCGGCAGCGATGAGATATACCGAAGCCCGCATGACTCCGCTTGCCATGGAACTTTTGCGTGACCTTGAAAAAGACACCGTTCGCTGGGGGCTGAACTTTGATGATACCCTGAAAGAGCCTGACGTGCTTCCGGGGCGATTTCCAAATCTTTTGGTGAATGGCACTTCGGGCATTGCCGTGGGCGTGGCAACAAACATTCCTCCGCATAATCTTGGCGAGGTGATTGACGGCGTGGTGGCATACATCGACAATCCAAACATCACCTTGGACAAAATGATGAAAATCATCAAGGGGCCGGACTTCCCGACAGGCGGCGAACTGATTTTTGGTGACGGCCTTCGCCAAGCATATGAGACGGGCAAAGGGAAAATCACCATCCGTGCCAAAGTGGCAGTGGAGCAGAATGGCGACAAGCAAAGCCTTGTCATCACAGAACTTCCATATCAAGTCAACAAGGCACTATTGCTACAGAAAATTGCCGAACTTAAAGAGAAGAATAAAGAAAAACTTTCTTGCATCAGTGAAATTCGCGATGAATCGGACAGAAACGGCATGCGGGCGGTCATTCGCCTTAAAAAAGAGGCAAATCCGCAGCAAATTTTGGGCATGCTGTTCTCTTCCACCAATATGCAGGTTTCATATGCCATCAACATGGTCGCCATCGCAGGCGGGAAGCCGAAACTTTTAAATCTTTTGGACATCATCTCTTATTACACCGCTTTCCAGCGTGATGTTGTGGTGAGAAGAACCAAATTTGACCTCAACGTTGCCAAAGAGCGTGCCCACATTGTGGAAGGGCTTTTGATTGCCATCAAAAATATTGATGCAGTCATCAAAATCATCAAAACATCGGCAAATGTTGCGGAAGCCAAGCAGCGTTTGAGAGAAAAATTTGGGCTTTCAGACAAGCAGGCTCAGGCAATTTTGGACATGAGGCTGGCTCGGCTTGTGAACTTGGAAGTGACCAAACTTGAAGAAGAACTGAAAATGCTGAAAGAGCGTATTAAAGAACTTCAAGCCATCTTGGACAGCAAAAAGTTGCAACTTGATGTGGTCAAGAAGGAAATCACCGAAATTAAGCAAAAATTTGCTTCGCCTCGACGCAGTCAGGAAATTCAAAATGAAGAAATTGTGCTGACAAAAATTGAGGAAATGGAGGATACAAAAGACTATCTTCTTGCCCTTTCTGCTGGAAAGACATTGAAGAAAGTCAGCATGAAGAATTTCTCTAAATCCAATAAAGAACTAGGTGAAAACTCCACACTGTTTGACATCCACACGCAAATTTTGCCTGTGAAGGCGTCCGACACGGTGCTGATTTTCACAGACCGCGGAAACTGCATCAAAGTTTTGGTGGACAAGCTGCCAGAATGCAAGTGGCGAGAGAAGGGCATTACGCTTAAAAATGTTGAAAAAACAATCGACCTCATGGAAACACCTGTTGCCATCTTGAAAGTGGAAGGGGAGGGCGAAATTGCCTTCTTCACACAGGGCGGCATGGTGAAACGTTCGTCTGAAAAAGACATGGTTGTGGCGAAAAGTTTCTATCAAGCAATCAAACTTTTCGAGGGCGACAGGCTTTTGAATGTTGAACATGAAGTGAAAGGCAAAACCTTCATCATGCTCTCTAAAAACGGCAACTGCGTCAACTTTGAAAAAAGCGAAGTGCCAATCCAAGGGCGAGTTTCGGGCGGCGTGAAGGGCATCAACCTGGAAGAAAAGGACAGCGTGGTGTTTGCGGGACAAAATTTGAGCGACGAACTTGTTGTTGTCACAAACAACGGTTTTGCAAAACGTCTGCCGACGCTGCAAATTCCAATTTGTGCAAGATATCGCAAGGGCGTGAGATATATCACGTTCAACGGCACCGGCAAGAGTGTGGCTTTTGCAGCCGCCGCACAAAAAATTGTGGTGGATATGGGGCTGAAATTTGTCACGCTGGAAAGCAAGAAGTTTAATCTTTCCGACAGATTGAATGCCGGCACGGAAGAAATTAAGAAGAAGTTCTTGGGCATCTACGGATTCTGTGACGAATGAAAAAAGGCGAATTATTTCGCCTTTTTTATATGTAAAATATTTGCAATGTGAATTGTTTTTATTTCTCCAATTTTTTTAATTTGAGAATTGTTTTATTTCTCCAATTCTCTTTTAATTCTTTGATTTATCATTTTACATTTATTGCTTTTCACTTTTAACCTCGACACTATTTTTCAGTCTTATAGAAAATTTTGGTCAAAATTTTTATCATGGCACTTTGCGGCAGAATTTTTCGTGCAAAGTTGAAGAAATGATATTGATTTCCAATGATGTATCGCGGTTTTAGGTGCTTTTTCTCACAAATTGCAAGCAGTTTTTTGACGGCATATTCGGGGCTCATGCGTCTTTTTTCCGTCTTCTCTGTTGGGCGGGTGGATAGGTCAATCGACTTGCCATAACGCTCGTTTGTGTCATACACCTTCACGCGATTTTCACTGAAATTGGTGCGAACATCGCCAGGGCAAACTGACGTCACCTGAATGTCGGTGCGGGAAAGTTCCATCCGCAAACTTTCAGCAAAACTATCCACGGCGGCCTTGCTGGCACAATAATATGTCTTGAATGGCAGCGGGAAAAGTGCCGTTGCGGAGGAGATGATGATGATTTTCCCTCTTGGTTTAAGCATTGTCAGGGCGTATTTGCACGCAAAGGCGGTGCCAAAAAAGTTGACGTCGCACTGTTTTTTGCAGGCTTTTTCGTCCAAAAGTTCCACCGCACCGCTGATGCCATAGCCGGCACACGTCACAAGCATGTCAATCTGACCATATTTTTCGTGAATTTCGGCGAAAATTTCTTTCAATCGCTTAAAGTCCGAAACATCGCACTGAAAGTCGCGGCCGTCCAGCGAGATGTCAATCACAATGTCGCCCTTAGCCTCAAACTTTTCTCTCAAACCCTTGCCAAGCCCGCTGCTGGCTCCGGTGATGACGATTGTTCTTCTTTCCGTTCTCATTTTTTCCTCCCTCAAAATTTTTGCCACTCTGCAAGATGCATTCATGCGTCCAGGCGACAAAATTTGCTTGACCAATGACAAAATTTGCGAATCTTTGCGACAAATTTAATTCATTATATGTGATAAATTAGATTAATTCATTCAATAAGTTAAATTTATTTTATTCGATAAATTAGATTTATTTTGCCAGAAATTTTGCGACGAAATCTGCTTTCATTTATGACAAAATTTTCTCGCTCGGCAAATTTGTTGACAAATATCTCCTTGAAATGATATCATATCCATGTTGTGAAAGGCAAATTTTTTGCCATATTAAGCAACTTTTCACAAAAAAAGGACACAATAAAAATATGTATATGAATAAAACCAAACGCAACCTCATATTGGCTAGTGCAATCATCAACTTGATTGGTGTTGTGGCAAGTTTCGTGATGGCACTGCTCATTCACTTCAACGTGGAAGCCGTCATGGATTACATCGACTATGTCGCCATGATAAACTATTCCGTGTTCAACCTTGTTTACAGCATCATCGCTTTTGTCATTGGTCTTGTGGGCAGCGTCCTTCTCATCTGGTCGGTGCGAAAGAAGGGGAAATTCTTCCGAAGCTCTCAGGGCTATTACATCGCCGGGCTGATTATTGTTGTCATCAGCGGCGGGTGGCTGGCATGGCTGCTGCTGTTTATCTCTATGTTTGTCCCAGACGTGATTGTGATGAACACAAGAAGTGAACTTAGGCGTGAAGACCGCGAGGAGCAAAAGCAGACCATCAAGGATGACGCCGCATATGAGGAAAAGAAAAGACGCATTGAGGACCTGAAACGCATGCGAGATAATGGCATCATCAGCGAAGAAGAGTATAAGCAAAAACTCTTTGAACTTTTGTAAAAATTCTTCATTTTGCTTTTATTTTGGAAATATGTTTAGATTTTTTGGATGTTTTGCGGCTAATTAAGTTTTTAAACTTGAAAAAGATTACATTGAAAAACAAACAGAAGAAAAATATTATAAAACGAATTTTTAGAATGAAAACGACACATTTCAAAAATTTAAAGCGAACACAATAACTAAAAAAGCACCAAATTGGTGTTTTTTTTAAAAATTTTGCGGGAAAGGCGGGGTGAGTGTGTCTTCTTTTAAATAATGTCCAAAAAAACTTATTTTCGAAAGTTGCTTCAAAGACTTGCTTTTTGCGGGCAAGTGTGATATAATGCAAAACAGCAACTGAAATTGCACAAAAATTGAACCATGCAGAGGTGTCCGAGTGGTTTAAGGTGCAGCCCTGGAAAGGCTGTGTGTGAGAAATTGCACCAAGAGTTCGAATCTCTTCCTCTGCGCCAATAGGAAATAATACGAACCTAAAAAAACGAGTTCGTATTATTTTTTATTCACAAGTTATTTTGGTGCAATTACATATTTTGAAATATAAGAAAAGGACCCGAATTTTTCAGGTCTATTTTTATTTAATGAGTTGACGCCTAAATACATTTGCCCTGTTTATTGTGGCATAATTTTCGATTAAGATTGTAATTATCAAATCTTAAAGCCAGCATCAAAGTAGGTTTAATTTATTGTGCTTTTCAGTTTTTTTACTGATGCAGACAAAGAAATAATTTCGTCGCAAAGATTTTTAAAACGCTGCTCGCTTGCCTTCATCTCTTTTGCAATAACTTTCCGTTGATTTTCATCAGCCTTTTCAAAAACCTTCAAAATTTCTTGTTTTTCCATTTCCAAAACTTCAAGCTCTTGGTTGATTCTTTCAAGCTTTTGCTTAAATTCTTTGATTTGTTCTTCCACACTTTTCATGCTGCACCTCACTTCTCTTTTGTGCTATGCACAGACCTTTCTATTGAATCCAAGTCTTTTTGAATATCTGCTCCCAATTCTCTGATTGTGTCGCTATAAAGTTTTGTTGTTTCGTCATAGGTTCTGATCAGATATTGTGCTGATTTTGCATCTGAATAGCCAGAATAATTTCGATGTTGTGCTCTTGGATTATGTTCCGGCTCTCCAAATCTTGCTTCCAATTCGTTTCGCAAATCATTATAGCCTTGTCCTGTGGTCACTCTTTCAACTTGAACGCCATTTCTGTTCATTGAAGACATGATTGCATCGGCAGACTCAATCACCGCATCCATAAGATGTTTTGACGATAATCTTTCATCATGGCGATCGCCTTTGCGAAGCTCATCCAAAACTTTTGAAGGAATTTCGATGTTGTCATAACAAACAGTTTTTGTTTGTGGGTCATACCAAATATATGCTTGCCCCAAAATTCTCATTTCGCCTGTTGGATTTCCGTTTTCATCAAGTTCAGATTCTTCAAACACAAGAAAGCCCGCTTCTGGATTTTGATATCCATCATCAACACATTTTTCAGCTGCATCACCAATTCTTTGACAACAGTTTGTTATGTTACCAAGCACAAAGCCAAGTGGGTCATCTTTTTCAAGAACTCTGAATGAAATTCCATTTTTGCCTTTTGCCTTATCAGCTCGTATAACATATTTGTCTTTAATTGTTTTTGCATAATCATAAACTTCTTGGATGTGTTCAAAATCGTCTTGGTCATAACAATATTGTCCAATAAGTTCTGCCAAAGATTCATTCCCTTCTTCCACATCTTCATATTCAACAATCGAGCAGTGTTCAGCAACAAATCGTGGAGACAACAATGCCCGTTCTTCATTTCCGTTTACAACTCTATATGGATAAATTTTTTGAATGCGGTCAAAAGCGTTGTGTGCCGCACACAAATAATCTTGACTATCCTTCAAATCGCCATCTTCGTCACGCAATCTAAAATTCATGAAATCAGGATTGTCTTTATAGTATCTCATAAAGAATTTTGCAAAATCAGGGTTATAAGGTCCTTTCAGTCTTAATCCCGAAAACCTTTGATGAATTTCTGCACCAATCTGACTTGCTGTTGGATTTTGCATCTTTACAATAGCAACATTTTTTAAAATATAGTCAAAAGCCCTTTCACTTTCGCCTTGATTTGCAGAAAAGCCGCCAATGGCGTAATAGATTTTCATAAGGTCAACAAGCGAATTGTTTTTCTCTGTGCCTTCAAGCGTGTCAAAGCCAAGAGTTTTGACAAGTTTTCCCCAACGCTGATTGTTATTGTTCAAGAAATATTTCTCCATTTCACTTGATGGGAAGGTTTGAAGCGTATATTCTGGGGGAATAAACTTGATTTTTCCGCTTGCTTTCCATTCCTTCACATTTATAAAATTTTCTCTATAATTTTTATTAAAAATTTTAGATACTTCTTCCTTGTCAAAATCTGTGCGGAAATGCGTTTTTTCAAGTTTTTCATCAACATATGGAGAAAGCACAACCTGATCTTTTGAAATGTAAACATATTTGAAATTTGTGCCTTCAAAAGCAGCGTTGTCAAACTTAATTTTTTGTGGATTTACAAACACAATTTGGCTGTTTACACAACCATGGAAAGCGCATACGCCAACTTTTGATACATATTCTGGAACAACAACTTTTCTTATTCCAACACATCCAGCAAAAGCATAATCTGAAATTTCTTTTTCTGTTTCTGGAATTGTATATTCTCTTGTTGGCTCTCTTGTCATATCAAATGCTTGATACAAAAAACCGCTTTTGGAAAAATCCCATTGAAGTCTTGCACGATATTCAGGATTTCCATCAAGTTCGGATGATTTTGCACTATTGAAAAACGCACGGGCAAGTGAATTTTGCCACATCGAACAATTTTGGTCATTATAGTTTGGATAAAAAGGAATTCCAGATAATACACACTGCTGTGTTTCGGTGTGAATTACGCTATCAGCACCAAATCTTTTTCCTTTTGGATTTATACTTCTTGGAAGTTTGTCCCAATTTTGAATTTCAAGGGAAACAGGTGCAACCTTGTGCCAAACAACAGAACCTGTTTTTGCAACTGTTGTGCCATCTGCATAATGATTGCCAGCATCATGCCATACAATAACACGGACATATTTTTGCCCATTATATTCAAATTCTGGATTTTGTTTTGAAAGAAAATCTTCACCATATTCACGCTGTCCATTTGTTGTAAACAATCTGCCCGTGCAAGAGAGCCCTTGACGCAGATTCCCACCATTGAAAGCGTTTTCAAGCATTTGTTGTGTTTCGCTGCTGGCAACATCACCAACATACTCTCCAAGTTCAACAAAATGTTTCTTTTTTCCATTTTTATCTTTTTTAGTCGTCAAATCTACATGTCGCGACGCGCTTCGCGCGGAGATGAAAGATTTTAGATCAAGGTCCAAAGCGACCGACGAGCCGTTATTTTCGTCCTCGACACCGGTCCAATCGAGCGACCCGTTATCGTAAATATACTGGACATAAAGACTACCGTTGGCGGACCGCAGCCAAAAAGCACCAGTGGTCTTTCCATCTTCTGCAAAACGACCACTACTCTGCCAAGCATAATTTGATAAAGCAAAATCTGATAGTGATTTCTTTCTTTTTTCTTCTGGAACATCTTTTATTTCGTCAACAGAATGAAAATATGCAATGTCTGTCGTGTCAAACGAAGAATCACCTTTATCACCATTTCTTCTTGTGTTGTGAAGTCTTACAGGAACAAAAAGTTTCCTTAAATCCATATCTTTTTTTGCCATTATTCTTCTCCTATGATTAAATTATAACACATTTTGCTAAAAAAGTAAATACCTAAATCAATATTATGGAGGAGATTGAAGCAAATTCTGATATAAGCAGGTTTTGGGGTGATTTTAATTTAGGCTTTGGGCGGAATCTTTGGCAAAATATTCATTCATCATTGTTTTGAGAAAATGGACAAAATTGAGCAGAGTTTGGGAAAAATTTTGGACAAAACTGAATTAAAGCTGTTTTGAGGGCAGATTTTTTTTGTTTTTTTCCGAAAATGTGATATCATACTTTGCACTGGAAGATTGTTTAACTTAAAGCAGTGACATGCAATTTGAAATTTGGGAAATTCAACTGCATGAGGAGGTGGAACGTGAAAAATATTTTTGAAATTGCCAAGGCGTGGGGGATTGAAAAAGTTTCTGTGCACGGCGACTATATGGCAAAAGTGGAAAATTCTGGCAACGGTGGCATGGGCAGAGACGGCAAACTTGTGCTTGTGACCGCCATGACGTCAAACAAAAGTGGGGTCGGCAAGACGACAATCTCAATCGGCCTGGCGGACGCCCTTAACAGCATTGGCTGCAAAACAATGCTGGCACTTAGAGAGCCGTCAATGGGGCCGGTGTTTGGCATCAAGGGCGGTGCAACCGGCGGTGGGGAAAGTCAAGTTTTCCCAAGTGACGAAATCAACCTGCATTTTACAGGCGATTTTCACGCCATTGCTCAGGCGAACAATTTGCTTGTTTCAATTTTGGATAATCATATTTTTCAGGGTAACGAACTTGATGTTGACACGCAAAAAATTTTTGTGAAAAGGTGCTTGGACCTCAACGACCGCAGCCTGCGGGAGATATCTTACAAAATCAATGACCAGGTTGTCACAAGCGGATTTGTCATTACGGCGGCAAGTGAGGTGATGGCAATTTTGGCGTTATCGGAAAATTTAGCCACGCTGAAAGAGAATTTGGGAAACATTCTTGTGGCACTTTCCAAAAAAGGTGAGCCAATTTTTGCCCGCGACCTGCATGCTGAGGAGGCGATGACAATCCTCTTGAAGGATGCACTTAAACCAAATTTGGTGCAGACTTTGCAAGGCACACCGGCACTTGTCCACCTTGGCCCATTTGCAAACATTGCTCATGGATGCAACAGCGTGGCTGCAACAAATTTTGCTTTGTCGCATGCCGATTATTGCGTGACGGAAGCGGGCTTTGGCAGCGACCTGGGAGCGGAAAAATTTTTGGATATAAAATGCCGCGTAATGGGCAAACAGCCAAATGCTGTTGTGCTTGTTGTCACACTTGATGTTGTGAAAGAGCAGGGCGAGGGCGACTTTGTCCGCGGCTTTGAAAATGTGAAAAAACACATCGAAAATTGTAAGTTTTTTGGATTGCCAACTGTTGTGGCACTCAACTTGCACCGCACGGACGACATGAACGAGATTGAAAAACTGAAACAAATGTGCGTTGATGCGGGTGTCAAGACAGTGCTTTGTGATGCGTTTGGCGGCGGAGCAAAAGGATGTCAAGAACTTGCAAAAGAAATTGAAAAAATGTGCAAAAGTGAAAGCAAATTGAATTTTGCCTATTCGCTTGACGAAGGCATTGAGGACAAAATCAACGACATTGCAAAGAAAATTTATGGAGCTGGCAGCGTTGTTTTTTCGGATGTAGCAAAAGAAAAAATTGCACTTGCAAAAAGACTGGGTTTTGAGAAGTTTTTTGTGAACATTGCAAAAACGCAGTTCTCTTTTTCGGACAACAAAAACTTGCTTGGTGCACCACAAAATTTTGAATTTCATGTCACAGACATTGAAATTCGTAGTGGTGCAAAAATGATTGTCGCCATTGCAGGAGGTCAAATTTTGCTGCCTGGACTTGCAAAAAAATCTAATTATCTGGGCATGAAAATCGATGCTGACGGAACGATTGAAGGAATAATTTAAAAGAAGAATGCAGTTAAAAAGGGAGCCAAAATCCACAATCAAAAAATAAGGAAATGGTTGTCAATTATAAAATAAACAATTAAAAACACGCAAAAAATGCCCGATATTTGCGTGTTTTTAATTTTTTTTGCTTTTTTATTTAAAAAATTGTTCGTTATATTTCACATATGGATTTGTTGGGGAGAGAGCTTTGGCTTTTTCGTGAAAAAGTTTTGCCTCTGCCAAATCGGAAGGATATAAAAGCCGCGAAAGCTCAATGCAAGGGATGATTTTTTCATACTCTTCCTGCACAAATCCGCTTGTTTGTTTTTCGCAGCATAGTGCGGCTTTAAACCAAAAAATTGCATTTAAGGGCAGTTGCTTTTTGTCAAAAAGATAGGCAATTTTGCAGCAAATTTCGCTTGTTGGAACAATGATTTGCATCGCTTGAAAAAGGGTGCTTAACGCTTCGTCCAGTTCGCCCAAATTTATTTGGCACTCCGCAATCAAAATGTATGCTGCTCGTTCGTCCGGCGGATATAAATTTTTCATTTTAAGAAATTTGCGAAAACCCGAAATTGCTTTTTGAAACTGGTTGTCATAATAAAGTTCACGAGAGTAATAATATTGCTCACGCGGGCCAAATTTCTCCCCTTTTTTGAGGGCGTTTTGATATAGTCGCAAATTGCGTTTGGGGTCAGAAGCAGCCGTTTTACGATGCTCAATTTCGATGTCTGTATATTCAATTTTACCGCTTGGGGCAATAACTTCATGCACGAAGCCGAACCACTGAAAATGATTTTCGCGTCTTAAAATTCGCTCGCGAAAATATGTCATATTTCCAAAGACATATTTGCACATGAACACGTCCACAGATGCGGGGGAGTTTTTCAGCCTGTTGATTTTTTCAATATTTTCGTCGGTGATAAAATCGTCGGCGTCCAGCCACATTTGATAATCACACGATGCCAAAGAAAATGAGAAATTTCTTGCTTTTGCAAAATCGTCACACCATGCAAAATCAAAAATTTTGTCGGTAAATTTTTGTGCCACTTTTTTTGTTTGGTCGGTGGAGCCGGTGTCCACAATCACAATTTCGTCAGAAAATTTTTTGGCACATTCCAGCACGCGGGGCAAGGTTTTTTCTTCATTTTTGACAATCATGCACACGCTTATTGTAAACATATTTAATAAATATTCCGCTCGCAAATTTTTTGTTAAATTCGCTGAAAAACGAAATTCGGCAAAACAAATTTGACAGAAATCAATTTTCAATTTTAAGAAAAAGATGAGTTTTTAAAAGTGAAATTTCCAGAAAATAAAAATTAATTTAATCAAATATCGCAAAAAAACGGGAATTTTGCGTGTTTTTAATTACAAATTTGAATTTTAATTATTTTGATTAAATGAAAAGGACAATGCTATTTGCAGAAAAAATTTTATTAAATAATCAAATTAATTAATCAAAAAATGCCATATATTAAATTTGATATTATTTAAACAAATTTAAAAAATTTGAACTATTTTGTTTTGAAAATTTTAATATATATGATATAATCTTTTTGGATTTTGAAATTTCTTGCGTGTTTTGAGGGTTTTTTGTTTGAAATTTCAATTTCGCATGCGATGTATTAATCTTGCGAGTGTTAAAATGAAAAGGAGCCACACATGAAAAAAATTGCGGTCATAACAGACACAAACAGTGGAATTTTGCCTGACGAGGCAGAAAAGATTGGCTGTCTGCTCATTCCTATGCCATTCATAATTGATGGCGAAGAATATTTTGAGGGTGTCAGCCTTACACAAGACAAGTTCTATCAAATTCAGGAGAGCGGCACGCGCATCACAACTTCTCAGCCAAACATAAACAAAATTGTGGACGAGTGGAAAAAACTCTTGAAAGATTATGATGAGATTGTGCATATTCCAATGTCCAGCGGGCTTTCGCAAAGTTGCGAAACGGCTTTGAGTTTTGCCAAGGAATTTGACGGAAAGGTGCAGGTTGTGGACAACAAACGCGTGTCCATTTCCATGAAGGCGTCCGTCATTGACGCTGTTAATATGGCACGCGATGGCAAAAGTGCCAAAGAAATTCGCGAATGGTTGGAAGCGACCGCTTTTGATAGCTCAATCTATCTTGTTGTGGACACACTTAAATATCTCAAACAGGGCGGAAGAGTCACGCCGGCTGCTGCCGCCATCGGAACGCTTTTGGGCATCAAACCTGTCCTGCAAATTCAGGGCGGAAAACTTGATAAACTTGCCAAGGTGAGAAACATCAAGGCCGCAAAAGACACCATGGTGGAGGCGTTGAAAAAGGATTTGCAAGGAAGATTTTCCAAATTTGTGGAGAATGGCGAAATGCATATTTCTGTCGCACACACTTGCAACGAGCAGGCCGCACAGGAGTTTGCACAAGAATTGAAAACGGCATTCCCAAATTTGCAACTTGACTGGGTGGACGCTTTGGCACTGTCAATTGCCACGCACACAGGGCCAAAAGTTATTGCTTGCGGCTGCTATCGGGTTTATAAATAAGAGCAATGAGGAAGATATGATTTTAGAAGAATTTGACCAAAATGCAACCGCAATTTTAAATCCACAAGATTTCAGTCCAAAAATCAAGGGTTTTCCAAAAACGGCTGTTGGATTTTTCTCAAAAGACATAATGAGCGAAGTTGTTCAAAAATATAATGCAAAAATAATCTATCAGATTGAAAATGCGAATGCGTTTTATCCCGTTTATGAAGTTGCATTTGAAGACGCGAAAATTGCAGTGACAATGGCTTTGGTGGGTGCATCATCATGCGTGAGCAACTTTGAAGAATTAATTTCTTGCGGTGTGGAAAATTTGCTTTTGGTTGGATGCTGCGGGAGGCTGACAAATGAAATTGAGCATTCAGCAATTGTGCTGCCAACTTCGGCAATCAGAGATGAAGGCACAAGTTATCACTATCTTCCTGCAAGTTCGGAAATTCAACTTGACGAAAAGGCAATTAACTGCATTGAAAAAGTTTTGAATGAGCTTGACATTTCATATATAAAGGGCAAGACGTGGACGACGGACGCCATATTTCGCGAAACTAGGGTAAAAACTAACAAAAGAATTGAACAAGGTGCAATTGTCGTGGATATGGAATGCTCAGCAATGGCAGCACTGGCGAAATTCAGAAAAATAAAATTTGTTCAAATTTTTTACGCCGCCGACACTCTGGCAGAAGAGGTGTATGACAGCAAACTCTTAATAACCAATAAGGACAAGGCGTCTGCAATAATTCCAATTGCTTTGAAATGTGCAAATGAATTGGCAAAAAGAAGATGATAAACATCTTCTTTTTTTATTGATTTCGTTTTGTTTATTTTTCATTTTTGTGTAAAATTATGAGTGAAAATATGCGTTTGGCTTGCGGGCTGAGGGCAAAGTGTAAGGGGCGAAAAATGAAGGATTGTTTGTTTTGCAAAATTATTGCGGGAGAAATCCCGTGCTGGAAAATTTATGAGGACGACTTTGTGCTGGCGTTTTTGGACATCGCCAATGATGCCTATGGTCACACGCTGGTCATCCCTAAAAAGCACTATCAGAGCCTGTCAACATGCGACAGTCAAACGCTTGCAAGGGTAATGGACGCAGTGAAGAAAATCGGCAACCACTTTGTGAACGAATGTGGATTTGACGGCTTTAATGTTTTCAACAACTGTGGGCAGGCTGCGGACCAATCCATTATGCATATGCACATGCACATCGTCCCACGAAAAAACGAGGACGAGGTGATTGTTTCGACCAAGTTTTGTGGAAAAGGGAGCGAAGTTGATGCGGACGGGCACCGCCGTGTGCAAATTGATGAAATTGGCGACAAAATTGACCTTCAAGAAATTTGCGAAAAATTGAGGCTGCCGGAAGAAGAAAAACCGCAGATTGACGACAATGGGCAAGTGGTGCTTTACACGGATGGGGCATGCTCGGGCAATCCGGGTGCGGGCGGCTGGGCTGCGATTTTGTCATATAATGGCAAAGAAAAAGTGCTGTCGGGCGGCGAGGCGAACACAACAAACAATCGCATGGAACTTATGGCGGTCATTTCAGGCCTTGAAAGTGTCAAGTTGGACGTGCCGGTGCAGGTTTTTTCGGACAGTGCATATGTGGTGAATGCCTATTTGAAGAACTGGCTTGCCGGCTGGCAGAAAAATGCGTGGAAAACGGCTGGCGGCAGCGAGGTGCAAAACAAAGATTTGTGGCAAAGGCTGCTGGCCCAAACTGAAAGACTGGATGTGACATTCAACAAGGTGAAGGGACACAGCGACAACTCTCAAAATAATAGATGCGATGCTCTTGCTCGCGAGGAAATCAAAAAGTTGCAGGAGTAAAAAAATTATGGAAAATGTTGCAGACAAAGAAGAATTATTGAAAGTTTTTGATGAAAATGGCAAATATACGGGGGGGGTGGAAAAAAGAAGCGTCGTTCATGAGAAACAATTATTTCATAACGAAGTTGCTTTATGGATTTTGGACATTAAAAATAAGAAGGTTTTGTTGGAACGCCGTAGCCCAAATAAAAAACTTTATCCGAACAGATTGGCACTTTGTGCAGGACATGTTGTTGAAAATGAGAGTATAGAAGAAAGTTTGTATAAAGAGGCAAAAGAAGAATTAGGGCTAGATTTAAATAATTATAATGTGAAAAAACTTCTGACTATAAAAAGATGTGAACCAAATAATTGTTGTTTTTCTCATCAATTTTATATAAAAAATTATATTCCAATTGAATCAATTATAATTCAAAAAGAAGAACTCTCAGAAGTGCTTTATGTGGATTATTATAATTTAAAACAAATGGTTGTAGATCATAGTGATGAAGTTATTTTTTTATGGGAAAGCTATAAAAAAGTTTTTGAAATGTTAGATAAAATTTTTGAAAATTCACAAAATTGACAAAATTAAAACAGTGGCGAGTGTGGCGAAAATGGCGTGAGTGAATTTTTGAAGTAGAAAAAGTTTGACCGGCATTTGCACGGACGAAAGCATGGTCAGCGACTGCAAAACTGTGGAGATGCCACCAAAACTTATCACAAAACTGCACATGGTTACGGCAAGATTTATGTTCGCAATTTTGGAGATGTCCAGGCAGCCTTTTGTTATTTCAATAATCCCTTCCAAAAAGCAGGCAAGGCCTTGTGGCAACAGCGAAAAAATGGGCGAAAAACATTCAATCACGATGAAGAAAATTGTGATGATGCAGCCCACTGACAGAATGGAAAGTGTGGAACTTGTCACAATTTCTGCAAGGTCAAATTTTGATGTATTTTTTCCATTTTTGTGCAAAAAAGCCGCTTTTTTTGCGTTTTTTTGATATTTTTTATTATTTGTTAATCCAATATTTGCATCAATATTTGTATCATTATTGCAAATATATTTTTCTTCTTTTTCAAAATTTGTTGCTTCAAAATTTTCATTTTGTTCATAAGGTTTTTCTTCAAGTTGTTGGGCAGTTTCATTTTCTTGAAAGACGACTTCGTTTTGCAAATTGTTCTCTAATTTTTCTTTGCCAAAATTTGTTCTATTTTTCAATTTGAAATTTCTAAAAAGTATGCCGTTGAACACCGCACCCAGCAGGTGGCTTAAAAACAAAACATAGCCAATTTTTGCACTTTGAAACATGCCCACGCCAACGGCGCCGACAATGAACATCGGCCCTGATGTGGAGCAGAATGCGGACATTTTGAAAGCGTCCTCTTTCGAAATTTGACCTTGCATGAAAAGGTCGGCAACCATTTTTGAGCCAACTGGATATCCTGACAAAATTGCCATGCAAAATGCATAGATGGAGATTGGTGGCGTTTTGAAAAGTGTGCCGCTCAGTGGTGAGAGAGGGCGGGTGAGCGTTGACATCAGCCCCAGCGAGGAGAGAATCCGCGTGAAAAACATAAAGGGCAAAACGCTTGGAAGAACGTTGAATGCCCAAGCGGACACTCCATCAAGCGAGCATTGAATGAATTTTGCAGGTGCGGCAATCATGCAGACGAGAAAAAAAATCACCAGCACGCTGAAGAAAATGGCAGAAAAATTGAATTTTAATTTTTTTTCTTTTAATTTGTTTGACATTTCACTCTCTTTTTCTTAAAATATATTCAAGCAGCAGGGCTTGTCCTTTCAATGCTTGCCTGCAAAGCCACCGAGGAAGATGTTTCATGGACTTTGTGGGCTTTTTATATCATATTTTGTTTTAAGGTGAAAAAGAAGAAAATATATGTTTAAGATTGATGACATTTTAAGTGCCGCCAAAAAGCGACAGAAAACCATCGTGTTTCCAGAGGTGAGTTTCTCTGACCGAACCTTTGAGGCTGTGAAATTTTTGCAGAAAAAGAAAATCGTCAAGGTGCTTTTGGTGGGCGACGCCAGTGCACTTAGTCTGCGAAATAAGGAATTTGAAAAGTTTGACATTGTAAGTCCGGTCACTTTTCCAGAAAGGGCAAAACTTGTCAAGGCCCTTTATGACAAGCGTAAAGAAAAGGGGCTGACAATGCAGCAGGCGGACGAACTGGAAAAGGACCCATATTATTTTGCCACTTTGCTTGTTGAGTGTGGCTTTGCGGACGGAATGGTGTCCGGGGCGGAAAGCACAACCGCCACAAGTATTCGTCCGGCGTTGCAGATTATCCGTGGCAAAAGCAAGAAAGAGCCAGTTTCGTCCTTCTTCCTATTGATGGGGAAAAATAAATTTTTGCAAAACAGACCCATCCTCTTGGCGGATTGCGGTGTCAACGAAAATCCAGATGCCGACACACTTTGCAGCATCGCCAGCCAGACTGTGGGCAGTGCAAAAATGTTTGGCTTGTCGCCAAAAGTGGCGTTTTTGTCCTACTCCTCCAAGGGCAGTGCCAAGGGCGAGAACGTGGACAAGGTGCGTGAGGCTTATGAAAAATTTTCGCACAAGCATAAAGATGTTGTCTGCGATGGCGAGTTGCAGTTTGACGCTGCAATGGTGCCGCAGGTTGCTGCCCACAAGGCTCCGGACAGCCCGCTGAAAGGTGAGGCGAATGTGCTGATTTTCCCAAACATTGAGGCGGGCAACATTGCCTATAAAGGGATGCAATATGTGGGCGGCATGCATGCTTTGGGTCCAATTTTGCAGGGGCTTAAAAAGCCAGTGAACGACCTCTCACGCGGATGCTCGGTGGAGGACATCGTTGCTGTTGCAGCAATCACGGCAATTCAGGCTGCTTTCGGCGAAGAAAAGTGACAGGCAAGAAAGTTGGCAATAAAAAAAGATGGGCTGCACGATAAGACAAAGCAATAAACATCTTGAAAGGCTGAGCGATTCAGCAAAAAGTGACAAGCTTGGGATGAAGAAAAGACAAACAAATTAGGCTAAACAAAAAGCAATGCAAAAAATGGGCTTGCAAAAAGAACAAACGAAAATAAGGAGAGTGAAAAATGAAAATTTTGGTTGTGAACGCAGGAAGTTCTTCTCTTAAATATCAACTTCTTGACATGAAAACAGAGGCAGTTTTGGCGAAGGGGATTTGCGAAAAAATTGGTTTGCCAAACCCAAGGATTGAATATAAGCACAACGGTCAAAAGCAGACTTTTGCGGGGGCGAAAAACCACGATGAGGCCATTTCAAAAGTGCTGGACATTTTGGTGAACAAAGAATATGGCGTCATCAAAAGTTTGAACGAAATTGATGCTGTTGGACACAGAGTTGTGCAGGGCGGCTGGCTTTTTGATAAAAGCGTGCTTGTGACGGATGAAGTTTTGAAAAATTTGAAGAAACTTGACGACCTTGCTCCACTTCACAATC
Source organism: uncultured Clostridia bacterium (assembly GCA_947625515.1). Lineage (GTDB taxonomy): Bacteria > Bacillota > Clostridia > Christensenellales > UBA1242 > Caccovivens. The sequence continues at coordinate 286,286 of CANQOO010000001.1, forward strand.
CTGCCAACATCAAAGGGGCAAAGGCATGTGCAAAAGCAATGCCAAACGTTCCGCAAGTGTTGATTTTCGACACCGCTTTTCACGCAACAATGCCGGAAAAAGCTTTTATGTATGCGGTTGACTATCGCGACTATGAGAAATATCATGTCAGAAAATATGGTGCACACGGTTCCAGCCACCATTTCATCACGCTTGAAGCGGCAAGAGTTTTGGGCAAGAAGCCGGAAGAGTGCAACCTCATCATCTGCCACATAGGCAATGGCTCCTCCATTACTGCTGTCAAAAACGGGCAAAGTGTGGACACAACCATGGGGCTCACTCCGCTGCAAGGCGTTGTGATGGGCACACGCAGCGGCGACATCGACCCGACTGTGGTGCAATATCTTGGCAAAAAGAAGAAATTGGATGTTGACCAAATGCTGACATATCTCAACAAAGAATGCGGGCTTTTGGGCGTTTCGGGCGTTTCCAGCGACCAGCGAGAAGTGCTTGAAAAGGCTAAAGCCGGCGACCACAGGTGCCAACTTGCCCTTGATATGCAAAACTATTCCATCAAAAAACATGTGGGCAGTTATCTTGCCGTGCTTGGCAAGGTGGATGCCATCATTTTCACTGGCGGCATCGGCGAAAACGGGCTGGAAACCAGAGAGGCAGTTTGCGAGGGGCTGGAAAATCTTGGCGTTGTGCTTGACAAAAAGAAGAACGCCAATTTCCATCGCGGCGAAATTGAGGAAATTTCAACGGCAAAATCTAAGGTTAAGATTTACATCATCCCAACAAATGAAGAGTTGATGATGGCACGCGAAACCAAAGCTATTGTTGACGGATTGAAAAGAAAATAAGGAAATTTTGGCAAATCAGCCAAAATGACTTGACAAAACTTGTTTTTTGAGATATAATCCCATGTAGTTTCAAGAAAAATGACATCAAACTCACAAAAAGGAGAAGAAAAATGGCAGTTCCAAAACATAAGGTTTCAAAACAGAGAAGAAACACCCGCAAGTCCGCAAACTCAACTTTGACGGCACCAACACTTGTTGAATGCCCAAAATGTCACGAGCTTAAAAAGCCTCACACAGTTTGCAAGAAATGCGGAACATATAAAAATCAAACTGTTGTTGAAGACAAGAAGAAAAAAGAAACAAAATAAACTCAACCAAGCGTTGAGTTTTTTTAATTCATTTTTTGATAAATTTTGCTTTGTGGGACAAATGAAAATGGGGACAAATTTTTGTGGTCAAAATTTTAAATTCACTTTGCATATGGCACGAAGGGCTGCTTGCACGCATTTTTTCTTGTGTTTTGACCTATATTTTTTTGACTTTTGCTGGCGTTTTTTGATATAGTATTCTATATATATTGTATTATATTTATTTCAGAAATACAAATTCTGAATGTCTGGGCGGCATGTCTGGGCGAAAAAATGTGTCAGTTTGTCCGCAGCTGACGCCTGGAAAATTTGGAGGAAAAATGAAAGAGGGGAAAATGAAAGTTGTTGTGGATGCATTTGGCGGAGATAATGCTCCGCTGGAAATTGTGGAAGGAGCAGTGCTGGCGACCAGCGAAAATCAAAATCTGACGGTTGTTTTGACGGGTGACAAGGAGAAAATTTATTCGATTTTGGGCGACCGCACCGAACGTGTGGAAGTGGTGGACGCCAAGGATGTCATCACCAATGATGACACGCCAACGCTTGCAATTAGGCAGAAAAAAGACAGCTCATTGGTGCGTGCCTTCGATGTTTTGAAGGAAAACGATGACGTGGTCGGTCTGGTGTCGGCTGGCAGCACAGGGGCGGTGCTTACGGGTGCAATTCTTAAAATTGGACGCATTAAGGGCATCTCCCGTCCGGCTCTTTGCCCAATTTTGCCAACAATCAAGGCGGGCAAGGGTGTGATGATTTGTGACAGCGGTGCCAATGTTGACTGCAAAAGCGAGCATTTGTTGCACTTTGCAATCATGGCTTCGGCATATTCTGCAATCATGAGCGGCGAGGATAATCCGAAAGTTGCTCTGCTGAACAATGGTGCAGAAGAGCATAAGGGGAATGAACTTTGCAAGCAAACATATCCTCTTCTGAAAAAACTGCCAATCAATTTTGTCGGGAATGTGGAGGCAAGGGACGTCATGTCGGGCGATGTGGACGTGATTGTCACGGACGGCTTTGCCGGGAACGTGCTTTTGAAAGGCGTTGAGGGTGTGGCAAGCGGAATGTCCAAACTTATCAGCCAGGAGGCCAAAAAGAACATTTTCTCCATGCTTGGGGCTTTGATGATGGGCAAATTTCGCGGGCTTAAAGCCAAGATGGACGTAAATAAATATGGTGGAGCACCATTCTTGGGCTGCAAAAAACTTGTTGTTAAAACTCACGGAAACGCCAAGCGAGAGGTGGTCAAAAACACCATATTGCAGGTTGTTAAACTGCACGAAAGCGGGCTTAACGAAAAAATTGAAGCACTCGTCAGCCAAATGACCGAGAAATTGGGTGATGTGGTCGGAGGCGAAAATGGCTGATTTGAACATTCAAAAAATTTTAGGAGTCAAACTTTCGGACACGTCGCTGCTTGAAAGGGCGTTGACGCATCCGTCAAAATCGAAGGAAAACTATCAGCGGCTGGAATTTTTGGGGGACAGCATCCTCAACTTTCTTGTGGGAGAGTTTTTGTTTAAACACTCTTCCAAGCAGGAAGGGGAACTCACCGTTTTGCGAGCCCACTATGTTTCGGAGGACCATCTCAGTCAGTGCTTCGACGAGTTGAATCTTTCCAAATTTGTCATCACAGGAAAGAGCATGAAGGGGGAAATCACCACCGCAATTAAGGGCGACATTATGGAATCCATCATCGCCGCCATCTATCTTGAACTTGGGCTGGATGAGGCACGAAAATTCATTGTGGACAAACTTCACATCGAGGACTTCGAGTCGGCAGAGGACGACAATTTTAAGTCCCAACTGCAAGAACTTGTGCAGGCAAACTTTAAATGCACAATGAAATATGAAACAACGCGTGCGGAAGTGGGATTTGAATCTAAGTTTTATATGGACGAGGACCTGATTGCCACTGGCTATGGCAAAGATAAGACGAAAGCCGAACAAAATTGTGCATATGTTGCAATTAAAAAATTGTTTGAAGAATGAATTCAATAAGAAATTATTTGCAGTGAATTTAATAAGAAATTTGAAGAATTATTTGGAAAATGATTTTCAGCATTGGAAATTAATTTCATAAAAATTAAAGAATGAAAGAGGTTATGTTTTAATAACTTTGTGCCGCCGCATATGGGCGTGCAAAATAAATATATTGGGTGAATTATGTATTTCAAAAGAATTGAAATGATTGGGTTTAAATCTTTCGCTGACAGAACTGTCATTGAGTTTAATGGCGGCTTTACGGCGATTGTTGGACCAAATGGCTGCGGGAAAAGCAATATTTCGGAAGCGATTCGCTGGGTGCTCGGTGAGCAGAGTGCCAAAAGTTTGCGTGGCGACAACATGCAAGACGTCATCTTTAAAGGCACGGAAAAGCGAAAGAGCCTGTCCTACACCGAGGTGACGCTCACTTTTGATAACTCTGACCGCTTTTTCAATATCGGCTTGGATGAACTGTCTTTCACGCGAAAATTGTATCGCTCCGGCGAGAGCGAATATATGATAAACAAAAATTCGTGCAGATTGAAGGATATCACCAATCTTCTGTATGACAGCGGCATTGGCAAGAATGGCTATTCTGTCATCAGCCAAGGCAAGGTCAGCGAAATTGTGGACGAAAAGCCGGAAGAAAGACGTGTGATGTTTGAAGAGGCGGCGGGGATTTCGAAATTCAAGTCGCGTAAGGACGAGGCGGAGAAAAAATTGCAGTCCACGCGGGACAATTTGGTGAGAATCGACGACATCACCGCTGAAATTGAACGTCAAATGGGGCCGCTTAAAAAACAGGCGGAGGACGCGAAGAAATATCTGCAATATAAGGGCGAGCTGAAAGATTTGGAAGTGAACGCCTATGTTTTTCAATATGAAAACTCCAATGTCGTGAAAGAGCAGATTAAGAATCGCATGCGTGCGATTGAAGAAGAAAACGCGGCAAGACAAAGCGATTTGGACAGGCAAAATCAGGAATATTCTCAGGCGATGGACAGCCTTTCGGACTTCGACCGCCAAATTTCTTCGCTGCATGATAAGGAATTGCAACTCACCGTCGAACTGGAAAAGCAAGAGGGCGAAACGAAGGTGGCACGCGAGAGAATCAATATGACTCAGCGTGAAAACGACCGCCTGCATCTTGACATCGCCAATGCGGAAACTGTCATTTCAACTTGCGAGGAGCAAGAGCAGGCAAAACTTGCCGACAAAAACGCATTGTCAGAACGCATTGAAGCGTTGAATGCGTCATATGAAGAACTTTCCAATCATCACTTGAAAATTGTGGACGAGATGAGCCTCAGCGAAACTGAATCGGGGCAGTCGCAGCAACAAATAATCGAGACTTTGGGCTCTTTGTCGGATGTCAAAAGCAGTGTTTCCAGGCTGGAAACGGAGAAGAATTTGCTGATTGAAAGCGGCAAAAATCTTGAAAAGAATTTGGCGGACGTGCAATATAAAATTGAAAATGTTGAGCGTCTTAAAAAGACAAGTGAAAGCCAAATTTCCGCTGCACAAGGGCAGTTTGACGAAATTAAAAAAGAGTTTGACGAACTTTCGGGCAGAATCTTTGTCAGCACAAATGAAGTCGCCGAATTGGAAGTGGAACGTGCCAATTTGACCACACAAATTAAGGTTTTTGAAAACAGACGAAAACTTTTGGCAGAAATGCAGGCAGAGTTTGAAGGCTACGCTCCGGCGGTGCGAAAACTTTTGAAAGAAAGCGAGAAAAATGCTCCGCTTCGTGAGAAGATGGTGGGCGTGTTGGCATCGCTTATCAAAGTGCCAGCCGAATATGAGACCGCCATTGATGTCGCTCTTGGTGCCGCTGTGCAAAACATTGTCACGTTTGATGAAGACGGGGCAAAGTCGCTTATTTCCTATCTTAAACAAAATCAATTTGGGCGTGCCACATTTTTGCCAATTTCCAGCATGAAGCGTCGCGACCTTGACGAACGCGTGATTTCTGGCAGGAAGGGCGTGTTTGGCGTGGCAAGCAAGTTGATTTCTTATGACCGAAAGATTGACAACGTCATCAGCAACCTGCTTGGGGCGACGGTTGTGGTGGACAACATGAACACCGCAGTTGCTCTTGCACGTGACAATCACTTTTCGTTCAGGATTGTCACGCTGGAAGGCGACGTTGTCAGCACGCAAGGCTCTTTGACGGGCGGAAGCAAGAAGGCTGAGGCTGCCAACCTCATCTCTCGCCAGCGAGAAATTGAAACTTTGACAAGCGAACTTGAAGACATGCAACTTCGCGAAGTGGAAGTGCGTCGCAAAGTGGACTACTTGAAGGCGGATTTGGACGGCTCGCGAAAGAATGAAGCAATTTTGCAGGCACAGAAAAACGAACTTGACATCAAACTTGCCAAAGAAAACGAAAAACTTGAAGCGGTGAACAAAGAGCTTTCTGAACTCGCCGACGAAAAGAAGGCGTTTGAAATGGAAAAGACGACCGTCGAAAACAAAATTAGACTGGTGGAAGGGGAACTTTCTCAGGTCAACCTGATGCAAAACGCTCTTTCTGGCAACAAGCAGGATGCCGACATTTTGGCTAAGCAGCGTCAAGAAAGATATAACGCCTTGCGTGTCGAACGCGACGAGATTGTGGCGAACATGACCACTGTCAAGGTGGAAATTGCGGCATGCGAAGAAAAATTGAAGGCGTTGTCTGACGAGCTTGACAGGCTTCTGCTTGAAAGAGACAGACAAACATCCAATGTTGAGGCGTTGAAACTGCACTTGCGGGAAAATGAAAAGTTCATCGCCGGTGCGGAAGAGATGATTAAGGTGCAAATTGAGAAAGCAGGACCTTCGCTTGCCAAAGACAACTTGCAGAAAATCCGCAAAGAGCGTGAAAATTTGGAAAACAGCAAGATTGCCATTTCAAACAATCTGAAAAAGTTGGACGAAGAAAAAACTGTCACAATGGAGGCGATTGCCAAAATCAACGACAGAAAATTCCGCGAAGAAGCCAATTTGCAGCGTGTTGACACCGAACTTGAAGCGATGCAAGAGCGGATTTATGAGGAATACAGTCTGACTTATCAGGGCTGCTTGGAGTTTAGGAGGCCGGATTTTGACATCAAGGAGGCGTCCATTTCCATCAACAAATTGAAGAAGGACATCTCTGCACTGGGCTATGTTAACGTGCATGCGATTGAGGATGTCAAGACGCTTTTGGAACGATATGAGGACATGACCTCTCAGGCGGAAGACCTGAAAAAGGCGGAAGATGATTTGGTGAAGATTATCAAAGACTTGTCCGGCGAAATGCTGACCAAATTTAACACCGAATTTGACAAAATTAATGACAGTTTTAAGGTTGTTTTCCGCGAACTGTTTGGCGGCGGAAATGCCCGTCTGGAATTGACCGAAAGCGAGGACCCGCTTGAAGCTGGCGTGGAAATTATGGTGCAACTGCCGGGCAAGGCGGCAAACAAACTGTCGCTTCTTTCAGGTGGCGAAAAGACGCTGACTGCCATTGCACTTTTGTTTGCCATTTTGCGTTTGAAGCCGCTGCCATTCTCACTTTTGGACGAAATTGAAGCAGCGTTGGACGACGCAAACATTTCAAGATTTGCACAATATCTGAAAAAACTTTCGCAGACGACGCAGTTTATTGTCATCACGCACCGCAAGCCGACCATGGAACTTGCCGACAGTTTGTATGGCGTGACAATGGAAGAGAAGGGTGTTTCCAAGATTGTCTCTGTCAAACTTTCGGATGCACTGAAAGAGTCGGATGAAAGCAAAGCTTCCGAATCTGTAAAAAATGACGAAACCGCGGCGGTTGAGGTATAGGCGAAATTTCATAAGATGAACATTTAAGAGAGAAAAAAAGGGATTTTAAAATATGGGACTTTTTAAAAAGATTGGAAACGCACTGAAAAAGACAAAAGATTCTTTCAATCGAAAAATGGATGCCCTTTTAAGTCACGGCGAGGTGGACGACGAGCTGTTCGACGAGCTGACGGACATCCTCATTTCCTGCGACATTGGCGTGGAGACATCTATGGAGATTGTGGATGACCTTCGCGACGAGTGCCACAGGCAGAAGGTGCGAAAGGCGGAGGACGTGCGGGAAGTTTTGAAGCAGACGCTGGCAAAAACGCTCAGCGAAGCTCCTGCGATTGAAATTGAATATCCGGCGATTATCACAATCATCGGCGTTAACGGGGTGGGCAAAACCACAACAATCGGAAAACTTGCACAATATTTTAAGGACCAAAAGAAAAGCGTCACGCTTGTGGCGGGGGACACTTTCCGTGCGGCTGCATCATCCCAACTCGCAGAGTGGGCGGACAGAACAAAGACGAGAATCATCAAGCACGCCGAGGGGGCGGACGCCGCGGCAGTGGTTTTTGACGGCATTGCCAGTGCAAAAGCAAACAAAACGGATGTGCTTTTGGTGGACACGGCGGGACGTTTGCACACCAAGACAAACTTGATGGCAGAACTGAAAAAGATTGAGAAGATTGTTGAAAGAGAATATGCTGACGCACACAGATATAACTTCATCGTCCTGGATGCCACGACGGGGCAGAATGCACTCTCGCAGATTGGGGCGTTTGCGGAATATTGCCCTATTGACGGCATTGTGCTTACCAAGTTGGATGGCACTGCAAAGGGCGGCGTGATTGTGGCCATTGAAAAGGAATACAATCTTCCTGTGGTGTTTGTTGGCACAGGCGAGAGGGCGGAGGATTTGGACAAGTTTGACGCAAAAGAATTTGTTGAAGAACTGTTTTGATTGTGCGGCGATGAGAATTTGCGACAAAATTTTGTGCCAAGTGAGTTGAGCTTGATTTGAAACATTATTTCGCTAAATACAAAATGTGGTGTAGTATGTAATGCATAATACACCATATGTTGTGGTGGTATGCAAAATAAAATGCGTAATTCCACACATCAATGTTTGGCAAAAATTTTCAAAAAAAGCGAAATAAATTTTTTCAAAAACTTCGAAATAAAAAAAGAAGGGGAAAATCATGAAAAAGAGAAAGTTGGAAGGAAAGATTGCAGTCGTTTCTGGGGCGAGCAGCGGAATTGGGCTTGCCATTGCAAAGCGTTTGCAAGAGGAAGGGGTGAAGGTTTTTGATATTTCAAAAAATCTTTCCAAAGAGCATGACAAAATCTTTCAGGGGCGTTTTGAGTGTGACATCTCTGACAATGCAAGGGTGCAGCAAGTTGTGCAAGAAATTGTGGCAAAGACAAAGAAAATTGACATGCTTTTCTGCAATGCAGGGTTTGGCATTGCTGGCCTTGTGGAGAACGCGGAGCTGGAAAGCATTGACAAAATTATCAGCGTCAATCTGGCGGCACACATGAAGATGAGCAAACTTTTCATTCCGCACATTGCTGAAGGTGGGAAAATTATTTTCACTGGCTCTCTTGCAACTTTATTGCCGCTGCCATATCAGGCATGCTACTCTGCAAGCAAAGCGGGCATTGAAAGTTTTGCTCGTGCCCTTGCCACTGAGCTTCGTACAAGGAAAATCAAGGTTTGCACATTTATGCCTTGCGATGTTGCCACAGGTTTCACTGATGCCCGTGTGGTGGAGGTGAAAAACGAGCAGGAGAAAAAGGAAATCCAAAATATGGCGAAGTCGGAAAGAAATGGTGCAACGCCGGACTATATCGCCAAGCGTGTGGTTAAACTTGCCAAAAAGAAAAATCCTCCTCTTCGCAAGGCGTTGGGCGTTGTGATTTTTCCTCTTACCGGAAAAACAATCAGCTTTTTGGTTCGCATCCTTCCGGTCCGTTTCGTGAACTTCTTGATTAGAACAATTTATTTGGCAAACTGAAAAAACTTAATTTAAAAACTGAAAACACAACAAATTGAGACGACAAAATTTGTTTAAAAATCTGGCGACAAAAATTATTTGAAAATCTTGTATCAATTTCATTGGGCAAATTGCCAACTTCTCATCGCGGGTGGGCTTTTCCAGGTTTTGGCTTTTATGAAAATTTTTGAGCTTTTCTAGGCAAAATTCGACAAAAATCAACATATAAAATCAGGGAAGGAGATTTTATATGGTTTTTGAGAGTTTTGCCTATTTTTTCAGTCGCATTTGCCTGTTCACCAATTTTGTCAACACGGCACAGGGGTTCCCCAAGCCGCTCTCTTTGGAAGAAGAAAAGGCCGAGTTTGAAAAAATGAAGAAGGGTGACCAAAAGGCTCGCGAAAAACTTATCAGCCACAACTTGCGTCTGGTGGCACATATCGTGAAAAGGTACACAAATTCTTTGGAGGCAGACGACCTTCTTTCGGTGGGCACAATTGGGCTGATTAAGGCGATTGACACTTTTGATTATGACAAAAAAGTGCAACTTTCCACCTATGCGGCAAGGTGCATCAACAACGAAATTTTGATGCTTATCCGTGCAAACAAAAAACACAAAAATGTTGTGTCCATAAACACTCTCACAAACAGCAGCGATGATGACAAAGAGGTGGAACTTAAAGATGTGCTTTCCTCGGACGACGACGAAGTGTATGTGAAGGTGGAGCAGAATTTGATGATGCAGCAGGTTCGCAGCATAATCAAGCACCAACTGACGGAGCGAGAGCAGTTGGTCATCAAACTTCGCTATGGCATCGATTGCCCCAAAGCATTGACGCAGAAGGAAGTCTCGCAAAAATTGGGAATTTCTCGCTCATACATTTCTCGCATCGAAAACAAAACTTTGGAAATTATTCGCCTGGGGCTGGGCGAAAAGGGGCTGACCGGGCATGCTGGCATGGGAAATAAACGCGAAGATGGCGGCTTGCAGCGTGACGACAAAGATGACGGCAACGATGCAGGTGATGAGCGGAGGCTGATAAACTGCGACGAAGGTCGGGGGCGAAGGCTGGCAAAACGTGGCAAAAACAGCGAGGAAGGATGGGAACGAAGCCTGATAAAACGCGACCTTAGAAAATAAAAAAATGATTGTCGAATGAAAAATGTTTAATTTTGCTTGACAGCAAAAGGATTTAAAATTAAAATGAAAGAAAGTTGTTTAAAAAGACATTTTTCTTTTTTATTCGCATCAAGAGCAGGGGGCAAAAGAATGGATAAAGCGGAATTTTATGATGTTGTTGAGACTTTGATTGTCCCACTCTTTACTGGTTCTGTTCTTGCTGGGGAAATGGAAAGTTCCGCTCGTGATTTGGAAGTTGCACTTGGCAAAGGAAATTCTGTGTTGCTTAAACCGACCAAAATGGATGACTATCGCTTGATTTTGAAGCGTGGTCAAGCCTTCAAATCATTTGAGTTGAACCTGATGCGTGCCATCATTCGCGAATTTAGTGCCATTTCTGCCATGGGCATCACGGACAAGATGTATCTTTCGCAGCTGAACAGCATCGCCATTGAAAAGGCATTGATTGAAAGCGTCACTGAAAGTGGTGCGGAAACAATTTTGGGCATAATCAATGGTTTGGATCAGTGGTCAACACGCACCTATGAAGGCAACACCGTTCAACTTGGCATCCTCGTGAATTTGGGTGCAACACAAACGCCGGAAACGCAAACCAAGGTGACTTACAAGGATATTTTGACGAAAAACTTTTTTGCACTTTTTTCGGACGGGAACAATTCTTTCATTGAGTTTGACAGGACTGGCAATTTGATGGGTCATGTGAACATCCGAAAAGCCAAGGCGGCACCCACAATTGCCCCAAGGCCGTTTGAGAGAGTGGCACGTGTTTGCAATGATAAACGCGTGGGCATTGTGCTGACCGTCAAGGGCGACATTTTGGTGTTTTATGCCCACCAACTTATTTTCGCACGAAGGAACGGCAAGTGGGGCGTATATTCTCACGAAGAAATTATCAAACTTCTTCAAAACAACGCTTCCTACACGGCGAAGGAGATTCGCAAGGCATTGTATAACACCGCTCTGGACTGCTCTTTCTCTTGCAAAGGGGCGTGCATTGTGTATCTAAATAAGGACAAGACCTGGGATGCACTCAATCACATTGACGCCGCCGACTTGGTGTCGGAAGAGCATTTCAATATGAAAAAGCAAATGGAACTTGAAGAAGCGGAAAAACTTTACAACCTCAACAACGCGAAAGAGATGATTGCACGTTTCAGCATGACATATGACGAATTTTTGGTCAAGAATGAATGCATCAAGACCATGGCTCTACGCAAAATCGTTGCGGGCAAAAAATTGCAGGAAATTGACAGAAAACTGATTGAAGAAATGACCTCTGTGGACGGGGCAACCATTGTGGACTATGACGGCACAATCATTGCTGTGGGGGCGATTATCAAAATTGAAGCGGGCAGCGTGGGCGGCGGCCGACTGGCTGCAACTGCCACAATGGCAAAATATGGAACGGCAATTAAGGTGTCGCAAGACGGCGTTATGACCGGCTTCTCCGTGGATAAACGCGGCGAAGTGAAGCAAATTTTTGATGTCTAATCATGACTTTTTTGTTTGAGAAGTTTCAAATTTTTGTGAGGATTTGTTCGCGAGAAATAATTTCATATCCACAAATTTTCGGGGCGGAAATAAGGAAAACTTTTTTGCACAACAAATTCGCAATTTTGCTTGACAAAAATAAATTTTTTTGGGATAATAATAAAGATTTTAAAAATTGATGTTTGAAACAAACAAATTTTTAAATAAGTTGTTTCAATTTGCAACAAGTTGAAGCCACTGTCAAAAACAATAACTAATTTAAGAACAAATTGTTGTATTTAAAAATATCAATAAAATTATCATCAAATTCAAAATTTGAGCGAAAATATTATTGTGTGAAAAAGGAGAGACAAATATGAAGCATAAATTTGCGGGGGGGGGTATATTTGATAAGCTAAAATACACTGGCTTTGTTTGCTTGTTTCTCTTTGTTATTGCATGCACAATGACCAACATTGTTTTGGCTGCTCTTTCGACTGGCATCGAGGGCGGCTTTTCTGTTATCTATGACGTTCCGCAGGACCTATGGGACCGTGTGTCACAAGTTTTTGACAAGAGCAATGTCAACAAACTTTTGTGGAACATTTCAGGTGACAGCACAGCGACGGTGGACAATATGGCACCGATTGAGGCCCTCGCTGCAACAAGGATGACTTCTGCGGACATGATTGCAAACTACAACAAGGTGAACCCCGCATCTGTGGACAAGGATTCTGCTTCTGCAAATGCCGCCTCTGCAAGCGATAATTTAATTCTTGCAAACTCTGCTTCTGCGGACAACGATTATTCTGTTTCCGCGATGAGCAATGACGCAGAAATTGTTGTCACACTGGGCGGGCTTAAATGGACGCCAGTATATCTCTCTACAACAAATGAGGGGAAAGATAATGAGCCGCACGACGTGATTCTCACTTTGTGGCTGGCGGACAATCAGCAAGATGCCTGGGCTGACAGAAAAGCCGACGAAGGTGATTATTATGGCTTCCTGGATGGGGCACTTTATTCCGACTTTGCTGCTGATTGGTATGAAATTAACCCAACAGAGGCGTATCCAGCCCATATGTATGGGACATCTTATGTAAGGGCTGTGACACTTAACAATGGTGGAGCTTATGCCACATCTGGAACTGAGGCAGCGACAGTTGGACAAAGCAAGGACAGTGCCTTTGCAACATTCACTATGTCTGAATTTGGTCTTACACAATATCTTGTGACACCAGAACAGGTGTCTTGGCAAGAGAGTGGAGAAAGTACAAAACTGCAATTTGAACATTATTTTTGGTACGATCTTCCCAATGAAAACTGGGGAGGCAAGGACAAAGTCCCAGACATGGATTTTTATGATGATTACAATTATGCAGACAAAGAGGGTAATGACGCTTGGAAAAACGATTATCTTTGGCTTCCATCATTATCTGAAACTGGTTACAGCGAAACACTAATTGGAATTTGGCAGACTTCAACAGCACAGAGAGCTCTCAGCAAAACAAGCGTAAGCGGAGGGGTTGGAATAACCAATAATGTTGGCAAGATTACTCAAACTTCTTGGCTACGCTCTGGCTTTGGTAATTATGCTCGCACGGCCTATTCTTTGCTTGCGGAAGGCAGCGAACGGTCATATCACTATGTCTCTGATTCCGTGGCAGTGCGTCCAGCACTGCACCTTAACCTCACTGAGGTGGCAAAGAGTCTGAAATAAATAAGGAACAATAACAGTTTTAACCATGGTGCGGAATCTGCAACAGGCAAAAAGCCTGCAAGCAATAGAAAGTCAACGAAGCAAAAAATAGTTAAATGAAAAAAATAGTTTGAAAAAAACAAATTTTGCATTTTGAAATAAAAATCTCTGCGGGGCAGAGATTTTTTCATTATGGCTGAATTTTTTGCTTGACAAAAATAATTTTTTTTGAGATAATATAAATGAATTTTCATTGATATTTCAAAAAGCTAATAACAACAAGTGTTATTTGCTTAAAATTGAACCAAGTTGAATCACTTCCTGAAACAACATGGTAATTTAAATTGTTATCATAGAAAAATATCAATAAAAACTTATCAAATTCAAAATTTGAGCAAAAATATTATTGTGGGAAAAAGGAGAGACAGAAATGAGACGTAAATTCGCGGGGGGGGGTATATTTGATAAGCTGAAATACACCGGCTTTGTTTGTCTTTTTCTTTTTGTCATTGCATGCACAATGACTAACATTGTTTTGGCTGCTCTTTCGACCGGCATTGAGGGTGGCTTTTCTGTTATCTATGATGTTCCGCAAGACCTTTGGGACCGTGTGTCACAAATTTTTGACAAGAGCAATGTCAACAAATTGTTGTGGCAAATTTCTGGTGACAGCACAGCAACTGTGGACAACATGGCACCGATTGAGGCCCTCGCTGCAACAAGGATGACTTCTGCGGATATGATTGCAAACTACAACAAGGTGAATGCTGCCTCTGCGGACGAGGATTCTGCTTCCGCAAATGCGGCCTCTGCAAGCGATTATTTAATTCCTGCGAACGACGACTATTCCGTCTCCTCCAAAGATTATAATGCAGAGATTATCATTGAATTTTGTGGATTAAAATGGACACCAGTCTATCTTTCCACAACAAATGAAGGAAAAGACGGCGAGCCGCACGACGTGATTCTCACCTTGTGGCTGACAGACAATCAGCAGGACGTTTGGACAGGACGAGCAGCAGATGAGGGAGATTATTATGGCTTCTTGGACGGGGCATTGTATAGTGATTGGTCTGCAAATTGGGAAGCTGAAAACCCAACAGAAACTTATCCAGCCAATATGTATGGCACAAGTTATATTCGTGTGGTGACCCTCAACAACGGTGGAACCTATGCCACATCTGGAACTGAGGCAACGACAGTTGGACAAAGCAAGGACAGTGCTTTTGCAACATTCACTATGCCTGAATTTGGTCTTACACAATATCTTGTGACACCAGAACAGGTGTCTTGGCAAGAGAGTGGACAAAGTGCAAAAGACCTATTCGGCAGGAAAGACGACCCAAACGATAACTGGGGTGATAAGACAAAAGTTCCAGATACGGGTTTTGTTGAGAATGGGAAATATAATTATGCAGACAAAGAGGGCAATGACGCGTGGAAAAACGATTATATCTGGCTTCCGTCTCTTTGTGAAACGGGATATGATAACACCTACAACGGATTTTGGAAGACGTCAGCTGCTCAAAGAAGCATAGAAAACAGTAGCGAATCTAGACGAATTGGCAAGGACAATGGCAGTATTACAATGCGTTCCATGCTGCGGTCGGGCGACTGCATGCGAGCCGACTATGTGGGGACTTTGTTTGTGGACGGCAACGGCTGGAGCAATCTCAATCTTTTCAGTTCTTATGGTGTGCGGCCAGCACTTCATCTTAATTTGACGGCAGTGGCAAAGAGTTTGCATAAGTAGGAAGATGCACCGCTTGTTGGAATTTTAGCAGATGACACATAGAACCTGAAAGATGTGTCCCATTGACGGCAGTTATGTCCGCGTAGATGACCAGGAGCATGACATGATGAGTTCTTCACACACATTTCGCAAAATCAGTGCGAGGGGACTCATTTTTTTATGAATTTGTTAATATGATATCATATGGTCAAGTCTTTCAGGGCGAAGGGAATTGCAAATGAGTTGAAATTTTCCTGCGGGAATGCAGTTCGGGCAAACAAGGTCAAGTTTTTCACGATTGTTGCCCTGGCACTTGCCGCAATTGCAATTGGCGTTGTTGTTGCCGTGAAAAGCCACAACAACTTTGATTTATGCAGGCTGAGAGAAATCAATTTGGACGATTTTTATGCCGGGGTGGCGGCGTCGTCCTCGGCTTTTTTATCGCGATGCCTTTCCTTGCTTGTCAATGTTGTGCTGATTTGCTTGCTTTCGCTTTCTCCATATCTCTTTCCGCTGGCGTGTGCTTTGTTTGTGTTCCGAGCTTATCTGTTTGGACTGAATTTTGCACTGATTTTTGTATTTTATGGCATTGGCTCGCTTTTCACCGCTGTGGTCATCATCCTGCCGTGCGGGCTGATGACCTTGCTGGCACTCATCCTCTTTTATGTCATCTTGGAGCGGCTGAATTACGGCTGCAAAAGATATGGCGGGGCACAGGTCAGTCGAGTTGCCATTGTCATCTCTGCCATTCTGATTTTGCTTGCCCTAAACTTGGTGGAAACAGTGCTTCTTTGCATTTTAAGTGGCAGAGTGATTGTTGTGATTTAGACTTTTTCATTTTGAATAAAACGCTTCTTTTTGAAAAAACTATAAGCATCAAAAAGGAGTTTTTTATGACAAGATTGTGGAACAGAATTTTTCATCACAATTTCAGCACAGTGGCAAAGAAAGAGAAAAATGACGGCAAAAATGGTGGTGCAAGTTTTTGGCAGAAAGTTGGGCGTACATCAATATGTGGTGTATTATGCTGCATAATACTCTCAATAATTTGTGGTGGTATGCAGACTCCGGCAGTTGTGAGTGCGGCTGCGGACGTGTTTGATTTGGCAAGCAAAAGTGCCATTCTGATGGAAATGGACAGCGGCGAAGTGCTTTTCACAAAAAACGAAACCGAGCATTTGCCTGTGGCGAGCATGGTGAAGATGATGACAATTTTGATTTCTTTGGAAGAGCTTGAAGCAGGGAATGTGGCACTTGACACGAAAATCACCACAACCGAGAACGCCTCAAAAATGGGCGGCTCGCAGGTGTTTTTGGACCCATATGTGGAATATTCCTTCGAGGACTTGTTGAAGTCGGTGATTATGGCGTCCGCAAATGACGCAAGCGTGGCTTTGGCGGAATATTTCAACGGCAACGAGACTGCTTTCACCAATCGCATGAACAAGCGTGCAAAAGAACTTGGCATGGCGGACACGCACTATGCCAACTGCACCGGTTTGCCGGCTCCGGAGCAATATTCCTCCGCAAAGGACACCGCGGTGGTGCTGAAAGAAATTTTGAAGCACGATGTTTATCACAACTATTCCACAATTTGGATGGATGAACTTGTGCATCCGTCCGGCAGAAAAACTGAACTTGTGAACACCAACAGGCTGATTAGATATTATCAAGGCTGCGACGGCGGCAAGACCGGCTCCACAAACGAAGCCGGTTGCTGTCTTGGGGCGTCTGCCGTGCGAAACGGAATGAGATTGATTTCCGTCGTTGTGGGGGCACCAAACAGCCAGACGCGTTTCAACGAAAGTGCCACACTGTTCAATTTTGGCTTTGCAAATTTTGAGTCGCAAAAATTGGTGGATAGCTCGGCAGAAATTGCCTCTCTGCCTGTTTGCAAAGGAAAGGTGGACACCATTGGCGTGTTTGCCGAAGAGGACTTTTCCGCAGTGATGAAGAAAGGCGACAAGTCCGGCTATGACGTCAGCGTGGAGGTGGACGAAAAAATTGTCGCTCCCGCAAAAAATGGCGATGTTGTTGGCTGTGCAACCGTCACGAAAAATGGAAATGTCATCAAAAAAATTCCAATCATTGTGAAACAAGACATCCAACATCTGTCCTGGTTTGAAACGGCGAAAGAAGTCGTGGAGAGGTGGTGAAAATAAATACAAAATTGCAAGCGGCAGACAATTAGGCGGTCATTTTGGAAACGCGGCGGATTGATGCAAAGAAGCTTTAAAGAGGACGATTGAAGAAGCGTCGCGTGCAAGAGCGAAAAGAGGACTGGATTTTTCCCAGTCTTTTTTTTGTCGCGGCCGTTCTTTGTGTGCTGTTTGGCTGTTTTTGTGCGTTTTGCCACTTTTGGGTATTTTGGCACGATTTTGTTTGCGTTTTGGCGGCGAAAAGTGATATAATCCTCATATGGAAAATTTGGAAGGGCAGCAAGAGGTGCAAAATCAGCCTGTGCCAGCAGAAGAGGCAAGTGCGTCGCAAAGCGACTTAATTTTTTCTGCGGGAGAGGCGTATCGCTTTAAACTCGACAACTTTGAGGGGCCGTTGGACCTGTTGTTGCACCTGATTAAAGAGTCCAAACTTGACATCACGGAAGTGGCACTGGCACAAATCACGGGGCAATATTTGGAATATATGCAAGACATCAAAAGCGTGGACATGGACAGTGCCAGCGAGTTCATCACCGTTGCCGCAACTTTGATTGAAATGAAGTCAAAAATTCTCCTGCCGGTGGAGAAAGAAGAGGTGCCGGAAGAGGAAGACGACGGGGCATTGCTTATCAGGCGGCTGAAAGAATATGAGCTTTTCAAAGAGGTCGGCAAAAGTTTGAAGGACATTGAGGACGTTGGGAAACTGTATCGTGCCCCTGGCAAAGAGACCGAAAAAGTGAAAATCATCATGAAAGACATGGTGCTTGACCAACTTTTGGACGCTTTCGCCAAACTTATGACTCGCGAAGAACTGAAAAAAGCGGTGCAAACGGAGCAGCCGAAGAAGATTGTCAAAGACCGCTTCACTGTGGCGGAAAAAATCATTTCCATCCGAAATTTTGCCAAGGAACGCAAGCGTTTTGAATTTGAAGAACTTTTTGACGACGACATGACCAAAAGTGAACTCATCAACACCTTCCTTGCTCTTCTGGAACTTTTGAAACTGCAAACGGTGAAGGTGATTCAAAACGGCATTTTTGGCAACATTGTCATCACGGCAAATGAGGTGTGAATGCATTTTTAAAGTGAGGTGCAAAATGGATGATGAATTGAAGAAAAATTTGAAAGAAATTGTGCTGTCAGTGCTTTTTGTGGCTGGGGAGGGCATTGAAAAGTCTTTCATTGCCGAAAAACTGGCAATTTCGTCGGCGGAACTGGACAAGGTTTTGGCAGAACTGAAAAAAGAACTGGATGGGAGCAGGGGCATTCACTTGATTTTCTATAAAGACAAAGTGCAACTTGCATCCAATCCTGCATATGCCGACCTTATCGGGCAGGTGCTTAACCCAATCCGCGAAAAGTCCCTGACACGTGCCGCCCTTGAAACGCTGGCAATCATTGCCTACAAACAGCCAATCACCAAATTGGAAATTGAGGACATTCGCCAGGTGGGGTGCGACTATGCCATCCAGGTGCTTTCCGACCAAAATATGATTGAGGTTGTTGGGCGAAAGGACGCCGTGGGCAAGCCGCTTCTTTTTGGCACGACCGAGAACTTTCTTAAACGTTTTAACCTCACCGACCTTGCACAGCTGCCGGACTATGACGGGCTGCTGGAAAGAATTAAGGTGATTGAAACTGGGGAAGAGCAAAATCAGAGCGACAGCCTCTATAATGAATTTTCTTTGCCGCTTGAAGAAGAACTGCCAGAATTTTTGGCAGGAGAGCAGGACGTGCAAACCGTGACGGGCGACGGGGCGTGACCATTCAAACTTGGTTTTGTTAAAAACATTGGCACGACGAGAAGAACTTATTAGTTTTGCTTAGAAAAAAACACAAAAAATTGAAGTGCGTAAAATTTAAGAAATAAAAGATTGAAATGTATAAAACTTGTGAAATAAAAAAATTTAAGAAGAAGATTTGATAAAGAAAAAGATTAAAAATGATTTGAGAAAGAATACAAAAAAAAGAATTTGAAAATAAAAAGATTAAGAAACAAAACATTGAAAAAGATTGAGAAAGAAAATAAAAAAAGAATTTGAAAATAATAAAGATTTAAAAAGAAAAAGAGCATATGCTCTTTTTCTTTTCCATAAAGCCATGACGTAATTTGATGTTTTGATACATATTATGCCAACTTTTACATTATGTCAATGTTTAAAATGCTGCAATCATTTTGCCAACCTTTAAAATGTTTTAATCATTATGACAAATTTTAAAACATTTCAATCATTCAACATTACGCCTATTTCAGACTGTTTGCTATCGCGGTGAGGTTGAGGTGAAGGGCAGGGCGGACGGCGCTGGAGTAGGACGTATATCTGTCGAGAGAGTAGCCACTGCCGGACGCTTTCAAACCGTATACTCTGCCACCGGTCGCCCGGTAGTGGTAGGTGGTACGGAGCCAGGAATTGTTGTAGGTGCCTCCGGTGCTGTTGGCTGAGCCAACATTGCCCAAATCGCTATCACCGGTGTCGGAATTTATAAGTTTTCTTTGATTGGTTGTTGTTTTCCACATGCCTATGTGGCTATCGTTATCATATCCTGTTTCTGTTAAGGATGGAAGCCAGAGATAATCGTTTTTCCATGCATCGTTGCCATTTATGCCCGCATAGTTCATACCAAATGGTTTAAAGTCCGTATCTGGTACTTGGTCTTTGTTATTCGCCCAATTTTCATTTGATAGGTCATATGATGCTACACCTTGATTCTTTGCACTTTGACCGCTCTCTTGCCAGGAAACATGCACTGGGGTGACTAAAAATTCTGTAAGGCCAAACTTGTCCATTGTGAACATTGCAAATGGGTTAGATTCGCTTTGTTCTGCTTCTTGTAAAGTTACTTGTGAGGGATTAATGGATGTTGTGCCATGGCTGTATTGCCCGCCATTGTTCAGTGTCACCGCACGCATGTAGCTTTTCCCATACATATCGGAAATAAGACTGTTACCCCCATAGGCTGCTTGATGCCAGTTGGATGCCCAGTCGCTGTAAAGCGCACCATTTAAGAAACCATAATATTCGCCTTCATCTCTTTTTCTGCTTGACCAAACATCTTGCTGGTTGTCCGCAAGCCAGAGGGTGAGGATGTCGTTTTCTTGGTCATCTTGGGAAAGATACACCGGAGTCCAAATAAGTCCGCCAAGTTCAATGAGTATTTCTGCGTCATA
>CANQOO010000002.1 GCA_947625515.1 uncultured Clostridia bacterium
TTGAACACCTACCCCCATTTTAGCGGGGGGGGGGATTTTTGTCAAGTGATTTGCAAAAATTTTTTAAAAATTTTTCATTTTTTTTAAATTTTTGCCCTTTTTTGGTCAAATTTAAGCAAAAATTGCCCATTTTCACCACCTTTTGCCCCTTTTTGCCCCGTTTCTGCCAAATTTTTGAATTCTTAAAAAAAATTTTTGATTTTTAAAAAAATTGTTTATTCTGGAAAACAATTTTTGTAAAGTCTCCGCGAGCAGAAAGATTTTTCACAAAACATGACTTAAAAATCTTTTCAGCAATTCGGGCTTGTCTTGAATTAGACGATAAAAAATGGAGGGGTCAACCTCCACTTTTGTCCGCCATTTTTTTGCGGCGATTGTTTCGCTGCCGGCGGAAGTTGTCAATTTGGATTTTTCTGAATTCCTGGCTCTCATCCTGCAACTCGCGGCATTTTTTCACCCAGCGATATTTTCTGTTGCCATACACGGTGTCATATGCCAAAATTCCAATGCCTTGAAGAAGATAGAAATAATAGGAGCAGAATCGCCAAAGAAGAAGTGCCCAGAAGGTGTTTCCGCCAAGATAGGACGAGAACAGGAAGGAGAAGGTGATTTCGTTCATGCCCGTGCCGCCCGGCAGCGGAATGAAGCTGGACGCAAGGTCAATCATGGCGGTGTAAATGAAGAAAGTGCCATAGTCGCCCATTGGATAGCCCGCCGCCTCCTCGAATGGGAAGATTTTGTAGATGAAATACGGAATGGAAAATAGGCAGACTGAGCGTGCAGCGTGCAGCACAAGTTGGATGAACACATCAAACTTGGCGTGGCTATATTCCTTCATGATGTTTTGATAGTCCTCCACAAAGTTCTTGACCTTTGCGTAGGTTTTATCATAGTTTTTCACAATGTGCATTTTGGCACACAGTTTGACGCCCCAAGAGACAAGTTTGTTGCCCAGCTTTTTGGAAAAGGAAACAAACATGATGAAAAGCACCATGCCAAGTGCCAAAATAAAGCCAATTATGCTGGCTGCCGAAACAAGCGAGCCCATGTCGCGGGCAAACGACAGCACCAAACACACGCCCGTGATGGTTATCCACGAAATGTTCTGGAACAAAAGTTTGGAAATTGGGATAGAAAGTGACGTGGAGCCAGGGATATCGCGTGCGGTGAGGTAGGTGACCATAAACGCCTGCCCGCCGGACGACATTGGCGTGACGGCATCATAATATCTCATGACGCCCAGTGCCTTATATGACGTCTTCCACCTGCTTCGCATTGTTTTACGATAAATCATACGGTGCACGGACATCACGTCCAAAATCACAATCACTGCCAAGAACAGCAACACGTAAAGAAAGTTAAGAAGGCTGACCTTGGAAACATCCAATGCGGAAAAATCGTCCGTCGTCATCACGTTCCAAATCAAAATCCCCGCAACAAGTGCCAAGTTGAAGATGAAAAACAAAATATTTTTGATTTTTGTCTTTTTGCTGCTGGACTTAGAGACCTCTTTGCTTGCCTCCTCCACCTTTTCTTTGACAAGTTTGTTCTGTTCAGCAGAAAGTTTTGCGTTTTCAATTTCCGCCAAACGTTTGCTGCGTTTCGCCTTGAAAAGTTTCAAAGGATGCAAAAAAAGAGATTGCCGTTTGTCAATCACCTTTTCAGGCTCTTCCTTCTTGGACGCATCCTCTGGCATCGCAGTTTTTGTGGCTTCCGCTGGCTCCGTCATTTTTGACACCGCCTCTGCCTCACCTTTTTTGGAAACGACTTCTTGCTCCACGATTTCCAAGGCTGTCGCTGGCTGAGTTCTTTTTGACACAGCAGCGGGCTTTTTGGAGGCAGCTTTTTGCTCCGCGATTTTGGAAGCAGTTTTTGTCCTCTTTGCAGCGGATTTTGCCGCTTGGGGAGCAGCTTCCTGCCCAGCCTTTTTGGAGGAGGTTTCATGCTTCTCCTGCTTGGAGATTGCCTGCGGCGTTTCGATGGCGACAGTTTGCCCCCAAGTCACCTGCATGTCCAGATTTTGCTTGTCAGCATCCTCTTTTTTCGCTTTCATGACTTTAAGTATATCAAAAGAAAAAGGCTCTTGTCAAACAAACAAGAGCCAGAAAATTAATATAAATCCTTATAATTGTTCTCAACAGCCACAATTTTTGTCGCAAGGTTTGCACGCAAGTTTTGGATGTTCATGTTTTGGAACACAGTGAATTTGTCGGCTTTGAGTTCTTCATACAATTTGTCAAGATATGTCTTGTTGGAGAAGATGTTCAGTTTTGTTGCCGCCAGCACTTTAATGTTTTCGTCTTTGGTTGCTACAGAGAAGTCATCCCCCACTGCAAAAACATTGTTAACGTCGCCCGCAAAGAAGAACAAATACATCCCGTCGCTGCCTTTCACCAGGGCAGAAAGGTCGCCAATTTCAGCGTTTCCGCCGTTGTAGAGGGCCTCAATCTTTTCAGCCGCATCCTCGCTTTGACTGAACGCACTTGGCAGAACCGCCTCGCCTTTGCTATTTACGCCCAAAACTGTGGCATATTCGGCATTTTTTGTGGCTTCATCATCACTGTAAGCAAACATGAAATCTCTGAACGCTGCCGCTTTGCGAGTGGCAATTTGGGCATTGTGATTTTGTCTTTCCTCTTCACTCATGCCTGCCGCATCAGCAGCAGTCTTATCCAAATAAGAATATTTTGCAAGTTCTTTTTCAATGGCCGCTTTCAAATCTCCGGCGAAAACTTTCTCGTCGCTCTTTTCGCCCTTGTCGTCGCGTTTGGTGGCATACATGCCGTCATACACTTTTTTAAGAGCAGCGTCTTTACGCGAGCCGGTAAGCTTTTGTGCAGCGTCATATGCAGCCTGTTGTGCTTCGTCAAACTCCATCTTGACATAGCCAACATAGAAGAAATTTGTTTCGTCCTGCCCGCTGTAAATATAGTCCATATCCGAAACGTTTGTCAAAATTTGGCTGTCGAAGCCTGGGCGGTCATTGCGATAGGTTTCATAATCCGCTCTGACTTTTGATGCGTAGTAATCCAAAACGTCGCCAACTGTGACTGTGGCAAGATTGGAGTCGTTTTGTTGCTGAGCGTTGTAGATGACGCTATATTTTTCCACAAGATAGTTATCTCGCACAATTTCATACACGCGATTCACTTCAAACAAGAAGCATTCTTTATCGTTTTTGAAATTGATGTAAGTGTAATTTTCTTTCACGTCCGCAAGATATTTGTTGAACGCACTCTTCCAGGCGTTGGATTCTTTGTCTTTTCCAGTGAAGAGTTTGGAGATGCATTGATAGAAATATTCTTGCGATTCTCCCGTCTTGCTTTCTAGATTCAGCACCTCGCCGTTTGCGGTAGGCACAGTTCTTTCGGCATATTGTGGGTCATTCCCGTCGCGGATTGTTGAAGCAGTTTGATATGTTTTGAGAATCAGTTTGATTTCAGTTTTTGTTTCATACACGATGTTGCCTTCGCCGTCTGTTTCATACACAACTTTGCCATTTTCGTCTTTCTCAACCTTTCCGCCTGCGTCAATTTTTGGCTTCGGGAACTTGTTTGTCACTTCGACTTCGTCCAAATAGACTTGCTTCTCATATGGAGAATATCCATATTTTGTGTCAGTGGCATCGCTGGATGAAGAAGAATGCTCGCCGGTCACATCTTCATAATAGGACTTCAAATTGGAATAGATAGAATTATATGTTGAATCCCAAAGATAGGTTGTTTCTCTGCCATTAAACAAATTGTCTTGATAGTGGTCACGCACAGCCTTGATGGTCAGATGCTGATTGACAACCGTGTCCAAAGTTGTTTTGATGGCCTCTTGCCGCGTTTGGCCATAGTTTTGCTCATAGTTATAGCCATAGCTGTTGTAAGCGGTCAGCAGTTCTCTTTTCGTGATTTCGTCTTTTGTGCCGTCAGCATAGTCGATGGTGCAAACAATGGCCTCAAAATATGCCTTGTCATTGCGTGTGATAAGGTTGCAGCCTGTCACCACCGAAAGGCAAACAACCAAACACAAAATTAAAGCAAAATAATTTCTTTTTTTCACAGTAAATCTCCGTAATTTCAATAGTTAAAATCAATCTTTGCCATTTTATCACAATCCGCAACAAATTTCAAGCAAAAGACCAAAAATTTTTGCAGAGCAGGTCACTTTTTTTTGAAAAGCAAGCTTTTTCTGTGGCAAAAGCCAGTCCGCGTCCATCTAAACGCACTACAAAAAAACTCTCAAATGCTCCCAAAAGTCCTCAAAAAGTTAAAAGCTCCCCAAAAATCTTAAAAACGCCTGCCTTGCGTGGGATTTTCACATTTGCAAGGCTTTTTCAAACATCTCAGTCAGTTTTTTCACCTTGTCAATCACTTTGCCCGTAAAATTCAGTTTTAGGATTGGTGTTTCTTCAAATTTTAAACGTGCATCATAAAATCCGCTAATTTTCGACAATCTTTCATCAATCACCTGCTCGGATTTATAAAGATGCACATTGCAGTCGCTGGAATTGATGACGATTTTCTTGACATTGAAGTTGCTTGCCAAATTTTTCAGGTAGGCAATGCGGCACAAATTTTCCACTTCACGTGGCATGTCGCCATATTGCTCTTTCAGCGAGTTTATCGTTTGAGCAAACTCGCCTTGGGAAGCAATTTTTGAAATGCGGCTGTAATAGATGATGCGTTCGTCTTGCGAAGGAATGTATTGTTCACTGATGAAAGCGTCCAGGACAAGTTCCATTTTAATTTCCTTCTCCGCCGCAGTCTTTTCGCCAGCCACCTCACGCGTGACTTCTTCCAGAAGGCGGACATACATATCATAGCCCACTTTCTGCATATGCCCGTGCTGCTCCTTGCCCAAAATGTTGCCCGCCCCGCGAATTTCAAGGTCTCGCATGGCAATTTTAAAGCCGCTGCCAAGTTCACGAAATTCTTTGATGGCCTCCAAACGCTTGTATGCCTCTTCGGTCAGCACCTTGCCGCCGTTGTACGTTAGATATGCGTATGCAAGTTTGTCCGACCTGCCAATTCTGCCACGAATTTGATATAGTTGCCCCAGTCCCAGCATGTCGCAGTCCACAACAAACAGGGTGTTGAGTGTCGGCAAGTCAATCCCGTTTTCAATCAGCGTTGTGGAAATGAGGACATTGAATTTGTCGTCATATAAATCGGCAATAACGCGGGCAAGTTCTCTCTCCTCCATCTGCCCGTGTGCCACGCCGATGCGTGCATTTGGCAGAAGTTCGCTCACGCGAGCACGGAAGTGTTCAATCTCCGCCACACGGTTGAAAAGCACAAGGGCCTTGCCCCCGCGGGAAAGTTCTCTTGCGGTGACATCCCGAAGAAGGTCGTCACTGTATTGCGTGACATATGTCTGGATGGGCAATCTGTCTTTTGGCGGCGTGGCGATGACAGAAATGTCGCGAATGCCGGAAAGCGACATATGCAGCGTCCTCGGAATTGGCGTTGCGGAAAGCGTCAGCACATCCACATCCGTTTTGATTTTTTTGATTTTTTCTTTATCTTTCACCCCAAAGCGTTGTTCTTCGTCCAAAACAAGCAGCCCAAGGTCTTTGAAGTGCAAATTCACATTCAAAATCTTGTGCGTCCCGACCAAAATGTCCACTTCGCCGCGTTCCACTTTGCGATAAATTTCTTGAGTTTCTTTGGCACTTTTGAAGCGATTAAGCACGGCAATTCTCAGCCCAAAGCCGTCAAAACGCGTTTGGCAAGAGCGGAAGTGCTGCTCGGAAAGAATGGTTGTTGGGCAAAGAAAAGCCACTTGCTTGCCGTTGTAAACTGCCTTAAAAATGGCACGAAAAGCCACCTCAGTTTTGCCAAAGCCGACATCGCCGCAAATCAGCCTGTCCATGATTTTGTTGCTTTCCATGTCCGCATCCACATCTTGCACCGCTTGTGCTTGGTCGGCGGTCAAATCAAATGGGCACGCGTCCGAAAATTGTTTTTCCAGGTCTTCATCTCGCGAAAAAGCAAAGCCTTTTTTCTGCTCACGCTCTTTATATATCTTTGCAAGTGTGACGGCAATTTCTTTAAGGTCCGCCTTCACTTTTTGTTTCAGCTTGGTCCACTCCGAAGAGCCAAGAGCGTTCAGTTTTGGATTTTCCCCACCAATGTAAGCAGTCAGCAAATTTGCCTGCTCAGTTGGAAGATATAAAAGTGCCCCGTTTTTATATTCCAAAACAAAATAATCCTTCTCGAAATGAGAAAGTTTCATCCGCACAATGTTTTGGCACCTTCCCACCCCATAAAAAGCGTGAACCACAAAATCGCCCACCTTTGGAAGATAAGAAAAGTTCTGCTTTCCACTGCGGAAATCCACTTTTGCGGACTTATACATGTCGTCCGTGCCGATGCCAATGATGCCCTTGTCAAGAAAACTGAACGACACCGAAAAATGCTCGGCACAAAGCACAACGCGTGCCGCCGATGTTTTTTTCTCCGCCTTTGTTTCTTGGTCAAGCAAAAAGTCGTCCAGACGCTGAAAAGCTATGGAATTTGTAGTCAAAAATTCCTGCAAGATTTCCAGAAATTCCCCGGCAAACAAAAAGACAGTGTTGCCAGATTGAGTGAACATCTGAATGTCTCGTTTTAGCCCAAGAAAGTCGGTGATGTAACTTTTCTGCCCCACAGTTTTGTTTTCAAACGCACAATCCAAAGTGTTGAAAAAAACAACCGCTTTTGAAAGGTCAATGCTGGAAAAATTTAAAAATAAATCTTTTTTGTGCCACTCAAATTCTTCTCGTCCCTTCTCCAAAATGATGCACTCGTTTTCAATTTTTGCCGGCTCATCAACGACAACATTTGGGCAAATGTCAAGCACGGAATTTTTTCCAAATTTCAAAAAAATCGGCGAAAATGCGGCTTTTTCGCACGTTTTTAGTGTTTTCATATTGGAAAAATCGAAGTTGATGATTTTCTCAATTTCGTCATCAAAGAACTCAATCCTAAGCGGGCTGTCCTGCTCGCAAAACACATCCACCACATCGCCACGCACCGCAAACTGCCCAAACGCACTGACATAGTCCACACGCTCGAAGCCAAACTCCACAAGGTTTTGGCAAAGCACGTCAATTTCAATTTGCATGCCCACCGAAATTTCAAATTTTTGCCTCAAAAAATCTAGGTCAAATTTGCACGACAGAGATGAAGGCAAAAAAATCAGCCCATCAATCTGTCCGTCGAGGAAAAGCCCCACATTTTGTGCAAAAGCAAAAAGATTGACATCATGCTCGTCCTCATTTTCCCTTCCGCAGGAAATAATCTCCACTTTTTTGTTGCATTGAGCAAGCCCTCTTTTCAGTTTGCTTGCCGTCACGAAATCGCCGCAAAGCAAAACAAACTTTTCTTGCATGGCAAGCCAAAGAGTTTTTTCGCCAACAAAAAAACCTCCCAAACTTTTTTTGTTGGGCAAATTTTTTGTTTTCAAAAACTCAATAAATTTTTCCATGCAGTCACTTCATTTCTTATTTTTTTGCAAAAAAGCCGCTTTTTTTGCGTTTTTTCATAATTAAATCAACGATTCCAGTTTTTGCACAGCTTTTTCAATGATTGGGTCAAATTCTTGTCTATCAAATTTGGAAAGGACAAAGTCGGCAAGGTCCATTGAGATATCTCTGCCAATGCCCACTTTAAGCCGCTCAAATTCTTGCCCAATGTGTGCAACAATACTGCGAAGCCCGTTGTGCGTGCCAGCCGAGCCGCGTTCTCTATATCGCACCTCGCCACGCGGCAAGTCTATGTCATCCACCACCACCAAGATGCGTGCGTCCTTGTTTTTCTCTTTGGCAAGCACCACGCTTTCACCGCTCAAATTCATGTAGGTGAGCGGCTTGACCAGCATAACTTTTTCACCGTCAATCACGCCTTCGCCAACAAGGGCTTTAAATTTGTTTTTGGAAATTTGGATGTCGTGCTTTTTTGCAAACGCGTCCACCACTTCAAAGCCGATATTGTGAAAAGTGCCTTCATAACTTTTTTCGGGGTTTCCCAGCCCAACAACAATCACCATGTCAAATTTCCCTCCCGACAAGTTTTTCAAATGGCCCCACCTTTTTGCCAACGCCAACCTTACTGTTTTTCAGAACGCTCTGCCCAACAACGGCGTTTTCGCAAACAATGCTGTTTTCAATCACATTGCCACTTTCCAAAATCACGCCTTTTTCAATCACCGTCTGGCCTTTTAGGATGTTGTTTGGATGGATGACCACCCCTTCTTCAATTTCCACATCGGCATCCACGAAAATTGTGTTTTCTCCAAAAAGCATCACTCCGCGGGACTTGTGATAGCCCAAAATGCGTCTGTTGAGCATCTTAAACGCCAGTGCCGCACTTTGAGCGTTGTCCACAGCCACAAAATCGTCGCGACCGAAATCCTCCACCTGGGTGGACAAAATCATCTTGGCGTTCTGCAAAAACTCGCCGCGAAAAACATATCCGCGTTTAAGTTTCAGCACATTCATGCGGTTTTTGGAGAAGTGGTCCATAATCTCCAAGAAAGTGGATTTTTCCAGCATCGGCGTGTCGCTGTAAAAAACTGCGACATAAGAAAATCCCTCGCCTTCACGCTTTACTGTTTGCAAAAAGTCCTCTTCACTTGGCTGAGCAATTATTTTATGCTTGCAAAAAGATGTGGCAAGCTCCACCCATTCAATCATTTTTTTGCCGCACAACTCAAAATCGGACGAAATTTTCCCGTCCGTGCGGAGGATTATCACAAGCGTTTCTTCTTTCACCCACTCGCTGTTTTTTGCACAAGTAAGCGTTTGTGGTTCTTCCAAAAAATCCAATGGATTGGCCATTTTAGCCTCAGCCCGCTTTGGCTGAGCAACCTCCGTCTCACTCTCTGCCACTTCTGTTGCGGCAATGGCGGCAATTTCTTCTTCAATTTTTTCTTCAATTTCCATGTGAATATTATATAAATTGAGATTTTTTTTGTCAAGAAAGAAACATTTTATGCGAAATCTTTTTTAAAATTTTTTCGGTTGTGATAAAATACTTTCATGAAACTGTGCAAATTTAAGAACATTTTTGTGCTTATGGCATGTTTTGTGTTGCTGCTGTTGGCTGCACTGCCGTTGACGCCGCCTGGGATAGCTTTCGCGGAAGAATCGGCAGAGGTGACGCGAACCGATGCAAATTTTTCTATGACAATGACGGCCATCAACCGTCAAAATGACGACCTTGCATATCGCGTTCAGACTGACGAAAGCGGAAAAATTTCCTACTTTTGCTTTGATTGGAGGCAGCTTGAACGCCTTGATTTTCATTTCACGGCAAACTCTTCAAATATGAGCGGCGGAGAATATAAATTTTTGGTGACATACGCCGCAGATGACAAACTGCAATCACATCTAAACGGCACAACCGAAAAATTATATGAAGGCCTGGTGGGCGACTTCACAATTTTGGACCTTTATTACAACATAGACAAATCAACCAGCAATTCCTCAATCCCACGAAATTTTAATGGTCACGATTTTGGACTATATAAATTTGATTTTGTTTACAGCCAAATGGTGAATGGAGAGTTTAAGGACATCGCTCTTGGCGACTCCATCTATGTGGCAGTTTTTCCGGACACCAACATTAAAGAAATTGTGCAAGACCATTCCGACATGGAAATTTTGTATTATGTTTCAAGTTCCAACGGGCTTATGAATGTTTTCAACCTCTCCCTGTCCGACGAAAATGCCCTCAGATATGTGCGACCAGACCGAATCACTTGGGTGGCGTATGGCACAGGATTGGATAAGGTTGACTATGTTTTGACAAATCAAATGAAAAACCTTGACTCCTCACTGACACACAATGTTGTTTTGTGGCAGAGTTACTACAAACAAAATGGCACCAGTTTCGTCCTGGACTCAAAAGAAATTGAGGGCATCTGGACAGCCTATTGCATAATCAAAGACTACGACAATCAAGAAATTTTAAGAGTTTCCACCACCGGACTTTCCACCATCAAAGAAGAGCAAAAAAGTTCGCTGTGGCTCATTTTGTTGCTTGTGGGCATATCACTTTTTGTGCTGCTTGTGATTGCACTTGTGATTATGTTTGTCATGAAAAGAAAAGAACAAAAAGTTTGGTAAATTTGCTAATTTAAATGCAAAAATGCGATTATAATTTTAATGCTAAATTAAGTAAAGTATAAATAATAAATGCAGTTTCAGGCAAATTTAAAGGCAAATTCAAGCAAAAATGATGTGAAACAAAAACAATGCGAAATTTAAATAAAAAATTGCAAAACAACTTAAAAAACAAAAAACTCGGCAAAAAACCGTGTTTTTTTGTGTTTTTTAAAAATAATCAAATATTGTTGAGCCACATCAATAATCACATCTTGCACCAAAATTATAATATATTTTCCACACCTGCACCCATGAAATGTTGGAAAGTTTCAACATAATTTTTGATGATATTTAGGGACACATAAAATTCAATTTCCTCTTCCTCATCAATGTATGTTTTAAGTCGAACAATTTCCACGCCAAGTTGTTCGGTGTTTTTGTGATTTACCAAAAAGCAAAGCCCGGATTCCTTTTTAAACCACTCATACTCCAAATTGTCCACCAAACTTGCCACTTCCCCATTGACAATTCCGCCATTTTCTTGAATGGCAGTTTCAATTTCATAGCATCTGGTGTTGACTTCCCCAAGGGCATCCTTCACCATTCTATCTTCCAAAAAGCACACCCCAACAATCACGCCAACAAGTGCCAGCACTGCCACCAACTTAAACCACAGCCACTTTGTCATTCTTCCACCTCCCCAAGGGGTGAAATGTTCATTGTGACATATTTTTCGTGATATTTTTGCAGATAAACTGCCCCCGCTTTATCCACCGTCAAGAGAAGCACATCTTTTACACGTTTGACATTGGCTTTTTTGAGAATTTTTTGGATTGTGGATTCGTCCAATTTGGCAATTCCAAGATTATCCTTCACAATTTTTCCTTCGTTGATGATGTTGATTGGAATGGTGCTTTTTTCCACCTGCAATTTCATGTCCTGCACAGTGAGCGGGGCGAAATTGCTTTTTGGCAGGACGCTCATTTTGCCGTTTGTCTCCATGATTGCATATTGCACCTGCTCAATCTTGAAATATCCACTTCCTCGCAACGCTTCAAATACATCGTCCACAGAGATGTCCAAATTTTTGAGGGCTTTATAGTCAATCCCTTTTGGGTTAATCACAATCACTGGCTTACCGCTGACAAACTGCGAAAATTTTTCGCTCAACTTGCACAAAAATGCCAACACAAAATGCAACACCACCAAAGTGAGCAGCGGAATTATGCCGTGCAAAACAGGCACGGACACCTCCGCCATTGGAATGGTGGCAAGGTCGGCAATAATAAGCGTCAAAACAAGTTCAAACGGCTGCATTTCGCCCAGCTGCCGCTTGCCCATAAGTCGATACAAAAACAGCACCACAACATAAATTATGATGGCTCGAAAAACAATGGTCAACATGCCATTATCTTTTGCAAAAATAAAAAAAATATCAAAAAACACGCTTTTTTGCCACTTTTTTGACATTTTTTAATATTTTCCTTTAAATTGGATTCATAAAACATCCTGCAAAAATTCTTCTCTTAACAAAAATGAACTTCAAAAAATATTTCACAAAATGCCCTTCCTGACATCTTGCAAGTCCTCGCGTCAATCTTCCAAGCCCAGAAGATAATCCACCGAGCATTTGAAATATTTGGCAAGCACAATAAGATTCTCTGCAGACGGCATATAAAGCCCCATTTCCCACGCAGAAATTCTTGATTGCGAAATGTGAATCTCTTTCGCAAGTTGATGTTGCGAAAAATTGCACTCCTGCCTTAACAATTTTAATCTTTTAGCAAAACTTTCCATTTTTTATCCTGTATGACATTCTAAAAATTCGTTAGTCATTATTTTTTGAATTTTAAAATGCTATCGCAAAAATTTATTTCACCAAAATCCTAATCCTCCAAGCCCAGAAGATAATCCACCGAGCATTTGAAATACTTGGCAAGCACAATAAGATTCTCTGCAGACGGATACTGCTCTCCCGCCTCCCACACGGAGATGTTCGATTGGCTTATATTTAAATTTTTCGCAAGTTTATTTTGCGATATGTTGTTTTCAGTTCTCAACATTTTAAGTCTTTCCCCAAAACTATCCATTTTTTGCTCCTTGTTCACTTTATTAAAAGTTTATCAAAAATCCGATAATTTTGCTTGACTTATGATAAAGCCGATAAGCATCAAATTGTTGATTTTATTTTCCACATCCTCAGAAGCATTTTCGTGTGATTTTATGCTTTAAGTAGTCAAGTTTACAAAATTTAGGTTG
Organism: uncultured Clostridia bacterium; assembly: GCA_947625515.1. Lineage (GTDB taxonomy): Bacteria > Bacillota > Clostridia > Christensenellales > UBA1242 > Caccovivens. The sequence continues at coordinate 12,338 of CANQOO010000002.1, forward strand.
GCAAAGTTCGCGAAATTTAAGCAGGCAAAATCACCACTGAAACACATTTCTCTTGCAATTTGGACAAGATTCGACTATTTAAAAATGTTTGCTCATATATTTTTGTATATGAAATCCATTTTCAAAAACGTGGTCACAATCACACTCTTCACGCTCCTGACGCGGATGCTTGGATTCTTTTTCCGCATTTATCTTTCTCGCACAATCGGGGCGGAGGCACTTGGGATGTATCAAGTCGCACTCTCCGTTTTCATGGTGCTGCTCACGCTTGTTTCCAGCGGATTTACGCTGATTATCTCCCGCATGACGGCATCATTTCGCGTCAGTTCCGACCGCAAAGCAATGGGCACGCTGGTCACATCAAGTGCCATTGTGGGGCTTTTGGTCAGCGTGATTTTATGCCTCGTGATTTTCCTCTTCCGCGGGCTTTTTGCCAATCTTTTCACCGACCAAAACTGCATGAACATTTTGATAATTCTGCTGCCATCTCTTGTTTTTTCTGCCATATACAGCGTTTTTCGCGGTGCGATGTGGGGAAATGACAACTATTTTGGGCTTTGCGTCAGCGAACTTTTGGAACAAGTGGTGAAAATTGTGGTTTGCGTGCTGGTGCTGGCGTCCGGAATGACTGCCCTGCAAAACGCCATGTCGGTGGCATGGAGTTTCACATTTTCTTGCTTCGTTTCGTCAATTTTTGTGGTGCTTCTCTATTTTTTCTATGGCGGAAAAATGGGCAAGCCATCGAAGATATATCGCAAAGTAATCCGCCAATCCGCACCAATCACCGGCGTCCGCGTTGCCGGCAGTTTTGTGCAGCCGCTCATCGCCCTCATTCTGCCCGCACAACTTATGCTGGCAGGCTACACATCTTCCCAGGCAATGTCGCTGTATGGCATCGCAATCGGCATGACTCTGCCATTTTTGTATTTGCCGTCCTCACTGATTGGTTCGCTTGCCACCGCCCTTGTGCCAGACATTTCCATGGCAATGGTGCAAAATGACAGCGACCATATCCAGCGGCGAGTGTCGTCAAGCGTGATTTTTGCACTTTTTGTTTCCTTTCTGATTGTGCCATACTTTATGGCGATTGGCGACAAACTTGGCACCTTCATCTACAACGAGCCACTCAGCGGAAAACTGCTTCAATATTCCGCCTGGATAATGATTCCGATGGGGCTGACAAACATCACGTCTGCCATTCTCAACTCTGTGGGTCTGGAAGTGAAGTCATTTTTAAACTACATCTGCGGCGGCGTTTTCCTTTTTCTCTCCGCCCTGATTTTGCCAAGATTTATCGGCATCAACGCCCTGATTGTTGGGATGGGCTCTTCCAGCCTTATCACTGCACTTTTAAACATCCTGATGCTCCGAAAAAAACTTGGCATCAAGATTGATGTCAAGCGAAATTTGCTGCTAATGATTCTTTTCTGCGTCCCAACCATGGCAATCACTTCTTTTGTGAGTTCGCTTTTGTCGTATGTCATACCAATCTTTTTCAACCTGTGCATCTCTTGTGCGGTGGGCATGAGCCTTTTCACTCTGCTGTGCGTGATGTTTGACGTCATCAATTTTTCAGTATATTTGGTCAAATTTAAAGAGAGTTTCAAAAAGGGCAAAAACTTTGGGAAAGAAAAAACTGCGAAAAATTTTTCGAAAGTAAAACATGCTAAAATTGCAAAAAATTCTGAAAAAGAAAAAAATGAAAAGAAGCATGCAAAAATGGAAAATACAATAATTTCTGAAAAAGACAAATTGGCAAAAATTGAAGAAAATCACAGCAAAAAGTGGCAATTTTTTCAAAAAATCTGCAAAAAAAGCGGAAAAATGAAAGTGGAGGAAAAATGATTAAGAAAATTTCATTTCCATATCATCAGGTGGAAAAAGGGGAAAATTTGCGTATTTTATCCGAGAAATATCACGTTGACAGCACAAAAATCTTGCTTGACAACGGCATCAGCCCAAGACAAATCAAAGAGGGGATGTTTCTTCTAATCAAAAAAGACTGATAATTTAAAATATTTCTTAACTCTTTATGTTTTTATTTTGTTTTTTTTGATTTTGAATTGAATTTTCCGCTTTATTATTTAGCTTCTAAATATGTTTATCTGGCTTTCCCGCCTTTTCGCTTAACTTTTCGGCTTTTTCATTTTGTTTCTTTGGATTTTAGTTTTGCTTCTTAGGTTTTTCGTTTGAATTTTCCGAATTTGTTTTCGTTTTTTCGTTTGCAGGTTCCGAAATTGTGTTTGGTGTTACATTTTTCTTTCTCTCAAATTGGCGATTTTGGCGTGTTTTTGCATCTTTTTGCGGTTTTTGCTCTGCAGTTTTGGTTGACTGAACTTGCACCTCAATCGCCCCTTCGGCCTCCGCCTGTTTCTTGCGTGTGCGGAAAGTTTTTCGCATAAAATTTTCAATTTGGTCACGATATCTGTAAGAAAGATAGATAAGCACCGCCACAACCACCACAATCACCGCCCATACGCCCAGCCCCCAGCCGTGATATGGAATAAGTTCTCCGCTGCCAAGATAGCAAGTGGTGAAAATGCCTATCGGCCGTGAAATAAGGTTTGTCACCACAAAAAAAGTCCAACTCATGTCGGTTAGCCCCGCAACGAGGCAAAGCACATCATCCGGGAACACCGGCAACACCATCATGATGAAGAAAGAATATTTCGCATCGGTCAAGAATTTCGTCCACTTTTCGCATGTGTCCTTGCCAACCATAAATTCCACCAATTTTTTGCCAAACACCCTGCCCAAGAAAAACGCAAACACGCTGCCCAAAATCACTCCGGCAAGGCTGAGAAGTGCGGCTTTAAGGGGGCCAAAGACATACACCCCAGCAAGCGTTGTGATTGTGGAAGGCAGCGGCAGAAAAGTGACCTGCAAAAACTGCAGTGCGACAAAAATGAAAAGCCCCCAAAAGCCAAGAGAGGCAATCCAATTTTGCACCTTTTCGCGGTCCTTCAAAAAATCCCACGCCCCGGTGTAATACAAAATCACAAAAAGCACGCCAAAGAAGGCACAAAAGGCAAGGCATACCAAAAAAGTGCGAAGAAGTTTTTTCTTCAACGGCATATCTTTCACCTGCGTTTCGCCCTGCGAGATGTTTTGTGCTTTCTTTTTCTCTTCCATTCAAGTTATATTATATTCAATTTCCTGCGTTTTTCCAAGAAAAAGAGGCAAAAAGTGAATAATATTTTCATAAGCGTCTTTGTCTAAAAAAATTAATTTACAATTCTTTGCAAGAATTCGAAATTGTTTTCATTAACAAACGAATTTTGATAAAATTTTGCAAGAAATTTTGCAAAAAGATAGTTCTCCTGCAAAAGGCATTTTTTCACAGAAAACATTTGTTTTGCATTTTTCTAAGAGAAGATATTTTATTAAGGATATATATTTTGCAGAAGGCATTTATCTTGGGAAAGATATTTTATTTTGCAAAAAAGATATTTTTGAAACTTGTTATGGATTATATTCACTTGGACTGAGTTTTTCAAGTTTGTTTCGCACATTTTCCTCCGTCATCGTGGTCACTTTTTGCGGATTGATGATTTTCACATCGCTGGCAGGGATGCTCATGCCATCTGCCGCAACACACACGCCTTCCATCACCACGCCATCCTGAGGAGGATAAAAGTCGTGACGAATCTCTTTTTCTTCCACCAGTTGCCCATCTTTATAATATTGCAAATAGCCCTTGCTTTCATATCCCTCTCGCGGATATTTCAGGCGATAATATTCCCCCTTATACAAGATTTTGTCCGAAAATTCCCCCTTGGTGTCCGCCACAATTTTGTCGCCGTTGTGCGGCAAGACTTTCACAAGTTCTGCACGACGCTTGATTTGCACGCCCTCATCCAATTTCTGTCCATAAACTTCCACAGAAATTTTCTCGTTATCGGCAGTTGTGCGGATGAAAATTGGATTTTCCAAAGTGTTTTTAAACACCAAGTCGCTGTATCCTCCCGAAACCATGGCATCAAACGAAAGCGGCACATATGATGCCGGCAATGTGTGATGATTGACTGACAAAATTTCCACATCCGCCAATAGGAGGGCATTATACAGCGTTGTGGATGCCTGGCAAACGCCGCCGCCAACGCCGTCCACATACACTCCGCCAACAATTATGTGGGCGTTTTGATAGCCATGCTCCTCGGTGCGAGGGCCGGTTGTTTCGTTGAAAGAAATTGTCTGCCCAGGCTGAACAATCATACCGTTGAAGCTTTCAATCGCCCTTTTGACATTGTTTTTGCGTGCAGCGGAGGAAGACGCATATGAAGTTGAGAACTGGCTTCTCAGCCCCACGCTGTTTTTCAACGCCTCAACATCAATCTGATTTTCAATTTCGATGATTGGAATTTCAATCGTCACCTTTTTTGATGCCATCAGGGCGTCGTCAATGTCTTTACGCAGTTTGTCGCGATTGACCAAAACGGTGTTTTGCCCCATATCGACCGAGAAAGGCTCATTTCCATTCGGCTGAAAAACAAGGCTTGCCGGGCGGCTTTCATGCTCAACCTCTGCCACAATTTCGTCAAGTTTTTCGTCAATATCTGCCAGCACAGAAGTGTAGGACACCACAAAATCACGACCATTTTCTTCCATTTCCTTGGCCTTAAAAAGATTTTGGAAGAAATTTCCTTCTCTGCCAATTTTGGAAAGTTCCTTGATTTTTGGCTGAATTTTGTTGGAAACTTCAAAATCATTGCCTTCCAGCACCCAACTCTTATCGCCACTGACAAGTTCAATTTCAATCTCTTTGCGGCTGTTAAGCATGTCCGTCAGCACAACATTTTCTGCCTCCGCCACGCTCATCCCGCCCACGTCAATGCCATTGATATGAGTGTTTTCATAAAACTTTTCATTACCAGAAAGCGGGCTTTCGAAGAAAAACTGACACACAAGCAACAACCCCACCGCCATCGCGGAAACGCCAAAAAACCACCAAAACCCGCCTTTTGAGCCTTTTTTTGATGTTTTTTCCTTCTTTTTCGCCTCGGGATTTGTCTTTTCAACCTTCTGCTTTGCGATGCCGCCTTTTTCCATCCTCTCTTTTTGCCTTGCGACGACTTTTGTTTTTTTCTCTTTTAGTTTTGCGACATTTTTTGTCTTGTTCTCTTTCACAGAGTTTTCTTTTTCATGTTTTTTCATGTCACTATTATGCGGAATATGAAAAAAAATATGTTGCACGCATGCAGCACATTTTTTGAAATTATTTCGTGTTATCATGAAAATTCGTTATTATAAAAATTTTCATTAAATAGAGATGATAAGAAAATTTCAATATTTTCGAAAAACTTCATTTTTTTGTTAAAAAAATTCTAAAAATTCACGAAAATTACGCTGATTTTCGCAAATTTCAGTGATTGATGGAATATTGATAGAAAAAATTGTATTTTTGTTGCAGTCGCTTAGACTTGCAGGCAAGAAGCGGACAAATTTCTTGCCAATGCTCAAAATATTTGTCAAAATATTCCTTGTTTTCCATGCCCGCAATGGCGTCATAATAGCCGGCAAGCGGCACAAACACGTTTTTTGTTGCCGACGGAGCAATCCCAAACTGTTCGTGCAAAAAATTTTCCAAAAAAGCCTGCAAACATTCTGGCTTTTCGCTGTCAACAATGTCAATCAAAAGCCCCAAAAATTTTTCGTCGGTGCGGAAGACGTTGCGATATTTCAGTTTTTTCTTAAGCCCAAAATATTGCCAAATTTCCAGTTTATTCAAAAGGGCAAGGGCATGCTTGACACTGGCCCCCTTGACGGCATATTTGGTTTGGCACTGCAAAATTCGCTCCAACTCCAAAAGTTTGCGAGAGCCATGCAAATCCTGCACGTTTTTGATGTGCTTGGCAGCGGCAAGAAAGGTGTTTTTGTCAATTTTAAAGCCCAGTTCTCCGCAAAAACGCACCATCCGCAAAATTCGCTCTCCGTCATTTTCAAAAAGTTTGTCTGGTGCACCTATGGCACGGATAATCTTGTCGTTCAGGTCCATAAGCCCATGATGGAAGTCCACGCAAATGTCTTTGTTGATGTTGTAATATATTGCGTTGATGGTGAAGTCCCGACGCAAAGCGTCTTCTTCAATTTTGTCCGTTCGCGACACCTTGACCGGAGCGTGGTTTCCGCCGGCAGGATATTCTTCTTTGCGAAAAGCGGTGTATTCAAAGCACTGCTCTCCCGTTGAAATTGCCAAAGAGCCAAACTTCAAATTTTTGACTTTCACCTCAAATTCGCTTCCGTCAAGTCGCCGAGCAACTTCCTCCGCGTCCACGGCACTGCAAATGTCCACATCTGTGGCTGGCAGCCCCAAAAGTTGATTTCGCACATAGCCGCCCACAACAAACAAATGTTCTGGAAAAAATTTGGATAACTTTTTCAGATTTTCGGACACTTCAATGAACATACACACTCCTCCGATTTTTCCACCAACATTTTTTTGCGACGTGAAAAATCACAAGAAAAAATTGGCAAAGTTGGCACTTTAAATATATGTTAAAATAAATTAAAATAAAAAGTCAAATTCAATTAAGAAAAAATTTGACTTTTTCGGAAAAAATATTTTAAAATTGCTTAAAGAAATTTGTCGCGATTATTGCTATGGCTGAACACGCAAAATAGAACGCAAAAAACACACAAACTAAAAATGCACAAAAAATGGGATGGAAGATGAAGAAATTAAAAAAGCAAAAAACTGCTGCCACTTTGCAGGAAATTCCAGTTGTCAGATATTCCACAGATGTGGAACATGGTCTTTCTGAGGAGCAAGTGGCGGAAAGAATTGAGCACAAACTTGTCAACGACACCAAAATCCGCACTTCAAACTCATACCTGACAATTTTCATGAAAAACATTTTCACGGTGTTCAACTGCATTTGGCTTTTCATTGCCATCGCCTTGATTTGCGTGCATGCACCAATCTCCAACCTGCTGTTTTTGCTGGTGGTCATTGCAAACACCGCCATCTCAATTTTTCAAGAAATTAAAGCAAAAATCACAGTGGAAAAATTGTCCATGGTCACCACCCCAAAAATTAAGGCAGTGCGGATGGGCCTGGATGTTGAAGTTCGAGGCGAGGACCTGCTTTTGGACGACATCATTTTGCTTGAAAATGGCAATCAAATTCCTGCGGACTGCATCATTGTGGATGGCAATGTTGAGGCAAATGAAAGTTTGTTGACTGGGGAAAGTAATTCAGTGAAAAAAGTTGTGGGTGACATCCTTTTGGCGGGGAGCTTTTTGGTGTCCGGCAAGTGCTACGCCCGTGTGGACAAAGTTGGCAAAAGCAACTACATCCAAACAGTCGCAGAGACAACAAAAGACTTCAAACCGCAAACCTCCAACCTTTTTAAAGACCTCAACAGCCTCATCAAGGTGATTTTGGTCATTCTCATTCCGCTTGGAGTTTTGACATTCATCAAAGAAATGACAATGACAAGCTCCACCATCGAGCAGGCAGTGACCAACACCAGCGGTGCTGTGACGGGAATGATTCCCGCAGGGATGTATCTTCTCATCACGGTTGGCTTGTCTGTGGGGGTGATTAAACTTGCTCGCAAAAAGACATTGGTGAAAAACTTATACTCCATTGAAATGCTCGCCCGTGCAAACATTCTGTGCCTAGACAAAACTGGCACAATCACGGACGGCACAATGCGTGTTGTTCAGGTTCTGCCGCAAGAAGGCACAAAGCCAGAGCAGGTCGGCAAAATTATGAAAACAATTCTTGCCTCGCAAGCCACTTCCAACGCCACCAGTTTGGCTCTTGTGGAACATTTCGGCAAGGAGCCGTCCAAAAATGTGAAAGAGGTGATTGAATTTTCTTCCTCTCGCAAATTTTCTGTGACGATGATGCAAAACGGCAAAACATACTATCTTGGGGCATTGCCATTCATTAGATGCAACCTCACCTCCGCCCAAAAGAACGAGATTAATTCCCTTGCCGAGCAGGGGCTGCGAGTGATGGGGCTTGTGGAGGACACCTCCGCCTACAACGAGAAAGTTGCCGGCAAGAAGGGCAAGGTGCTGGCACTGTTTGCGTTGGAGGACCACATCCGCAAGGACGCAGTGGAAACAATCGCCTGGTTCAAACAAAACGAAGTGAAAATTAAAATCATCTCGGGCGACGACGCCCTCACAGTGTCCAGAATCGCCAAACGCGTCGGCGTGGACGACTGCGACAAATATGTCTCACTTGAAAACATGAGCCTGCAAGAAGTGGCACAAATTGCGGACAAATTTACGGTGTTTGGCCGTGTCACGCCGGAGCAAAAGCACACCATCATCAAGGCACTGAAAACTTCCGGTAATGTGGTTGCAATGACCGGCGACGGCGTGAACGACACTCTGGCACTTAAAGAAGCCAACTGCTCCATTGCTATGGCAGACGGCAGCGAAGTGGCACGCAACATCTCGCATTTGGTGCTGATGGAAAGCAACTTTTCCGCCCTGCCGGCAATTGTGCGAGAGGGCAGGCAAATTGTCAACAATGTGCAAAGTTCTTCGGTGCTATATCTGATGAAAACCCTTTTCACAATCATGCTCTGCGTGTTTACGCTGATTATTCCAAACTCTTATCCATTTGTGCCTGCACAAATTTTGTTGCTTGAAATGTTCATCATCGGAATTCCTTCTTTCATCCTGACATTCCAGCCAAACAACGACATAATCCGCGGGAATTTCATTCCGCAGGTCCTGAAAAAATCCATTCCGTGTGCCCTTTTGATGTTTGTCAACATTCTGGTGCTTGTCATCCTTAATGACAGAACGGTCACACTTAATGCAGAAGAATTTGCCAGCCTTTGCACCCTGCTTTTGACATTTGTGGGCTTCATCAATCTTGTATGGGTTTGCTGGCCGCTGAACTGGCTTCGTGCCGCCTGCGTGGGGGCTTCGGCCGTGCTGATTGTCAGTGCCTTGGCTGGGCTTGGAAGAATTTTCCTTGTGACGGCATACACCTTCCCGGTCATTGTCACATTGCTGACGCTGCTTTTATGCTCCATCCTGATTGTCGTCTGCTGCTTCTATCTCAAACAATGGTATTTCCGCCGTAAGCAAGAGCTGATTGCCATGGGCGTGGAGCAAAAATCGTTTGTTTTGGCAAGAATTTGGCAAAATGTCAAGCCATACAGACGACACAAATCTGATGCCCCTGAAAACGCCTTGTCAAACGGGACAAATGAAACAAATATGTCTAAAAATGCCTTGCCAAGCGGAACGGATGTCCATGGCAACGCCTCGCCTGCCAGTGCAGCCGGAACGAAGAGGTTAAAGGGCACCTCGCCTGACGCAGCAAACAAATCTGACCTGCTTGAAAATGCCCAGCCTGACAATGTAGCTGCCCAGCAAAAAGAACAATCAAAAAACAGAAAAGCGACAAAAGCGGACTTGGCAGAAGCCATAGCAACAAAAGCAAGAACCTCCAAAACAGGGAATGAATCAAAGAAAGAAACCCCAGCCGCCGCAACAGAAACAACCAAGATAAAGAACACATTAAAATCAAAAGACGCGTCAAAAACAGAAACGTCTGCTACATCAAAATTTAAAGAAAAACAATCGGATAAAGCGGACGTAAAAAATTCCAAAAAAAGTGACGCAAAAAAGGTCAATGCTGACGACATGAGAAAGGTCAATTCAGGGGAAGTCAAAAAATCTCAATCTCGCAAAAAGAAATAGTCTAAAAACACAAAAAAGTGCAGAACAAAATTGCACTTTTTTTTAATTTCTTCTTTATGATTTTTTAATTTTCTTCACATTCATGCTGCGGCACCGACACGCCGCAGACTTTTTCGCAACACTTTTCATTGTTTTGCAATTAACTACGCCCGTCTCCAATTAAAAGTCCCACTTCCAGTTTCCGTTTTGCTGAAACAAATTAATCAAACAAATTTTTCACCTTATCATTTGCCTCAATCAGCAGTCTTTTCAGATTTGTGAACCTTGTGGCGGTGTATTTGTTTGCAACCATACGCCGCAGATATTGTTTCTCGCCCACAATCACCACCATTTTCTTGGCACGGGTGACAGCGGTGTAAATCAAATTTCGCGTCAAAATGATGCTCGGACCCGCAATGGCAGGGATGATGATGACGTCAAACTCGCTGCCCTGACTTTTGTGAATGGTGATGGCATAAGAAAGAGAGAGGTCGCCCAAATCCAGCCGGGTGTATTTGCAGATTCGACCATCTTCAAATTCCACAATCACCTCGCCCGTTTGCGGGTCTATGGTGTTCACCACGCCGATGTCGCCGTTGAACACGCCCTGCCCATCTTCATCTGCAAAGCGACCATGTTTTTTCCATGCAAGGTCATAGTTGTTGCTCATCTGCATCACCTTGTCGCCCTCACGGAAGATGATGCGGGCAAATTCCAGTTGTCGTTTTTGTGGGCTTGGCGGATTTATGCTCTCTTGCAGGCACTTGTTGAGGTTTTCAATGCCGCACACCCCCGCTTTGAGCGGTGCAAGGACTTGGATTTGTTTGGCATCCATGTTCAAATATTTCGGCAAGCGACGAGTGACAAGTTCCAAAATGGTGTTTTTGATAATTTCCGGGTCGTCCTTACTCTCAAAGAAAAAGTCCAAACTGGTGTTGTCAATCATCGGCATTTTGCCCTCGTTGATGAGGTGTGCGTTGGTGATGATTAAACTTTTCTCGTCCTGGCGAAAAATTTTTGAAAGTGCACAAAAAGAAATGACTCCACTTTGCAGAATGTCCGCCAAAACGTTCCCCGCTCCCACACTTGGAAGCTGGTCCTTATCGCCGACCAAAATCAATTTGCAGTCACGCGGCATGGCTTTGAGAAGTGCACACATCAGTTGGGCGTCCACCATGGACACCTCGTCCACAATCACACAGTCAGTTTTCAGCGGGTTGCTTTCGTTATGCACAAAAAAACTGTTGCCGTCCTGCATAGCGTTCACTTCCAAAAGGCGGTGAATGGTTTTTGCCTCGCAATTTGTGCTGTCGCTCATTCGCTTGGCGGCACGACCGGTTGGGGCACACAGGCTGACAGTTTTGTTTTGAGCACGCAAAATCTCCAATATGCACTTGATGATGGTTGTTTTGCCCGTTCCTGGCCCACCGGTGATGACGAACACGCCGTTGTTTATCGCCCCAACAATCGCATTTTTCTGCTCTTCATGAAAGGTTATGTGATTTTGCTGCTCAAACGCCAAAATCTCCTGAGAGATGTCAAACTGCTCATTTTGCCGACAAGAATTCAGCCACACAAGTTTTTGTGCAATGGAGTTTTCATAGAAATAATATTTCGAAAGCATGACAATTTCCATTCGCGAGCCGTCCTCAGAATGTGCATTTTCCACCCATGCCGTGACCGCCGTTTTGTCCGCACACAAACTTTCGAAAGCCTCAGAAAACACGCTTTCATTTTCTTCCAGGTCCAGTTCCAGTTGCTTGGCTGCTTCGCTTAAAAGCATAACCTTTGGCAAAAACGTGTTGCCGTTTTTCTCGCAAGAGGTTTTCAGGACATAAATCAGCCCCGCACGCACGCGAAACATGGAATTTGTTGGAATGCCAACATTTTGGGCGATTCGGTCGGCAGTCACGAATCCAATGCCGTCCACGTCCTCCACAAGTTTATAGGGGTTGTTTTTGACAATCTCGCCTGTCCTTTCGCGATATATGTTGTATATCTTCAATGCCATATTGGTGGTGATTTGAAAATTTTGAAGATAGATGATGGTGTTTTGCACTTCGTGATGCTCTTTGAATGAAAAGCCAATTTCCACCGCTTTTTTCTCGCTTATGCCGACAATTTGCGAAAGTTTTTGCGGAGAATATTCCAGCACATCCAGTGTGTCCTTGCCAAAACGCTCAACAATCTTTTTTGCGGTGATGGGCCCCACCCCGCGAATCAGCCCGCTGCCCAAATATTTTTCAATCCCCGCCAAACTTTTCGGGGCGGACATTTGATAGGACGAAAAAGAATATTGCACGCCATATTTTGTCTTTTCAAACTTGCCTTCCAGTGTCACCTCGGCACCAATTTGCACGTCAATAAACTTGCCTGCAATGGTGACGACACTTTCATCGCGTTCCAGCCGTGCCACAGTGTATCCATTTTCGTCATTACGAAAAACAATATCCTCAATAATTCCAGAAAGAGCCATATTCAATATTTTAGCCAATTTCGCCCCGAAAAGCAAGCAAAATTTGGCGATTTGCCATCCTTTATTTTTCCATAACTTTTTTTCCTGAAATGCCAACAAAAAAGTTGCAAAAAAAATTTGTGTTTTATATAATATGAAAGTATGAAAAACGTTGACAAACTGCTGGAAATTGAAGCACTGACCGAAAATTTGACGAAACATTTCGCCCAAAACAACCTGCTTAAAATGAAGGTGTTATATTTCATCTCGCAATATCAAAATTTGTCCGTCAGCATGATTATCGACAAGCTGGGCATCAAAAAATCCAACTTCGCCCTCATGACGAAGGAATTGGAAAACGAAGGCCTGGTGGAGGCTCGGCAGGGAGAGATTGACCGGCGGTGTCGGCTTATGACACTCACCGAAAAGGGTCAAAAAGAGCTTGACGCATTCATGAAAAAACTTTCCGATTTTTTCAGCGAACATTCGCCCGAAGTTGAGCATGCAGTGGAAACGCTCTGCACTTTCCTGAACAAAAAAATTTGACCAAAAAAGCAAATTTTGGAAATAATTCATAGAAAGAAGAAAAACAAAACACTTGCATAACTTAAAGACATAAAACAATCGAATCACTTAATGACATAAATCAATCGCCTAATTTAAAGAAAAACATAAGTCAATCGCACAACTTAAGGAGAAAATATATCAATCGCATCGCTTGTTGACTTGAAAAATCTTAAAAACGCATTTGTGGATGAAAAATTGAAAAGCATGCAAAAATCAGGTTTAACACTTTTTCAGGCGGGACATCATCCGACAAACGTTTCAAAATCATCCACAGCTGCAAGGAGAAAACATGATTAAGTTTTATAATTCCCTCACACGTCAGAAAGAAGAAGTGCCTTACCACGAAAACAAGACCGTAAAGATGTATTCCTGCGGCCCAACGGTGTATTATTATCCTCACATTGGCAATTTTCGTGCCTATCTTTTCATGGACAACATCCGCCGCGTGCTGAAATATAACGGCTATCACCTTGACGGCGTGATGAACATCACCGACGTTGGGCATCTGACAAGCGATGCGGATGAGGGCGAAGACAAAATGCTGGTTGCCAGTGCACGCGAGCATAAAACGCCGTGGGAAATTGCCAAGTTCTACACCGACATCTTTATGCAGGACGCCAAAGCACTCAACATTGACCTTCCTGAGCATATCGTCCCTGCCACAAGCGTGATTGACGAAATGATAAAATTTGTGCAGGCTTTGCTTGACAAAGGCTTTGCATATGAGACCAGCAAAGGGATTTATTTTGACATCTCCAAAGACGCCGAGTATGGCAAACTTTCCGGCATGGACATCCACGAGAAACTTGCCGGGGCTCGTATTGACGTGGACGAAGAGAAGCACACGCCATATGATTTCGTGCTGTGGGTGAAGGCTCCAAAAGAGCATATCATGCAGTGGAAAAGCCCGTGGGGAATGGGCTATCCAGGCTGGCACATCGAGTGTTCCGTAATTGGCGACAAGTTTTTGGGGCAGAGCATCGACATCCACACCGGCGGCGTTGACCACAAGCCTGTCCATCACGAGAATGAGATTGCCCAAAGTGACAGCCGCTATGGCCACCAGGTGGTGAAAATGTGGATGCATTTGGAATTTTTGCAAGTTGACGGCGGGAAGATGAGCAAAAGTTTAAACAACATATATCGTCTTTCCGACCTGCAAGAACGCGGATATAGTGCAGAAGATTTCCGCTTCTTCTACTTTTTGGCACACTATTCCAAGCAACAAAACTTCACTTTTGACGCTCTGGATATGGCAAAGAACACTCTCAAAAGCATCAAAAACTTGGCACAAGAACATAAAAATGGCCCCGCCATTGTGGACACCAAGCCATATGAGGACGAATTTTTGGAAAGCATCAACGACGACCTCAACATGCCAAAAGCGATTGCCTGCACACTGAAAATGCTCAAGGAAGAGCGAAGCAAAAATGTGTATGAGACCCTGTTGAAATTCAATCAAGTGCTGGGCATCAATTTGGACTCAAACGAAAAGTCCCTGCCGGAAGAAGTGAAGGCCTTGGCACAGCAACGCTGGCAAGCGAAGAAGAATCGCGACTTCGCCACTGCCGACGCCCTTCGCCAGCAAATTCTAGGCCTTGGCTTCACCATCAAAGACACCAAGGACGGATACGAGATAATCAAAAATTAAACTCACTGTCCAGCAGAGATTCTTCGCTACGCTCAGAATGACAAATAATTAATTTGCTTAAAAAATTCAAAGTGCAAAGTAAAAAGAAAAATTAATTTGCTTAAAATAAATGCAAAGAAAAAACACCTTTTTGAAAGGTGTTTTTTTGATGACGTCTTATTGAATTTTAGATGTATCTAGAATGTCAAGTTTATTTCAGTTTGACAAAATTTCTTAGTCAGTGTTTACCAAGGCAAACGCAGAAGCACTTTTGCTGCAGTGGCAACTGCATTGCCGTTGCCCTCAGGCGGCACTTTATATCCAATGTCCCCGTCTACTGTGAATGCACCGATAATCATTGGCAAGAATGTGTTGAAGAAGATAATCAAAACGATGACAACAACAATGGTGATGATCAGGTTGATCAAACGTTTTTTGTTTTCTTCACGTGCTTCGGCAGAATCCGCTCTTGCCATTTTGATGCCGACATAAACTGCGTAAATTCCGCCCGCAGCCCCGACAAGTGCAAGAATAACCCACAAAACAGTTGAGAGGACGCCCATAAGTGTCTGAACCCAGCCCCAATCGCCGCCGCCAGAATTTTCTAAGTTTTTTAACAACTCAGACCAATTTGTTGTGATACCAAACAAAGATTTCATAATTATTTCCTCCAATAATTTTAAATTATTGTTTCAAATTCTTGCAAGAATATTCTTGTCAAATTTGATTTACATACAAATCATATCACAACAAAAAAATATTTCCAAACATTTTCAACAAAAAAATAAAAATTTTCAAATTTTTTTTTAAATTCACCAAAATTCGAAAAAAAAATGTTTTTTAAATTTTTTATTCAACATTTTTACATATCTTCCTTTAATCGCCAGCCTCCCGTGTTTTATTGACAAAAAAATAGATTGAAACATCACTCAAAGTCAGAGCAATTCAAAAATTATTAAGTAAATTATTTTTTTAATTTACTTAATATAAATTTTAAATTTTTTCGCATTTTTATTTTTCAGGAAAATTTTGTTTTCCTTTTCACACTTAATTTTCAAAAATTTTTAATTATATTTTTTTCTATTATTTTAAATTTTTGCGTAATTTTGCATGATTTTTAAATCAAATTTTTGTATAATATAAGAGATGAACAAGCAAATGAAGAAAAAAGACAGCAAATCCGCTTGCAAAAGTTTCTCAGTTCGGCTTTCGCGATTTTGGACGGCAAGCAAGAACTTCGCTTCGCAACTTTTCTTCCCCGAAAACATGAAGTGCGTTTTTTGCGGGGCGGACATACCGAATTTTGAAGAGCGGCCATACTGCGACGAGTGTGCCAAGACCTTGCCATTCAACAATGGTCACCGCTGCCAAATTTGCGACGTGCCGATTGAAAGCGAAGCAAACGTCTGCGATTTTTGCCAGAAGGGCAAGCACTTTTTCAAAAAGGCATTCTGCCCATTTTTATACGATGGAGTTGTCAAGAGCAAAATCCTTGCCTTCAAAGACAGCAACCAGCGTTGGCGAGCCAAGTCATTTGCTCGAATGATTGCGGACAGGCTGGACGGCGTAAACATCGATGTCATCACATATATCCCAATGACTGAAAAGAAACTGAAAAAGCGTTCGTTTAACCAATCGCAACTTTTGGCAGAGGAAATTGGAAAAATTCTGCAAAAGCCGGTGCTTTCTTGCTTTGAAAAGACGCGAGATGTCAAGGCTCAAAAAACGCTAAGCTATCGCCAGCGTCGCGAGGCCATGGTGGGCACATACAAACTTAAACGCGTCAAACTCTCCAAGTCACAAAATGTGCTGATTGTGGACGACATCATCACCACCTGTGCGACCATCGGCTATTGTGCCGGGCTGATTTACCCAAAGGTGCAAAATGTTTATGCATGTGCCATCGCCAGGCAGTATGTCAGGTCAAACTCCCAGGCTCCACACTATTCTGTGGAATATCTGATGCCAAAATTTTGAGTGGGAAAAAATAATATTTTTTGCAAAAACACTTGACAATCAAGGCCAAAATGATTTATACTTTCATTGTTGAAATTTTTGGCCCCGTGGTCAAGCGGTTAAGACACCGCCCTTTCACGGCGGTATCATGGGTTCGAATCCCGTCGGGGTCACCAAAAAACTCAGTGTCAGCTGAGTTTTTTTATATTTCCCCGACGGCGAACGCATCGCGTTCGTGTGTGCGTCAGCACACAATTCGAACCCAGATGACGGCGTCGCACTCACTCTTGCACATACCTGTGCAAGTTCGTGCTCCTTGTCATCACGGGCTTCGTCTCATCTCAAAAACATTTACAGAAATTTTAAATTTTCTTTATCGTTGAATCCCGTCGGGGTCACCAAAAACTCAGCATCAGCTGAGTTTTTTTATATTTCCCCGACGGCGAACGCATCGCGTTCGTGTGTGCGTCAGCACACAATTCGAACCCAGATGACGGCGTCGCACTCACTCTTGCATTTATTTCCCCTCGCCCTGAACTTGTCCAGTCTTGGTCATAAATTTTGTGCCTGGGGCGATGAGGATTTGATAGGTCTGTTCTTTTGTGCCTTCCGACCAGCAAATTTTCAGTTCAATTTTCTTATCGTCCTCGCTGACAAGCGGTTGGATTTCAAAGAAACGCTGTTTTTGACCGTTTATTGTTTCCAAAAAGTCCGACGAGGAATAATGCACTCCATTCATTTCCAGTGTGGCACTTGAAAGGTCCACATCCTCATCCGGAGCGGTGATTTTCAGCCCCACACGCGTGCCTTCTTCCACCCCATTTGCCTCGTCCGCGGCAGAATATTGCACCACCTCGCCCATTCCACCGATGGTGACAGTGCGTTCGTTTTTGTCATACACAAAGCTCAACGTCCCGCCTGTGCGGGCGTCGTCTCGGGTGATTTTTGCAGACGGCAATTCTCTTTCGCCGCAGCCATAAACTGAGAAAATCGCACAAAAACACATCAAAATTGCCAAAATTTTCACATTTTTCATGAAAATATGGTGTGTATTTTGCCGCGAATTATTCTATTTATAACTTTCCACGCTATAACATTTCACATTTCTAGATAGCTTTCACGCTTTAACACTTCACATTTTTATGGGTTGGCAAAGTTTCGCTAGTTTAATTTGTCAATTTATGGCATTTCACTTTTCAAATTTCATTCAACAACATTTCACGTTTTTTTGCCGCCCTTTTCATTGGCACTGATTTGCACTTTCAGCACGTCGCTTCTTTTGATGGAATATTTTGAAAAAACCAAAATGGCTATGGTCAATGCGATGGCACTTCCAAAAAATACAATCTTAGCAAGCCCCGACTGCACTTCCAGCGATTGAGTGGCGGCGTTGCCGTCAAATTTCACCAAATCCAGCAACACGCCGATGAACAAAAGTGCAATGGAGTTGGAGAAATTGTAGGTGAAAGTGTAATAGCCAGTGTATCTGCCAGAATTGTTTTCGCCCGTCTGATATTGCTCCATGGTGATGACGTCAGCATACATTGAGTGTGGCAGGCTGTAAAGTGCCCCCGAGCCCACCCCGCACACAAACAGGCAGGGCAAAACGAACCAGAAAATGCAATTAGGCGTGGAATAGAGGCGGAAAAGAAATGTTATGCTTGTCATTGCTATGCCAAAAAGCATGACGCAAAGAGCAAAAATGAGAGCTTGCTTTTTGTCATATTTTTTGACAACATTCACCCACAAAACTTGCGAAAGAATTGCTCCGCCAAAGAAGCAAATCATCAGCGACGAAATTTGCACGCTGGAAAAATTGAAGCAAAATGTGAATAGATGCATTCCCACTGATGTGATAAAAACTGACGCGATGAGGCAGACGGAATATCCCACCATGACCACACGGAAATTTGGTTTTTTGAACGTGTCAACATATCCCGCCATGATTTTTCCAAAGCTGCCACCAAATTTGCCACGATTTTTCTTCTTTTCACCTTTCGTCACGCCGTTTTTTGCTGAATTATTTTTTCTTCTTTCATGCTCTGCCATTTCAACATTTTTTGAATGCTTTTTACTTAAAACTTTCAATTTTTTTGCAAAAAAACCGTGTTTTTCGCGATTTTTTGAATTTTGCCCAAATGTTTGGGCGGTGCCAGTTGATAATTTTTTGACGCCATAATTTGACGAAACGGACGCAATGAAATCTTTCTTCGACTCCGCTGTTTGCCCCAGTCCCTCGCCAATCGCAACATCATAATTTGGCATGGAACGCACTCGTTTTCTTGTTCCAAAAATGGTGATAAGTCCGCACAAAATCACAAGAGCGGAATTGACGCACGCGATGCAAACATAGCCCATGCGGTTGAACTGCCCGCTGCCCGCCGGCATGAAGGCATACATCAGCACGCTTGGCAAAATCAAGCCAAGGATATAAAATACGGTTTTAAAACCCTGCATTTTTGTTTGGTCGTTATAGTCTGGGGCGATGTCGATGCAGAGTGCGGCATACGGAGTGGCAAAAAAGGTGTTGAAGGTCTCTTGCAGAAGCAGGAATCCCAAAAGCCACGCAATCAAAACTCCGTCGCGTGCCCCCACCGGGCAGAGCCACAGCAAGACATTGTTGAGTGCCAAAGTGAATGTGGCAAACAGCATATGTCCCAGCCTTCGCCCAAAAAATTTGCTTTTGGTACGGTCGGATAGATATCCCACAATCGGGTCGGATAGACCGTCCCACAGCGAGGTGATGGCGATTGTTGCACCAACCACTGCCCCTGACAGTCCCAGCACGCTTGTGGCAAAAAACATAATCATGCTGCTGACAGTCTGTCCCGTGGAGCCGTAGCCCAAGTTGCCGATGCCGTAGCAAAGTTTTGTTCCAAAACCAAGTTTGTCCTTTTTCACATAGTATGATATGCGTCAAGCCCACCCTTCAAGACGAAGAAATGAAATTTTCTGCTAAAAAGTTAGTAGTTTTTCAAAAAAGAGCGAAAATTTCAAAGTAGGTCAAGTAAAGAATATAAATCGGGTCAAGCAAAAACCAGGCAAAGCGAAAAGTGAAAAAAAAAGAAAAGAGGGCAAACCTCTTATCTCTTTGAAAATTGTGATGCCTTGCGGGCCTTTTTCAAGCCATACTTCTTTCTTTCCTTCACTCTTGCGTCACGAGTGAGAAGCCCGGCATCTTTCAAATCCTTTTTAAATTGTGGATTGATTTTCACAAGTTCACGAGCGATGCCGTGGCAAATTGCCCCTGCCTGCCCAGAAATTCCGCCGCCGGAGACATTCACTTCGATGTCAAATTTGTCAGCAGTGTTTGTGAGGGTGAGAGGTTGTTTGGCAATCAAAATCAGGGTGTCGCGTTGAAGATAATCGCCAACTTCTCTGCCGTTAACAGTGATGTTTCCGTTGCCGGCTGTCATACGCACGCGTGCGACTGCACTTTTTCTTCTTCCTGTTGCGATGGAGCAACTTTTAATTTTCTTCTCAGCCATTATTCTCTAACTCCCTTTAAAGTAATTGCTTGTGGATTTTGTGCCTGTTGTTGATGTTCAGCACCCTTATAGACATGCAGTCTTGTGATTTGTTTTCTTCCAAGACTTGTTTTTGGAAGCATGCCTTTCACCGCTTTAACAACCACCTTGTCGCTTGCATTTGCCATAAGTGTGTCATATCCGACTTCTTTCAGTCCGCCGATATAGCCAGTGTGCCAGCGAGATTTTTTCTTTTCAAGTTTCTTGCCGGTGATGACAAGTTTGTCGCTGTTGATGACCACAACAAAATCCCCCGTGTCAACATGAGGAGTGTAGATGGTCTTATTTTTTCCTGTCAAAAGGTCAGCAACTTGAGATGCAAGACGGCCAAGAGGCATGTTTGTTGCATCAACAATCCACCATTTTCTTTCAACAGAGTTTGCGTTTGCCATGTAAGTTTTCATGATTTCTCCCTTAAAAATGTTTTCTCCTATAAATTTCTATGGTTTCAAAGAAAACGATTTTCATGGGGCTAACAATAAAAATCGTCTTGAAACGCAAGACATTGTTATTGTAGTCTAATTGAAAGGATTTGTCAAGTGTTTGAAACAATTTTTTAAGAAAAAGCCCGCTTATTTTTCAAAAATTTGGCGGAAAGGAGAAAAATTTCTTCCCTAACAGAAAAATTCTTGAAAAATTTGGCGGAAAGAAGAAAGCTGGCTTTGAAAAATTAGCTGAAAAAAGAAAATCCAGCTGTGAAAAATTTAAAAAAATTGAAAAAAGAAGAAAAAAATCTCGCCCCAAGCCGCGAAATAGTGGGAAAATTGGCAACATAATGAAGAATTTTTGCCTCGGGCAGTGAAATTTTAAAAAAATTTGCTTCAAGATGTTGCAAAATGAATTAAAATATGAGATAATACATCAGTATTATGAGGTCTTTCGCCTTGCAACAACGCGGGACGAGAAATCATGAAAAGAACAATTTGGCATTGTCTGAAAAAAATTCTGAAAAGCAAATTAGGGAATTCTCTGGACACAACCTGAAAAAGCAAATTTCACAATCAGGGAAAAATTTGGAAAGTTTTCTGAGAATTTGGAAGAAGAAACATAAGGAGATAGATATGGCTGAAAAAGTTGCAACAAAAACAAAAATCTTGCAGACAGTCGGCTTTATTGCACTGCTGCTTTTGTTGGCGGGAGCTTCGATTGGCATCACCTGGGCAGCACTGACTGGCAGTGTAAAGACGTCATTCACTGTCAGCTACACCGCCCGCAACGTGTATGCGGTTGTTTCGGGTGCATACATCCAAGGTTCTGGCGGCGGTGAGTCGCTTGGGGCGGACTTGCAGTTTTCTGGCAAAGAAGCCTCGGGCATTGAGAAGTCCTTCACCACCAAGCCGAAAATAGAACTTGACGGGCCGGACGATTATGTTGAGTTTCACTACACAATCAAAAACCTCAGCACCACGGATGGCTTCGGCGTTCAGGTTCAGGTGACCGGATTTGAGGACGCCAACATCCGAGTCAGATATTCTTCTTACAGCCGTGCCACCACGGACGAAGCGACAGCACAATTTCACTGCATCAGGCCGGCACTGACAAATCTCTATGTCACCCCGCAAGGCAGCGAAAAATCAGTTTTGGACATTGGAATCCGTGTGTCGATTGACGACCCAAACAATGACGTCAGCGGCGTCGGCAAGTGCAACATTTTCATGGACGGCACTGCGGAAGAAACAGTTGGCGACCTGTTTGACCCATATTCCCAAAGTTTTGATGAATACAACGTCAACAAAGTCCTTCAACAAGTCTCTGGCGACGCAAATGCCAACATTTCCAACATGACCGCCATAACTGACCTTGCCACCAACACTGCCACATCTGCGGACATCATTGCAAACTACAACAAACTGCAAACAGCGAACGCCGACGGCTATTCCGTCTCCGCCAACAGTTATGACGCAGAGATAATCATCGAACTTGGAGACCTTTTGTGGACGCCAGTCTATCTTTCCAAATCCACAACTGGCGACACCATCCTCACCCTTTGGCTGGTGGACAACCAGCAACCCGCATGGGCAAACAGAAAAGCGGATGAAGGGCAATACTATGGCTTCATTGACGGGGCATTATATGGTGATTGGTCCGCAAATTGGTATAAAAGCAAACCTGAATCAACAGAACCGTATCGGTCAAATATGTATGGGACATCTTATATTAGATCTGTTATATTGAACAATGGCGGCATGTATGTAACTTCTGGCACAGCCGATGCCACCTCTTCACAGAGCGAAAGCAATGTGTTTGCACTCTTTACGATGGAAAAATTTGGCTTAACAAAATTTCTTGTGACGCCTGAACATGTAGCTTGGCAAGAAAGTGGACAAACTGCAAAGCAATTTGGTGCAACTTACAATCCCACAAATCAAAATTGGGGAGGCCCAGATAAAGTCCCAGATGATGATTTTTATGAAAACTATGCTGGCAAAGAAGGCAATGACACATGGAAGAACGATTATCTTTGGCTGCCATCTCTTTCTGAAACTGGTAGCAACGAGACTACAAATGGCATATGGGGAGCTACAGCGTCTCAAAAAGCACTTAATTACAGAGAAGTAGATAAATCATCGGGTGGTTTAGCCAATACAAATAAGCATGTGGGCAAAGGCAGCACTGAAACGTATCTAGCCCACCATTGGACTTGGCTTCGATCCGGGACCGTCGGTGCTAACAATGGTGCGGTCTGCTTTTTGAATGAAACTGGCAAATGGACTCTCTCTGGCACTTTTAACGCCCACTATTCTTGTGCTATTCGACCTGCATTTCACCTCAATTTGACCAAAATTATCCAAGAGTTTACAAAAGCGTAAATGCAAAATTTATCAACTGCAATTTATTAAAATTAAAGAATTAAATTTAGAAATCGCTAAATTGAAAAATTAAATTTCCAAAATTAAAATTATATCAAAAAAATATAAAAAAATTAAATTACAAAACTAAAATTAGATTAGAAAAATATAAAAAATTAAACTTAAAATTTATTAAAAAAAATATAAAAATATCAAAATAAAAAATAACATAAGTAATTAGATTTTAAAATCAAAGTCTAAAAATCCCACAGTTTAACTAAAACAAGCAAAAACAGCCAATTTTGGCTGTTTTTACTTTTTTAAGATTTTTAAATTCTTTATCTTTTAAAATTGCGAAATTTTTCTTCAAGTTATTTCACAAGTTGTTTGCAGAAAAAATTGTTACTTTTTCAGTTTTATCAAATTTTCATTGCTTCAAAAATTATTCTGCTACGCTTGTGGCAGAGAAGGTCGATGCATTTGTGCGAACTTTTTCAGTGGCGTTGACAAGTGCATTGTATTGGATGATGGTGCGGAAAAGTTTGCTCTTGTTTTCTTTGGTCATTTCCTCGCGGCGAAGAGCCTCCGCCTTGTTGAACACTTTGCCCGAAGTGATTGTCATGACATATTCCAGTTGCAGGCGATTTTTGATGTCCTTAAATTTGTCGGCAAATTCCGCTTCCGCCACCGAGCATGTCTCCACAAGTGAAGCGACAACATCTTTTTCACTGCGGCCCGCAAGCAGCGAAACCTGCGGCAGGCAGTGCGAAAACACCTTCTTTTTCGCAACGTCATAGTCCCAGCCTTGCTCCACGCTGTCAAGCACGGAAGCCAATTCTTCCTTGAAAAATGCCGGCACAGGCAGCCCCTTTTCCTTCAAGAGCCCCTGATTGAACTTGCTGACAAGATACAAAAAGTTTGAACGTGCTTTTTCAAGTTCAACGCCCTTGCTTGCCCTAACTTTCCCCTGAGAATCAAAGTCCAACAAATCAAACATATACAAAAAACACATAATATTTTCTCCTTTGTCAATATTTAAGTCCAGCCAGTCCGAAGCTGTTTGTCAGCAAACACCTCTCGCCCTAAACCTTGCCAGCCAGCCCCGCAGTTCAACCCCAGCCCGTCCGCATTCGCAGACGCTGCTAGACCTTGCCAGTCCGTCTTTGCTTCTTACATGACAAATTATATCACAAGTTTTTGTATAAACCAAACAATTTTTGAATATTTATTCATTTTTTTTGTTTTTTTCTTGCCACTCATACATTTTCAGCCGCGAAAAATGCCACCGCAATCGCCCCAGGACCAACATGTGTGCCAATTGTGCTGCCAATCATATATGACGGGATTTGCTCCACGTCAACATGTCCCCGCCAAAGACTCTCGCTGTCTTGGAGATATTTTTTCAGAAACGCGTCGCTGAAACCCGAATATGCAAGGGCATAGGGCATATCAAAATCGATGCCGCATTTAAGTGCCAGCTGCATAAGCAGATTGTTGCCCTTTTTGGAACCCAAAATTGTTGTTTTGTCAACAATTTTTATATATTGTTGTTCTAATTCACATTCCCCGCAGCCTCGCACATTTTTAAGTCAATATTTCATTATTTTATCGCACAATTATCGTAACGCACTTGCCAGCAAATTTTATCGCAATGCACTTTGAAGCAAATTTTATCGCAAAGACTTTGAAGCAAATTTTATTGCAAAGCACTTTGAAGCAAATTTTATCGCAATGCACATTATTCTTTGTGCAGACCAGCATGCAATAATCTCCACTCCCAGCAAATAAATGCACAAAACGCCTCGCCGAGGCACAAAAAGCCTTGCAAAAAATTTTGAAGAGTGATATAATCATATCAGTGCAATCCGCAACACGCCACAGCATAACATCATGCAGCCACAGCCTCACAACAGGCCACAGCATAACATCATGCAGCCACAGCCTCACAACAGGATAATATTGAAGTCCACCACGACAACCGCAAAATGCTGTAACTCGTGACAAAGCCACTGCACAGACCACAGTTCACAACATTTATGTCTTCTTAGCTCAGCTGGATAGAGCGTCCCCCTCCTAAGGGGAAGGTCGGCAGTTCGAATCTGCCAGAGGACACCAAAAAAGACGACTTTTCCAGTCGTCTTTTTTTGCTATTCTTTCTTTTAGACAATTTCTCGTCTGGCAGTTTCAGGCCAAATCAAACTTTCATCCCAATGCTGCGACCAATCAAATTGGCTTGGGAAAATTGTCATCAGCTCTTGCCAAGTGCTGCGGCCAAATCCGTAGCCTTGCGGTTGGTCCAAAAACGTCCAGTGAATTTGACCTATGCAACCGTTTGGACCCAATCCCAAAGCAGAGAGTTCTTCGCACATGATGTCATCGATATAACTGTCAGTGCTGTCGATATATTTAAGTATGTAATATCCTTTTTTAAGCGTCACACCGTCAGCATACATAATGCCTGTGTAAAGCCCGGCTGCGGTTTCTGCAGGGTGGTCTCTAAAACGATAATATTGCAATGACTTTATGCATGAAAGTTGTGAAGATTTATAATATGCATAAGCAATGCCCGCCGCTTGCAGAATTTCGCCGTCAGCGTTGTTTGTAGGTCCGCAGACACCGCCTTCTGTTATGTGAACAGGACGAATTTGCCCGTTGCAAAGCTTTCCTTCTTGTTCCAAATAGAGTTGCAGCACTTCAAGGTTGGTGTAGGTGATTTTGCTTGTAAGCAAAGTTCCGTTCATGCCCTTGCTTTCGCCCTTATTTTTTGTGTCATTGTTCCAATAGTCTGCAACTGGCAGGTCGGCTCCATATGGGTGCAATGCAATTCCCCACAAATAGTTGCCTTCCGCCAAAGTCTTTGCTGCAAGAGTATCCAAAATGTTCTTTGGCGTATATTCATTCAGGGAAGAGGTATACCAGTTGTGTGTGATAGAAACCAAAATCGTGCTGTTTTTGTAATACTTTTTGACGGATTGATTGGCAATTCTTATCCAGCGTTCATATTCCACAAGATAATTGTCCAGTGACAATGGTGCTTGATGAACGGTTACAATGGCGTTCCACTCTTGTGCATAGTCAACCTCATTGCCGATGACATAGTTGTCCACAAAACCATTGACAAAGTTTCCGTTTTCATCTCTTTCTGTGTAGTGTTTTGCCAAAAATTCCATAAAGGCACCCCAGTAGTTTGCACCTTCAAGAGTTGAGGTGTTGACCTGCATGTATGGCCCTTCCTTGCCCGGTGTCAAGCCTGTTTGAGGCAAAAGTGCCGGATATGTGATGTATGGTGTAGGATAATGATTTGTGCACCATCTTTGTGTAAGAAGAATCAGTGTCACTTTGATGTTATTGGCATTATATGCCTTGATTGTGTTGTCATAACCAAGTGCCGCATTCAGGGAGAAATAATATCTCCTGCCGTTATAGTCAATATAGTCAACATTTTCGTATGTTGCATTAACTGCTTCGTCCTTGATGCAAAGTTGGTTTGCCGCGTTTTTATATTCAGTATATTGTCTTGCCCTTGTGACACTTCCATTTCCGTCAAAATCTTCATTTGGAATGAAAATGCTGTTTATAACATAGTTAAGTTGAACCCAAGAGCAGCCCAGGTCAGTTATGTAATTCATATATGCCGTCGTGTCCTCGCACATAACGCCCTTGATGCTCTTTGCCGGATATGGCTCTTCAAAATCATTTATTGCATCAAAGTCTGAGCAATACTTTGGCCCCGCCAGGATGTTGTCTCTGCTGTCCAACACATAATATTTAAGTATCGTGCCGTCTGTGTAAGGGCTGACGCTCTGTCCTTCAAGCGTGCTTGCCGTGTTTTGAGGTGCGTTTGGATAGAAAATCATATATCTGTCAATCACAAGTTCTTGGCTTGTGCCGCACTCATAGGTGCCGATGACAAATGGTGACGCCTCCGTCTCGGTTGCCACGCCGGTGAGTTCTTCACTTCGGAAATATTGGAAAGGCTGCAAAGCAACGATTGTGCCTTCTTCGCCCAAAAAGCCTATGTTGTCAAGTTTGATTGTGATTTTGTCAAGTGTTGCAGAGAGCGAGAAAACATAGTCCTCTTCTTCCACGACCTCTTCGTCAAATCCAATGTTTAAATCTTCAAGAGCACTTAAATCAAAATCACAGCCAGTCATCATTGTGCCAGCACCCACAAACAACGCCAGCAGCAGACATAAATGTTTGAATCCCGACTTCATAATTCTTCTCCTTAAAAGTTTAATCTTTCATATTATACATATTTATTTGCATTTTGTCCAGCAAAAAAATATTTTTTTCAACAAATTTATTTAAAATTTTTTAGTTTATTTTGTTTTTTATTTAAAATTTTAAATTTAAATCTCTCTATTTAAAACTCTTAATTTAGAGTGCTTAGTTTAAATTCTTAATTTAAAATTTTTATGGCTTAAATTTTTTGTTTGTAATTTTTTTCTCATTTTTTGTATTTAAAAATTTGACATATTTATTTTGTTTTTATTGTTTTTATTATAATTTGATTTCTATTAATTATATTTTGATTTTTATTTAAATTTATTTATTCATAGCTTTATTTTTTATTTAAGAAATATTTCCAAATTATTTAAAAAAATTTAGTTTATCCAATTGGGAAAATTTTTCAGTTGTTTTCTAATGAGAAAAAGTTTCAGTTGTTTTCTAAATTTAAAAAATTTTAAATAATTTTCTTTTAATAAATTTTTTTCAATATTTATTTGACTTTTTGTGAAAAATAACTTAAAGTATTTATTGATCTTATTCAAAAGGGGAATGTTATGTTAGAGCTGAAGAATATAACCAAAGTTTATAAGACTAAGGCACAAGAAGTCAAGGCACTTGACAACCTCAGCCTTTATTTTGAAGAAACTGGGATGGTCTTTATCACCGGCAAAAGCGGCTCCGGCAAGACAACGCTGTTGAACGTGATTGGCGGATTGGACGACTTTGACCAGGGTGAACTCATCATCAAAGACAAAAGCACAAAATCTTTCACAAAGTCGGATTATGACAGTTATCGCAACACCTACATCGGCTTTGTATTTCAGGAATACAACCTGCTTGATTCTTTGACGATTGAACAAAACTTGGCACTTGCCACAGAGCTTCAAGGCAAACAGAAAGACGATGAGCAAATCTCAGAGATTTTGAAAAAGGTGGACATCTATGACGTCTTGAAAAGAAAGCCACAAGAATTGTCCGGCGGTCAGCGTCAACGCGTGGCGATTGCCCGTGCACTCATCAAAAATCCATCAATCATCATGGCGGACGAGCCTACTGGGGCACTTGACAGCGTAAACGGGCTGCAAGTTATGGATGTGCTGAAAAAATTGTCAAAAGAAAAACTTGTCATCATCGTTTCGCACGACCTTGACCTTGCAGACAAATATGCAGACAGAATAATTAACCTCGTTGACGGAAAAGTTGAAAGTGACATCACGCTTGAAGTGAATGAAAAGGCTCGCAAAAAGGTTGCGAAAGGCAAGGACCAGCTTCTCATCAAACGTAACGCCAAACTTTCTCCAAAAGACCTTGACACAATCAAGACGGCCGTTGCTGAGGGCAAAGACCTGCAAATTACTGACGATATCGGCAAAAAGCGTAAAAAGACGAAGAAGCAGATACATAAAGAATATTCAAACACAGAATTCATCAAAACTCGTATGAGTTTCCTCGCCACTCTTCGCATGGGCGGCGGAGCATTGAAAACAAAAGTTATTCGCCTTGTCATCACAATTTTGC
Organism: uncultured Clostridia bacterium; assembly: GCA_947625515.1. GTDB lineage: Bacteria > Bacillota > Clostridia > Christensenellales > UBA1242 > Caccovivens. The sequence continues at coordinate 40,667 of CANQOO010000002.1, forward strand.
TTTGTGCAATTTCGTTCTCGGTGTTTGGCGTGTTTGACTCTATGGCAATTTATGACGAGCATCGGCTGGCGGTCAACACCCTGAGTGCATCCATTGCTCCTTCAATCACTTTCACAAGCAAGATTATTGAAGAAAATGGCAGAGATTACAGCATAAATGTCAATCAAGCACTGATTGACGAAATTGAAAAGCAGTCACACTACACCATAAACGGAGTTTATTCATCCTATTACATGGGTGCCGCCACCCCGACCGAGCTACGTGACAATCAAGCAGCGAAAATCAGCAAATATTATTTTTATAAAGCAATAAGCGGTGCCGTTGAATTTGATGAAGAAGAGCTTGAAAAACACGATTTTGAAATGCTTTATGGCAGGCTCCCAAGCGAGCAAGAAGGTGAAGGCTATGACGAAATTGCAATTTCTGAATATTATGCAAACTGCCTTATCAACTGGGGATATAAATATACAAACGATGAGGAAGAGGAAGTTTATCCATCAAGCATCGCAGAACTTGTGAATGAAGAAAAACCTCTCACGCTTGAACTTGGCACATCTTCAACAAAAACATCCTACAAAATTGTCGGCATTGTGAAAACTGGCACAATCAACATAAAATTCAACAAGTTGCTTGGCAGACCGGAAGACGAAGTTGACAAATTTGACGAAGCAAGCCAACTTGACCAGAACGAATTTAAAAACTACATTCAAAACGGCTATTTCCTCTATGTGTTCACTCGACCTGGCTTTGCAGAACACGCATTGCAGACCTACAACACAGCCACAGAATATAAAAACACCGGATATCGTTTTAAGTTTGCAGTGGACACACCATTCAGCGTAACTTCAACCGCCGGGGAAGAAACAACAACTGTCACAGGCGAAAGTGTTGAAAAAGAAATTCCAAGATTCTTCCTCTTTGACGACCTTAAAAATCTTGACGAAGCACACGTGTTCTTCGACCCTGCAAAAACCTCACTTGGCCTCAACGAAGTGCTTATTGATGTGACACAATACACAACTTTCTATAAGGATTTGGTAAACATCGTCCTGAATGACGCCCGCGAGTATGCACAACTTGGGCAAGAATATGCTCTTGCACCTGAACAACACCCAGTCAATCCTTACACAAATTATCTCACCGTAAATTCTCACCTTGAAACAATCAGCACCGACAATCAAGTGCTGACAAACAAAGGTGCTTCGGCGGAAGAAAAAATTGACGCAATCAAAGACCTGCTTGTCAACAATGATAGCGACTCCCCGTCTGTTTATCATGAATTGATTAAATTGATATACACCGACCACGATAAAACAACCCCAACCTTGACGGACATTTTCAATCGCTCGCTCACTTTGACAAAACTTGACCCAACAAAATATGCCTCCGTTAGCGGCGACTTTGCAACATTGCAAACAGTTCCAGTGAAAAACAACAAATTTAAAATTGTTGGCTTCTACGCCGGCGTAAGCGATGCCACAAGCAGCTGCTTTATGGTCAGCGAAGAAACTCTTGACAACCTCGGCATTGACAAAAATCAAGGATGTTTTTCCAAACTCATTGCAACCAACCTTGGCGGTGGAAACATCAACAAACTAAGTTCTCTGCTTTACAGTTCCCAAGGACTGACATTTGAGACAGTCAACCTTGCCTTCTCGATGATTAAAGCAAACCCAGATTTCTTCCAAAACCTGTCTTTGATTTTCCTTATTGGCTCTGCTATTTTCGCATTTTTCAGCATAATCATGTTCTCAAACTTCATTTCAACAAGCATTCGGGATAAATATTCTGAAATTGGCATTTTGAGAGCTCTTGGTGCAAAAGGTTCTGACATTTTGAAAATCTTCATCATTGAAAGCATCATCATCGCACTTATCAATGCGGTCGCAGCAACAGTTATTGCGGCAATTGGCTCACTTATGGTCAACATCTTCTTGTGCAACTATCTCAACTTGTTCATCCCACTTTCAACTTTTGGCATAAGACAATGCTTGATTATCTTTGCACTGAGCTTGGCTGTGGGAATAATCTCTGCAACCATCCCAATCGTCAAAGTTTCCAAACAGAAGCCTGTTGAGACCATCCGAAGAGCATTTGACTGATGATTTGTTGAAACAATTTGAAAAGACTAACAAAATTGTTAAAACAATTTGAGTTTGAAGCATTTCAAATTAAAATTTAAATAAATTGGCAAAACAAAAAAACAGCATTTCGCTGTTTTTTTGTTACTCTGTTTTTGTTAACTCAATATTCCCGGCTTTTCGGTGGCAGTTCTGAAAATCATTTTCTCTTCCTGCCACTCATTTTCAAAGTCGTATGGGCTGTCATAGAGGTCCATAATCTCTTTGTAAGTCGTAAAGCCATTGCCATAACTTAAAACATCTTTGCCTTTTCGCACCTTGACGTATTTAAGATAAATCTCGGCAATATCAAACGTGTATTGTGTGTCCAGATATTGAAAAAGTTCATAAGACAATTTTTTTGTTTTGCCATCCTCTTGGAAAAGCCCATAAGTTGCACTTGGTGCCCCATCTCCTGACGGGGAGTCCGTCATTTTGTAATAAATGAACGCATCAATGCAGTCCAGCATCATGGCTTTATAATATGCGTATGCAATGCCCGCCGCCTGCAATGGCTCCGCCATTTCTTCAAATCCATAAATCCCGCTTGGGCAACCGCCTTCCGTCAAATACACCTTCCGCACCTGCCCATTGAAAAGCAAGTCGTCCTGCTTAAAATAGACATCCAAAAGTTCAAGGTTTGTCCAAGTGATGCAATAGGTGTTTTCAATATCATTTGTGACAAGCCGTTTTGTTGTTTCTTCATATAAAAAGTTATATTCCAGCAAATCCACCGCATATGGATGTGCCGCCATGCCCCAGTCAAAATTCCCTTGTGCCTTCACCTTTTTGTTGAAATAGTCCAGAATTTGTTTTGGCTGATAGCACCCGCGTTCTGGGCTTGCACCATTCCAAAAATGTGTAAGCGAGAGCAAAACTTTGTTGTTTTTATAATATTTTTTTGTTGCCTGCTCGGCGATTCGCACAGTTCTTGCGTATTCTTCAACATAGTCTTCAAGTGGCAGTGGCTCAACCTTATCATAATTGTCCACAGCGTTCCAGCAACTTGCATCAATTTCATTTCCGATGACAAATCTCTCCACATGCCCGTGCCTGTTGTTTTTATATGAATATCTCATAGCCAAAAATTCCATCACTGCCGAAAAGTATCCAAGGCCATATTCGTTTGCAGTGTTAATTGCCCAGCACTTGCTTTTTCCATTGCCCTCAATGTCAAAATCTCGCACGCCAGGATAGGTCATAAAATATGGCGACTGACGTTGGTCTCTTGACGCCACACAAATCAAAATAAAGACCACGTTGACATTCTGGTCGGTGAAATATTTCACCTCTTTGTCAATGGATTGAATGAGGCTTTTGCGAAAATAATATTTCTTGCCATTGCAATCAAATTCAATGGCCGCACTGCCCAAATTAGAGTTGTCAAGAGGCTTGATTTGCCCATTTTCATAAATCTCGTTTGGATAAATTATTGAATTTATGATTACGTTGTCTTCCGTCCAGCCACAGCCAAGGTCGATGACCTCTTGTTTGTTTTGATTGATTATTCCCTTTTTTGTGATTACTGTCAGCGGTCTGTCATAATGCCGTTTCGGAGTGATTTCTGTAACAAAATATGGCCCAGCCACCAATTTGCCGTCACAGGCCAGCACAAATTTGTTATACATTTTGTCCTCGCCTGTTTGCGAATATCGCTCCACGCTTATTGTTTGCGTTGTCCCAAGGCAATATTGCCCCACCTTCTCGCCCTGTGCACATTCATCAGTGTTGTAGTATATTCCGCGGTCCTTTTCGCCTTGAAAATATTCATATGGCTTCAACATGACAACGTCAACTGACCCGCCGCCCTCTTGCGATGAAATTTGAAGGGAGATGTTTTGCTTGTCACAACTTGCGACAACCGAAATGCCTTCAATCTCCCCACCTGCACCGCAACCTGGCAGAAAAACTGGGACAAAGAACATAATTGCAAGCAAAAATAATGTTATCTTTTTCATGTACGCCCTCCTCAATAAAGTCCTTGCAAGATTTCAGAATAGGAAAGAAAATAATATTTGTCCTGCACTGGATAAGCATATTCACTCAGTTTTGCAAACGCTTCTTCAACTCTTCTGTTGAATTCATCACATTGTTCAAACGCCGGTTCCCCAGTTTTTTGTTTAATTTCTCCACTGAAAAATCTGATAAGGTTGGAAAACATGTTTTTATAGACAGAATCAACGCTGCCGTTTTGATAATGCTTTGCCATTTGCCCTTGCAGCATGTCCGTCAAGGTGATGAGAAAGTCTGGCTCCTCGCTGTTTGTCTTGACGCACTGTGCAACAGTCACAAAATCGTCAACCTGAGAAGCGAACAGGTCAATAAAGGCATTTTTGTTTTCCACTGTTTCAAAATATGATATCGAAAACGCAAAATCGGAGTCTTTAATGTAAATATCTGAATTTATGCCTTTAATCTGTTTTGAGACCGCTCTGTCCAGCGTGTGGAACGTCGAAAGAATCAGGCGGCTCAAACATTTGGAAGATGCAAGTGCCTCAAAGCGGTGTTCCGCACCCGAAGCATTTATCAGTTCCTGATAAAAATCCCCTTTCCCAAGCATAAGTGCCGGCAAAAGCGTGCTGTGCTCCTGCTCATCAATTTTTGCTAGCTCTACAATGCTCTGGCACGCGAGATTGATTTCCTGTCTTGCAACATCTGCCGATGTGAGGCAGTCTAAATCCAGATAATTTTTAAGCAACGCCGGAATGGTGGTAAGCACATATTTCACAACCGGAAAAACTTCGTCCGCAATAGGCATTTTCACAATTTCCGCGATGGCATCAGCAACAGTTTGCAAAAACTGCGAGGTCATAAGTGGACCATAGTTTGCAGAAGCACTGCTTTCGGCAACTTTGCTAAGCACATCATTTTCCATGACAATTTGCAAGCCGTCAACAATGTTAGATAGGCTTGCCTTCGTCACGTCAGCGACAAAATAGTTTGCGTCCCGAAGTTTTGCATCAAAATTATCAAGCGTCTGTGCAAGTGCCTCTTGCAGGTCATATCCGTCCCCAAAACTTGTCACAAACTTTTCTTTGTTTGCGATAAATTCGCTCACCACCCGATTGAGATTGTTTTTCAGATATGGTAAATCAAAAATATTGTTAAGATTTTCTTTTAAACCTGCAAAATCATTTTCGCCAAAGTTGTTAATCCCGTCACTGAGATTGTTTATTGTGCCAAGCACATCATTTTTATATGAAATGTTTGTGCCAATGCTGGCAAACCCGTCATAGATGCAGTCATCCAGCCCCCAAAGAGTGACTATCTTCGCCATAGGGCTGACATTATAGACATTGCATGCCTCAACAATCGTTGCCGGCACGTTGGCGTTAACAAAACTGCCGACGGAGGAATTTTTGTCTTGGTTTAAGAGACTGCCCGCAGCACCAAAGAGAGATGTAAGCGGCATAAAGAGGAAAGCAGTAAAGACAAACATCTCAAAAAAGCCAAAAATCATGCCATAATTTCTCGTTTTTTCATTATTTTTGAAGCATTGCTGCTTTTTTAAATAAAATTTTTTAAGCAGCTGATAACCTATTTCAAAAACTATGTAACACAGCAGCGAAACAACAATCACAACCAAAGCAAACACGATGACTGCCGCAATGCCCGTTATTCCCGAATCCAAAGTTGCGGAGGATTGCATTGCACCCGACAAAAAGCGAGCAAGATTTTGCATTAGGGTCACGCCTTGTCCATTTTCAGTGGCAACAGGTATGCGAAGAATTGCCTTAGAAATTGGTGCAGAAATGACAAAAGCGAAAATAATGCTCATAACAACAAAGCCGCAGTGAACTGCACCATATTTCAATCCTCTTTTCCATCCGAGAAAAATCCCCAGCCCCAACAAAATAAAAAAGATTATGTTTATCAATATCACGATTGCATAAATCATACTAAATCTAAATCCTTATTATAAATATACCCCCAATGCCTGTCCAAAGTCAAGTATATTCAAAACATCAAGAAATTTGCGATGCATAAAAAAATCGTGCGTGTGGCACGATTTTGTTTTGCAAATAATATGTGCATGGACTTTTTCTGATTGATTCTTCAATGCAGTTTTCGTCGATGCATCTGATTGATGCAATTTCTTATTGACGCATTTGACGCAAGAATGTTTTTCTCATTGCACAAAAATTACATAAAAGCTGTTTCTAAACACTTTTTTGTTGTTTATAATATTGATGAATGCAATATGAAAAAACATCTTATTGCATGCCATATTTCTTCTTGAACTTATCAACAGTTCCGCTGCTGTCAACAACTTTCTTTTTGCCGGTGTAGAATGGGTGGCATTTGTTGCAGATATCAATCTTGATTGTGTCGCCCTTCACACAAGAGCCGGACTTGAAAGTGTTTCCGCAAGCACAAACAACTGTCACTTCATGATAGTCTGGATGGATGCTTTCTTTCATGGTTTTGCTCCTTTTTAAAAATTTTCTTCAAAAACAAGCAGCAATTTTGGCTTAAACGCCGCAAATCGTGTTTGTCAAAAATTGGCAGTTTACACTGCAAAAATTATTCGCCAATGTATGGCAAAAGAGCCATGTTTCTTGCTCTTTTGATGGCGTTTGAAAGTTCTCTTTGATGATAAGAGCAAACACCAGTTTGGCGTCTAGGCAAAATTTTGCCGTTTTCTGTGATGTATTTTTTGATTTTTGCAACATCTTTATAGTCGATTGTCTTTTCGCCAGCCACGCAGAAAGCACAAACTTTCTTTTTTGCAGGTTTGCGGAATTTTTTGGATGCAGGTCTTTCTCCTCTTTCTGGGCGTTCTGCATTCTCAGTCTTTGGTGCTTTTTCCACCTTCTCGACAACCTCTTGATTTTCAACTTCGCTCATTTTGTTTATTCCTTTTAAGAGTTTTTCACTCAATTTTTCATTTTTTTGCATTTTTCAGCCTATAAATTTCCATTTCGCTTTTAGGCAGTCAAATTTTCTAGCCTTTTAAGGCCATTTTCCCATTTTAGCCATTTTAAGCAGAGAAATTTTCCCGCTCAAATATTTTAAAATGGCAGACTTTCGTCATCAATTTCCTCAAGCTCAGCGGTTTGCTTAGCTTTTGGAGCAGGACGGCTTTCTTGTTGCTGATAAGTCGCACCTTCGCCGTCACCAGTGTTTCTTGGACCAACAAATTCAATCTCGTCAGCAATGATATCCACGGATGTGCGTTTAGAGCCGTCCGCAGCATCATATGTGCCGATTTGGATTCTTCCTGAAACACCGCATTTTGAACCTTTTTTCAGATATTTATGTGCGTTTTCACCAGGAACGCCCCACACAGTGATGTTGAAAAAATCAGCATCCCTTTCGCCATCTGAATTTGCGAATCTTCTTTGCACAGCCAGCCCGAAACGGCAAACAGATTTTCCGCTGTTTGTTGTTTGAAGTTCTGGGTCACGTGTCAAATTTCCTAACAAGATAACTTTATTCATAATTTTTCCTCAATCTTTTTCTCAAAATTTCTCTTTTTTTGTTGCATAATTTTGTTGTCCAATTGCGAAAATAAATTCGCTTTTTTGACATTTTTGCCGCATTTTTCGCGTTTTTTTTGCAATTTTAATGTCGGCACAACTTCACTTTTTGGAGCAATTATTTGTCAATTTTTTTAACAAAAATGTGACGCACAATGCCATCGGTGATGTTCATCAGTTTGCTCATTGCGTCAACTTCGTTTGGTGCAAGGACGATGTTCATCAAAACATAGAATCCTTCATTTTTGAAGTTGATTGGATAAGCAAGCTTCTTCATGCCAATTTTCTCGACACCCTCAACGCTTCCCTTGTGTGCTTCAACATATGCCTTTTGTTTGGCAATCAGTTCTTCACGTTTTTCTTCAGAAACGTCGCTGGCAACGATAAACATAAGCTCATACTTGTTCATCTTCTTACCTCCTTTTGGACTTTTGGCTCTCTCTTCAAGAGCAAGGACAGTAAAATTCATACTGCAACAAAGATTTTATCATAAACGAAACACTTTGTCAAGTATTTATATAAATTTAAGTTTATAAATGATTGTTATTTTGCAATATGTTTTTTAAAAATCGGTAAGAAATAGGTCTTGCCGATTTTTTAAGTCGATAGTCGGTTATTGATTTTAGGAAAGGAGGTGAGATTTTTGGCATCAAGAAGAGTAATGCGACGAAAAGTAGGACGCAAGGCCGTAACTGCAAAGAGTTTTTGTCGGAAACTTAATCAGGCTAATGATGTTTATTTGACAAAGACAAAAATTGCTGTAAGGCAAGTTAGGTCCGACTCTCGTGGTCGAATTTCTTCCGATACTACTAAGTATTATCCAAAGACAAAACAAAATTTGTCTTGTGCTGGGAAAATGCTTGGCCGTATTAGATACGGAAGATAAAAAACAAAATCATAAAAGGAGTTGATTCTTGAAACAAAAAAAATATGTTCCTTGGGGAAGAACATTGACAACGCAAGACAATTTTTTGGGCAAACAACGGACAAATTCAAAGAAAAAAAGGCCGGTTGTCGTTATAGATAATAATGAAAGAAACGAATTAGCCGTTGTGCCCCTGTCTTCAAGAAGAGGTGCTAATCGCACTCGGTTGAAAAATTATCAACAGGGTCAATCATATTTTAAACATTTTGTTGAGATTGAAGATGACGAAGGAAAGCCTATTGTGATTAATCGTAAGTTTCGAGAAAATCATAAAAACATGGATGTTTCTCAAAGAGATGTCTCTAGAATTCGTGATAAAGTTCTTTTTCACTCAAAACCTGGAAAACAAAATCAAGAAAAGTTGAGAATTTTGAGAAATAAAAAATCTCGAGATTAAACCACTCGAGACAATGCCGGAATAAACATCGGCGGGTATGCAATTTCTTGCAACTGTTGATATGTTATCACAAACAAATTTAAAAGTCAACGCTTTTTTAAAAAAATTGCGACGTCGCAAAAAAAATTGCAGATGTCTTCTCCCCTTTGTCTGATTATTGCGGTTTTTACATGAGTTGTTTATGCCTAAGAAATTGGACAAACCAAAACTGAATACGACTGTAAGCCCAAGCAATGCGTCTTGGCACATATGCGATAGTTGAAGTTGCTTTAAATAAATCAAATTCAAGGAGTTTTTTATGATAGTTGATGAAAATTATTTAATTGAAGATTTAGAAAATGTTCGAAAAACACGTGAAGTAGAAGAAAAAGAGATTGCAAGACAAAGAAAGATTAACGATGAGTATAGTCTTTATAGATGTTTCTGCAAGTTGTGCGGATTTAAAATTTTTGAATATTCAAGTCTTTTAAATTTTCAAAATTATTGTAAAGAAAATTTAATTCAACTTATTTGAGTTGAGTTTTGAACTGAATAAAACTGTAAGTCCAAACAATGTGTCTTGGCACAAGGTCAATAGTTTAAGTTGATATTTAAATGAATTTTTTAAATTTAATTAAAAGGTTAAAAAGGTAAAGAACAATGGCAAATTTTATAAAATCAATTAGAGAATTCGGAATGGTTATCTCAAAAAAATATGTTGAGGCAAGAGAGGCACGTAAAGGTTTTGACGGAAGAGAATGGGATGCACGTGATGAAGAATATCAAGTTGAAGTGATAAGCTGCGACCAGGATGATTTTAATAAGATTACTGGTATTCCAAACGGAACTCGTTGCACATATAAAGTCGATAAAGCAACATTTGAAAAAGTTAAGTTTGGTGATTGGGCAAATGTGAAATATGAGATGTCACAATATAATGACAAAACATCTTATAAGCCACTTGCGTTTGCTCTTATTGAAAAATAATTTATGGAGGTAAAATGAACGAAATTTGTAAAGCCGTTTTGTATGTGCTTTTAGGAATGTTAGTTGCTGTTGGCATTTCCTGCCTTGTCATCTGCATTGGCAGTGCAGTTAATGGCATTGGTTTTGGTGAACAAATCACGCAGTGGTTCGGTTCTATTGGTCAAAAGGCACCAGAAGAGCTCGAAGCTGTGGGTTCGTTTTTGAAATCAGTTATTTAAGATTTAAAAAGCACCATCTAAGACGGACTATCTTATTTGGTGCTTTTTTATAACTAGGAGAAAAAAATGAAAATTTTAATTTGGGTAATTTTAGTTACCGTTTTGACCGTTTTATTCGGGACTTGGATTTTAAGTGCACTTGCATGGGTTTTTGGAGCGATTGGCGATGGGCTTAATTTTATTGCAGGTTTCTTGGATTTCTTTGGTTGGAACGGCATGCTTTAAAAGGAGAGAATGTGAAAGCAATAAAAACAATCGGTGAAATTTGTTTGGTTTTTCTTGCTTGTTTTTCCATTTTAGTTTGCGGTCTTTTCATTTATTATCATTTTTTTGTTAATGATGTCACTATTGGTGTGAACAATATTGCTGACCAACTTGCAGTTGATGTTAAAAAGGAAGATGATTTAAGTGAAGAAGAAAAGAATGTATATGATGAGCGTTGGTTCCTGGAAGCCAATTATTATTCAAATGATAAAGAAAATGGAATTGAACTGCAAGAGTTAAATTTAAATTATTTTACTGGCTATAATTTGACAGAAAATGAATATCGTTCAACTGGAATGCAATATGTTGGTCACTGGGAAAATTATAATGTTAAAGTTTCCAATATGGATGAGTTAAACAAATATGTTTATCCCGATTTTTACTATTATGATACATCAGATCATATATCCTGGTCTGGACAAAATATTTCTTCTCGGCTTAACAGAAATCAAGCGTTTATTGTTAAAATTGACAATCGTCCATTTTTAATTCAACTTGATAAAAGTGTGCGAGTTGGTTGGTGGATTTTTGGCAGAGATCGTTATTACACTTATTCTATGCTTTTTGAAAGTGTTTTTGAGGCTATAGAGTCAAATTCTGCTGGCTATGGCGATTATTATATAACCGTTGATTTAAGCGAGATGTTTTCAGTCAGAGAATATGATTCTGAAAGTGAAAAGTTTTTGGACGATGATGTCACTGATATAATTAAAAATTATGCTGTTATGAAATTTCACTACGATGAAAATGGTGCTCGAAATAGCACGCAATCCATTTTTAAAAGCATTCAGTGTAGTTCAAAGTATGATTTGAATGACAAAGTGGATACGACTTATTGGCAAGAGCGAGTTGTTTATAGTTTGACTGAAAAAGATTTAATTTATCGTTATAGTTCCATATATGACGGTTATTTCATGAGCCTTGGAATTGACTTTAAAGAAATGTTTGCAAATATGCCTCGAACAAAAGTTAATGTTGTTGTTGATTTGGATTCTGAGTTTATGAAATCAAATAAATATAATGTTGTTGGCATTGATTACAATGGATTTGAGAATTTTGAAATTGACACTTTAACTATTTTGGGCAAGCCTCAAACTTTTCATATTTTAGAGAAAGGCCTTTTTGGTTCCAATTTGCAGACTTTAAAACATTCTGTCGGCATTGGATTTGATAAAGCCCCTGATTCTTTTAACAATGAATATTTGGAGGTGGTTGTATGAAATGGTATTCATATTTAATTTGTTTTATTCTTATTGCTTTAGGATGTTTTTGTGGAGTTCAATTGTATCAGGAATATACTGCTGAAAGTTATATAAATGGCTCAATCGATATTTCAAATAAGTTTAGTCAAGAAACTTTCAATTATTCAAGTTCAAGTGTTGTTTTTTATCATGATATTTATGATGATTCTGACACCTATTCTTTTGAGATTGACCTTTTGAAAGTTGACAATTTTGATGGAACAAAAAATCAATATCAAGTGGAACTAAATGATTATGTTCTTACTGATTCTCAAATTTCTGCCGGCTCTGTTTTTTCAGTAATGAACATGGATTTTTACGATGTTCATGGTGATATTGTTTGCAATGCCAAGTTGAATATTTCAGTGAAATTTTTAAGCAGCAAAACGGCATTGTCTTTGGTTGTTGTTGGAAACGAGCAAAAAAGCGGGCTTGAGCAATCTCGATTTTTTGAGCAGTATTTTTCTGACAATGGTATCAGATTAAAAATTTTAAAAATTCTTTAAAAGGAGTGATTAAAAATGACAACTAAGAAAATTTTAGGTGTTATATTTGGTCTTGTTTTTATTGGTGCTTTTGCTTTTGTTTTAACTTGGGGCATTTTAAATTGGCAGCAAGTGAAAGATGGAATGAGCGGCAGCGGCCTTTACACGCAGGAAGATTTAAACAATGCGTATGATGATGGCTATAATTCTGCTTTAAAAGATAAGAGCGAATATGACGAATTGGTTAATGGTTATCGAGATGAGATAACAAGACTGATTGATGAAAATTCAAAAGCAAATAGCAATTATAATGATTTGCAAAAAGAAAATAAAAGTTTGCAAGCAAATATTTCTTCACTTGAAAGTGCTAAATCTGGGCTTCAAGAGCAGGTTAAAAATTATGAAAATCAAGTGCAAACTTTGAATTCAACAATCGCAGAAAATAATACAAAAATAAGCGATTATGAAAATCAAATTTCTCAGAAAGAAAAAGAAATTGAGAGATTGAAAATAAGTGGGACTAGTAAGGACTCAGAAATTTCTAACTTAAATGTGCAAATTACAAGTCTTCGTAGTCAAATTTCGTCACTGCAAACTGTTACATCTCAGTTAGAGTCAACTAATCAAGCAAATTTGACAACAATTTCAAATTTAAACGCACAAATTGTTTCATTAAATGCACAGATTGTGACGTTGCAAAATCAATATCAAGGGAATCAAGACACAATTAGTGCTTTGAATGATAAGATTAAGCAACTTGAAAAATCCATTGAGTATTATGAGCAGTTTATTGCTAATTTGGAAAGTGGTGAAAATGTTGTTGCAACTTTTGAGTTCAATGGTTCGGTTTACAGCATTCAAATTTTGCAAAAAGGTGGGAAAGTTCTTTTCCCGACACCGGAATCAACAACTTATGCAATTTTCAATTACTGGCAAACTGAGAGTGGAGAAAAAGTTCAAGATACTTCTTCTTACACCATCTCAGAAAATACAAAATTTGTAGCAAATGTCACATTGAAATTTGATGTTAAATTTAGTGTTGACGGAGTCGTTCGAGAAAGCCAAATTGTTGAAAATGGGCAAAAGCCTTCTCTGCCATCCGAAACTCCATCTAAGGCCGGTTATGACTTTGACGGTTGGACATTAAATGGTGTTGACATTGTTGACCCTACACAGCAGTCAGTGACTCAAAACACAACTTATATTGCAAAATTTACGCAAAAGTTTACAGTTAACTTCATGTATGAGAGTGAAACAAAATCTACTCAAGAAGTTCGTAGTGGTGGACATGCCCAAAATGTTGAAATTGAAAGCACAACATATAAGAAATTCAACGGTTGGAAAGTTAATGGCGAAATTGTTAATGTTGAAGATTATGAGATTGTTGGAGCTACAACATTTGTTGCAGATATAACTTACTATTACGATGTTAAGTTTATGGTTAATGGCGAGCAATATGGACAAACACAAACTATTGAAGCCGGCAAATTTGCTTCAGTGCCTGGTGACCCGTCAATGGCTGGTTACGACTTTATGGGCTGGACAGTCAATGGCTCTGATATGGTCGATGTTGCAAGTTATTCAGTCAACACCACAACAACTTTTACAGCAAAATTTGTAAGCTTTAAATTTGAAAGTATTGAGATTAATTTCCCTACTCGTGCTAATAATATTCTTTTTCAAGATAAATTTAATGCATATTACGTTTGGTCAGACGGTGTAAACACTTATTTTTCTAGGTATGTATCATCCTCTAAACGTTCAATAAATCTTGTTTTTGACCATGAATCTTTGACTTGGAAAGAAAAGAAATGGAATGGATTTGAAAATCTTTCTGGAGAGTATGTTTGGTCAGATGGTGAGAATGTTTATTACAGTGCTTATTCTACTCAGTATGTCTTGAATAAAGAAACTGACACATGGGAAGTTAAAACCTGGAATGGATTTAGTGAAATTGATGGTCAACATATTTGGACAGACGGTGAGAATGTTTATTATTCTTCTGCCACAAATCAATATGTTTTAAATAAAGATTCTGATACATGGGAAGTTAAAACCTGGAATGGATTTAATAATATTTTTGGAGAATATGTATGGACTGATGGAACAAATTTATATTATTCCTTAAATAATTCTTCTGCACAATATGTGTTAAATGTTGAAACATCCACTTGGGAAGAAAAAATTTGGGATGGCTTTGCTCCAGCTTACGGCGATTCAATTTGGAACTATAACAATAATGTTTATTATTCCCTTAATGATGTCAACTATGTTCTTGATAAGAAAACTGGAAAATGGGTTGAAATGAATTGGTCTGGTTTGCCTGAATCATTTAATTCTTCCTTAAAAAACAGGTGGACATGCGGAGACGATGTGTATGTTGCTTTTTATGACTCTGGAAAATATGTTTCATATGTTCTGACCAGGAGTGAAATTTGATAACATTTATCACTGGCATTCCTGGTGCTGGGAAAACTAGCCATATGGTTTATCTTCTTGTGCAGAAAATGATTGAAGATGGCTTAGATGATTGGCGAGCGTGTAAAAAAGAAATTGGTGCTTTAAATGCTGGTGGCTTCAAAAATTTGGAGCCACCTCCACAACACCATGTTTGCTATTCTGATTTTTCTTGTCAATTTAATCGACGTTTTAAAAGTTATTTTATTGATGGTTTTGAGATTGGCCTTGAAAATCCATTTTTTACAACAACTTTTATTCCGCCATATGCATCCATCTTTCTTGATGAAGCACAAAGATATTATGATAGTCGTATGTCAAAATATCTTAGAGAAGAGGTTTATCAGTGGTATCAGTTGCATCGCCATAATGATTATAACATTTACATGGCTTGTCAAAGACTTGGAAACATTGATGTAAATATCCGTGCATTAGGCGAAAGGTTTTTAGTTATGGAAGGCATAGAAACTAAGGAAAATTCTTGGGGTCAAATTACAAAAATTAAATGGTCAATGCGAGAATTCCATTCTTGTGATACCGCAGAAGCTTATATGCTCGCGAGGGAACGAAACGAAAATAAAGATTTGGGTGAAAAGAAAGAAATCGAGACTGAACTTGATATTTTTGATTATTATGACTCCAAAAGTAAGAAGCCGGTTTTCTATGCTGGAAAAACTAATCGACCTTTTGACTATTACATGGAAGAAGGCTATGTTTTCACCTTGGAAAGCTTTGTAAATTTTAATAATGAACATTATTTCACTGCACCACAAGGTTATTGGAAAAATGCTGAGTATGACAAAATGATTTTAAAGAAGAAGGGACTGTTATATGAAAATTACAGAATTTGAAGAACTAACTGGTTTTTTATATGGCGAATATGAAAAAATGAGTGAAGCATATGGAACGAAACGACCATCTAAAATTTTGATTGAGGGCACGGAAAAAACGTTGTTGCGTTATGCGAAACTATATAATAAGCCATTATACAAAAAAGCGAAAAGAAATTTAAGGCTGCAAGAGGCTTTTGATACAATGCCACATGGTTTTTGGTGGAAATTTTTCCACTCTGATTTGTGGAAACGCATGAAATATTTAGATGAAAATTTAAATAAGCAAAAAGCTAAATTGTGTAATGATGAGCAGCAAGATAATAATCATAAACAAGCAAACATGTCCGAGACATTGCCTGTGGAAGTTGTAAAAAATGTCTTTCCACCGCAAGAGTTTGAAGATTAGTTCTTTTGTTTGGGTTATTATTGTTATTGAGTGTGTGGTAATGTGGGAAAAGTGACGGACTTCCTTGCCGTTCTGCTTTCCACATTTCCAGGTATTGTGGGAAAGTGTGTAAAGTCTGACGGGCTTATATTTCTGCTTTCAGGACTTTTCCACTTTTCCAAAGTTGTCCATCATTTCCACCATTATGCTTGCTTAATGGTGGGAATGTGGTCAACTGGTCAATACCCGATGAGCACACTGCTTACAAAGACGGGCTTTTAAAAAAGTTCCGCTTCGCTCACGCGGTTGGCTTGCCCCCGCGTGAGCGGGTTGCTTACTTGACAATAGCAACACTTAAAGGAAAATTTTTAAAAATTATAACTTAAAGGAGATATGAAAATGTGAGCGATTTAAGTTATAACTTGTATTCGACTGAACGGCGTTATCGAAACGAAACTTTAATAAGTTTTTACTTTCAGCCGAATGAAAAAATTATGAAGAAATGTCGCCCTGTTGATATTCACGGCGAACGTTTGAGGCTCTATAATGACGGAGTCCTTGAAAATTATAAAAAGAAAGATGTTTTAAACTCAAAAAGCACAAGTTTAAGAAGAACTGTTGTTTTAATGAACATGCTCCTTGCAATGAATGATTTTGACTGGTTCTGGACCCTCACCTTTGACAGGCAAAAGATTGACAGGACAAATGCTGAACTTGTTTTTAATTGTTATAAGAAATATATTGATAACATTAAAAAGAAATTTCCTACATTTAAATATATGACTTTTCCCGAACGTCATGAAGATGGGTGTTTTCACTTTCATTTACTTACTGCTGGACTTACTCCTTCGCAAATGGGCTTGGTTAATTCTGGAAAAGTTTGTTGTCACTGGGCGAAGAAAAGAAAAAGAGGTGGATGGGAATTTACAAAAAATTGTTCAAAAGAATTTTTTGATAAAACTAAACATGAGCATGAACTACTTGATACTGATGGAGAAACGCTCTATAATGCAACAACTTTTGCATATGGACTTACTACTGTCAGTCGAATTGTGAGCCGCGAAAGATGTAATTCATATGTGAAAAAATATGTTGAAAAAGCACTTGGCTCAACTGAGATATTTAAAAAGCGATTTTATTATTCTTCAAATTTAAATGTGCCGGAGGTTGTAAAACGTCTTGTTGGGGCTGATTTTGAAACTCCAACACAAATTGATGAAGTTTCAAGTGTTGTCAATAGCCCGCTTGTCAAAAACTCCAAAGGGCAACCTTATGTGAGCGAATATAACGTTCTGCAAGTAAAAATTGACAACGAAACAAAACAAAATATAGATAAAGGCTTATTGCCATGCGAATTTGACGATTTGCCTTTTTAAAAGGATGTTTATGTATTTTACAAATAAAAATAAGAAAATGGCTAGACGCCCGTATGATTTTTTGGCTGAAGGGTATGATGCAAGTGAAATTGAATTAAAAAGGGCTTGTAAAAGCGGTGATAAAAAAGCTATGCGTTCAGCCATGAAAAATCATCATGATTTTGAATATGCTCTGCTTTATCGACTCACTCCAGAGTCTAAAAAAGAACGCAAAAGGAGATACAATGGCAAATAAAGATTTAGATAAAAGAATTAAAGAAATAGAAAAACTTCTAAAAAGACACGAGGATGATATTTTGCAATTTATTGAAAAAGTTTATGGAACGCTAGAAGGAAAATATAAGTTGCAACCACATCACGAATTCAAAGTCGGTGACCGCGTGCAATTTAAGTCGTGGGAAGAAATAGAAAAAGAGTTTGGAGTAAACGACTGTAATGGAAAGCCTTATATAAACACTTACCCTTGGTTTATTAAAGATATGGAATATTTATGCGGAACATACGCAACGATATCTAAAATTGATGGACACAAAGTCGAATTAAAAGATTTTACAGCCAGAGCGGATAACAGTATTTGGACTTATTCTCTCGATATGCTCAAGCCAGCCACAGACGAACCAAAATGCAAGTTTACGGTCGGGGATAAGGTTATATATAAAGATAAAAACGTAGTTGCTGAGATTGTAGAAATTTATCCAATGCTTTCGCTTGCAAAAATACGTTATGAAATAAAAGAACATAGCGAAATGTCTGAATATACTATTGTTGTTAATTTTGAGCAGATAGAGACATACACCGAGCCGTGCTGGACTTTCACCGATGACGAAAAAGTTATCCTTAAAAATTTGCCAGAAAAGTATAAGTGGATTGCGAGAGATAAAGATGGGTCTGTTCTTGTTTCTTTTTCAAAGCCATTCAAAGACGAAGATGAAGACATTTGGGATATCGATGATTATGAATATGGAGAAGTCCGAAGTTCTTACATCTGGCAATTCAACCATCTCTTTCAATCAATCAAATGGACTGACGAAGAGCCTTGCGAGTTTAGAAAATACTTGTAGGAGGAATTATGGAAGCGTGGGTGATTAAAAGAAATGATGGAAAGTATTTTGATTCTGTTTATGGAGTATGGAGTAAATATTGGGGATATTTTTATGCCCTTAAAAAAAATGCACTGCATGACATAAATATTTGCAATTTACAAGGCTGCAAACCAGTCAAAGTGCGAATTGAGGAGGTGGAAGAATGATGGAAAAGAATTATTTTAATGGCGGTTGTATCGACTGTAAGTTTGCAGAAAGAGATGAGCGTGGAAGATTTGTTTCGCCATGTAGTGGTTACTCAAATTGTTCATGGGAAAAGTTTGAAGGCAAAGTTGACCCGCTCACCGAGGAAGAAAAATACCAACGCATAGCAGAGCTTGAAGAAGAAAGCTCAAAACTTCAAGAGCAGTTGAAAAATGCGATTGTTCTACCTAAAAATTTTGATATTGGGCAAACAGTGTTTATGATACCTTCTAAAAGTAATGGATTAATAAATATTACTGCTTATAAAATTCTTTGTTTCTCAAAGAGTGAAATAGGTTTTAGGGCAGATTTGTCTCTTATAAAGAAAGGAAAGGGCCTGGAGCCATATTTTTCTGCAAGTTTTGAAATGTTTAACAAAATTATTTTTGCCAACGAAGCCAAAGCACAAAAATACTTAATAGGAGTCTAAAATGGAAAATTTTAATAGATTTAATCTTTCTCGGGATTTAATTCAACTTGACGGTTCACCTGTAAATGAACTTCAAGCTTTAATAAATCAACTTGATAAATGCTTTGCAAAAGAGAATAACAATTTCGCTGAAATTTGTTTTGTTGTTTTTCGTATAAGAAAATTGTTTGATGATTACAAGCAGGTTTGTGTTTTTAAAAATGATAAACTTTTATATAATTTTGATTCGATTATGCAGGGCTTTGGAATTGGCAAAACTGAAAGTAGCCGAATTCTGAGCGTTTTTGAAAAATTTTGTTGCTTATCTTGTAGTGATTTAAATAATGCAAAATGTAGTATTATTGATGATTTTAAGGGCTTTTCAAAATCGAAACTTTTTGAACTTTTGCAAGTTGATTCTAAGCAAATTATTATCGACTTGCAAAATAAAGTTTTGCGTTTTGATTTTTCAGTTAAGCAAATTCGCGAATATGTAAAAAACTATCAGGCACAGCAGCGTGCAAATAAACGACTTACTGAGGAAGATACGGTTGATTTGCCAGATGAGATTGATGAGAGTCAAATTCCGATGGCTTATGAGCCGGAAAAAGAATATGAGTTTTCATATTTTGAAACAAAAACAAAATCGCAACTTCTCAATATGATTTGGGATTTGCAAAAAGCATATCAAAAACTTAAAAGGGAGAAAAGAAAGAAATGAAAGAGAGAATTGTTAAAAATGAAAATAAAAAAATAAACGAACTAGAAATCCGAGTTGAATTATTAAAGTCAACATTGAAAGTCTATCAAGCTATAACTGAGTTTTTACATTGCTGTGCACAAAATGGGAAATCCAATTATGATATTGATATTGATATAGATTTTTAATTTTATTGCAGTAAAAAACTAGGTCGTTTATTGGCCTAGTTTTTTTATTGTTTTTTATCCAAATTTTACACTTTGCCCCAATTTTATTGGAGTTAATTTGTAAAATAATTTATCTTCTTCGATGTTTAGTAGAGAAGTATAGATTATTAATTTATTTTTATCGTAAGCCTTTACAATAAAACTTTCGTTTTTTGTATATGTTTCATCATTAAAAACGATTCTAAGTGCGGTTTGATATTCATGTTCACCTTGTTTATACTCAAAATCGTTTACTGAAATTATTTTGTCTTCTTGACAAGTTATATTTATGATATAGCAAATTGAAGTCTGTGTTTCTGGATTTCGATAATAATCGGTCATTGAGATTGTGTAACTTTGTTTTTCTCTTATGTAAAAAACATTTGTGCCTATGACCACTATAATGAAAATTCCTAAAAGAATCGATAAAATGATTATTGCGATTTTTTGTTTTTTGATTGTTTTTTCCATTTATGTACCTCTATGATATTTTTTTCATTGTTTTTTTATTTGTAAATATTAATTTCATCTTCAATCAGTGTTAAGTTTTTAAATTTGATTGAAATTTGATTACTTTTTTTCTCGGTTATGACTCTCAATCTAATGTTTTGTGTTTCGTTTGCTTCGATTGTTGGCTGCAAATAAAAAGTTTCTTCATATTCAAATAAGAATGAAAATTCAGTTATGTCTTGATTGTTAAGTTTAATTTCAAAGTCATTCTTTTGAATAATTTGTTCTTGGTTTGTTCTGTTGCAAAATTGTATTGTAAAATCCAAGCAAAAATCTTGTGCATTTTTCCTTTCACTAATTGAAAGTCTTTCAAATTTTGCTGAAATATTTTCAGTATTGCAACCTACAAGTAAAAATGTTAAAATGCAAATAGGAATTATTATTATTTTGATAAATTTCTTCATGTTATACCTCTTTTGCTTTTTTTATTATATCTTTTGGAGGAGTTTTGTCAAGTAAAAAATGATTTTTTTTGTCGAAATTGCTATAAATTTTATTTTTTTTGTTTTGTTTACTTTTTGTTATTAATTTTCTTTTTGGAGGTTTGATTTTATGAAAAAGAATAAAAAGATTTATATTAGAGCCTATTCCGCTGAAGAAAAACTTAAAGCGTTAAACTTATTAAAAAACTGTTCATTCGAGTTTGTTGCTCATAGATATCATTGCACAATACAATCTTTGTATCGCTGGAAGAAATTATATAATGGCTCTTTGGACAGTTTGCAGCCAAAATATTGTGCACCTTATACTCCTCATCCTAATCGACATTCTGAGGAAGAGATTAAGCATATTAGAGATTTAATAAAAAGAAATTCTCATATTGGACTGAATGAATTATATGGCAAGTTGCGTTTGCATTACGGTTATACTAGACATCCATCAAGTTTATATCGTTTTTTAAGAAAACATGGCTATTATGAGGCTATTAAAAAACAAAATAAGTATGTGCCACAACATTATGAAACTCCTGCAAGACTGGGCATGAAATGGCAGTTGGATGTTAAGTATGTCCCGCGAAGTTGTTATGTCGGAGATTTTAAGGATGAAAAAAGATTTTTTCAATACACTGTCATTGATGAGGCAACTCGCGAACGTTTTATTTATCCATATGAAGAGCAATGTCCACAATCAACAATCGACTTTGTTCGAAGGGCTATTGCATTCTTTCATTATAAGCCTAAGCAAATTCAAACTGATAATGGTGCTGAATTTACATATCTTTTACAAACAAAACATGATAAAAACATCTTTTTGATTTGTTTTGTGAAAAGTATAATATTGAGCATAAGCTTATAAAGCCTCGAACTCCTCGACATAATGGTAAGGTCGAGCGTTCGCATCGGAATGATAATGAAAGATTTTACAAATGGTTAAAATTTTATTCATATGAAGATTTAAAATTGCAAATGAAGGCTTATCTTGAAAGGTCAAATAATATTCCAATTTCAGTTTTAAGGACTCGTGATAATAAAACATCCTGGCTTACACCTATGCAAAAGCGTGCAGAATTGCTGCTTTTAGATTATGGAATAAAAGAATGAAAAACGGCCGGATTTGGTCAACAGCGGTCGAAATTTCGAACTTCCCCTAGGGGAAGTAGTGTTTTATTGTAAAAAAATAAATTTTTTTAAAAAATCTGTTAAATTTGCTTGACATATAAATTTATTAGAATTATACTTTAAACAAGATTTATTTTTTTACTATATTTTTAAAAAACAAATAGAAATTCTTCATTATATAAATTTAAGTTTATAAATGATGAAATTGTAAATAAATAGTGCATTTTTAAATATTTGCAAACATTTTAAACATTTAATTATTTTTGGATAAATTGTTAGATTCACTAAGCATTAATTCAGTAGAAAAAATTTTTATTAGACCTGAAAAATAAAGGATGTTAATAAAATTTGAATAAAAAAAGCGTGTCAAATTGATACGCTTTCATTTTTCTTGAAGTTTTAAATTTTACGCATTTTTTATTTTTTTTCACATTTTTCCTGCTTTTTTGCGTGTTTTTGAGAATTTAATTTTTAATATACGTCCCGTTCTGGAACTTTTTTCTCGTCCTCAATTTCCACAACAAGAGCTTCGGTTGTGAGCAAAGTTGCGGAAACGGATGCCGCATTTTGAAGTGCCGAGCGGGTCACTTTTGTTGGGTCAAGAATGCCCTTTTTCAACATGTCGCCATATTCATTTTTCAGTGCATCGAAACCAAAAGCCGGCTCTTTGATGTTCTCATAAATTTTGTTGACAACAACGCCGCCGTCAATGCCAGAATTGGCAGCGATTTGGCGGATTGGCTCTTCCAATGCTCGCAGCACAATTGCCGCACCTGTCTTTTCGTCGCCTTCAAGAGTTTCAATAAGTTTTTTAACTTCCGGCGTGGTTTTAAGCAGTGCGACGCCGCCGCCAGGCACAACCCCTTCTTCGCTTGCTGCCTTCGTCGCCGAAAGGGCGTCCTCGATGCGAAGTTTTTTCTCCTTCATTTCCACTTCGGTAGCAGCACCCACCTTGATGACCGCCACTCCGCCAGCAAGTTTTGCAAGGCGTTCGGAAAGTTTTTCTTTGTCATAGTCGCTTGTAGTGACGCTGATTTGGTCTTTGATTTGTGCCACGCGTGCCTTGATGGCTTTTTGGTCGCCTGCCCCCTCAACAATGGTGGTGGTGTCCTTATCCACACGAACAGTTTTTGCTCGCCCAAGGTTTTCGATGCTAAGCGACTTGAAGTCGATGCCGAGCTCGCTGGAAACAAACGTTCCGCCAGTCAAGATTGAGATGTCTTCCAGCATAGCTTTTCTCTTATCTCCAAAACTTGGGGCTTTGACTGCCACCACGTTAAGCGACCCGCGAAGTTTGTTTAAAATCAGTGCGGTGAGTGCTTCGCCCTCCACGTCGTCCGCGATAATTAAAAGTTTTCCGCCCACTTTCACCAGTTGCTCCAAAAGTGGAAGAATTTCGTTCAGCGAAGAGATTTTATTGTCCGTGATGAGGATGTATGGGCTGTCAAGTTCGGCAGTCATTTTTTCGGTGTTGGTGCTCATGTAAGGTGAAAGATATCCGCGGTCGAACTGCATTCCCTCCACAACAGAGAGTTCGGTTTGCATGGTTTGAGCCTCTTCCACAGTGATGACGCCGTCACTGCCCACTTTTTCCATGGCACGCGAAATAAGCTGTCCAACTTCTTCGTCGCCCGCCGAAATGCTGGCAACCTGCTGAATATCCTTGCTGCTTGACACAGGTTTGGAAAGTTTTTTCAGTGCGTCGGTGACAACATCCACCGCTTTGGAAATCCCTTTCTTCAAAATGATTGGATTTGCCCCCGCCGTGAAGTTTTTCAGCCCCTCGCGAATGATGGCCTGAGCCAAAACGCAGGCAGTTGTTGTGCCGTCGCCGGCGACATCGTTTGTTTTGACCGAAACCTCGCGAATAAGTTCCGCCCCCAAGTTTTCAAACGGGTCTTCAAGTTCAATCTCTTTTGCAATTGTCACGCCGTCATTTGTGATCAGCGGCAGAGCATATTTTTTGCCCAGCACCACATTGCGTCCCTTTGGGCCAAGGGTGATTTTCACCGTGTTTGCAAGTTTGTTTACGCCCGCTTCCAAACTTTTGCGAGCATCCTCCCCTTGCTTGATAAGTTTTGACATATTTCCTCCTTATTTTTCCAGCACCGCCAAAATGTCGGTCTGTTTGATGACAATATATTTTTTCCCGTCCAGCGAAAATTCCGTGCCGCTGTATTTTGCGTAAAGCACCTCGTCGCCCACCTTCACTTGCATTTTCACATCTTCGCCGTCAATGTTCCCGCCCGGGCCAACGGCAACGACAGTTGCAAGTTGCGATTTTTCTTGCGAGGCAGTCGGCAAAATTATTCCGCTTTTTGTTTCTTTTTCCGCCTCTTTTGGCAAAAGCACCACGCGGTCAAAAATAGGTCTAATTTTCATATAAAAACTCCTTTTTTGCATTTTTTGGCTCTTTTTTGCGTTTTTTTTGAATTTCAATTCTCATTTTCCATCGGCTCAAATTCAGTCAAAATTTTGTTCACAAAAATTGAAATCGTATTGATTCGTTCGCAGAACATAATTCACTATATTGTTCCTCAGGAAATTTCCACTTTCTTGAAAACTTCTGCTCACTGAATTGCAGAAATTTTCAAAATTTTTGTTCTGAGTCCGAAATGAATTTCATTCATCAAAACCGCAAAAAGTTTCAAAACGCATTTCCACCCTTTCATTTTAGTCTTTTATGAAAAAAAAGTAAAGTTTTTGTGCCAGCAAACAAAAAATCGGCAAAAGAATTTTGTCGATTTTCGTGCAATTGATGATTTAAAATTTTTGGACACCAACTTAATCACACATTCCCAATATCTTTGTGTGCGTCTTTAAACTCTTTGGAAAAATCATAGTCGGTGTTTTTAAAAGCCTTCTTGTTAAATGCTTCTGCTTCCGTTTGAAGTTGCGTTTTAAAACTTGCAAAGCCGTTTGCGTCGCCCTTCAAAACATATGTGCCATCATTTGCGGCGTATTTGCAACTTGTCACCTGCTCTGCACCATAGAAATTGGAATGATATGTTCGCACCTCATGGTGTTGAAAATCATAATTTATGTCGATTGTATAATATTGCATACCTTGTATACTTTCAGAAGCTGAGCCTTCTGCAGTCATATAATATGTAATAGTAAGATTGTCGCCATCAACCTCAAATTGCATTTTAAGGTTCAGTCTATTTGACAAAAATTGGTCCACATGGAAAGTTATCACCTTGCTGGTTAAAGAATATGAGTCATTTTCCAGAATGCCCTTTGTCAGTGCAACCAATCTGCGGAAAACTGCAACTTGCTGTTTTGCCTCTTCCCCATCTTTCTTTTCCCAGTCTGCGTCCGTGAATGCCGCAGCCGAAGCGGAAGAATCATCAAAGTTCATCACTTTATATGTCGCATCAACGGCTTCAATATATTCCGCCCTTGTTCTTGCAAAGCCATCGCTCCACCAATCAAATTTCTCGCCAAAATAAAGCACTCCAAATGCCACGCACCCAATTGTGACAATCGTCACATAGACGGACAAGAGCACAACCCAAATTTTTTTCATACTTTTTCTCCTTTCTAATTCAAAATTTTTCGGATTTATAAATCCATTCAGTCTTTTTCGAATTTAATTTTCGAGTTTTAAGTGTTTCAAATTTAATTTTAAAATTTTAATCTTTCCCAACTTAATTTTCGAATTAACTTCTTCAATTTCATTTCTGAATTTTAAATCCACCCAAATCATAGCACGGCTGGGGGGGGGATTTGTCAACTTTTTTTTGCAAATTTTTCAAAAATTTTTGATTTTTTTGCTTTTCATACTAATTTTCAACTTTTGTTCGCCTAATTTTTCGTTGTTTCTTAACATAATTTTCAAAATCCGCATTCTCCGGCGTTTTTGTCCCACAAAAAAAATCGGCAAAAAATTTGTCGATTTTCGTACATATTAATGATTTAAAAATTTTTAAATGTCAATTTTGTGGTCACTTTCTTATAATTTCATTTAACGAATTTCAAAAGTTCAGGAAATTTTGTGTAGCCTGCCGCTGTATTGAAATGTCCAGCATCTTCAACAACAACCTCTTTTGCTTTGATTTGTTTTGCAAATTCTTGTAATTTTTCATGTTTGACAAATGGGTCGTTTTTGGAATAATAACAAACTCTCTCTTTGCAAAGTTTGTCAAATTCGTCATAACGATTTGTGAACATGGTGCAGTTTACGTCATCATATTCTTCTGAAAGACCAAGATAATGATTAAATCCAGAAACAAAAACTGCTTTCCCAATTTTTATGCTGTTTCGCACGCAATACTTCACAAGAAAAATACATGAAATGGAATGGCAGAAAAACACGCTGTCTTTGGTGATGAACCTTTTGACGGAGTTAAGCACCATCTCCCAATTATGATATGTCTGTGCATTTTCGCCAATGGGAAAATCAAGATTTATGCACTTAAAGCCACTCTTTTCAATTTCTTTTTCCAGCCAAGGGAACCAGTTTTCTTGCGAACTGCCAAAACTGCCATGTATTATGAAATAATTTTTCATAAATTCCTCCATTCGTTTTATTAATTGTATCAAAAAGAGGGGGAAAAACAAAATAAAACGCAAAAATAATTGTTTTTGCGTTTTTTTTGTTAAAAATGTTCAATTTATTATTTTTCTGCAAACACCCACAGCATTTTGGTGCTAAAATTTTTCTGCAAGGACTTGCAACATTACTAAATTTTTCTGCAAGGACAACAACATTCACCCGCAGCAATTCACCGCATAAAGCACAAATTTTCACATGTCAATTCTGATGAAGGTCATCAGAAGGTCGGACCGAGAGCCGCCGTGCAATGTGCCAGTGTAGGAAATTTTGATGGTGTCCAGTTGGTCGAGGTTGAGAAACATTCCGTGGAAGAAATTGTCATACATCCCTTGCGGCACGGTGATTTTGCTGTCCTCCTCCTCTTGGTCGTTGATGTAGAGGCTGATTACAACGGAGGCATCCGTGGTGTGCATGGCGTCGATGTAGCCCTCCATAATCACATAATAAAGCCCTTCTTCGTTGACGGTGATGTCATAGTCGCCCACAGTGAGGGCATTGGAGTCGGCAGGAATGACAATTCCGTCTGCAAGACCGGTGTAAAATCCGCCCAAAATGCTGCCCGCGTGGACGTTTTCAATCAGGCTGATGGGATTGACGCCCGGTGGGCCAGGTATGCCCTCTGGAATGCCAAACGAGAGGACATGATTGTCGCCCACTTTTGTGTCGCTGACCGTCGCTTTGCTGCCGGCGGGAAGAGTGCTTGTTTGGCCAATCGAAATGGTGTCCGCCACACCCGGCGGGCCTTCCGGTCCTTGTGGCCCCATTGGACCTTGCTCGCCAGTTGCTCCGCCTCCTGGACCGCGTGGCCCCTGCTCCCCAACTGCACCGGTTGCACCTGTCGGACCGGTGGCACCTGTGGCTCCCGTTGCACCCGTAGCCCCTGTGGCACCAGTTGGACCGGTCACTCCGCCTGCTGGACCTTGTGGGCCTGTCGCACCCGTGGCACCCATTGGCCCTGTCACGCCCATAGGTCCGGTTGCTCCTGTTGGACCGGTGGCACCCGTCGGACCTTGAGGACCCGTTGCACCAGTTGGACCAGTCGGACCAATCTGCCCCTCGCTCGGCACTACTCCCCCGCCGGGGAAAAGTCCTCCGCCCGGAGTAAACCCGCCTGGTGTAAGTCCGCCCGGCAAAGTCCCGCCGCCCGGAACAAACTGTCCACCGCCATTCATTCCGCCGCTTTGCCCACCACTCATTCCACTCTGCCCACCATTTTGTTTGATGGCAATGCTTGCAGCCACAATCGAGCCATCAACAAATGTGGCATCCTCCGGAAAATTGTTCAGGCAAGGATTGCAAATCTTCCCACCCTTGGGCAAACAAACGGTCTGCCCGCAGCAAGGTTCCAGTCGCTGCCCTTCGCACTCTCTCTTCCCAAAAAGCGGCTGCCGCCCCACATTTTGACACCCTTTCCCCTGCCCGCAGTTCTGGAAACTGTTGACCTGCCCGCCGCTGTTCTGGCAATTACTAGGCTGCCCGCTGCTTTTCTGACATTTTTTAGGTTGCCCACCGCACTTTTGGCAATTTTTCCCGCTGAAAAAACAATTTTTCATATGTATTGCTCCTGAAAAAATCTCTCATGAGAAAAATATGCCAAAAATCAAGTTATTGACAATGCAAAAATCAATTCGCCCCCAACATTCAAGCACAAAAGGATTTTTTCTTGTCATGCAAAAATCCTTTTTAAATTTGTCTGTTTCTGATATAATATTGCAAAAAGTTAAACGTGAGTCAAAAGGAGAAAAATATGTCCAAAACAAATGAACTGCAAATGGAGATTTTGAAAAATTATTTTTCGTTTGAGGGGAACGTGGCGACACTCAAATTGGTCTATGACACTTTTGCCGAACTTATAAATCCAAATTTTGGCGACGACAAAATTGAAAAACTTAACAGTAAACTTTTTGAGGATATTCACGAGGCGGTCTCCATTCTTCCAAGCCGCTTCAAGTTGAATTTGCACATTGTCATCAAGGATTTTGGGGAATATAAGAAAGAGGAGTGCGAAAAAATCATCAAGCAAAACGTCTATCTTTTTGCCTATCAAGTTGTCCGAGACAACAACAAAAAGCGGGCAAGCGGCTGGACACTGATTGGCGTTGGAGCGGCAGTTTTGCTTGTCAGCTATCTTTTGCGGAACTATGAATTGTGGTTTGATTTGATAAACATCAGCGGCACACTTTTTGTGTGGGAAGGCGTGAACACCGCGTTCATTGAGCGAAGCCAAGAAAACAAAACTGCACGGGCAATGGCAAGGTCTTTCCAGCACATCACGGTGGAAGCTCTTGCAGAAAAATAAAAAATAAAGGCACAAAAAGTAGCAGAAAAACAACTAAAATAAGAATTTGCAAAAATTCCAAAGCAGTAAAAAAATAAATTTAAAAATAATAAGAATGAAAATTAAGTTTCTAAAAAAAAATCCACGAAAGTTAAATACAAAAATCTCACAAAAACACACTAAAAATCCCACAAAAACGTGCTAAAATTTCACAAAAAAATATAAAAAACAAAAAAAGAAGCCTATTTTGGCCTCTTTTTATTTTAATTTTTGAAATGTTTTGTTCTTTACATTTATATTTTTTATTTCCTAGAAATTTTTCGCATTCTTCTCGTTTTTATATTTATCTCAAAATATTTTATACTCGAAACTTTGCTTACTTGTTTACTAGAAATTTTGCTTTTTTATTTTTGAAAAATTATTGAGCGTTATAAAGGTTGCTAAGATCGATTTTGTAGGTTGTTGTTTTGTTGCCTTCGGATTTGACGGTCACAACATATTTTTTGTTCTTCTTTGCTTCGTTAAGCTGAATCACAATGCCGTCATCTTCTGCATCAAGGACTTTTTGAGCTTCGCCTTCATAACCAATCTTGATTTCTTCTGCGTCTTGTGGGCGTTGAACTTTCAGAACGATGTATTTTGGAGGATTCTCCGCATTCCACCCCTCAGTATTTCCCCAGAAGGCTTGATATTGGTCTTGGCTCATTTCATTTGCAGTGGCATATCTATTGAATTTATATACGCGGTTTCCAACAAGTTCAAGATTGCCATAATTTTGATTCTCAAATTGCGTTTCTGTGCCGACAAGTGTGTAAGAGCCATCATAGTCAGACACAACACCGTCCTCGGTCATGTCAGCATATTGTGCAGCATCGGCTGGAAGGGTCACGCTGCCGCCAGCGGTGATAGTTGTCTTGACGGTCACTGCAGAGTTTGGGTTCTCTCCTGGCAATTCATTTGCAAGAACAAACTTTGTGAATTTATTGTTGTTGAATGTGACCGCAAGGTTTGTTTTAGTTTTTGCAGTTTGATTGGCGTAATTCAATTCGAAAGTCACGTCTCCGCCATCTTCAGTCTTGAAAAATTCATAGCCCGTTTTCAGCTCATAATCTGTGCCTTTTTGCTCAAAAGCCTGTTCAAGAGGTGTACTTAAAGTTCCTTCCATGTCTTCAGCATAAAGAAGCACCATCTGAATGATGCCGCCAGCTCCGTCACCGCCAATATCTTGCACAAACTTTTCCTGTGTGGTTGTGACATAAGACTTTGTCTCAGCGGTGTAAGCCTTGCCATCTTTGTAATACATTGTCTGAGCAACTTCCATTGTTTCTTTTGTTGTTGGTGTTGTCTCAGTCATTTTCATTTGGGCAGCCAAAGACATTTGGGTGATTTCTTTTGTTTTTGGTGTGCCAGTGCCCACTTCTTCTTTCACAACCGCACCAGAAGCATTGACATATGTCTCAGCCTTCGTGTCGTCCTCTTCATCAAGCTCGGACATCTCAATTTCATATGTGTAGTTATCCAATTCAAACACAATTTCGTTTTCCTCAACAAAATCCAAATAGTCCTTCATTGTTGCCTCTGTGGTTGTTGGTCCGCAAGCACAAAGTGTCAGCCCACAAACCAACACCATCGCTACGCACGCCATGACGCTCAATAATTTTTTCATTTTTCTTCTCCTTTTTTGAGTTTCATACTTATAGTATGGCTCCATGTTTGGATTCTATCACTTCGGGGGGGGGATTTGTCAACTTTTTTTCATATTTTTTCAAAGAAAATTTAAAAATTTTTAGGTTTTTATATTTTTCAAAAATTCCTAAGTTTTTTAAGTTTAATATTTCTTCAAGAAAATCTTTTTAAATTGTTTTCTCAGTTGCAAAAGCCCGCGTTCCGCATAAGATAAAGCCTTAACGCCTTGAGAGGGATCCTTCAAGTTTAGATTTAAACAATCTTTCTATATATACCTATTAAAATAACTTTCTTTGAGGGCTTTTGAGCATTTGAACCAACGTTTTAACTTTAAAAACTGCATTTTATGCCCTTGAATTTCTCGCCGCATCTAAACATCTTAAATACCCACAATTGAGCGTTTGAGTTGAAAAACTGCATTTTGCAACATCTGCCGCAAATAAAAAAAACACACTGGACATTTTCTGCCGTGTGCGTTTAAAGATGATTTGGAGCGGACGATGGGAGTCGGACCCACCTCTCAAGCTTGGGAAGCTCGCATACTACCGATGTACTACGCCCGCATGTCGCAGCCTGTGTCTTTTAGGCACGCAGTGCGAATATTTAGATATTGTGCTTTAAGCTGTTTTTACAATTCTTTCTAATTATCCTACAAAATTTTCCAAGGAAAGAGCTGTGCTCGCTCCCCGTCATGATTGCCCGTTGGGAGAGAAATGTTCCACATTTAGCAAAATTTTGAGGTGATTCTCTCGCAGCAAAATGTCCAGCGTTTTCCAATTTCCTTCGAAGCACGGCCCGAGCAAAACGATTGCCCTAAATCGCCAACGAAGTGCGATTTACATTCGGGGCAAAAAGCGAAAAGCAAACGCTAAGCGAAGCTTTTGGTGCTTGCACCAAAACGAGCCCGAAGTGCAGCTTTTCGCTTATTCTTGCATATTCGGCGGTGTGACAATCGGCCCAAGGATTGTGTTCATGGAAAGTGTGGTGATAAGGCTGGAAACATATCCAAGCAAAATTCTGACGGGTGCGGAATTTTTGATATAGTCCTTCGGCTCTGGCAATTTTGAAAATTCGATGCCGTCAACAGGGATGTCGATGCTCATTGTGACGGAAAGTTTCATAAGGTCGGCAGGGCTGATAAGCAAATTTCTTGTCAGCGTCACCTTGACAACTTCTTCGGTCATCTTGCGGATGTCAATCGAGTCCTCCGGCTTGATGTTAATCATGGCATTCCCCTGCGGCAATGTCAATTTTTCATACACCACTTTTTCCAGCATAGGCTTGACGAGGTGAGGTTTGATTACATTTTCTGTGCTCATATTTTCTCCTAAAAAGCAATTTTGTGAGATAATTTTAGCACATTTTGAAAGAAAATACAATTAAAACTGCACAATTTTTTGAAAAAAGTCACCGATTTGCAATAATTCTCAAAAAAATTCGGCCGCCGCCATGCATGCATAAACGGCAGAACTTTGCAAACACTAATCCCGAAAGGAGCAGTGTATGTCTGACACAATAAAACTTTTGAAAGAGTGCGATGCCGGCATCAAAATGGGCATCTCCGCGATTGACGACGTCATTGGGCAGGTGGAGAATGAAGAATTTAAAAAGAAACTGACCAACTACAAAAAGGATTACAACTTCTTGCAAAATGAAATTAAACAAATGTTAAAGCGTTTTGAAAAGGAAGGCAAAAATCCTAATGTAATGGCAAAAATGATGGCAAAAATGAAAACCTGGCTGAAACTGACCTTCCGCAAAAGCGACGCCACCATTGCCGACCTCATGACAGACGGCTGCAATATGGGAGTAAAATCGCTGAACAAATATCTCAACAAATATGAAGCTGCCAGCGACGAAGCAAAAGAACTGGCGAAAAAACTCATCCGCCTGATGGACAATCAAGAATTTGATATAAGAAAATATTTGTGAGCAACAAATTGGTGAGCAACCGCATCGCATAATATTTATCTCATAAAATTTGGTTTCTTTTATAAAATTTGAATTATTTATAGTTGAAATCTTAATGTTAAGAAAATATTTGTGAGCAAGTGCATCGCATGAAAAAAATCCCACAATTTTGTGAGATTTTTTTAACATACCTGTCATTTGTATGAGCCTGTTCTTTTCGTTTCAATCCTTCGCTTTTTTAACTTGAAAGTTTTAAGCGGTTGTCCATTTTTCACCAGTTATGCGTTCGCACCGTGGCAATTTTTATATTTTTTTCCGCTTCCGCAAGGGCAAGGGTCGTTTCTGCCAACTTTCTTTTCTGTGTTGACCACAGTGGTTTGTTTTTTCACCTCTTGTGGTCTGTTTTGCAAAGATTCACCCTTCTTGGATTTTGGCACGTTTTCAATTTTGGCGTCGGTGTATTGTGTCTGCACCTGCATTGGTCTAGGCTCCGGTCTTCGCACTTCAATGGTGGTGTTGAGCAGCATGATGCAAGTCACCTCTCTGATTTTTTCAATCATGGTGTCAAACATTTCGTAGGCGTCTTTTTTGTATGCCAAAATTGGGTCCTGATTGCCGAATCCGCGTGCAAAAATTTCGTTTTTCATGATTTGCATGTCGTCGATGTGATTCATCCAACTGTCGTCAACCACTCTCAAAAGCACCAATCTTTCAAGTTTTTCAAAATCAATGCCAAACTTGCCGGCTTCCGCAATACGCTCGTTGTATCTTTTGCGAACCAGTCCCATGACAGCTTCTTCAAAATCATCTCGGTCCATCCCCTCGCAGAACTCTTCATTGATAAGGTTTGAGCCGCGTTCCAAAAGCCCGCGTTCCAATTCTTGATTGATTTTTGCAAAATCCCACTCAAAATATGGCTTTTCGCCGTCCACGCATCGGTCGCAGAACTTTGTGATGACCCCCGGGAACATGGACATGACATATTCATGTATGCCCTCACCGTCCAGCACCCTGTCGCGTTCTTTATAAATCACTTCACGCTGAGCGTTCATGACGTCGTCAAATTGCAACACAGTCTTTCGCATGCCAAAGTTTTGAATTTCAATCTTCTTCTGAGCACCCTCAATTTGTTTGGAGAGCGTTTTAAGTTGAATTGGAGTGTCCTCTTCAATCTTGAAGAAAAGTGCCACTTTTTTCAGTCGGTCACCGCCAAAACGGCGAATCAGGTCGTCCTCCAAAGAGAGGAAGAACACGCTGGAACCTGGGTCGCCCTGACGGGAAGCACGTCCGCGAAGCTGATTGTCAATTCGGCGAGATTCGTGTCTTTCAGTGCCGACAATGTGCAAGCCGCCCAACGCCTTGACCTCTTCTTTTTCGGCGTCGGTGGTTTTCTTGAACTTTTCATACAGCTCTTGATATCTTTCTCTTGCCTTTTGCAACTCTTTGTCATCCGAAACATTGAATGCGGTGGCATATGAAATTTGCTCTTCCGAGAACTGCTCATCCTTCATTTGTTTTTTCGCCATAAATTCTGGGTTGCCGCCCAGCAAAATATCCGTTCCGCGTCCTGCCATGTTGGTGGCAATGGTGACAGCACCTTTTCGACCAGCCTGAGCGACAATTTGGCTTTCTTGCTCGTGATTTTTGGCATTTAGCACCACATGTTTGATGCCGCTTTCTTTCAGGGCTTTCGAAAGGATTTCACTCTTTTCAATGGTGATTGTGCCAATCAAAATTGGCTGACCGGTTGCATGCCTACGCTTGATTTCCTCCACAATAGCCTTGATTTTCCCATTTTCGGTGGTGAATACAATGTCCGGCTCGTCCTTGCGGATGTTTGGACGATTTGTTGGAATGGTGACAACGTCCAATTTGTAGATTGCACGAAATTCCCCTTCTTCGGTTTTGGCAGTTCCGGTCATGCCGGACAATTTGTTATAGATGCGGAAAAAATTTTGGAAGGTGATGGTGGCAAGGGTTTTGTTTTCGTCCTTAATCTCCACGCCCTCTTTTGCCTCGATGGCCTGATGCAAGCCGTCGTTATATCTTCTTCCCGGCATCAAACGCCCGGTGAACTCATCCACAATCACAACTTCGCCGTCTTTGACGATATAGTTTTCGTTGACAAACATAACAAAGTTGGCTTTCAGGGCGTTGTTTATATAATGGTTAAGTTCCAAATTGTCAATGTCGGACAGATTGTCTGTGCCATAAAATTTTTCTGCCTTTGCCACGCCGCTTTCGGTCAGATTGAGGGCTTTGGTCTTTTCATCCATTTCCCAATCTTCTTTTTTAAGCGACTTGGCAAATTTTTGTGCTTTAAGATAGTTATCGCTAGACTTCATCCCTCTGCCGGAAATGATAAGTGGAGTTCTTGCCTCGTCAATCAAAATGCTGTCCACTTCATCGACAATGGCAAAATTGTGTCCGCGTTGCACTTTTTGCTCTTTGACAACCGCCATGTTGTCACGAAGATAGTCGAAGCCAAGTTCGTTGTTTGTGCAGTAGGTTATGTCGCAAGCATATGCCGCCTTCTTGGCACGCTCATCCATGCCGGAGACAATCACGCCCACAGTCAGCCCCAAAAATCGATATACTTTTCCCATCCATTCGGCGTCACGCTTTGCCAAATATTCATTCACGGTCACCACATGCACGCCCAGGCCAGAAATGGCGTTGAGATATGCCGGCAGCGTGGCAACAAGCGTCTTTCCTTCACCGGTTGCCATCTCTGCAATTCGCCCCTGATGCAGTGCAATGCCGCCCAGAATTTGCACATAAAAATGCCGCATATTTAACACACGAGCCGCAGCCTCTCTCACAACAGCATACGCCTCTGGCAGGATGTCGTTCAAAGATTCTCCGGCAGCATATCTTTTCTTAAACTGCTCGGTGCAGTCTTTCAGCTCGTCATCTGACAGCGAGCGATATTTCTCTTCCAACGCGATGACGCGGTCGGCAATTTTGCTCAGTTTTTTCACCTGAGATTTGTTTTCATTTCCAAAAAGTCCCATTTTTTCTCCTTTAAATTTGCTTGTCCATGCACGCCCAAATTAAGCACGCACTTTTAAATCAAACAAATCAGTTTTTTCAAACTTTTCACACATAATATCAAAAAAGAAGAAAAAAAACAAGTTTTTAATCAAAAAAATATCAAAAAAGATATAAAAAGCATTAGTCCGCAAAAAATAATTTCAAAAACCAACAAAAAAATTTATTTCCAGACATTATTTGACAGCCCCACAAGGAATGTGATATAATTATTTCATAGAAATCGAAAATAGGAGGGTTTATGGCTCTTTTTGGAAAACAGAAAAAAGACAAAAAAAACAAGCTGGAAAACGTTTCTTTGTCTGAAGAAGAAACAACGGCTCCTGTTAAAGAGTCTCCTGCCGACACAAATTATGTCAGGGATTTATATGAAGACCTCAAAAACAATGCAGACAACACTCTTGCCAAAGATGCACGTGCTTATGCAGTTGTTTTTAATGACGAGTTTGAAAAATTTAAACAAGGTCAAACTTTCGTTGATGAAAATGCTGCGATTGCCTCTTTCCTTGGACAAGAAAGTGGAAATGTCGTGATCAACAGCGACGGCAAACTTGTTTCACGCCATAATCAAGAATTTGGCCCAAAAATGCATTTCGCAGACCTCTATTCAGATCTGCAAAACAGTCCCGAAAGCACTTTTTCAAAAAATGTTCGGGCATATGCCGAGGTTTTGAAAACTGATTTTGAAAAATTTAAACAGGGCAAATCTTTCCCAAGTGAAGATATCGCAGTTGTTTCTTTCTATGCACATGATTTAGGTCTCGTTAGAGATGAAAACGGTTTGCTTGTAGACAAGCCAAACAAGGAATATTTTGCTCCAAGATTGCAAGCGGCTACATTTTATGTCACCATGAATGAGAATCCGGCCGACAAGGCTGTTCAAAATGCAAAGCTGTATGCAGAGCTTTTCAAAGATGACTTTGAAAAATTTAAAAAAGAAAGAATTTTCTCAAATGACAATGCTGCAATTGCTGCTTTCTTCATGCATGAAAGCAAATTTGAAAAAGCAACTTTTCCTGAAAAATTTAAGCAAGTCCTGCAATATCGTCAAATGCATGAACCTAAACAGCCAACTCCAACAACCAACGAACAAAAGCAGTCCATTGCCAATGTACGCGAAAACTTGATTGGAAGCGATGACCTGACCGAGCAACTTCGTGCAGAAGCACTCGCTCCAAATTCAAAATCTCAATTTGTAGCAAATCAATCGAATGTTGCTGATGATGTAAATGTAGTTAACTCCGCTGACAACAGCACCTCATCCACAGATTCTGGCAATGCGGGCAATTCGTCCGCGGAAAATGATGTTGTGGGCGGAAGTGATGCTGCCGGCGGAAATGATGCACCACAAAGCTCAACGGATGAAGCAGACACTTCTTCGGAGGAAGGTGGCGACCCAGCCTCGGACGGCGACAATCCACCGGACAGCACTGGCGAAAGTGGCGACGACAACGCAAGCAACTCGCCCGAAGGAAGCGACGATATTCCGCAAGGAGAGCCGTCTGCAGTTGAGGTTTATGAGCGTAACCGCAGAGAATCGGGTGACAATGGCAACAATGGCGAATCCGGCAACAATGAGAGAGGGAATGATGGTGGCAACAACGGCGAGAATGGAAACAACGACAGCGGAAACAATGATGGTGGAAATGGCGGAAACGACGACAACCACGACACCAATGATGTCATTAACGATGCAGCAGATGATGACACGCCGATAGCAAATGATGAAAATGAGGATAGTTCTGCTGGCGACGAACACACTGGCGACGAACACGCTGATGACGTGCATACTGACCGCAAACACCTTGGCAACGAACAAGGTTTAAATCTAGAAACCAATCCAGACATCAATCGCCTGCGAGGATACATTCCAGAAGGGATTGACAACGAAAGTTTGGAAAAACATAACAAGCTTCAAGCAGCGTCGAAAAAAATTGCCAAGAAAAAAGT
Organism: uncultured Clostridia bacterium; assembly: GCA_947625515.1. Lineage (GTDB taxonomy): Bacteria > Bacillota > Clostridia > Christensenellales > UBA1242 > Caccovivens. Next base: position 77,918 of record CANQOO010000002.1, read on the forward strand.
TAAGCCAAATCTCAAAATCAAGGCCACTGACCCATTTCCAACAATGACATTTCTCGGCGTTGCTATGATTGCAACGATGGTCTGCACCCTGGCACCATTTTCTATGCTTATTGGCGTTGTTTCAATTGGGATTTTGGCTGTGGCCGCGGTGATGTATATTCATCCAATTATCCAAATCAAAAAGCTCATAAACATAAATAGAGCTTGGCGAAAAGAACGAAACTTGATTAAAAGCAAAATTAAAGAACTGCAAAGTTGGAAGGCCTTGACAGAATCTAAAAATAAGAAAATTCGGGAAGAATTTAAGTCTCTCGACAAGGCCCTTGACAAAGAAATTAAACGCCTGAGAAAGTCCTTAGAATCAGAAAAATTGCAACGTCGCGAAAGAGCAAGAGAAGACCTTAAAAGAGGCTTTCAGGAGCAACTCACCGCCTTGCAAAATAAGGGCAAAGACATCTCTGCCACCGAAACCCGCAAAGTTAAAATTTTGCAAGACGCCATCAAGGAAGCCGATAGCGATATTAACAAGCTGAAAAAAGAAATTGTCAAATCCATGAAGGCAGAGGCGAAAAAAGAGCAACAACTTGAAGAAAAGGCGAAAAAGGCAGAGGAAAAAGCCAGGAAAAAGGCTCAGGCGAGACAAAGAGCCATCTTGGAAAGACAAGCCGCAGATGTCGCAATTTCTCAGCGTGCCAGAGAAGCTGCCAATGAATATATGAAAACCGCAGACGCCAGCCAGGCGGAAATTGCCAACAGCAAAGAAATTCGCGACATCCAAGCCAAGGCCGCAAAGGCACACAAAAAAGCAGAACAAGAGCAAAAGAAAGCGGAAAAGGCCGCAGCAAAAGCCGCAAAAGAGGCCGCAAAAAAAGCAAAAGAATCCAGCGACTACAAAACGCTGCGTTCATACACTCTCTCTGACACGGCTGACCCAGCCACCCAGACGCCCGAAACAGCCCGCGAAACATCCGATGACAGCAGGCCAGCAGTCACCGCAGACAGAGACGGCAGAAGCATTTAAAGTCTTGCAGCCATAATTATGACATAACTAAGCGGCCATAAATATGACATAACTAAGCAGCCACAAATATTGACTTAACTAATAGGATATAAAAATTGTCAAGAATGCTGCATAAACAAATTTGAAAAGAAGAGATTTCCCCTCTTCTTTTTCTTTTTTTCACATGCATCACAAAATATCTTTTTCCGCTTGATTTTTTACGCAAAATGGTGTAAAATTGGGAAGAAAATTGTTGACGGCATCCCACGGGGCAAAGCACTCCTTTAAGACCTTTCTTGTCTGACTTTGTATCATTGACACATTTTTTAGGCAGCATGTTTTGCAACAAATTTGCAATGCAATTTGGGATGTTCAGTTCAAAAAAAACGGAGAGAAAAAATGAAAATTGGAGTTGTGGGACTGCCTAATGTGGGCAAAAGTTCGCTTTTTAACGCAATCACGGAAGCTGGTGCAGAGAGTGCCAACTATCCTTTCTGCACAATCGAGCCAAATGTTGGCATTGTGGACGTGCCGGATGAGCGTCTGGAAGTTTTGGGAAAGATGTATAACACCCAAAAAATCACCCCTGCCAGCATTGAATTTGTGGACATAGCTGGGCTTGTGGCTGGTGCCAGTCACGGCGAAGGGCTGGGCAACAAATTTCTCAGTCACATTCGCGAGTGCGACGCCATTGTGCATGTGGTGAGATGTTTTGAAAACGAAAAAATCATTCACGTAAGCGGCTCCATTGACCCAAAACGCGACATTGAAACCATTGAAATGGAACTGGCACTTTCCGATTTGGAGCAAGTGACAAAATTTTTGGAGAAGAACGAAAAAGTTGCCAAACAAAACAAAGACAAGGCTCTTGTCGCCGCTGTTGATATGATGAGTCGCATCAAATCCGTGCTGGAAGTTGGCGGTCAGGCACGCTCGCTTTCATTCAGCGAGGAAGAACAAAAATATCTAAAAAATTTCGGGCTTCTCACGGCAAAACCGGTCATTTTTGTGGCAAATATTGGCGAAAACGAAATTGGCAAGCCGGACAATGCACATGTGCAAGCTGTCCGACAAATCGCCGAACAAGAGCATGCAAAAGTTGTTGTGCTGTGTGCCAAAATTGAAGAAGAAATTGTTGGACTGGACAAAGAAGAGCGGGCACTTTTTAAAGAAGAACTTGGCATCAAAGAGAGTGGGTTGGAAAAACTTGTTGTGGCAAGTTATGACCTTCTGGGGCTGCAAAGTTACCTCACCGCCGGAGAAAAAGAAGTTCGGGCTTGGACCATCACAAAAGGCACAAAGGCTCCGCAGGCGGCTGGGAAAATCCACACCGATTTTGAAAAGGGCTTCATCAAGGCAGAGATTGTCTCTTATGCCGATTTGGTGGAGGCTGGCAGTTTCCTGAAAGCCAAAGAACGCGGCAAGGTTCGCATGGAAGGCAAGGACTATGTTGTGCAAGACGGCGACGTTGTGCTTTTTAGATTCAACAATTAAAATAAAAAAGTTTTTGCAAAAATAATAATGTTTTAAAAAGTTTTTAAAACAAAAAAATAAAAAAAGGCGAAAAATATGGAAAATTTTGAAAATTTGTCCCCGCTCGCCTTGGCATTTTTGGGAGACGCAATCCATACGGCATTTGTGCGTTGCGAAGTGTTGAAGGGCGAAAAGGAAAAGTTGAACACATATCACACCCGTGCGAAGAATTTTTGCAACGCAAGTGCCCAAGCAAACGCTCTTGAAGCATTGGAAAATAAGCCAAATTTTTTGACCGAAACAGAAAAAGACATTGTGCGAAAAGCACGCAACACACACAACAAGCATAGTGCAAAAAATTTTGACGAAGAAACCTACAAAAAAGCGACATCTTTTGAAGCACTTTTGGGCTTTTTATATCTTTCCAATCAAAAGAAAAGATTAGAAGAAATTTTGCAAAAATCAGTGGAAATTCAGCAAAAATCACAAAAAAAGGAAGATGAAAATGCAAATTGAAGGGAAAAATCAGGTGGTGGAGGCAATCAAAAACGAAGCCACAATCAACAAAATTTTGGTGGATAAAAATTTTGCATCGCGAAGGGACGATGTCATCAATTTGGCACGCAAAAATGGTTTAAAAGTGGAGTTTTTGCCTAAGAAAATCCTGGATGCACAAAGTGTGACGGGGCATCACCAGGGCTACATCGCCCAGACAGTGGATTTTGAATATTCCTCCATTCAAGAAATTCTGAAATATGCAAAATCGAAAAACACGCAAGACGCCGAAAATGAAAATGCTGAAAGCCTGCAAAATTTCAAAAGCGAAAATTCTAAAAACAAAAAAAATGCCGATTTTGAAAACGGCGTTTTGACGGCAGACGAAATTCACGAAAAATCACAAAACGGCGAAAAACGCGGCAAATTTGCAAAAAATCAGCCATTTATTGTGCTTTTGGACGGCATCGAGGACCCGCACAATCTTGGGGCAATCATCCGCACTTGCGAGTGTGCCGGCGTGGACGGGATAATCATCCCAAAAGCCCGTGCTTGCCAGGTTAACGAAACGGTGGTTCGCACTTCCGCAGGTGCAATTTCTCACATGAAAATTGCTCGCGTGGCAAATTTGAAAACTGCCATTGACGAACTGAAAGAAAATGGACTTTGGATTTACGCCTGCGAACTTGGCGGGCAGGATTTATACTCCCAAAACCTCACCGGGCCCATTGCTGTTGTGATTGGCAGCGAGGGCAACGGCATCAAGCAGTCGCTTCGCACATATTGTGACGGGGTGCTGACCTTGCCGCAACTTGGCAGCGTCAACAGCCTTAACGCAAGTGTGAGTGCCGGAATTGTGATTTATGAAATTTTAAGACAGCGTGCCAGCGAATGATTGAGAAACTTATTAAAAAAATTGCAAAAAGTCGGCAAAAATGCAAAAACAACGCAAAATTTTCAAAAAAAACACTTTTTGAACTCATTTTTAGTTGAACGCAAAAATTTTAAAAGGAACACAAATGACATCTGACGAAGAATTGGTGAAGAGCATCAAACTCGGCAACGACAACGCCGAAAGCGAGTTGTTTGACCGATATAAAGACTTGGTGGTGAAACTTTCTCGCGGCTATTTTCTTGTTGGCGGAGATTTGGAGGACTTGATTCAAGAAGGCATGATTGGGCTTTATAAAGCGGTGAAAAACTTTTCGCCAAACAAAGATGCCTCATTCAAGACTTTTGCGGTGCTTTGCATCAGGCATCAAATTCAAAATGCCATAAGAATTGCCAACACCAACAAAAACAAGCCTCTTTCCACCGCCATTTCCTTCCAAAGTTTCAACTCACCCGCCAGCGAAAGTGTGGACTTTTTGCCTGTGGAGCTGATTTTTGACACCACCCCAGCTGAGCGAGCGATTGACAAGGAAGAATTTGAACAAACAAAACAACTCATCAAAAGTTCTCTTTCTCCGCAAGAAATGCGAGTGCTGAGGCTGTATCTTCAAGGTTTTTCCTATCGCGAAATCTCCGCGTCGCTTGGGCTGTCGCAAAAGGCGATTGACAATGCCCTGACCCGCATCAAGGCAAAACTTCGCAATAAACTGAATATGAAAAAATAAAAAATGTGCAAAAACCCGGCAAAAATGCAAAAGTTTAATTTTTGTTCAATTAAAACAACAATGCAGAAGTTTGTTTTTGACACTCAAAACTTGCACAAAAAATGCAACATTTTCCATAAAAGAACACCAAAAATTTGACTTTTGCAATCTAAATGTTTTACAATTAATTATCATGGAGAAAAAGTATGAAACTTGAAAATGGCATTGACCTGGACAAAATCGTTCCAGAAAATGAATTGGAAGAAGAAATTATTGCAGACTTAAAAGAAGGTCGCTCGAAAGAAGTGGTCACCCGCTGCCCGCCAGAGCCGAGTGGCTATTGGTATATTGGTCACGCCAAGGCTTGGACAATCAACTTTGAGACAGCACAAAAATTTGGCGGCAGGACAGTTTTGAGAATGGACGACTCCAACCCGACCAAAGAGGAGGGTGAATTTGCGGACAGTTATATGGCGGACCTGGAATGGCTGGGCTTTAAGCCGTGCAAATTTGTGTATGCTAGCGAGGAATATTTTGACGAAATCTACAAAATCGCCGAGAAAATGATTCAAAACGGCGATGCATATGTCTGCGACCTCTCCGCCGAAGAAGTTTCTGCCTCCCGCGGCACTTTGACCGAGCCTGGCAAAGAAAGCCCGTATCGCAACCGCACCCCAGAGGAGAATTTGCGTCTTTTCCGCGAGATGCGGGACGGAAAATATCCTGATGGCAGCAAAACGCTGCGTGCAAAAATTGACATGGCTCATCCAAACATCAACATGCGTGACCCAGTCATGTATAAAATCGCCCGCCAGCATCACTATCGCGTTGGAGACAAGTGGTGCATTTGGCCGCAATACGATTTTGTCCACCCGATGGAGGACTGTTTGGAAGGCACCACTTACAGTTTGTGCGACAAAGGTTTTCAAGACCACCGAATTGTGTATGAATGGTTTGTTCAGCACGGCTGGGGCAAAAAATATGCCCCAAAACAGCGGGAATTTTCCCGAATTGTCCTGGAAAATGTTTTGACCGGGAAAAGATATTTAAAACAGCTTGTAAAGGGCGGATATGTGAGCGGCTGGGACGACCCACGCTTCCCAACACTTGTTGGAGTGCGTCGCCGCGGCTACACCGCCAAGGCCATCAAGGATTTTGTCAAGTCCGTTGGCTGGGGCAGCACAATTGAGGTTGTGGTGCCATATTCCGCACTTGAATATTATGTGCGAGAGGACCTCAACCGCATTGCCACGCGTGCCATGGTGGTTCTTAATCCACTTAAAGTTGTCATCACAAACTTCAACGGCAAGCCGGAAGAAATTGAAATTGAAAACAATCCAAATGACGAGTCTGCCGGCAAGCACATGGCACTTTTCGGCCGCGAAATTTTCATTGAGCAAGACGACTTTTCACTCAACCCTCCGCCAAAATATAACAGGCTTGTTGAGGGCGGAATTGTGAGATTGAAAGGTGCCTACATCATCAAGTGCAACAAGGTTATTTTTGCCGAAAATGGCGAAATCGACCACCTGGAATGCGAATATCTTCCGGACACAAAAAGTGGAAACGACACCTCCGGCATCAAGTGCAAAGGCACCATCCATTTTGTGGCAAAAGAAAATTGTTTTGAAGTGACGATCAGGGAATTCAAGAACCTTATCAAGGCGGAATATAAAACACCAGCAAAAGATTTGGCGGACGGGACCCCAATTGAAGAAATGCTGGAAGAAAATTCGCTGCAAGAAAGCACCGCCCTTGCCGAAAACTTCCTCAAATCTGCAAAACCAGAAGACAAATTCCAGTTTATGCGAAAGGGCTATTATTGCGTTGACAAAGACAGCACCCCTGACCACATGATTTTCAACAGCACCATCAGTCTGAAAGACGGCTTCAAAAGCGGAAAATAAATAGAAAAATTTATAAAACTTGCAAAAAATGTGCAAAATTCTCTGCCTAAAAATAAAAAATGTGCAAAAAAAATCTCTGCCAAGCAGAGATTTTTTCTTTCAAAATAAAAAATTGTCTCAATTTTTGTTATATTTCAAATTTATTCATTTTCCTATTTATTTAGGCTCTTTGCCACTGCCGTCAAGTTGAGGTGAAGTGCCGGACGGACGGCAGAGGTGCTGCTAACATTAATGCTAGGATGATCGCCGCCTTCCGCACTGAGGTCGCAAGCATAAGTTGACCCCGTGGAAGGAGCCGAACGCAACCAATAAATGTCGGAATTTGCTCGTTGATTTACTGACACCATCCAAAGGCTCTTGCCACCATGTCCCGTTTCAGACAGCGATGGGATCCAAAGTCTATCATCCGCCCATGCGTCGTTTTTAGCCTTTTTAGCGTAGTTATAATCACCGCTGTAGAAGCCCTCGTCTGTCACTTCACTCGACCAAGCGTCATTAGAGATGTTATTCCAATATTTGGCAGAATCTATTGCGGACTGAAACTCCTGCCAAGCCACTTGCCTTGGAGTGACAATGAAGTCTGAAATCTCGTTATAATAAACGCCATCTGTCATTGTGAATTTGGCGAACACGCTTTGTTCATTTTGAACATAGTTCACCAACTCGGAATTTGCGGAGCCAGTTTTGTTGGAATATAGCCCTCCATTGTTTAACACGACCGCGTGCATATATGAAGCACCATAGAGATTGTCCGGTACTTCCGCAGCCCTTGACGCAGTAGCATTTGGGGCAAAGCCACTGCTCCAAGTGGAAGTTCCATTTTCATCAAATGTTTTCCCGTCGGCATATGTTTCTCCGCTCAGTTGCGAGGAATCCGTCAGCCAAAGGGTGAGAATCACGTCGTGCGGCTCGTTGTCTTTCCCCTCGTTTGTGGTGGAAAGAAAGACCGGCGTCCATTTAAGCCCGCCCAGCTCCACAATAATTTCCGCATCATAACTCTTGGCAGAGACGGAATAATTGTCGTCCGCAGATGCGGGGTTCACCTTGTTGTAGTTTGCAATTATGTCCTCCGAGGTCATCCTTGTTGTTGCAAGGGTTTCAATCGGTGCCATGTTGTCCACCGTCGCTGTGCTGTCGCCTGAAATGTTCCACAACAGTTTGTTGACATTGCTCTTGTCAAAAACTTGTGACACACTGTCCCATAGGTCCTGCGAAATGTCATAGATAACAGAAAAGCCGCCCTCAATGCCAGTCGAAAGAGCAGCCAAAACTATGTTGGTCATTGTGCATGCAATAACAAAAAGAAAAAGACAAACAAAGCCGGTGTATTTCAGCTTGTCAAATATACCCCCCCCCGCAAATTTACGCCTCATTTTTGTTTCTCCTTTTTCTTCATACTATTTTCGCTCAAATTTTGAATTTGATGACATTTTATTAATATTTTTAAAACAATGTGTTTGTTTAAAATATCAATTTATATAACTTCTTTCTTATTATCTCAAAAAAACTTATTTTTGTCAAGCAAAAATTTCGGCGATAATGAAAAAAGTCGCCGGTGGCGGAAAATTGTGCATTTTTGTTGGACAAAAATGTGCTTTTGGGTTATAATCATAATATGTGGATTGCATACATTGTTTTGATGCTTGTTGCGTGCTTGGCACTTGCAGCGGCACTTTGCTTCGTCAAGAGGCAGAGCCAGTTTTTTATTGTGCTTTCCTGCCTGTTCTACGCAGCACTGATTTGCACCGGCGTGTGCTGTGCGTCCTATCACAACACTTTCAACGGATATTCCATTCTGATTTTCCTCTCTGTGCTGCCTCTTCTGCTGACATTATTTAAACTGAAAGGTGCTGAGCAGGATGAACTTTCAGACACGTCTTCACAAAACACAACTTTGAAGAACGCGGCACCAAAAAGTGCATCGATGCAAAACCTATCTTCGAACAACTTTTCAACGCAAAACGCGGTCTCACAGAATGCTCGTTTGGCACAACCTGCCACTCAAAGCGATGACAAAATAAACAAATTAAATGCTAAAACCGGCAAAAAATCCACAATTTTTGCCGCAAATTGGACAGCGATAATGAGAGGAGCCGCCTATGCAATTTCAGCGTTTTGCGTGGCTTTTTGTTCACTCTATGTCGGCAAAGAATCCCCTTATGGCCTGCTGATGGGCATCGCATTGGGGCTGGGATTGACATTTTTACACTTCATCCTCACAAAACAAAACCTGCTTCAAGACCCGTGGGGATTTGTGGCAAATTCGCTCTTGTTTTTGGCGGTCGGCATGCTGTTCTCTTCCATCCTGCCCGCACTCCTATACTCCCTCGCCCTGGACAACATCCTCTTCTCAGTCGGTTGCGTGGCATATTGCGTGTATCTGCTGCTTGAAACCTATCTGCCAAGCAAGTTCAACCACCTCGCCCTCGCCGCGGCATATCTGCTGCTTTTTGCCACAATCGTGTTCTGAAATGAGTTATTAAAAAAGACCACATCTGGTCTTTTTATGTTGTGCTAAGGAAAAAAGTTGAAAAATTTTAAAAAAGACTTGACAAATCTTAGGGAAGAGGAGTATAATGAATATTGAAAAACATATCGCGAGGTAGAGCAGCTCGGAAGCTCGCTGGGCTCATAACCCGGAGGTCGCAGGTTCAAATCCTGCCCTCGCAACCAAATGAAACCTGCACCCTGTGCTCGTTTTGAACAAGTCCAAAAGCATTGCCTTTGGGCTTGTTTTTTATCTCCCCGCTAAAAGAAAGTCGCAAATTGCAATTTTTTCTGAAAAAAGTATTGCAAAAAAGAAACTTTTGGTTTATAATGATTTCCACAGAGGTATTTATATGAGTTATAATTTAGGTCAGATTGAACTTTCCATTTCCGACGAGCGGCTGCTGAAAGCCGGGCTGGAAAAAGATGCTCTCAAAAAGGGTGATACTGAGTCTTATTATTTCATTCGAGCAAAAGAGGCATACAAAAACTTTGATTTTTCGCAACTTTCCGCATTCGACAAACTTGAAGTGAACAAAGTGCGAGAACTTTTCAGTCAGGACGAAGAATTGTCGTCCCGACCGCTACTGTTTGTGATGTATATTCTTCACAGAAATGGCTTTTTGGACGAAAAATATTTTAAAGACCCAAAAAGAGTGTTTGATTTAACAAGCAAAGAAATTATTCGCGGAAGAAATGTAAACGTTCCCGAAGGGATAATCACCCAGGATGGCAAATTGTATGGCATTGGAAAAGATGGCCATATCTGGCTTTTCAATTTCTTGAATTTGAGCGGAATTGACACTTCCGACAACGTCAGATACAGTGCCTTCTGCCAAAGTTCCAACAATATTGAAAATTTCACCACCCAGCAAACTGAGCGGAAACAATTCTTTTCTCGGCTTAAAGAAATTGAACCGGACGCCTCGCCACTCTACATTTCCGACAATCAGGCTGTTGCCATCAATCACCTGCGTCTGTGCTATAACATGGCAACGCCTCTTCAAACTTTTCTTATGAATAACACTGCGGACCTTGGCTTTGCGGGCAGCGACAGCCCGCATGCATTTAAAGCAAACTTGGATACATTTTGGAAAGCTTGCCCAAATGACCCTTTGGACAGAACGACAATGCAAGCTTATAGACGTGCCCAACAAACACACAACAAGCAGTGACGCAAGAACAAAATAAAGCACTACACAAATGCAAAATTAGAAAAAACACAAAAATTTTATCTAATCTTAAAATTGACAAAATTTTGTCAATTTTTTTGTTTTTTTTAGTTAAAATTTTTGAAAAATTTTTGAAAAAACTCTTGGAAAATGCCCCTATAATATATTATAATATAGTATATCTATATAAAATAAAGGAAAAGATGACTTTATGGACGAGAACAAAGGCTTTGAAGAAACTTTGAACACACAAGAACAATCACAAGATATAGTGCAGGCACCTTCGGCGAATACATCAGCGGCAACTTCCGAAAACGTGGAAGAATCCGCCAACGATGCTGAAGAAAGTGCAAAACTTTCCAAAAGCACAAAATATGACGCCAGCGAAATTCAAGTGCTGGAAGGGCTGGAACCTGTCCGCAAACGCCCTGGCATGTATATTGGCTCCACCGACAGCCACGGTCTGCATCACCTTGTGCAAGAAGTTGTGGACAACAGCATTGACGAGGCTTTGGCGGGCTATTGCACCCAAATTGACGTTGTGCTGAACGCGGACGGCAGCTGCTCTGTTGCGGACAACGGACGCGGCATCCCAACTGGCATCATCCCGAAGGAAGGCAAAAGTGCGGTTGAAGTTGTTTTGACAAAACTGCACGCCGGCGGAAAGTTTGGCGGCGAAGGCTACAAAATCTCTGGCGGACTTCACGGCGTGGGCGTTTCTTGCGTGAACGCACTGTCAACCAAACTGACCGTGGATGTATATCAGTCCGGCAAGCACCATTTCATCGAGTTTGCACGCGGCAGAAGCCTTGCTCCGCTGAAAGTTATTGGCAGCACCGACAGAACAGGCACAACGGTCACCTTCTGGCCGGACGCCGAGATTTTTGAGACGGTGGAGTTTTCTTATGACAACCTCAAAAACCGCTTCCGCGAGATTGCTTTTTTGAACAAAGGCTTGGTCATCACCCTTGCCGACCGCCGCGAAGGACAGGAACGCAACGACCGCTTTGAGTTTAAGGGCGGGATTGTGGAATTTGTCAATTTCTTGAATGAAAACAAGCAGACGCTTCTTTCCTATCCTGTTTATTTCAACAAATTCAACCACAACGAAAAAGGCGACGTTGTCAACGAGATTGAAGTCTGCTTCCAATATAACGACTCCTACAACGAGATTATCAACACATACGCCAACAACATCAACACCGAAGAGGGCGGCACACATCTTGAAGGCTTCAAAAACGCCTTAACCAAGGTGATAAACGACTATGCGGTGAAGAACAAAATCATCAAAGAAAGCGAAAAACTTTCTGGCGAGGACTGCCGCGAAGGCATCACCGCCGTCATTTCTGTCAAACTTCGCGAACCTCAATTTGAAGGGCAAACCAAGACCAAACTTGGCAACAGCGAAATGAGAACCATCGTCTATAAAGCCATGCAAGAGGCGTTTGGCGATTATTTGGAAGAGCACCCAAATGAAGCACGCGAACTGATTATGAAATCCATCACCGCCCAGCGTGCCCGCGACGCCGCACGAAACGCACGAGAGCTCACCCGCCGCAAAGGTGCCCTTGAAAGCACAACTCTGCCCGGCAAGCTTGCCGATTGCAGTGAACGCGACAGCAGCCTGTGCGAAATTTACATCGTGGAGGGAGATTCGGCTGGCGGCTCGGCAAAACAAGGCCGCGACAGACGCTTCCAGGCCATTCTGCCACTGCGTGGAAAGATTTTGAATGTTGAAAAGGCTCGCCTTAACAGAATTTTGGAGAATGCTGAAATTCGTGCCATGATCACCGCTTTTGGTGCCGGCACAGGTGCTGATTTTGACGAAAGCAAACTGAGATACAACAAAATCATCTGCATGTCCGATGCGGATGTTGACGGTTCGCACATCAGAATCTTGCTTCTCACTTTCTTTTTCCGCTTCATGCGTCCACTGATTGAAAATGGGCATGTGTATGCCGCCCAGCCACCGCTCTATAAAGTTTCCCGCGGGAAAGAGGATTTCTATTTCTACACGGATGACGAACTTAACAAGTGGTTTGACGAAAATGGCAGAAAAGGCACAACGCTGCAACGATATAAAGGTCTTGGTGAAATGAACCCAGAGCAACTTTGGGAAACGACCATGAACCCAGAACACCGCATCCTCCTCAAAATCACCATGGAAGATGCCATTGAGGCCGACCGCGTGTTCACCGAACTGATGGGCGAAGATGTGGATCTTAGAAGAAAGTTTATTGAAGAAAATGCAACACTTGTCACCGACTTGGATGTGTGAAGAAAATTCATGACAAGGAGAAGGAGAGCAAACCGCTTGCGGATTTGCGAAGATTCGACGCAGTCATATGGTTTGGCACAAACCATATTGAAGAGAATGCGACTTTGGTGACCGACTTGGATGTGTGAAATATTCTTGCATCTCTTATTAAAAGCGAAAGTCAAACTTGCAACAGACAAAAATAAAATTTTAAGGAAAAAATCATGAGCAAAAAAGATGACGAATTAAGCAGACAAAATTTGAAGGAAATTTTGGACAAGGAAAAAGTGCAGCCGATTGAAGTTGTGGGCGAACTTAAAAAGTCGTTCATTGCCTACGCCATGGCTGTCAACGTCAGCCGTGCCATTCCGGATGTGCGTGACGGGTTGAAGCCGGTGCATCGCCGCATTTTGTATTCAATGGGCGAGCTTAACAATTTCTTCAACGCTCCGCACAAAAAGAGTGCACGTATTGTCGGCGAAGTGATGGGTAAATATCACCCGCACGGCGACAGCTCCATCTATGACGCCTTGGTGCGTCTGGCACAGGACTTTTCCATTCGTTATCCGCTTGTTGACGGACACGGAAACTTCGGCTCTGTGGATGGCGACCCTGCCGCCGCAATGAGATACACCGAAGCACGCCTTTCAAAAATTGCTGGGCTGATGCTGCAAGACATCGAAAAAGAGACGGTGGATTTCTATCCAAACTTTGACGACACCTTGATGCAGCCAAAAGTTTTGCCGGCAAGGTTCCCTAACCTCTTGGTGAACGGTGCAGACGGAATTGCCGTCGGCATGGCAACAAACATCCCGCCGCACAACCTCACCGAAGTCATCAACGGCGTTCAAGCCCTGATTGACAATCCAGACATCGACATTGACGAACTTATCAAAATCATCCCTGCCCCAGACTATCCGACTGGCGGCATAATTATGGGCAGAAGTGCCATCAAGCACGCCTACAAAACAGGTCGCGGCGGAATTTTGGTGCGAGGTCGTGCCGAAATTGATGAAACTCCATCTGGCAGGCAAAGAATTGTCATCACGGAACTTCCTTATGCCGTCAACAAAGCTCGCTTTGTGGCACAGATTGCCGACATGGTGAAGAACAAAAAACTGGAAGGCATTGCCGACCTGCGTGACGAAAGTGACCGCGACGGCCTTCGCGTTGTTGTGGACATCAAGAAGGACGCCAATGCACAAGTTGTGCTTAATTCGTTATATAAACACACCATGCTTCAACAGTCCAGTGGGCTGATTATGCTTGCCCTCGTCAACGGCGAGCCACGCGTGCTGAACCTCAAAGAAATGCTTTATTATTATCTTGAACATCAGAAAGAAGTGACGGTGCGGAAGACAAGATTTGACCTTAAAAAAGCCCAGGAACGCGAACATATTGTTAAAGGGCTGGTCATTGCACTTGCAAGCATTGACGAAGTTGTGCAGACAATCAAAAACTCCAAAGACCGCAACGACGCCCTTGCAAACCTCACCGCAAAATTTGAACTTGATGAGTTGCAAGCAAATGCTATTTTGGATATGCGACTTTCCAAACTGACCAGTCTGGAAGTTGAAAAGCTTAAAGAAGAACTTGAACAGCTTGAGGCACTGATTCTTGACCTGCAAGACATTTTGGCTAAGCCTGCCCGCGTGCTTCAAATTGTGCGTGACGACTTGGAAGATGTGAAAAATCAATTTGGTGACGCCCGCAAGACGGAAATTTCCATGGACCTTGGCGGAATTGATGTTGAGGACCTTATCGCCGAAGAGGACGTCATTGTTTCCATGACGCATCTTGGCTACATCAAGCGAATGAGCACTGACGAATATAAAGCCCAGCACCGCGGCGGCGTTGGAATCACCGCCCACAAGACAAAGGACGAAGATTTTGTGGAGAAAATGTTTGTCACCTCCACACACGACGACCTATTGTTCTTCACCAATTTGGGCAAAGTGTATTGTGCGAAAGCATATGAAATTCCTGAGGCTCAACGCCAGAGCAAAGGCAGAGCCATCATCAATCTTCTGCAACTTTCTTTGGGCGAAAAGGTGAACACCATCATTCCTGTCAAAAAGGACAGCAAGGGCAACCTCTTGATGGCGACAAAGAACGGACTTATCAAAAAAACACCACTTTCAGAATATGAAAACATCCGAAAGGGCGGCAAAATTGCCATCAAACTGCTGGAAGGTGACGAACTTATCGGCGTGAACATCACCAGCGGCAGAGATGACATCTTGATTGGCTCCAATCAAGGCAAGTGCATCCGCTTCAACGAGACGGATGTGCGAGAAGTTGGCCGCGACAGCCAGGGCGTCCGCAGCATGAAACTTGCCAGCGACGACTATGTTGTTGACATGGCAATTATCCACGAGGGTGCCGAGATTTTGACCATTTCAGAAAACGGCTATGGCAAACTTTCCCCTGTTGAGGAATTTCGCTTGCAACAACGCGGCGGAATGGGCATCAAGGCCGGGGCATTCAACGAAAAGACCGGAAATCTTATCGCCCTCAAACAAATTGAAAGCCCAGTGGACCTTCTGGTCATCACCGACGGCGGAGTCATCATCCGCACGCCAGTTGATGGCATAAGCAAATTCTCTCGCGTCAGCCAAGGCGTGAAAATCATGCGGCTTAAATCTGGCAGCAAAATCACAAGTGTCGCCCTCACCGAGAAGAGTGAAGAAGAGTTAAGCGACGAAGAAAAAGAATTTGCAGCAGCCGAAGAATCCGCTTCGCAAACGCTCGAAGACGCAGCTCAAACATCTGACGGCGAAGAAAAAGAGTTGCCAGAAGACGAAGAAAACTTCGGCGAGGAAAGCGAAGAAGAAAAAGCAACTGACGATTCAGAGAAAGAAGACTGACAATCTTCTTTCTTTACTTTTAAACGTAGGAGACGCCATAAATGGACAAAAAGGTCTTTGAAACTGAAAAAGAATATCTTGGCACCACTTTCAATCAGATTGAAAAACTTATTGCCGCCAATAATAAAAAAATTTTGGAAAATAAGATAGAAATTCAAAATTTGAAAGCGTTCTTTTCCGACCAATATTACGAAATTAAGACGGACGGCGACGAACTTGCCAACCTCAACATTGAAATTGAAAATCTGCAAGAGCAAAACGTTGCCCTTGAAAAGGCAAATGCTCGGCTGAAAAAGCAGAAAAAAACGCCATATTTTGGACGATTTGACTTTCAAGAAACTTCGTCCCCAGATAAGAAACCATATTACATTGGCGTCGGAGCGGTGCAGTCTTCCGACCGGACGAATCTTGTTTATGACTGGCGGGCGGACATTTGCTCGCTCTATTATGACGAAAAATTTGGCAAAGTCACCTACACCTGCCCCGATGGAGAAATAAGCGGCAATCTTTCTCTGAAAAGGCAATATAAAATCGAGAACGGCGAACTTGCCTACTATATCGACAGCAATTTGGTGATTGACGACGAGATTTTGATGGAACAACTTTCACAGAATGCCACCGCCAAGATGCACGAAATTGTTTCCACCATTCAAAAAGAGCAAAACATGCTTATCCGTGCGGACGATTTTGAAAACACCATTGTGCAAGGGGTGGCAGGCTCCGGGAAGACCTCCATTGCCATGCACCGCGTTTCTTATCTGCTTTACAAATATCGCGGCACGCTGAAATCGGATGACATTCTGATTTTGTCCCCAAGCGAACTTTTTTCAAACTATCTAAGCGATGTCTTGCCATCTTTGGGCGAGGAAGAGGCAATGACGATAACTTTTTCCGACCTTGCTCACCGCCTGCTTGGGTCGGAATTTGAGACCCGCGAAGCAATGCTGGAACGTGTCATTGACGGGCAGCAGCAAAAGGATTTTGAAAACATTGCAATCAAGTCCAGTTTTGAATTTTTGTCCGACCTTCAAAAGTTTCTCTCGCGTGACCTAGGCAACCTCTTTGTGGCAAAAACGGTCTCATTTGGAAATGTCTCTTTGACAAAAGAAGAAATTGAGGACATTTTTTGCAATCGAATGCAAGGCGTTGCCATATACAAACGCATTGACGTGCTGGCAGAAATTTTGGTGGACAAGTTTAAGGTGTCCGAATTTTTGCGTCCCGACCTTATCAGGCGTGCCAAGGCAATTTTCTATCGCAAGTTTGTCACGACCGACATTTTGAAAATTTACAATCTCTTTCTTGGCAGCGTGGAACTGCCTGAGATTTCCACGCCTGATGCCTATGACGTCGCCCCAATGCTGCTGATTAAAGAAAGTTTGTTCGGCTTCAAGCACAATTTCTCGGCAAAATATGTGATTGTGGACGAAATGCAAGACTACACCCCATGTCATTTTTATCTTTTTGACAAACTTTGGGAATGCCCAAAACTTTATCTCGGCGACATCTATCAAAGCATAGACCGCACACTGCCAAAGGAATATCTGACGCACCTATCAAAACTTTGCAAGGCAAAAGTCAAGTTTTTGAACCGCTCATATCGCAGCACAAAAGAAATTTCGCTTTTTTCTCAAAAAATTCTGGGAAAAAGCATAGCAAACAACGTCAACCGCAGCGGCGAGGACGTGGAATTTTTGCGTTCACGCAATCAAATTAAGACTTTGGAAAAAATTATTGCGGAGAGAGAAAAATCTCACCGCAAGCAAAGTGTGGCAATCATTTGCAAGACCAAAAAGCAAATTTCCGCCCTGCAAAAGGCCAGCCCGGAACTTAAAAAATTTAAACTCTTGGAAAAGGCAACGCCTCGCACAAAGAAAATCATCACCACGCCTGCCAAAGCCAAGGGCGTGGAGTTTGACTGCGTCATCGTGCCAAATTCAACCGAAGAAAGTTACAACAACGAGCTTGACCGCAACCTCTTGTATGTCTCCGCAACGCGAGCCTTGCACAAACTCTTTTTCATAAGCGACAAAAAGCCAAGCCACTTCTTGACCAAAAACTGAGAAAAAAGACTTTCAAATTAAGCAAAAAAACAAAACGTCAGACCGGCATCAAACTGAGCAAGATAAGAGGTCAGCACAAATTTTGAACCGGCTTAAATAAAACAAGATTTGATAAACTGAAAAAACATGCACACACCTTTTCGCATGAATATACAAAAATTGTATAAAAAGTTTTAACTAAAAATCTTGGCTGTGGAAAACTTTTTGGCAAAAGATTTATTCGACAACTTTCGGGCAAAAATTAGTTAACACAAAATCCCCACTTTTTGGGCGTTTTTTGAAATTGATAATAAAACAAATCTAAAAACTTGTCCACAAAAATGTGGAAATGTGGATAACTTGTGTGGTTTTCTCTCTTTTTGCCCCTTATTCGGCCGATTGAATATTCATAAATTTGAATGAATATTTATAAATTTGTGGATAAGTGGAAAATGAATGTGGACTTCCTCACCCCATATTATGCTTGACAAATATGCGGATTTTGTTATAAAATGAGTGATAATATCTAAAAATGAAAGGTAATTCAATGGAGCAAAACAACCTCATCATCCCAAGAAAACTTAAAGGCTTTTGGGAACTTATGCCCAAGGAGCAAATTCTTTTTTCGTCACTTTTGCAAAAACTTGAAAAGGTGTTTCAGGACAACTGCTTTGTGCCGCTTGACACCCCTGTTTTGGAATATTCAGACGCACTTTTGGCAAAAAGTGGCGGTGAAACGGACAAGCAAGTCTTTCGCTTTGAAAAAGGCGACGCCGATATGTGCATGAGATATGACCTCACCGTTCCCCTTGCACGCTTTGTGGCTATGCACAAAAATGAATTAAATTTTCCATTCAAAAGATATCAAATTGGAAAAGTATATCGCGGCGAAAGGCCACAAAAAGGGCGTTTTCGTGAGTTTTATCAATGTGACGCCGACATCATTGGCGACGGAGAACTTTCAGTTGTTGCAGATGCGGAGTGCGTGGGATTGTTCAACAAATGCTTCAAAGCTCTTGACTTGGATGTGGAAATAAGAATTTCCAACCGAAAAATTTTGGCAGGATTTATTGAAAGTTTAAATAAAACGGCAAAAAATGCGAATATTTTGATTGTCTTAGACAAATTGGACAAAATTTCTCCGCAAACTGCGAAAGCAGAACTACAAGAAATTGGCCTGACAGACATTGAATGCGACAAAATTTTAAATCTTGCTGAAAAACGCGGAAAAATTGCAGAAATTGTGCAAAATTTGCGTGATTTTTGCTCAAATACGGTTTTTCAGACAGGTTTGGACGAACTGGAAACCCTTGGCGGACTGCTCGAAAATTTTGGATGTGAAAACGCCGTATGTGCCTTAAACATAATTCGCGGGCATGATTATTACACAGGAACAGTTTTTGAAGGTTTTCTGAGCGGCACTCAAATTGCCGTAGGTGGCGGTGGACGTTTTGAGAATTTGTGCAGCTTTTTCAGTAAAGAGAAAATGCCTGGCGTAGGCATGAGCGTGGGCATCACACGCCTGTTTGACATTTTGATGGAGCAAAATTATTTTGACCTTACACGCACAAACGAAATTGATGTTGCCATTGCAAATTTTGACGAAACTCTTGCCGAATCGCTTAAAATTGCAACAAATTTACGCGAAAACGGCGTAAAAGCGGATGTTTTTTATGAATGCAAATCTTTTAAGGCGAAACTTAAAGAGGCAAACCGCCGAGGAATTAAGTTTGTGCTGATTGTGGGCGAAGACGAAATACAGTCTCAGAGATTCACATTGAAGGACATGGAAAACGGCACTCAGGAGCAACTTTCTCTATCTGAAATTGTTCAAAAAATTAAATCCACTCGAATGTGAAATTATAATTGATTGCGAGAAATTAAATAAAAAACACAAAAAATGCGAAAATATCGCAAAATTTGCGATATTTTTGAAATTTAAAAACAAACAAAGGGAAAAAACATGAAAAAGAAAAAGATTTTGGTCACATCCGCACTTTTGTATGTCAATGGCTTGCCGCACCTTGGGCACGTGGCAGGATGCTGGCTGCCGGGGGACGTGTTCACACGCTTCCACAAGACATACGGCAATGACGCGATTTATGTCAGCGGGACGGACGACCATGGCACAACAAGTTACATTTCCGCCAAGGAAGCCGGATTGGAAACTGGCGAATATATTGCACAAATGAACGCAAAAATGCGTGAAATTGCAAAAAAACTGAATATTAATTTTGATATTTTCAGCGGAACAAATACTCCGACGCATCACGAAATCACCACAGATTTTTTCAGTGAAATTTATAAAAACGGCTATACCGTTGAAAAAGAAAGCAACATGTTGTTCTGTGAGCACGACCACATCGCCCTTGCAGACAGATTTGTGTATGGCGTTTGCCCTTATTGCGGCTATGACCGTGCATACGGCGACCAGTGCGACAAATGCGGAAAAACATATGAATTGGACCAATTATTGTCCCCAAAATGCTCTTTTTGCGGCAAAAATGCGGTGAAAAAGAGCACAAAACACATTTATCTTGCATTGGACAAACTGCAAGGCGAACTGGAAAAGTGGGTGGAGAGCAAAAAGGATGTTTGGCGTCCGCATGTGTATGCTATGACAAACAAATGGTTTCGCGAGGGCTTAAAGCCGCGATGCATCACCCGCGACATCCCATGGGGCATCAAGGTGCCGCTTAAAGGCTTTGAAGATAAGGTGTTCTATGTCTGGTTTGACGCCCCTATTGGCTACATCTCCATTACCAAAGAACTTGGCGGCGACGAAATGGTTCGCGACCGCTGGCAGAATGACGAGTGTGAAATTTACAACTTCATTGGCAAGGACAACATAGACTTCCACGCGGTGTTCTTCCCAAGCATGGAGCTTGCCTGCAAAAAATATAATCTCGCCACAAATGTGGTCGGATTTAATTTCCTAAATTTTGAGGGACAAAAATTCTCAAAATCCAAAAAAATAGGCATTTTTTGCGAAAAATTGGAAAATTCCGACATTGACATTGACGCTTTGCGAGCCTATTTGGTTTCGATTTTTCCGGAAAATAAGGATAGCGATTTCACATATGAGGGCTTTAAGCAAAACACGAATGCCGAGCTTGTGGGCAAGTTTGGAAACTTTTTCAATCGCACCCTCAACATGATCAACAAAAATTTCAATGGCAATTTGGGGATTGATTTTTCCGACATCCAGACTCAGCTTGACGAAAATGATAAAGAAATGATTGACGCAATTTCCACCTGCCCAAACACCATTGCTGACCTTTTCAGCAAAACTGAATTTAAAGCGGCATACAAGGAAATTTTGCGTTTTGCGTCCATTGGCAACACCTATCTTGAAAAAGCTGCCCCATGGACACTCATTAAGAACGGCGACTTGGACAGTGCAAAAAAAGTGCTCTATCTTTGCCTGAACATGGCACGCTCACTGGCTATTGTGGCAAGCCCAATCATGCCAAATCGCACAACAGAAATTTGGCAAGAGCAACTTCAATTTGACAGCACTCCAAACGCCCCTGAGATGTGGCAGCGTGCGACCCAAATTGACATTCCAAAAAATCACACAATCGGTGCCGCGAAGCCGCTTTTTGCAAGGCTGGATGACGAAACTATTGAAAGATATAAAAAAGAATTGGCATAAGTCAAATAAAAAATTGGCATAAGTCAAGACAAAAAAAGAATTGGCATAAGCCGATTCTTTTTTAATATTCCAACAAATAATCTTTACTTTAACATATCTGTTTTTTTAATTTGTCAACAAACAAGTTTTAATAATAATTTGACATATGTTCCAAAATACCGCAATTTCCGCGTTTTTTGCAAGAATTTATTTTTACTCACTATATTTTAAAAAATTCTCACAGTTTCCAATTATTTTCTTTCACAATATTTAATTCTTATTAATCAACAGTCGAGATTTTTGTCAGCTTCGCAAAAACCTCCATATTGGCAGTGCAAGGAAACATATCGAAAATGGTCACCTCCGAAATTTCATAGTCCGACAGAGCCTGCAAATCTCGCACAAGTGAAGCAAAATTGCAAGAAATATAAACAATTTCGTGGATTTTGTGTTTTGAAATCTCTTCCAAAACGCTCTTTTCACAGCCAGAGCGAGCGGGGTCAAGCACAATCAAGTCCACCTCAGCGGCAACCTCCCCGATTTTGTCCTCCACCTTCCCGCAAACATTCTTCACATTCTCCACGCACGAACACAGCCTTTCAGCGGCATTGTGAGCGGACTTTTGCATCTCAATGCCATACACAAATTTGGCACGTTGAGCAATTTGCAGCGTCAACGCTCCCTGCCCCGAATAAGCATTCACCACACGTTTGCCATCCACGCTGTCAAGCACATGTGCATACAATTTTGCTGCGACCTCATCGTTCACCTGCCTGAATGCTCGTGGGTCGCTCCCCGACTGGCTGCGGCTTAGATGAACAAGTTTTGTCTTATCGCTTTCCAGCACGTCGCCAAATGCAAAATAGACATCAAAAAGCTCAAAAAACGGCGTTTTTTGCACATTTTTTGCACAATTTTTACAGTTCTTATCAAAAAGAAAACAAATTTGCACCTCTTTTTCCACACGAAAATAGACGTTTTTCAGCCCTTCCAACTTGTTTTCGCATAGAAAATTTTTAACTTTATCAAGAGCATTTACAATTCGTTCATCTGAGATAGGGCAGGTGTCAATGTCAAAAAATGTATGCGTTTTTGGCATAAAATAGCCAATTTTTCCGTCATTTATTTCAAATTTAATCTTGTTGCGATAATGAAAACGGCGTGGACTTGGCACAAAATTTATTTGCCCAGCATAGCCCGCTTTTTTTAGTTCGCGTGCCAAAATCTTCTTTTTCAGACGCTGCTCGATTTCATAATCACAATGCTGAAAATCGCACCCGCCGCAAATATCAAAGAACGGGCACACTGGCTTAACACGGGCAGGGGCAGCCTCCAAAACCTGCACGCACTCCCCCACAGCAAACTTTGCCCCGTCACGCGTCACTCGCACACGCACATGCTCGCCGGGCAGCGTTTTTGGCACAAAAATCACCTTTCCATCAACCTTGCCAACGCCCGCCCCGTCATAAGATATGTCATCAATCGTCACATCATAAATCTTTTCGACCGCCGCTCTTGTCTTCGTATCATATTTTTTTTCGCCAGAAACATTCCCATTCACAGCAAAATTCTCAGAAGCCTCTTCGCCATCGCAGGCTCCAACTTTTTTCCTCATTGCCTTCAACTTTTCCAATAGCCCTCACCTTTGCCCTAAATCCTCAACTTCCCCTATTGTCATTTTATCACATTTTGCCAGCTTTTTCAAAAAATTTTCATTACCTTATTTTTTACTGCAAATTATGCTGTGAGGTCAAAATTCACCGCATCATTTCGTTGCAATTTTTGCAAAAACAGCACAAAAATGGCAGGTTTTTCGTAATTATATGCAAAAAACATTGACAAAAATTTTAAAATGAGTTAGAATACAAGCATGCGGATGTGGCGGAATGGCAGACGCGCAGGTTTCAGGTACCTGTGGTGGCAACACTGTGAGAGTTCGACCCTCTCCATCCGCACCATATAAATTACAATCCTCTTTTTGGTCCAAGGACAACTCATCTCTGCCCTGACAGACGGGCTGTTTTTGGTCGTTAGTTTTGTGGAAATTTCGTTGCCATTTTTTTACTTACTTGCACCGAAGCACTCGTCAATTACAACACCATTACTGCCCACCAACACCATAAAAAAAACAGTTCAAACGAACTGTTTTTTATTTATTTCTATTTGCCCCAATTAAGGAAGTCGTCTGAAGTTGCGGAGCCAGTTCCCTGATTGCCAGATGCTTTGCCGCCTTGGGTTGCACCTTGATTCCCTGCGTTGCCATGGCTTGCAACGTTTGTGTTGGTGTTTGAAGCAACAAGGCCTTCGCTTCCAACATCGTATCCATCAACATTGAATGAAGATGGGACTTTATAATTTCCACCCGCCTTACTGAGAAGTGCAGCTGCCGCAGCAAACTTACCGGCAGCCTGCTGAGCTTGTTTATCATTGCCGCCGTTATCATTAACATAGCCTTTGCCCGTAAATTTCACTACATATGCTACATCTTCCATATCTTCATCAGGTGCAATAACAGTGACATTGGAAGTGGCACAATATCCAGCTCCTGCACGGCCATCGGTGATAACAGTATAATATTCTGCATTCGCACCGTTGAAATATCTCTCGTTGATTCGATTTTTAATATCTTTCAAGGTTGTATCGTCCATAACCGAACTTACATCAAGAGCCATTGAGTAAGTATAATCGCCTTGCCTCAAGGCATCTACCACTGCAAGGTTCAAGCCGTCCTTAGAGTATGTGCTTGTGTCATTTGGGACTGTAACTGTAAGCAGGTTGTTTTGATCTGTCACAGCATATACGGCATTTCCATTTACATAAACTTTTTTCGCGGACTCGCCTGAATGGAGGGCGCCACCCTTGTTAATCGAATCTAAAATATAATCCTTATCAACGTTGCTTTGGTTTACACTGGCAATTGGAACATAATCTGTAATGGTCCAATTCCCATTCTTAATCATATCTATAAGCTCATCGTTGGATGCAGGATATTTGGAATCCTTTACGCTAACGATAATGAAATCTCCATTTCCATTATCAAATTTTGCATCCAGCGACGTGCCATCTTTTTTGGTATTGAGAGATACATCAACAAGCATAATATTTTTTGAAACATCAATAGTGTTGCCGTTGAATTGCACTTGCTTGCCACCATAAGTCCTTCTTACAGTACTCAAAATAGCGTTTTTCACAGCTGCTGAACTCAAATCCAGCGGAGTTACGGTTGGAGTTTGTTGACCAGAAGTGCCTGGTGTTGAAGTGTCCCCTGGAGCAACCGTTACGGTTGGCTCGCTGCTGGATCCAGATGGAGTGTTTGTATCATCTGGACTCTTGTGAAAGTCCTTCCATGCTCCAAAAAACACTAATACTGCTGCAAGTACACCAACCAACGTTGCAGCAATTACCGTCTTAACATTAACATGTCTAGCAGGCTTATTAGACTTTATGATTGGTTGTGGCATAGGAACTGGCACAGGAGATGGAACAACGTCCTGATTCTGCATTTCAACCACACCTTTTGGAGTTCCAAGGAATTTGCTGGACTGTTCTCGCATTTTCATCAACTGAAGATAGTAATATTTTATAAATTCATTTGAATTTTTTTCGTCTTTTGCACCACGTGCATCATTATCGATAATTTCAACAGCAGCACGTACTGCGTCGTCTTTTTTGTCTTTATCTTTTTTAGAGTTTTCTTCATCGAGCCCAGACTCACAAAGTTCATCTCTAACTTTGCTCAAATCGCTGACATTGTGTTTGCGATCATACTCTTTCATTGCTGCTTCAACCAATGCTGCACGGAAAGCATTCTTATCATTGGCAAGATTTTCATATTGTCCTGCACCACGTTTGTTGAGTGATGTGTTTGTAAGCTGTGCAACATCACCCGCATGCTTGCGATCCCATTCCTCTTCTGCCCAGTGATATGCAGCAACTGCACAATTCAATCTGTCAGAGTGGTTAGTCACGCAGTCTTTAATTGCAGCCTGAATGCGTTCCTTTCCAATCAGAGCAATTTTTGCAGCCTCTTCAATACGCTGCCTTTGTTCCTCTGTTCGGATTACACCTTTTGCAACAGCAATTTCTTTCTTTTCCTCTGTTGTGAGCAACTCGTCGCGGAGTCGGTTTCTTGTGTATTCAACAATTTCGTCAAAAAGCCCACTTTTTTTGATTGCCTCTGGCACGCGTGCATATGCAGCAGCAACGTCCTTAGAGCCTAAAACCATCTGCACACGCTCGTCAATCATATCCAATTTAATTTGAGTCTTGGAAGCCACAAATTCTCTATATTCTGCATTAGGTTCGGAGAAATTAAACTGAGATGTTTTTCCAGTTTTTGACACCTCTTGTGGATTCATAAACTTATCAAAAGCAAAAATATCTTTGAAAAGTTCGTCTTCAACAATCTTTAAAACATTATACTTGGCATTTGTTCTTTCGCTTGCCAAATTTTGAGTTCTCTTTGGGTAAGCCAAAACTTTAAGGGTGTGTGTCACATAGTCCAGCCCCAAAGCCCTCAGCGGATCGGAATAGAACATGCCAAGTTTATTTCCTGCTGCCACAGCAGAATTGACCAAATCAGTTGCAAGTTTTTCAATCAGCAATTCACGCTCCTGATTTTGAGTTGCAGGAGACAAAACCATAGCCCAGGCCTCTCTGTGAGCGGCGTTAATGATTTTGCCAGTCTCAAAAGGCCTAGCCAAATCTATAATCCTTGCCATCAACGCAACTGTTTTTGCATCTTGTGCTGGCACATTGCTTGCAGCTTGAGCGGCATCTAAGATTTTCTTTTTGTCCTTTTTCATAATAAACACCTCCGTTTATGTTGCCTTTATTATATCTCTTTTTTCTTGGGCTGTCAATAGTCTAGCAAAAAAATTTTTGCATTTTTCCCGCAATTTTTTGATTTTTTGTAAAAATTGCCACCCAAAATCACTATTTTTCAAGAAAAATAGCAATGTTCTGACTAAATTTTTGCATTTTATGCCTATTTTCGGCAAGAAATTGCCTATTTGTGCAAATTTCCCGCAAAAACGGGCTTTTCTCGCATCCTCTACACACATTACTGCCAAAAAAGCACTCAAATTCAGCCAACCCATTCCACTTAATGAACCCGTCATGCAGTCGGATTCGTTAACAACTTTTCATCAGTCCAATTAATGTCAGTCTATTCTATTTAATATGTTTTATTATATAAATAATTCACTTATTTACATATTTCACGCTTTTGTCACCTTTCCACTGTTGTTCAACTGCAATTTTCTGCAAAAAGATTTATGGCACTAGTTTCCAGCATTCTAAATTTTGGATTTGTGATAAAATCGCAAAAAGAAAACATACTTTCGGGCAAAAAGTCAAATTTAGGCATTTTTGCCGCAAAAATATGTTTTTTTTATTTCACTCCACAATGGTTTCGTCCAAATAAGTTGCCATATAGTCGGCTATGTGGAACAAAAACGCAACGGGATAGCGGTAGAACACCGTCTGCATGGCACTGCTGTTTGCCACAGCTCGTGCGTCAAAGCCGCCCATGTGCCAGTTGATTGCCATTGCCTCTTCACGCGTCAATCTCATGAAGCCAGAGATCATATACACCGACTTCTCCCCATGTCCATACGGCAGTTGGTCGGCATATTTATAAAATGGCTTCTGCGTCCATTCGCCGTCCACCTTGACATTTCGCATTTCAACCGTGTAGGTGTTCACCTTGCACAAATCGTGCAGCAACCCGATGATCGCCACACTCTCAGGGGAAATTTTCTCCGTCCATTTGTCACCATATTCACTTTCCAACAGTTTCACAAATCGCTTATACACATTCACGCTGTGCAGGCACAGCCCACCTTCGAAATTGGAGTGTCGCTTGCCAGACGCCGGAGCGGTGAAAAAATCCGTTTTTTCCAAATAGTCCAAAAGTGCGTCAGCCCCGTCCCGCTCTATGTTGTCATAATATATGTCCAAAAATTCCTGTTTAATTTCTTCCAGGTCCATCTCCGCCCTCCTTCATTGGTGCAGTAATTTATCAAATTCTAACAAAAAACCCGCAAAAACGCAACTTTTTTCGCAAAAGTTATAAAATTTGTCACTTTTTTATTGCAATAAGTCAAAGTTTCAGCCCGTCAAATCGCCATTTTTGGACATAAATTAATTGCAAATTTCTGAATATTAATTGCAAAGTTTCAGCAATACAAAATGCCAAAAATGAGATAGAAAAGTGCGTTCTCAATCTGCATCTGCCCATTTTTGATGTAGAAATCCACATCGTCCAGCATTTCATATATGTTTTTTAGCTGCATTTTGGTGAAATTTTTTGCAATTTGTCGGGCTTTTGTTATTGCAAATTCTTTAACACCCAGCATCTCGGCAAGTTCGCGGTCGGATAGGTCCGAAATGGACGCAAAAAACAATCGGCGGAAATGATTCAGCACAAGCGTAAATGTTTTGCCATCTTTCTCCATAAGGCTCAAAAGTTCCACCGCCTTGTCGGCATCCCTCCGAGACAGTGCGTCCGTTAGTTCAAAGACGGTAAATTCCGTTTCCTTGCAGACCAAATTTTCCACTTCTTTTTCTGTTATTTCAAATTCATCGCACGCCGCAAGTTTGGAAATTTCGTTGAAGATGAGGGAATAATAGCCGCAGCAACTTTCAATCAGCCGCTGGCATGCCGAGTCGGTGATTGTCTTGCCGTGCTTTTTAAGTTCGGCAGAAATGAGTCCTTGCAAACTGCGGTCGTCCATCCGTTTGGCATTCACTTTCTCGGCAATAAGAAAATCGAATTTATTGAAAAAATCAAAGATGACAAGACAGGTGGACGGAACAGGATTTTTTAAATATTCTCGCAAATTTTTCTTAAAATTTTCGCTAAATTTTGTGAGATTTTTGAAAAGCACAATTTTCTTCTCACTGCCAATTGGAAGTGTTTGCAGACTGTCAAGTGCAGCCTGCTCGGCAAAACTGTCGTCATCAAAAATGGTCAAGTTGAAATCAAGAAGTTGAACGTTGCACGCGTTTTTGATAAGTTCCAATGCCTTGTCATACAAAAGAACATCCTCGCCTTGCACCACATAACAAGGCTCAATTTTTTTCTGCAATCTTTGTTTTAAAGTTTTCAATCCAAACACCTCCAAACAAAATTTTTGACATTTTTCCGGCTTTTTTCGCCGTTTTCTGGATTTTTATTTTCTTTTTCATCCATAATTTTCACAGCCATGTTGCCATCTTTTTCATAACTTCGCGACACATTTTCGCCATTCTCACAGGCATAGACTTCGCAGGAGAAATATTTTGCATATTCCTCATGGTCGCCCAGAAGCACAAAATCGAAGTCGCTTTGACCAAGCCTTTCAAGGGCATTTTCATCGATTGTCCAATCTCGCAAAATGAAAATTTTGTGTTCTTCAAACAAAAATTCCAAGCCAAGCAGCCGGCTTCCAGAGTGGCGATATCTAAAACAAAATCCGCCTTCCACGTGCCAGAGGTCGTCAGTGATGACCACCTCATTTTCAAAACCCTCAGCATCCGTGCTGCGGACAATTTCCTTCACCCCAATGGCGTCCGCCACGGCGTCATCCAGCGTGTTGTCCTGCAAGACAAACAGTGTGTCCACATGCTTAACGTCCAGCCGCATCATCATCTTTTTGGTGAAAGTCTCGCTTGCCAAATCCACCACCGCACTTTGCCCGTCCGCATTCGTGAGAAGCACCACGCTTGTGGAAAAATATTGGCAATAGGCAAATGTAGATTTTTGCGGCATGTCCACATAAGTTAGACCATAGAAAATGCTTCCCAGGGCGAAGATTGTGGAGCAGCAAACAAGTTTTGTCCTCTTCTTTGCCATAAAGAAGCGGGATATGAAAAATAATAACACAAGCAGCCCCGCAACAACAAACAAATCTTGCGGGCCGATTGTCAGGAGCAAGTTCGTTTGCCCGAAAAACGCTGCGATGGCCTTGATTGCCACAAATCCCCACCCGCAGGCGGAAAGCAGAAAACCCATAAATGGCAGCCCAGCCGTGAGCAATGCACAAAATGCCAAAACGGGAAAGATGATGCCAAAAAGCGGGATGACAAGCAGATTGACAAAGACGGTCAAGAAGTTGAAAGTCGCCCACATTTCGCCCAAAAACGGGATGATTCCAAATTGGACGGCGATGGAAACAGCAAAGGATGCCGCCACAAATTTTGGAAATATTTTTTGCAACCATTTAGACATAACTGGTGCCAGCAGAAAAATTGACAGCACGCAAGCAAAGGAAAGCAAAAATCCCACGTCCAAGGCGGACAGCGGCGAGAAAAGCAAAATCAAAATCCCGGCAAAGCCCAGTGAAGAGAGGGAATCATAGTCTTTGCCTGAGAACCTTGTGAAGAGAAGTGTCAGTGCCATAATTCCCGCCCGAAGCACGGACGGAGTGAAATTGCACAGCCACGCATAAAGCCCCAAAAATGTGGCACAAATGAGAAAGTTTGGCAAATTTTTGACACGACATTTTCGCAAAATCCAGCCAAGAGCGGCAAACAGCAAACCCACATGCAGACCGGAGACGCTGAGCAGGTGCAAAATGCCCGCGGAGCCATATGCCAAATATGTATCGTCCTCGATGTCCGTCTTGTCGCCAAAAAGTGCAGCAAACGCCACTGAGCCATTGTCCTTGCCCATGTTGTCCAAAAGCACTTGTTTGATTCTCAGCCGAAAACTTTCGTCCGGCGACAGGCTGTTGCCTTGCAGTTCCAAATCATTTGCCGCGACCTCGGCGACATATGGCGTGCGGTCACGCAAATAGAACGAATTGAATTTGCCAAGTTCAAACAATTTCGCCTTCTTAACTTTTGCGTGAAAAGCCAGGATGTCCCCCGCCACAACGTCGTCCTCGCTTTTGATGGAAACTGTCAGACGGATGTTGCCCTCCGCATTTCCGTCAATATACACATCCTTCAAAATCACCGTGGCAGAATTCCCAAAACTGGAAATGGAAATGTCGTCGCTCACCCTGCCAACAACATACTGCTCTCCATCAAATGACTTCCCTTCAAACATCCAAACGCCAAGCGGATACAACCCCAGCCCCAGGGCAAAGAACGCAAGCACCACGCCCAGTGCGACAAACTTGCGAAACGCGACGGCATAGGCAAGAAAACAAACGAGTGCAAAAACGTCAAAAACGATGTATCGCCAATCCCCCTCAAAGAGAGATTTTGCCGTGCAAATGGACAGCAAAATTGCCAAAAAACCATAAAAAAGTGGTCTTGTGTGAAAAATTTTCTTTTGTTTTTGACCCGTTTTCATCATATTTTAATTTTTTTGCTTCATATGTTGAAGTTGTTCTTTCAAAAAAATTTTATCACAAATTCCCCAATTTTTGCAACATAATGTCACTCAAAATTTTCTGCATCACAAAAAACTTGCACGCGGCAAAGTTTCTTCCAAAAATTCTTATGCCAAAAGTTTTTAGTGAAAAAAGTTTTAATGAAAAAAGTTTTAATGAAAAATGTTTTTAAAAAAACTTATTGATTTTGGTCAATAAGCTTTTTTAGGAATGATTTTGCAATCCTATGTTTATTTCCCCCAAACTGCAAAAAGCAAGGTGTCTTTGGTAACGGCGAATGTCCCAATGGCTTGAGAATCTTTCGTGTTTGATGCACCATTTGTGATGTTCTGTCCTTCACCTTCCTTCCAGCCAATCACGTAGAAGTCATAGGAAACACCAATATATTTATACACAGCCTTAAGGTCTCTTCGTGCACCTGGCGTATATTCTTTTCCCGCGAGAATGGCAATTTTTGCCGGAGCAGTTGGCTCACTGACCTTTTCGATCGCACTTTTAATCCACCAAGCACTGTAAGGCGGCAAAAATTCAGTGTTGAAACTGATGTAATACCATTTTGTGTGTGTGGAAGCCGCATTGTCAATCTGGCTTTCAAAAATCATGTCCTCATTCTGCACTGTTGCCGTGCTGCCGGACAGCCCGTTGGAATATTTAAACTTATATTCCACACGCTCTTGAAGGTCAGTGCCGCTGCTGCGATAGGAATCAAGATAGAACTCCGTTTGCAGCAAATCGAACGTCTCATTTTGCCACAAATATTTGTGGAAAGTGCTGGTTTTCATGCCGCCAATCTTCACAACGTCTGAATATGGGTTTTCAAGGGTATATTCCGTGTTGACAACGCTTTCATAATAAGTGTATTTCATCTCATATTTGTTGCGGATGTGCAGGATTAAATCGCTGTTTGGCATAATCTCAGGCAATGAAGTTGGGTTGTTGTATGCCCCGTTTTCAAAGCCAAAATACCACTGAGTGACAGCATCTGTTTGGTCGTCAGATGCACCAAGAGCCGCCCTCAAATCTTGCACAGTTCTGATTTTCACCGTGCTTGGCAGCATATATGTGCCATCTGGCACGCCTGAGGCTGCAAGTTCAGCAGAGTATGGCAAAATCTTTGTGCCTTCTTTCAGGCGAAGTCCTTGCCCGTCACTATCAAACAGCATCGGAGTGCCGTTGTCGTAGATTTGGAAGTTCCACTCATGCACAACGCTCTCCACATTCCACTGAGCGTAGATTGTTAGGTCATTTTCAGGCATTATGCCGTCAAATGGATGTTCAAACGCCTCGTCAAAATACCAGCCACCAAAGGAATAGGTGGTGGTGACGCCGTCTGCGTTGACAACATAATTGTCTTTGCCATAATAGCCATTGTCCGTGCTGCAGAAAATCCTTCTGCCGCTTGCGTCCACAATGTCCTCAGCGTCCGTGCCGCCATACACCACAAGTGGGTCCAGCGACGGGCCAACGCCCGTGTCAAACGTCAAGGTATATTCGGTTAGCGTTTCATATGTTTCATAATATGCATACACGCAAAGCGAATCGTCTGGGACAAAGTTGATTTCGTTGCCTTCCTTATCTTGCCACTGAACGAACTTTTGCTTGAAAAGTTGCTTGCCGGATTTAACCTCAATATATTCTTCAAGTCCTGCTTCCTGGCAAGTCAGAAGTGACGTATCCTGCCCGGCGACGATGCGGTGCTGCTCTTTATGCACTTCTTGCTCGCCATACATATAGGTGATTGTTCGCCAAGCCTCTTTCACCTCCCATTTTGCGTAAAGCGTGATGTTGTAATAAGGTATGACGCCCTCAGTGACCTGTGTGCCAGCAGCGAAGTTAGGGTCGGAATACCAGCCGGCAAAGCGATAAATCGTCCTGCCGTCAACAATGCCAGTTGTCGGATTGGTGTAACTCTCTTCAAACTCCTGTGTGTAGTTTGGCAAATCGAATGTGGTGCCTTTCGTGCCGGAAATTGACGGCTCGCTCAGCCCCTCGCGGTTTGTTTCAAACGTGACGACAAACTCTCGCTCATTTTCATTTTTCCACTCGCCATTTGTTGCATAATATGGGATGTCAAGTTCAAACTCGTGCGAATCACCCTTCAGATCCTTTCCATTGAAGTGGAAGTCAGAATAGCCTGCAAAATCATTGTCCATATCCACGTCAAGCACAACATCAAGATCGGACGTTTTGTTTTCCGTGTCTGCAGATTTCAATGTCAACTCCACAACTCCTGGCAGGAATGGCATGTTGATTGAAAGTGACAGGCTGCCAATCACGCTCAGATCCTCTGTTTCGTCGTTTCCATCGTCAAATGCTTCCAAGCCAATTCCAATTGTCATGTCGCCCATGTTTTTGTCACCAGAGATCTCTTCCATGTTCAGCACAATTTCATATTTTGCCTTGTCTTGCACCACCGAGAAACTCTTGATGACGTTGCCAAGGTCAATAGTGTGTTCTTTTGCCAGACTTTCTCTGATGGCATCCATAATCATTGGGCCAAAGCCAGTTGCCCATTGCACATAATACAGCACATCGTTCATCACTGTGTCAAGTTTTGAATTGAGACGTTTTTCATATGTCTGCTTGCCGTTTGAGCCTGTTTCGTGACGATAGAAATACACAATGCCGTCTTCATAATAAATCTCGATTTCCCTATTTTTGTCAGGACTGGACAGCGTGGTGTCATTATTGATTTCAATCGTTCTGAAGAGCCACAGGTCATTAATAACAGGCATTGGGCCGATGTGTGCATAGACACGCGGTTTAAGCTCTTTTGTCTTTTCATCTTGTTTGATGTCAATTCTGATTGTCAGTGGAACATTCCAATTCAATGCGTTATTGAAGCCAAGCAGTGAGAAGTCGATGTTCAGTGAACCCTTGATTTCAAATGATCTGTGAGAAATCGTGTTTATGGCCGCTTTAATCAATTCTTCTGCACCCGTCAAGTCAACATATGGATTTGTTAAGTCTGGCTGTTTCAAGTCTTGCAGTGTCTCGAATGTGACAAAAAGGTTGAAGTGCTCGTTTTTGGTCACGCCAGTATAGAAGTTTGTGAGGTCAATACGCTTCAAGGTGTTGCCAGATTTTTCAATCTCAACATGCATTTGTCCGGCACGCTCGTTTGAGGTGAGCGATTTTCCGTCCAAAGTGAGGCTAAGCACATTCTTATCCTCACTGACAGAAAGTGATGTGAAAATCTGCAAAATTGAAAGCGGGTTTTCAAAATCAAGCCCTGGCAGTTGCCCTTGAAGGAAGGACATATCAAGCCCGCTGGATTCGCTCTGCTTGCCGGTGATGAATGTCAGAATTGTTGGGTCAATGCCAAAGAGTTCGCAAGCAATTTCCAAAATACCCTGCAATTTTTCGGTGCTGAGTTTAAGGCAGAGTCCGTTATAGTCAAAGTATAGATATTCGCCCGAAATTGCTGCATTAAGGTTCAGGTCGAAGCCTGCGGATTTGGTGTCCGGCATGCCTGTGACGTGTGCGTCAGCAAAGAATTGCAGTGCGTTGAGTGCGTCAACTTGCAAGACGATGTTTTGAGCGTCATAAATCTTGGTCTCGCCGTCAAACACCTCGGCATTTGCAACAATGTCATATTGTTTGCCAAGAACATAACTCTTCACACTTGAAATGAATGGCAAAATCTCTTTGACATCAAAATATTCTCCTTCCGCGGCAACAGTTTGCTTTGCTTGCAATTTTGCCGATACAGCAAATTTATCTACATTCAAAAGCAGGCTGGAAAGTTCTGCATCATTGAATGTGATTGTTGCACTAAGTTCTGGCTGAGAAAGCGAAACTGAAAGAACGTCGCCTTTAAGTGTAAGCCACAGTTTTTCAAGCAGCCCTTCGATGTCCATTTCTTCGGATGTTTCGCCCGGTTTTGTAAAGTCGGAAAGAGTGAAGTGCTTTTTGGTTGTCAAAAGGTCAACAATCCACTTATATTGATTGTAAGCCTCACGCACATCCAGCCCGAATTCGCTGTTTAAGAAGTTCAAAACGGTGTCAACATCGTCAATATCAAATTTGAGGTTAAGGTTGGCAGCTGTAAGATATATCGTTCTGCCCAGAAGTTTCACGTGCAGTGCAGCCCCCTCAATGATTGCGGAAAGACTTGCCGACAGGCCGTCTTTGTCGTCAAAGTTGACGAAGCCTTCAATCACATATTTGCCGTCAATGGTGACAGTGACATCCATATAGATATTTTGAGTTTGAATGAGGTTATAAACATTGCCCGCTTTTGCAATGATGTCCTGCACTGGGACATATGCATCCGCCGTGCCAACAGCCTGAACTGCCTGCTTGGCATCCATAACTGTCAGTGTTGCGGTCAAATCGGAATAGGTGACTTCGGCATAATCAATCATGTTCGATTCAGCAAAATAGACATCAATCTCTGCCCCGCTGACGGACGCATGAATTTGCCCATCTATATATGAAAGAACAAGTTGGTCAAGCAAATCTTCAATGCTTTGTTTAGAGTTTACCTTGTCTTGCAAGCCGTCAACCTGGTCAGAAACGGCACTTAAATCCAAGCCAAATGCGTCTTGAATCTGTGCAAGAATTTCTTTCCAATCTTTCAGGTCGGCTTTCACGTGAACATCTTTCACGTCAAGATAAAGTTCTGTGCCGAACAAGCGAACGGTGGCTTGCTGACCGTATGCAGTCACGACAATTTCCGCTTCCAGTTGAAGTTTGCCTTCAATCATCTCGGCATTCACAACGCCCTCAAAAGCAACAAGGTCGCTGTAAGCACCGCTGAGAGTGAAATAATATTTTCCGCCTTTCACATAATTCAGCACGGCACCTGCTTTTTGCAGAACATCCTTTACGTCCACATATTTGGACGCATCTGCAATGGATTCAATGTTCTGCTTTGCCGACTGGATGTCAACATGAGCGTTGACGTCGCCATATGTCACATCCGCACATGAAAGGTCCTCGCCAACAAATGTCACACCCGCAACAAGGCCGTTGTAAGTCGCTGTCAAAACATCGTTTTCAAATTTTACGCCAAGTTCAGTGAGAATAGCTTCAATGTCTGCGTTTTCTGCAAAACCACCAAGCAGTTCGGTCACTTTGGTCTTGCCGCTCAAAACGTCATCAATTTTTTCAATACTCAATCCTGCATCGGAGAGAAGTTTGTCAAAATCAATGCCAAACTCTTCTCCCACAATGCCAAGCAACTGCTTCCAATCCTTCAGGTCTGCTTTCACGTGAACATCTTTCACGTCAAGATAAAGTTCTGTGCCGAACAAGCGAACGGTGGCCTGCTGACCGTATGCGGAAACAACAATTTCTGCTTCCAGTTGAAGTTTGCCTTCAATCATCTCAGCGTTCACAACGCCCTCAAAAGCAACAAGGTCGCTGTAAGCACCGCTGAGGGTGAGATAATATTTTCCGGCTTTCACATATTTCAGCACGGCACCCGCCTTGCGGAGAACATCCGAAACTTCGATATATTGCACGCTTGGG
This sequence comes from uncultured Clostridia bacterium, assembly GCA_947625515.1. Lineage (GTDB taxonomy): Bacteria > Bacillota > Clostridia > Christensenellales > UBA1242 > Caccovivens. Next base: position 113,645 of record CANQOO010000002.1, read on the forward strand.
TCAAATGGAGTCATGGTGCCAGGCTGCTCCTCAATCGAAACAACAACGCCAAAATTGGATGTTTGCACGTCGAGGTCGGCAATCATGTTGTCTTCTGCAAAGTGAACATAAGCAACAATGTCTGGATAAGTGATTTTGATGTCGCCATTTTCAAATTCCATATTGCACTTGGACAAAATGTCTGCAAGTTGGCGGCTTGCCAAAATTTGAGCTGGGTCAATTTTGATTCTTCCTGCAAGCAAATCTTCAATTTTTTGGATGTCGAGGTTGAATTTGGCAAGAATTTCATCCAAATTCAGTCCAAATTCTGTGCCGAGAAGTCCAACAAGGTCTTTCCAGTTTGCAAGGTCTGTCTTGAAGTGCAAGTCTTTGACATCCAAGAAGAGTTCGCTTTCGCAAAGTCTCACTCTGGCGGTCTGCCCAAGGAAAACAAGTTCAAGTTCTGCCTGCAATTTGCCGTCATAGCTAATAAATCCGCTCACGGAGCCGTCGTCGAACGCTCCCTCCACGGTCAGATAGAACGTGTGGGCGTTGACATAGTCCATCACAGCACTCACTTTGTCAATCACAGCCGTGGCTGGCTCATATTGCGACGGGTCAATTTGGCTGAAAGCAACATCATCCGAGAAGTTCACGTCAGCGTCCACGCCGTCCGCCTTAATTTTAAGTGATGTGAGCATATCGTCAAATTTCAGGTCGAAAAGCACTTTGTCAAGGATGCCAATTTGCAGGCCATTCTCTCCATTCAAGAGGCTGATAAGTTTGGCATATTTGCTTGGGTCAATCAAGTTTTTAAGCAGCCCAAGAAATTCCATCTTGTCAATGTCCGTGTTGATGTCCAGCATCTGTGCAATGCGGGAAAGTTCGTCACTGTTTGCAGAAACCTTCAATCCGGAAACTTCTGCAAAGATTTTTTCGTTTTGATATGCAAGTTTAATCGGCAGCCCGCACAGCTGTGTGTTCGCCTGCACAACGAATTCTTTTGTCTGCGGAACAAACTTGAAGTTGGCATAAGCAGTGATGTCGCCAGCGTTGATTGTGGCAGTGCCGCTCACGCTGTCTTGCTTGAAGGTGTTAATGATTGCGTTGACTGCCGGGATGATTTGTGCAAGGTCTGCATGCTCAACATCGGCAATTTCAACTTCTTTGGCTGGCTGGATGACAACTTGTGCCAAAACTCCCAGTCCGTCAAAAGTGATGCCTTGCAGTTTTTGCTCTTCGGCGAAAATGCTGATTTGCCCAATATCACGAAGCGAGATGACAAAGTTGTCGTCTTCGCGAGAAAGGCTTTCAAGCACGCTTAAATCAAGACCGTCCACGCTAAGCTGGCTGCCAAAGCTCAGTGCCGGCAAAATTTGTGCAAAATGTCCGTCCTGAATGGCTGCCAAAATTGTTGTGATTTGCTCGATTGGGATGTGAATGTCAAATTGCTCAGCCAAGAAGTCGGTCAATTTTTCCACATCTGCAAACGCAAATTTGAGATATATGTTGCCAAATTCGAGATAGAACATGTTGTCTTTATAAACTGCAATTTTAAGCGGCATATCCGCAATCTCAGTCTCAAACATGGCGTTCAAGTTTTTAAGGTCGCCGCTTAAATCGCCAACAAAATGCATGTCGGCTGTTGTGACATCCACATTAAAGCCAATGGTGTCAGCCTGCAATGCACCCAGTGCAACGGTGGCCGCATCCATAAGGTCGGAAACATCAATAAATTCTTCCGCATCAGGCTCTTGAAGCACAAGTCGGTCTGGACGGTTCACTGTGGCAGAAACGCCAAATGTCGTTCCAGAGATTTCCGCATGCGGAAGTTCAATTCTCTGCAAGTTATAGTCATTGTCGCAGAAAACGTTTAAGGTGAGAGCGGGTTCCAACATTGTGATGTTGATGACAAGTTTAATTCCGTCCTTGCCCTTAATTTCTGTCAAGTCGGAAAGTATGCCCAGAACCATATCCAAATCCAAACTGGACATATCAATGCCGCCAAGGTCAGGCAGTTTGACGCCCAAAAGCGAGGTGACTTTTGCCAGCGTGTCGCCAATGCTGTCCACGCTCATGACAAGTTTGCCTTTAAGGGCCTCAACAAAAATTTTGCCGTCGCCATAAAATAGGTCAACATCAAAATTTTCTTCGCCAAGGTTGACTCCCACATTTCCTTTCACTTTAAGTTTGTCAAAACCATTTGAAAGATCCAACTGCACACTGCCCGAAATGGCAACATCCGCACTGGCGGTTGTCACCTGTGCAGATAAACTGATGTCCAAAGCCTTTTCGGACTCTAAGTTGTTGACAATTTGTTGGAGTTGAATTGGCACCTCATTTGCGGACAAGTTTTTGCCGGCAGGCGACAAGAACAAAATTCCAACCGCTGTGCCAACAGCCACAAGCAAATAAAGCGTCACATATCCGCATCCTTTCGCGAACCTCTTGAAAAACTTTTTCATTGTTCACCTCCAATTGGCAAAGTGACCTGCTCGTTGAAGACATATGTTGTGTTGAGTGTGCCAGTGCAGCCCGCCGGAACGCCATAGATGACAGTGTAGTGCTCCACAACTTCCGTGCGGACAAGGTTCCAATCGGCATCAATCAAGAACTTGATGGAAACGTCGTCAAATTTCGGAGCATCTTTCAGCCCGCTGGTTTGCATAACTTGTTTATAATATCTCAGCACCGATGTGACAGGGTCGAGATTGACAGTGAATTCAAAAACAGGTTTTTCTTCCCAAACGCCGTCCACAATCTCCACACTTGCTTCTTCAAGGATTGTTTTGGAAGAAATAACATATGGCAAAAGCCGACTTGGTTCCAAGCCGTTGAGTTCGACATACTTTTTAAGTGGATATTGTGTGCCACTGGCAGCCCATGTTGCCTCATACACGCCAGTTTCGCCATCAAGCCGCAAATCGCTGCCTTTAAGCACCGTCACACTGGAAGAGCCGACATCCATCACGGCACAATTTGCAATTGTCAAAAGCCCTTTGCTGAGGCTTTCAAAGGTGTAAGTCTTGCCGTCAAACTTTTTGCTGCTGGTGATGTCTTGTGTGGCGATTGTTGCCACTTTGCCAATCCCAACTGCACTGTAAGAGGTCGCCAACGAAGCCGTGTATTCCGCCAGAGCAAAGTTTTGGCTTGCAGAAAGATTTTTTGGCGTCTTGCCCGCACTTTTCAGCGTTGCGACAAGGTTGGAAAAGTCGTTCTCCGATTGTGCATTAGAGCCAGAAATGGAATTAAGAACCGCAATGCGATTCATCTCATATTCTTCAAGTTTGTAGTTGGAATAGTCAAACGCCAGGCCTGTGAGGTAGTTTTTATACCAATTTCCCAGCATGACGCCAGACGCAACGCCCACCATCATAACAGCCAAAACCTTCACAGTGGTGCGTTTCCATGACCTGCGACGCTGCAACTTTTTCCACCCAGAAAAAGACATCGTCCTTGGCGTTGCCAACTTGATTTTCTTCTTTTTTATTTTTTTAAGGATGGGCTGAGCCCCGTCCTCCGATTTATCTTTGCCTCGCTTTGGATAAAGCGGCTCGAAATCAATTTCGCTATCTAACATAATTCTCCTCAAAATTTAGTGAGGTCAAACACGCATAATCTTGCTCAATGCCCGCAAGTTTCACTCTTCAAGATGCTCGCTTAACAGCCCAAGATATCAATCTTTTAAGTGAAAAGCCCGCCTTTTTTTGGCAAAAAATCCATTAATCGAAAACAACCATTTCCCCAGAAACTTCTGTCATTTTCCGCCCGAACGGTCGTCCTTTTCAGCCGCCCAAGACACTGAGTCAGTTTTATTATACAATACACATTGCCAAAAATCAACTAAATTCACTAATTTACATCCAAAAAACCTTAAAATTTTTTAAGTAATTTTTTTGTGTCCAATCCCTACTCCCTCTGCTCAGTGGCTGAGTGTTTTTATTTTTGCAATAAAAAAGGAAGGTCCCACGCCCAAAATCACGGCTAAGTCCTTCTTTTTCCCATTTCATTTTGATTGTCTTTGCAAAGAAATGCAGTCTTGTTTATTTTATTTCACAAAATTATTTTTTTGCGTCTATTTCCCGCCCTTTTGGTGTGAATCGTTATGTTTGCCCCAACGTCTCCCACTTTTCTTCTTCACATCCGTGTCAATCGGACTAAATTGTTCAACCGGCTTTATCTCGTCAATTTCTTCCCCGCCATAGTTTGGCAGCCAATCTTCTTCCCTCTCGGCGGGTCTGATGCCGCTTGCAGGCAGCTTGACGCCTTTCATGATTTCTTCCACAACATTTGGATTGTTGGTGCCTTTAAGCAGTAATCGCAGAAGTTGCTTTTGCTTGGTCTGAATTGCCCGCAAACTTTCTTTTGCAAAACTTGGAGTGTCTCTTGCAAGGTCAATCAGCCCGTTGAGGGCTCCACAAATTTCGCACAGCATTTTGCGGTCAAAATCTGTGCCATATGGATAGTAAATCACGGTTTCTTTTTTGTCAAATTTTGCGAGCTTCCCCGCCCCTTTGGACATGGAATATTTTCTGAAAACAAGTGCAGTAAACAGCTTTTCTTCCTTTCCCTCTTCATTCATTGTGTGAGATGAGCTGACAACATCCAAAAGGTCAATATAGCAATCTTCTTGAATTTCGATTCCGCAAACGATTGTTGCTCTTGCAATCTGCTCTGAAGCGTTATTATCCTTGACAAATTTTCTCCAAGTTGTCGAGCCGCCAGCAGGAATCAAGAAATTGGAGAAATAATCCTGCAAATCTCGAACAGTGCGAACATCCAGCCCGACCGCCCGATTTAAAGCGGCATCCCAATATGCTATCTCGCCCGAAAAGCCACTTTGGACAATTGACTCCACCACGTTCGCATGACGCACATACACACGCTTCACTGCATCAAGTGCACCGCTCTGGATGTCAATGTTTTTGTCCCCGAGAAAGGCAAGTTCAAGCTTGTTGCAGCCTTCAAAAGCGTTGGAGCCAATCATTTTGACAGCCGCAGGAATTATGAGAGATTTAAGACTGGTGCATCCAGCAAAAGCTTTTGCTGAAATGATGCTGACATTTTCTGGCAGTTGAATTTCTCTCAACTTGCTGCACCCTTCAAAACTGAAAAGCATCGTCATATTGCGGGCATTCTCCAAGCCCTTAACAGCGGTCAAATTTTTGCACCCGCGAAAGGCGTGCGGATGAAAATAGCACAAATTCTCATGCACAACAAGAGTTTCAAGATTGTCAAGGCCTGCGAAAGCAGCCTCGCCAACATACAATGCCTCTTTTGGCAGCACAAAAACGCCGTTTTGCACGCACTGCTTGCCAACAGTTTGCAGTTCATTACTGAAGCACACAGCACTTTTGCTGACATCAAAATCACTTTTCATTCTTTGACCTCCTTTTTCGCGAGACACGCTTCTTGTCTTCCTATGTCGCCCTCGCCAGACAAATTGAATGACGAAAGATTGTTTTGCGTGAAATTTTTAGAATTTTTGCTGAAAAGCTCAAAAAATTTCATACAAAACTCCCCATGCTACAAATTATAGCATATAAAGCCAACATTTTCAATACTTTTCAAAAAAATCCTGCAATTTTATTTCCAAAGTGGCTTTTTTTTGCATAAATTTGCATATTTTTATGAAATTTTTGCGTGTTCTAAATAAATTTTAAAAAATTCCTATATGCAATTTCTCAACAACTCTAAATGCCCAACAATTTGCCATCTTGCAACAACTTTAAATTTTGGCAACAACATGAAATTTTTGTAAAGAAATTTTTTGTGAAAAATTTGAATAAATTTTGCAAAAAATTGCATTTTTGCGGGTTTTTTGCGGGTTTTGCTGTAATTTTTCAAAAAAATACACCACAAATTGTGATGTATTTATTGTTCTCGTGCGTTCTATTCCAGCCCATTCTTTGCCTTGTTGAACGCTTTTTGGCTTTTTTCGCGTATTTCTATTTAAGCCAACTTGTTCAGGCACCCATTTCAACCAATTTTTGAAATGATAAGAAAGTTTTCATCATATGTCAACTCCGGAGCCATGCTGACATTGAATGACAGTATAGACCGCGTCGGAATGGTCAAAAGTGCATCGCCCGTCAAACTTGCCGAGCCAAAAGAAACGCCTGTGCGAATGGTTCCGCTTTCCACCAAGTTGTTGACAGAGAGCGAAATGGTTGGCGGCGTGCCGTTTGTGCTTGTCACTGTGGAGCCAAAACGCATCAGATAAGTGCCAGGATTGATGGTGACGCCATTCGCCCCCGCGGAAGTGATGTCTGTCTGGTCAGTCGGGAAAGCGTTTTCAAGAACAAGGGTTGGCTCTTCATTTGTCACACTTGGAGCCGTAAAGAAGGCTGTTGCGGAAATTCCGGAAGTCCCCGCAGGACCCGTTGCACCCGTCGCCCCAGTCGCACCTGTGGGACCTGTGGCACCCGTCGCCCCAGTCGGGCCAATGGGTCCGATGAGTCCAACGGAGCCGGAAGGAACACCTTGCACTTGGTCTAAGCACAAGTTTGGTGGATATAGGTCGCAGCATCTGTTTTGAAAGTTTCTATTACACCCCATATTTTTCCTCCTTTCAATAAGCATTTTATGAGAAAGCCAAAATTGTGTGAAAAACCCGCCCTCTCATCGTAAACTATGTTTGAGATAGAGCCACCTCCCGCCTCTTTCCTTGCAGCAAAAATGAAAAGCTTTCATCAAATCTAACTTTTTGCTTTTGATATTCGATCCTTACAACATCACATAATTTTTAAAATTATAATAAAAACCCTAAATCAAACCTTTGCTCTTCGATTTAGGGTTTTTGTGGCGAGAATTAGATTGTCGAAACAAGCCGCATCTTTGTATCATGGATTAAAAATTATGATTAAATTAAAAATTATGATAATGAAATAGTATTTTTATTTATTTGCGCACTTTTTTCAATAAAGTCTAAATGCCTATCCAAGAAAAATCGCTTAGATAAATGTTTTGATATAATCATCTAATTTAGACATGTTCTCTTGCAATCGAGATGCCGTCACAACATCTTCTTTGGCATGTTGAGAAAGTTTTCCTACAAAGTTGTCTCTTTCCGCCTTTGTTGGCAATACTTCAAGCTTATCGCACAAGGCCAGGCCTCTTTCGTGTCTTAAAGCTTGCAAAGAATTTTCGTATCTGTGATTTAAATTGGTCTTATCATCTTCTAATAGTTTAACATAATTTGAGGCTTCAATAACATCATCAAGCCCAACTTTCATAATAAACATTTTTTCTAAGTCATCTCTCGCTTTCCCGTTAATTTCCTCGGGAGCCAGCCCCATTTCCAACAATTTAGAAGCCAACGTATATCTTCCACCGCAAAGGGTGACAATGATCTCTTCCTGTTCTTTCATTTCTTCTTCCATGTGTTTCCTTGTCGTCTGTCTTTCCAGCCATTTTTCATATCCCGTCAAATTTTCAGTTGGCGTTTTTGATGTTGCAGGCGTGGATGAGGGTGCTTCTATTGTTGAGGCTTTTTCAATTTCTCTGACCATTTCATTGCTTAAAAACGGATAGGTTTCATTTAGATATGACATGTTTTTGCCGACATATTTCCAAAGCCTAAGCATCTGCTCAGCTTTTCTTTCCACTTTTGCTGGTGTGTCATAAAATTTCTCCATTGCAGCACGCAATATTGGGCTTCGCACAATTTCTGCAATGTCATATCTAGAAAACGCCACAAAATTTCCGTTTTTTAAATGAATTGGAATGTTTTCATTTCTCAACAGATCTAAATCGGTAATCTGTGAACTATATCTTAATTGCTCCGGCGAACGACCATTTCTTTCAGCCTCAGGCAATCTCTCATTTTCTCTTGTGAATCTGTAAGACTGCTCTCTTAACTTTGTCAAGTCATAAAAGCCGTTAAAAAATTGTCTTCTGATTTCAGGATTTTGGAAAGATAAAGCAACTTCTTTCGCCAATTTTGAGTCTTTACATGTTTGCATAAAAATCTCAGCAATTTGAGAGTCGCTCATTTCTTTGGTAATTTCGCCAAAATCGTCAAATATGATTGTTGGGAGAATATAATCGTTAGTCAGATAATCTATGAAATAATTAAATGTTGTGGCACCGGCTGGGTTAATTTCGTTTCTTTGTGGTTCGAAACCAAAGCCAAACCAATCTTGTTCACTTCTGCCAAGGCATTCAATCGTGCCTCCAAATTGAGCCACTTTATCTGGAAATTTCTTGCCGTAAGAATTTAAAATTTCAACAATTTTAGGAAAATCCTTTGCCGATGTGTAGATGACCATATTGTCTAATGTGTCTTCTTTGATATCCTGCAGCCTGGTTTTTGTTCCGATTGCCAATTCTTGTGCCGCCGCTTGTTCATATAAATAGATCATTAAATGTGCGTAGTCTTTTTGAGATGGATTGACAACAATCCTTGCTTGTGTGACATATTTTGGCGTCACAAAAATGTCATGAACTACCCCTTCATCTGTTGAAAGCCCAATATCACTCAGTCTTGCGTAAAACAGGCTTTGTGGCAGTTCCCCAGAAAAATAATCAACATGATTATTGCTTAAATATCTTTCAATTTTCGCCTTCAAAGAATCTGGACTTCGAGAAACATAAGAATTCAGCCTCTCACACTCTTTTTTATATTCTTCCGTCTTGAAATCGCCGGGTCTTTTTCCATAAAAAGTTTTTAGATATAAAAGAGCCATAGAGTTTTTAAATTCTCTCTCACTTTGTTGTATTTGTGTTTCAGTAAGGTTTGGTTTGTTGCCCTTCCCAGAGTGAGAAACCTCTCTTGTTTTAAAGTTGCGTCTTGCACCACTTGGCAGTGTTTTGTGATCATGCAAAAACCAATCAAACGCCCTACTCATTGTTGATTGGTCAAATCCTCTTAAAATCATAAGCATCCTTCTTTATTTTTCTAGTTTGATTATATCAAATCAAAAATCAAATTCAAAATGCATTTGACAAAAAATGAGAGTTTGAATGCAAGAGATATTAAAAATTCAAAGTTCCTTTATAAACTTGTATATGTTTGAGATTGTCGCAAATATAAGAAAAAGGTGTTCTTATCAGCTTCATTTTGGCGGAGACGGTGAGATTCGAACTCACGTGCCGATTTCTCGACAACCGCATTTCGAGTGCGGCTCGGTGCGACCACTTCGATACGTCTCCACATTTTTGTGCAACAGCCAAAATTTTGTCCATTTCGTCGATTCTTGCATCCATTTTGGCTTTGCTAAGTCATTTTATCATCTTTTATCAGATTTTGCAAGTGTTTGCACAATTTTTCTCTTAAAACCACGCCACGAAGCAAATTTATCTTGACCCCCTTTCATTGCAAAATTAAAATTTGCAAAAATCTACAACATTTCGGCTTTTTTGTCATTGTTCTGATTATCTTCAATGTAAATTTGCACCAAAAATGCCACAATGTGACCCACTTTGCCCTTTCTCAAATTTACTTTTTGTTGACAGAAATTTAAAAATTTCAAATAAGCCATACATATTTGAAGAAATTTTGAAAATTCTTAAAAAAGTTTTGAAAGTTTTTGTAAAATATTGAAAAATGCTTGCGTAACTTTGCGTTCTGTGCTATAATTTGTCTAATCATAAAAATTGGAGGAAGAAATATGAATGAAATTTCAACGCAAAGAAAATTGACGCCTGCACAGGCAAGAGAACGCGAAAAAATCATCAAATTGCTGCTGATTCGCGTGGGGATTAAGTGCGATTTTGTGGGATACACCTATTTGACTCGGTCGGTGCAACTTGTGCTTGACAATCCGAAACTTTTGTATGACCTCAAAGCCCTTTTCGCCATTGTGGCACACGACTGCGGCGAACCGAACCCGTTCCGTGTGGAGGCAAACATTCAAAATGCCATCAAATATACATATTCCAAAAATGCTTTTGTGCCAATCAACGAACTTTATGGCATGCAAGTGCTTAAACCTGACCACAAGCCAACAACTGCAGAAATGATTAACCTCTGTGCGGAATATTATCGCATGGGGCTTTACAAAAACCCAATCAAATTTGAAAACAATCGCATCATCACAACAAGACCCGACCAACTGCCAATTAACAACTAAAATTTGGGAAAAAACATTGCCAAATTGCTTACAATAATTTTCAAAAACGCAGAAAAAAACATTAAAAATGCAAAAAAGCGGCTTTTTTGCAATATTTTGCCAAAATTTCAAAAAAATTTTATAACAAAACCTTTATAATTTAAGTTTGCCTACGATAAAAAAGGAAGACCAACTTGGTCTTCCTTTTGGCAGGGTACAAACAAGCCAATTCAAACCATACATATAGACAACCAGTTTTTAGATGGTTATTTTTATGCCTTAGTGTTCAAACTCGAACCCTTGTGTTCTCAAAACCTTAAATTTGCCTTTTGAATAATCAGTTTCAGCAAATGCGACATCTTTGATGTCTAAAATTTTTCTTTTGTCTTTCAAAACGACTTGAAAAATACTTCTCAAAACTCCGCCGTGAGTGATAATGGCAATGTTATTTAATCCCTTACTATCTTTGATAATTTGTTTTATTACTTTCTTAGAACGCTTATCTAATTCGTCTGCGGTTTCTCCCCCTGGCATGCATTTTCGATTGTAATAGCTTGCATTTTGATATTCTGGCATCTCCAATAGATATGCAAAAAGTTCTTTTGCTAAATTTTTTTCAAGTCCTGTCAGATAACCATAATGATTTGTTTCGTGTAAATCAAAGATTTTTTCAATAGGAACTTTTGTGTTTCTGTTGAGAATTTCCGCAGTTTTATAGGCTCTTTTCAAAGGACTAGCATAAATTTTTTCAATGTTAAATTTTTCGAATGTGGGCACAAATCTTTCAACTTTCTTCACACCATTTTCGGTTATGTCCCAATCGGATGCTCCGCCATAGCAGTTTATCTGGTCATCTTGTGATTCACTGTGTCTAATTAAATAAATTTTCATATATAATCACCTCATTATGCATTATATCATAACAATCAAAATTTCAAAAGCATTTAGAATGAAAAAATAACAACCTAAACCAAGAGCTCGATTTAGGTTCTTTTTGGCAGAGCACGAACAAACTAATTCGAATCTTTTTCTTTCACAGTATTTTTTGCATGTTTATATGTTATAGTAAATTGTTCAACAACAGTAAGTGAATTTTTTGACAAATTTTCACATTCATCTTTAAAAATTTTGGAATTTTCATCTCCTTTCCATGAATATGATTGCAAATGAGAAATATCTTGAATTATCTGTTTTCTTTTTGCAATCATGACGTTGTTTAAATTTAATAAAGCGTCTTCAATTTTTTCTTCTGGGGTTGACAAGATTTGTTGGTCTATTTTACTGTCTTTTCTGTGATTTTTTTTAAATGAAAAAGATTTTTCTCCTTCTATCTTCGCCGCATTTTCAAAAAGTTTCTTTATATCGTTTGTTAAAACATTCAAGCCATTTTTATAAAGTTTTAGTTTATGCAAAGTTTGAGTGCCGTTGTTTGCCAATAATTTTTCTGCTGCTTCCTTGCCGTAACTTTTTGAAAATCGTGAATAACAACCGACAACAATTTGCTCTGCATCACATAAAAAATTATACAAATTATTCAAAATTTCATATGTGTCATCTGCCGTTGTTTGAACTCGTGGAGACTTAATATGAATTCCTCTATCAATTTTTAATCTTGCCATTTTTCTCCTAAATTTTTATACTTAATTTTATCATAAACTGTAGTTCTTTCAAGCCACTTATTTTAAAAGCACAATAATTATGATAAATCCAAGCCCAAGGTGCAATTTCTATAAAACCTAAACCGAAGGTTCGATTTAGGTTTCTTTTGGCAGGGGTGGCAGGATTTGAACCTACGCATGCAAGAATCAAAATCTTGTGCCTTACCGCTTGGCGACACCCCTATGATGTCATATTATTTGCATTTTTAGTTTTTAATGCCCCAGTTCGTGGTGGCTCGCCCGGGATTCGCCTTCTACGAAGTAGAACAAGCACGCCCGCTTCTTCGCCTCGCTTGCAGCTGGAACTTGTCCCGGGTTCGGTTGCAACGCAACGCAAAATCTTCGATTTTGCAATCCCGGCACAGAAAACCTTTCCCAGTTTTCATGGTGGCTCGCCCGGGATTCGCTTTCTACGAAGTAGAACAAGCTCGCCCGCTCCTCCGCCTCGCTTGCAGCCGGAACTTGTCCCGGGTTCGGTTGCAACGCAACGCAAAATCTTCGATTTTGCAATCCCGGCACAGAAAACCTTTCCCAGTTTTCATGGTGGCTCGCCCGGGATTCGAACCCGGGACCCCTTGATTAAAAGTCAAGTGCTCTACCGACTGAGCTAGCGAACCATATTTATTTAATATTTTACTCAATCGCTGCAAATATTGCAAGCATTTTGCGTCATTTAGAAAATTTGTCGCAAAAATTCTTAAAATCTGCACATTTTATGCGATTAAGTTGAAAAACTCTGCCATTTGCGATTAACAAAGTTTTTCATTGGCTGGGGTGGTAGGATTCGAACCTACGCAATGTTGGAGTCAGAGTCCAATGCCTTACCGCTTGGCGACACCCCATTGCCCGCAAATTGCGGGAAGTTTTGTGGGGTGATCTAAGAGGGTCGAACTCTTGACCTCCAGAGCCACAATCTGGCGCTCTACCAACTGAGCTAAGACCACCACAAAGTTGCAACCCGTTTGCTTCCACGAATTTCTAAGGTTGCCCTTTTTGCCCAAAAATTGAATTTTAAGGCATTCAAACGCCCACAACCTCAGCACTAGGCTCAATCATAGGCATGTGGTTGTTGGTGCTCCCAGAAGGATTTGAACCTTCGACCTCCGCCTTAGAAGGGCGTTGCTCTATCCAGCTGAGCTATGGAAGCAGGTGGAGCAGGTGAAGGGAATCGGACCCTCGCAACCAGCTTGGAAGGCTAGTGTTCTACCACTGAACTACACCTGCAAACGCCCTATCATGATAGCACATCACAAAATGAAAGTCAAGGAAAAACGCAAAAAAATTTAATAAAAGCCGCAAATTTGCAATTACATTTTGCCAAAACAAATTAAACGCTGGACTTTTTCAAGCACATATGTTATAATTCAAATGTTTTGCTCAGCGAAAACGCATCCTAAAAACTTTTTGTTATATAAAAAAAATTGTTGCTAGAAAAACAGCTCATGGCAACATGTTCCAGCACTGAAACCGGCACAACAAACATCGCTCAAAGAAAAATTTATTATGCGGACATATCGCCCGGTCGAAGAAGCATGGTGGCGATGCGAAAGTCTCTCGACTTTCTAGTGTGGAATTGGTCGACGCACTGGATTTTTCGCAAGAAGTGCGAACTTGCCAAAAATCTTTTTGAGCAATAGCGAGCACGCCGCCGCGAGTTGCCATTGGCAACATGTTCCAGAACTGGAACCGACAAGGCAAACATCGCTCTAAGAAAAATTTATTATGCGGACATGGCGGAATTGGTAGACGCACTGGATTTAGGTTCCAGTGAGCAATCGTGGAGGTTCGAGTCCTCTTGTCCGCACCAAAGAGGTGTGTTATGGAAAAATATGTTCACAAAGTGCAATATTATGAAACGGACAAGATGGGCGTCACACATCACTCAAACTATGTCCGCTTTTTGGAAGAAGCTCGCACCGATTTTTTGGAGAAAATTGGCTATCCTTTTCCGCGTATGGAAAGCGAAGGCATTGCCTCGCCTGTGATTGCCGTGGCGGCGGAATATAAGCATCCGACCACCTACTCTGACGAAATTGAAATTGAAGTGAGCGTGGAAAGTTTCTCCGGCGTGCGATGTGCTTTTGCGTATGTCATGAAATGCCGCGACCAAATTGTTTGCACCGCCCAGAGCCAGCATTGCTTTTTGAATGCAGAAGGTCGCCCAATTTCCCTCAAGCGAAATTTCCCCGAGTTGTCCGCTCTTTTGGAAAATTTGCAAAGAAAAGAAAATGAATAAAAGTGCAAAAAAAACGGCGTTTTTTGCCGTTTTTTATTTTTGAATTTTTTATTTCGCTAAAAACATTTTATCTTTTCAAGATATAATTTATTTTTTTTGAAGAAAACAATTTGTTTATTTATAATTTTTTTTAATGAAATGTTTTTTTGTTTATTTTGCAGATTATTTTTTAAGTGACCATTTTTACTTAATTTTTGAAGAATAATATTTCAAGTTTTTATGAAATTTGTCAAGATAGGTCTTTGTTTCGGCGTATGGAATTTTGGAAAGCGTTTTTCCATCTGACGAATTTTCTGAATTTGCCAGCCAGGCTTTGACTGTTGCCGGCCCCGCATTGTAGGCACACAGAGCAGTGTCTAGATTTTCAAAACGGGTGAGAAGCGACTTCAAAAATTTTGCACCAAGCATTATGTTTGTTGCAGGATTTTTTAAATTTTCCACAAAAACGTCGTCTTTTTCACCATTTTCAGAATTTTTGATAAAAATTTCACGCTCATTGTTATCTAAGTTGTTGACAGTTTTTTGCTTGTCATTTTCTGAGTTGTTAATAATTTTTTCAAAGTTTTGCATGTTTACGCTTTCAAGATATGCCCTGGCAGTTTGACTTAACGAGGCTGCCACCTCCTGTGCCGTTGAGGGCATAAGCTGCATAAGTCCAACCGCCCCTTTTGAGGAAACTGCGTTTGGATTGAAGCGACTTTCGATATTGATGACGGAAAAAATGACTGCTTCGTCCAGCCCACTTTCTTCGCTGGCTGCCGTCACCTCTTCTTGAAATTTGATTGGAAAAAGATAGCCATACAAGCAATTTATTCCAAAAATTGTCACAAAAAGCACCGAAAAACCTAAAAAAATCGACAAAATCCATTTTGCAGCTTTCATACATCGCTATTTTATGAATCTTGCCGATATTTTATGCCAACGTCTGCACTCGCACCAACTTATGCCAAAATCAGGATTTACTTTTGTCAGAGTTTATACCTGCATTAACATTTGTCAAAATTTAAAACTGCAAAACGAGTGTTTCAATTTGTGTCAATTTTTCATCTACACCCGCACCAGTTTTGTCATTCCATTCATTGTCGCAAGTGTGTAAAAGCCATCAAAATTTCTTTGCGATGTCATCGCCAAAAGCTCCTTTGCCATTGGCAAAAAATCGCTTAAAAACTTGACGGAAATGCCGCATGCATGCGAGGCACCTGGCGGAGTGTTTATGATTGCACATGGGACGTGTTGAGATTTTAAAAGGTTTGCAAAGTTGAGTGTGGCAAAGCGAGAATTGAAAACCGCCAAAGTGTATTTCACGTTTCCTCCTTATGCACAAAATCTCCCCTTAAATATTATATTGTTAATGTAATATTTTTGCCTGAGGATTTTTATGTGAATGAGGGAGAGAAATGATTTATTTTGATAATTCTTCCACAACATTTGTCAAGCCAAAAAACGTGCAGAAAGCTGTGTTGAATGCTCTGCAATTTTTTTCAGCGAATCCGGGTCGCGGCGGGCATCAGGCCTCTCTGAAAGCCGCCATGCAAGTGGAAGCCGTTCGAGAAAGCGTTGCACAGCATGTAGGGGCGTCGCCAGAAAATGTCGTCTTCACAAGCGGCTGCACCGAGGCACTCAACCTGGCGATTTTTGGCAGCCACATGCGTGGCAGACATGTGGTCTGCACCTGCAACGAGCATAACGCCGTGGCACGACCATTGGAGCATTTGAAAAGTTTGGACGAAAGTTTTTCTTACTCCGTCGCTCAGCAAACTGGGAAACTTGGCATCGTTTGGCAGGACATAGAACGCGTCCTCCGCCCTGAGACCAGTCTTGTGATTGTCAATCACATATCAAACGTTAATGGTGACATCGCCGACGTGGCAAAAATTGGCGAGAATTTGCAAAAACGCGGCATCACCCTGCTTGTTGACGGGGCACAAAGCGGAGGGCATTTTGAATATGACATGAAAAAAATGGGCATCGGCATGCTGGCCCTTGCCCCACACAAAGGTTTTTATTCTCCGCAAGGCGTTGGGGTGCTTTGCATGGCTGATGATGTGCATCTAAGCCCCATTCGCTTTGGTGGCACAGGCACAAATTCCATGGAACTTGTCCAGCCGGAGACTTCGCCGGAGCGTTTCGAAAGCGGCACAATTGCCACACCCGCCATTTTGGGTTTTGGCGAAGGATTGAAATTTGTGGAACAAAATTTTGACAATATTGCAGCAAAATTGGAGGATTTGACCACTTTTTTGCATTATGAATTTTCCAAACTGCCCGTGGAAATTTACACCAAAACGGAAAACACAAGCGGAGTTTTTGCATTCAACATCCCGTGGCTGGACTCCGCGGAGGTGGCAAACTATCTCAACGAAAAGTGGGGAATTTGCGTGCGTGGCGGCTTTCAGTGTGCCGCACTGAAACACCTCTCTCTTGGCACGGCTGATAAAGGCGGCGTTGTGAGAGTGTCGCTCTCATATTTCAACACGTATCAAGAGGTTGAGCGGCTGGTGTTCGCCATTAAGAATTTGATTAACAAAACAAAGCCCAGCGGTCACTAAGGCTTTTTTTTGAAAAAACAGCAAAAATGGCTGTTTTTTGCATGTTTTTTATATTACTTTTTAAAATTTAAATCAGTTTTTGCTAACGTTTTTGCAATGATGTTTAACGTTATTCTCAACAAATTTCACTTATAATTGAAATTAATTCCGTTTATTTGCAAAAACGTTACGTTTTTATTTTCAACAAAGTCAAGTCTATTTGCAACAAACTTCACTTTTTTGGAGCATAAATATATCGCTTGCAATGCTCGCAGGTGATAACCTCGCCTTCTTTGAGACGTGCAAGTGCCACCTTTGGCTGTTCCATTCGGCAATGTCCGCAGAAAGAGCCCATTTCAAGTTCGACATAAACAGGGAACGTGCCCTCCTGCCTCTTTTTGCGATATTTTTCCATAATCGCCGGCTCAACGGTTTTTTCAAGTTCCTTCAATTCCTTTTCAATGCGTTCCTTCTCAGGCACAAGACCCTGCTCTTCTTCCTCGATTTTTTTCTTGCAAACTCCAATTTTTGCATTTGAATCATTCACAATGCTGACAGTTTTGATTCTTTCACTTGTCACGCTGGAAATGCCATCGTCAAGGTCCTTGAACATTTTTTGTAAGATTTTGAGGTTATGCTCCACCTTTTCTTTGACAGCTTGGGTGCGTTCAAGTTCCTCCATCGTCATGTTGGAAACATCCTTCGCCAAAATTTCTTTCAATTTTTTCTCTGTCATTTCGAAGTTTTTCTTGATGTTTTCAAAATCCTTCAAAAACTTTTGCCCGCGAGCCTCCTGGTCGCGATAGTCAGCCGTCGCCTTCCTCTTTGTGTTTTGAAGTTCCGCCTCCTTGGCTTTGTATGGGCTTTTTTTGATTCGGTTTTCAATGTCCACAAGCCCCTTGTCCATTTTTTGATATTTCAAAATGCTGTCCAAATTCATATTGGCCTCCTAAATTTTTTCTTATTGTCCTTGGCAAATCTCACCAATCCACAAAGTCGGTGAGGCGTTTGCTGCGATTTGGATGTTTCAGTTTGCGTAGTGCTTTCGCCTCAATCTGACGGATACGCTCTCGGGTGACAGAAAATTCTTTCCCCACTTCTTCAAGTGTCTTTTGTCTGCCGTCCATAAGGCCATATCTCTGGCGAATGACCTCTTGTTCTCGTGGGGTCAAGGTGTCAATGACAGCCAAAAGCTGTTCTCTAAGTAAACTTTGCGTGGCACTGTCCATTGGCGATTTGGCACTTTCGTCCACAATCACGTCTGCCATTTTGCCGTCGTCTTCTTCGCCCATTGGAGTTTCCAGAGAAATTGGGTCTTGTGCCGTGCGTTGAATTTCAATCACTTTCTGCACAGAAATGCCCATTTCGGCGGCAATTTCCTCAATGGTCGGGTCGCGGCCAAGCTTTTGCATCAACGTTCGCGTCACCTTGACATATTTGTTGATGGTCTCCACCATATGCACTGGAATGCGGATGGTTCGGGACTGGTCCGCCATCGCACGGGTGATGGCCTGCCTGATCCACCATGTGGCATATGTGGAAAATTTGAAGCCTTTGGTGTAGTCAAACTTGTCCACGGCACGCAAAAGCCCCATGTTGCCCTCTTGAATGAGGTCAAGAAAACTCATGGACGTCTTGCCGACATATCTTTTTGCCACGCTGACAACCAGTCTCAGGTTTGCCTCGCACAGCACCGATTTGGCATATTGGTCGCCTTCCATCGCCTTTTTGGCATACTTCTTTTCGTCCTCAGCCGAAAGCAGTGGCACCTTGCCGATATCTTTCAAATACATCTTCACAGGGTCGTCCACACTGACGGACATCACAATGTCAGAAAAATTATCGTCCGACAGGTCCTCGTCTTTGGATTTGATGACTTTCACCTTGCGTTTGCGAAGTTTTTCCAGAAATTGCTCAATAGCCTTGGCGTCCTCTCCCACTTTGACAAGTGAAATCCACACGTCCTCCTCGTTGATTGAGCCTTTCTTCATTGCAAGAGTCTGCAATTTTTCATACACAACCTTCACTTTTTCGCGATTTTCTTTATCTTCTGCCATAAAATTCCTCCAAACTCTTGTTTTTGAGTGAAATTGCAAGTTTGCCAAGTTGTGCCGCAATTTTGGCACGTTTATCAAGGTCATCGCAGACCTTATATTCTTCATTCAGCCTTGCTTGCATTTTTTTCAGATTATTTTCCGCCAACTTCCAAATGCACTCTTTGAAATATTTATCTCCATCCTCTTCAAAGCCAGAGAAATTGAAGTTGACAATTTCCATCAACAGCTCGTCGTCGCTTGCTCCTTCAATGTCAAAAATGGATGAGAGCGACAAATTTTGATTGATTATATCCAAATATGGCTCAAACCCCTCCAAAAGTTTGGAATAATCCAGCCTCTTGTCAACAAAATCTTTTTTGTGAAGAAGAGAGGCAAGAATGAATTTGCTCGCCTTCTCGTCCCCCTTTTCGTTTGGAACAGTTGGGGCTTGTGGCGTGGAGACTTGCACCTCTTGCTTTTTGGCGACAATGTTTCGCCTTAAAATGTCAAGCGGAACTTTTGTGATGTCCCGCACCTTTTCAAGATAAGGCTCGAAAAGAGTTTCGTCTGCCAATTTTTTGATTTCAGCAAGGATGACTTTGACAAATTGATTTTTCTCTTCCGCTTTTTCCATGTCAAACTGACTTTGATAGTGCAAAATCAAAAAGTCCATATATGGCAATGCGTTGTCAATCATCTCTTGCAATTTTTCTTTGCCAAGATTTTGCAGCACCTCGTCTGGGTCCTTACCGCCCGACAGCCTGACCACCTTCAAATTGACATCCTCGTTGCGGAACATCTCAATCGCCCGCAAAGTGGCTTTTGTGCCTGCCCCGTCGTTGTCGAAACAAAGATAGATGTTTTGATTATATCTCCTTAGCTCCCGAACATGGTCGGCAGTGAGGGCCGTCCCCATGCATGCCACGGTGCATTTGAAGCCCGCCTTGTGCATGGCGATGACATCCATCTGCCCTTCCACCAAAATGATTTTGTCCAAAAGTTGTTGCTGTTTTTGGCTTTTGAGGATGTTTATTCCAAACACCACCCGCCCTTTTTGAAACACAATCGTCTCGGCAGTGTTTTTATATTTTGCAAAGTCCGTCTTTTCTAAGGCTCTGGCACTGAACCCGATGCACTCTCCAAACGAGTTGAAAATTGGAAACACCAGCCTTTCTGCAATAAAGTCATAAAGCCGTCCGTCTTTCTTTCCCGCAATGCCCGCTGCAAGCAATTCACTTTCTGTGAAGCCTTTGGAAGAAAGATATTTCACAATGTCTGTCCAATCTTTGGAATATCCAATTTTGAAATCTTCCAACTCTCTGCGGGTGAACTTTCTCAGTTTCACATAGTCCTGTGCTTTTTTTGCATCAGGGGAATAGAGATTTTCCATGTAATGTTTATAGGCATAATCAAGTGCACTCAAAACACGTTCTTTCAGTTGTTGCTTTTGCATGCGTTCTGCTGACATCTGCATGCTTGGGATTTCCATTCCAGCACGCTCTGCCAAAAACTTGACCGCATCCACAAAATCCAAATTCTCCATTTTTTGGACAAATTTGATGACGTCTCCGCTTTCCTTGCAGCCAAAGCAATAATAAACCCCGTCCTCTTCCATAATAGAAAAAGAGGGGGTCTTTTCACTGTGAAACGGGCAGCAAGCCCAAAAACGATTGCCTTTTTGCTGCAAGCGGACATAGTTGGAGGCGATATCCACCAAATTGTTTTTGCGTTTAAGCTCGCTCAAAAAGTCGCCATCAAATCCTTTGTTCTGCAATATGGACTCCACAAAAATTTATTAAACACTTTAATATACCACATTTTGCCGAAAATTCCTTGCAATTTTGCGAAAAAAATTATTTTATTATTACTATCATTTCTTAACTTCGGCAGGAAAAAGCAAAATTCGCAGCCTTGGCGGCTCACATAAAAGCATCTTTGCAAAAAAATGATGAAATCTGTCTTTGCAAAAAATTTTGAAATGCAATAAAAGCAAAATTGAGATAGCTCAAAAAAAACGGAATGCAAAATCATTCCGCTTTTTCGTCCTCATCGTGTTTGGAAACATATTTGATTTTCAAATTCACTTTCTGGACGCGTCTGCCATCCATTTCGGTGATAGTGAAAATCATGTCGATGATATGCTGGGTCAAGTTTCCCTCGTCGTCCAAAATTTCATCAACGGTGTTATAAACATATTCGTTCCCTTTTTGAGGGATATCCTCAGACAGTTCAAAAATGAATGAGTTGACAGTTTGATATGGATTTTCCGGCAGCGTCTCAATTTCCAGCCTATCAAACAAATCTTCCACGCTCATTTCGGCGTCAACGCTGTATTCATCGTCACCAATTTGTTCCAATTTAGGTTCGGTTTCATCGGTGTCTGTTTCGTCAAAAATTTCGCCAAAGACGGTTTCGGTGCAGTCCTCAATTGTCACAATGCCCGACACGCCGCCATGCTCATCCAGCACCACCGCCAAATGTTTTTTCACATTTTGCATCTCTTTAATGAGCGTGTCAACGCTGGTGTTTTCAGCAGTGAAAAGTGGTTCGGTCATGATTTTTGAAAGTTCCACTGGCCCGCCTTCAATTTTGGCACGCAAAAAGTCTTTGATGTGCAAAATGCCAACAACATTGTCGGTGCTGTCCTGAAAAACTGGCATTCGGCTGTATTGATGATCCAAAAAGACCTGATTAACCTCATCTTCCGTGGCGTTTACATCCAAAAAGACAACGTCCACGCGGTGTGTCATGATGTCGTGTGCGGTGACTTCTTTCATTTTGAAAGTTCCCTGCAAAATGTCCACCTCGTCTTTTTCCAAGACGCCTTCTTCCTCCATTGTGTCGATGATGTCTTCCAGTTCGTCTTCCGTGAAAGTGGTGTTTTCGCGTTCACTTACCTGCTTTTTGGTGAACAATTTTTGGAGGCCATAAAAGCATATCACAATTGGATAAAGCACTTTCATAAGCACAAACAAAATCAGCGAAAGATGGCATGCCGCCTTTTCTGGATTTGCCTTGGCAATGGCCTTTGGCAAAATTTCGCCAGAAATTAAGATGACAATGGTCATGACAACAGTGTTGAGCACATTTTGAAGGGTGGCACTTTCCAAAAGTTGTGCAAAAATGAAGGCACACAGCGTTGTTGCCAAAATGTTGACTATGTTGTTGCCGACCAAGATTGTTGTCAGTGCACGGTCGGAATGCTCCGCAACATAAAGTGCCTTGCGTGCCCCTTTCACCTTGTTTTCTGCCATGGTTCGCACGCGAATTAAGTTCATTGAAGAGAATGCCGTTTCGCTTGCAGAGAAGAATGCGGAGCATATGAGGAGCAGAACAATAACTCCAATCAAAACTCCATGCGTCGCATTAAACTGCCCCGCAAGCAACATACTGGGGTGCATAAAAAAACTCCTTAGAATTAAAAAATGTTCATTTGAAGGCAAAGAATTTTTCCACTTTGTTTCAAAAGATAATTCATTATATCACATTTTGTTGCGTTTGTCTATATTTTTTATGCCCTTTCTGCTTTAATCTTGACAAAAGCCCTAATTTTGGACTATGATTGATTTGCAAAATACTGCTCAAAACGCCCAAACGGGCTGTGCAGCAAACGCATTTTTGGAGAAGCATGCATGCAAAAAGCAACAGAAAAGCTCTGCGAAATTTGCCCGCGAAAGTGCCGCGTCATCCGCAGTCAGTCGCGTGGCTTTTGCAACGAAAATGAACAAATTGCCATTGCCAAGGTGATGGAGCATTTCACATGGGAAGAGCCTTGCCTTTCAACTGAGAAGGGCGTGCTTGCCATATTCTTTTCGGGCTGCAATTTGAAGTGCGACTATTGCCAAAATCACGAAATTTCTCGTGGCGGTGTAGGGAAAATTTATTCAGTAGACGAATTTGTGAAATTGGTGGAAGAAAAACAGGACAAACACTCCGCCATCGACCTTATCACCCCAACACACTTTTCCCAGCCCCTGCAACTGGCGTTTGAAAAAATTGACAAACGCGTCCCGGTGATTTGGAACACAAACTCATATGAAACAACCAAGAACATTCAAAATGTCAGCAAATTTGTGGACATTTTTCTGCCCGATTTCAAATATGCATCAAACAAATTGGGGCAAAAATTTTCCGCCTGTCCAGACTATTTTTCACAAGCCTTGCCAGCAATTTGCGAGATGTGCCGCCAAAAGAAGGATTTATTTGCGGAAGAAAATGGCCAAAAAATCCTCAAACAAGGCGTCATCATTCGCCACCTTGTGCTTCCCGGCCACGTGCAAAATTCTTTGGACGTTTTGGACCAAATTGCCGAGAATTTTCCGTCACGCATGGTCAGCATCATGAGCCAATTCACGCCAAACGGAAAAAGTTTGCTGGACCGAAAAATCAGCCCAGCAGAATATAAACTTGTGCTGCACCACCTGGACAAACTTGGCATCCAAAACGGCTATGTGCAAAGTTTTGAAAGTGCCGACGCCTGCTTTGTGCCGGAGTTTTAGGGCATCGTCCAACGCAATGTGCCGGAGTTTAAGTCGCCCTTGATTATGTCAAATATTTTTAAGGAATCGCCCAAGAAATCATGACAAAATTTCTTATGGAAGAATTTATCCATATTTCGTGCAAAATTATAAGGAACTCGCCCGATGCTTCGAAATGAGATTATTTGTGTAAGCCCCCAGCAATTGCTGCGGCAACTTGAATTCATGGCTGTAAGGTCATGCTTAAAAATTTTTATGTGCGATTTTTTGCAATTTGCTTAAAAAATTTGACTTATTTTGATAGAAATCTTATCATTAAAGAAACTAAGAAAGAAGGAGTCTGTTATGTCCAAAGCCACAAAATGGTATCTTTTCATTGGCCTGAGCTTTTGCCTTGTTGCAGTGCTTTTTGTTCTTCTCTATCACTTTAATGTCATCAATAATCTCACCCTCATGCTCACCTCGGTTTACGTCAGCTATTTTGTTGGGATTGGGCTGATGTTTAATGGTGCTTACTGCAAAAAGAATGTGCACGACAAGTCCGCATGGCTGAATGGCTTGCTGGGCGGAGCGTTTGTGATTGCAGCCATAGTTTTGCTTGTTATCGGCCTTACAAACGGCCAAATTCAGTTTTAGTTTGTTTTTGCCGAAACATAAAAAATTCTAACAGACAGGGTCACTTATAACTAAGCCAACATATAAAAATTTGACATAAGAAAATCTTATATAAAAAAATCTATCATAAAAATCTGCATAAAATGTGACATAAAAAATCTAACATAAAATATGACATGAAAAAAAGAGCAAATTTGCTCTTTTTCCTTTTGATTTTCAAGCATTGCAAGGTGCATTCATTTCACTTTGAAAAATGGATGTTGAAATATTTTGACAAGCAGTTTAAATTTGTGCAAAGTTACGCTTTTGAATCTTCTGAGTTAAGCTCTTTAATCTCCGCCAGCAAACCTTCAAGTTTGGCGTTGATTTCAGCAAGTTTGGCCTCAGATTCTTCTTTTTGCATCACGCCCTGAGCCTCGCCTTGCAGCCTTTCAATTTCCTTGATAAGCTGGTCTCTTCGGGCAGACTTATCATCCATTTCAGGTGCATTGATGTTGTTCACTGCATTCTCGATGTCTTTGTTAAGTGACGAACGCAACTCAGCAATTCGCTTTTCCTCTTGCGAAAGTTTTTGATTAATTTGCTCAATCGTTTCAGCGGTTTCAGTCCTTACAGGATGTTTTCTTGGACGTCCGCGTTTGTTCTTTTGACTCCTGACTGGTGCAGCAGCAGTGGTCTTGCGAGGTCTGCCCACCTTCTTCTTTGCAGCGGTCACCGTTGTGTTTTCGGCAGGCTGAGCCGCTGTTGCTTTTCTTGGCCTGCCTGCTTTCCTCTTTGGTTCGGTTATTTGTGCAGGCTCCATAGTTTTGCGAGGACGTCCACGTTTCTTTGCTGGCCCGTTCTTTGCAGGGACAGCCTTCCTTGGGCGTCCGCGTGGTTTGGAAGGTTTTGTTGTCGCCTTTTGCATAACCATCGCTTGGGCATTTGGCTCCGATTCAGTTGCTGACTCTGATTGATTTTCCAAGTTTTCCTCAGATGGAATCTCAGATGTTGTTTCAATTTGTTCTTCAGACGAAGTTTCAACTGGCGTTTCGGACGGCTGCTCCCCTGCAAGGTCAGGCTCGCTCTTCTTTTCTTTCACATTATCGAGCGAGAACGATTCAAGCTCAGCTGCCTGTGCATTGCCGTCCGTTTCTTTTTGCTCCTGAGCATCCGCGTCCTTGAAAGCCGAGTCTTCCGGCACTGCTTCCTGCGACTGTTCTTCTTGGGCAGGCTTTGAAGATTTGTTGTTGACAACCTCAACGTTTTTGTCAACATCCTCAATCACCTTTTCTGCCACATCATAGACGTCGCCTTTTGCGGATACATCCGTCATAAAATCAAAATCGTCAAAGTCGTCAAAGTTGACCACTTCTTTTTCTTGTGGCTGTTTCTCTGGGGCTCTAGAAACAATCTGCCCGTCCTGAGTGTAGATGTTGCCTTGCAAGTCGTGATATAATCCGTCCGTGTCATAGAAGGTGCCGTCAGTATAGACATAGTTGCCTTTTTCGTCATAGTGACCTTCCGGGGCGTCAAATGTGCCTGCTGCCAGGTCGTCCGGCTTGTTTTTCAATTTGATTTCAAGCTGAGTGATATAATCCTTATCTTGCTCGCTTTCGTCATGCAGTGCGGCAAACTTGTCGCTGAATGACTTTGCAACCACCTTTTCTGCACTTTGACAGAATTTGTTGAAGAAGGTCTTATATTCGCTTTGCATTGCAAACTCGACTTCTTTCTTGTTGGCATCCATTTGGGCGTTGAATTTTGCAATTTCTTCCTCACCCTCATTCTTTTCAAGCAAATATCTTGTTCGTTGCTGCTCAAATTCTTGTTCAAGCTGCTCCTGCTTGCCAATTTCCTGCATTTGCTGCTTGCGATAATAATTGCTTTCAATTCTGTTTGTTGTCTCTTCCTGCATTTGACGCAAGCGGTCGATGTTCTCTTTTGAGGTTTGAATTTTGGTTTGATATTCTTTCTGAACCATGTCAAAATTCTTTTTTCTTGTTTCCAGTTCAGCTTCAAGTTGCGAAATTTTCAGCAAGATTTTTTCCTTCTTTTTCAAGAAAATCTCGCATTCCTTCATTGCTCTGTCCAGCACAAGAGAGCCGTCCACGCCGGTGGCAGAGAAATCATATTCTTCGTGATTGACGCCCTCTTCTTTTGCCTTTTGAAATTCCTCTTTTTCAGTCCTTGCCTTGAAATCCAAAAACTCGCGAAGAACCGGCTGTCCTTGCTCAATCTCTCTTGGAGTGAACAGAATTTGATAGTCAATATAAGAAGGAAGGTCCACGCAGGCATTGTCCATAAAGCGGCCAAAAAGTGCACAGTTTTGATATAGGGCGTTGAGAAGAGCGTTCTTTCTTGCACGCAAATACGCCACAAACGCCACTGCAATCATCATGACAAAAATTGGCACAAGTAATGCGATGATGACCGCGTTGCTGCTGAGCACCGTCATGTTGGCACTGTTGCTGTACGCCACAACAAAGAACATTGCCACAACAAGTGCCCAAACGGATGAAAACAATGTCAGGTTTTTGATGTTGGAGTTGTAGGAGCTTGTTTTAAGCGGCTTTTCAATCAAGTTGTCAACAGAAAGGTAGGAAGATGGCGGGCCCTCACGGAACAATATGTATTGCTGCCAGTGATAGGTCAAACGCTTTGGTGATTTGGTCTTGATGAACACATTCAAGTCCTTGATGTTGTTTTCATTGACGACCTTATGCTCAAAAAGCCAATAGTTAAGTTTTTCTAAGGTGCGGTTAAGTTGAGCCTCATATGAAAAAAGCGATTTAACTAAAAAGAAAATCACCAAAAGAGCCTCAACTGCCAAGGCAATGAAAAACACTGCGTCAGCACCAACCAGGTTGACGATTTTGGTCAGAAAACTGACAATTGTTTCTCCGATGTCTGCAAATGTGGAAAACATTTTTCCCTCCTCAAATTTGTTTTGCGTGCTTGCAAAACTCTTCGCACTTAGTATAACACAACAAAAAATTAATTACTAATAATTTTTAAAATTTTTTTAAAAAAAATTAAAAAAAACAAAAAATCACGATTATGCGATAATTTATGCGAAATAATATGATAAACAAATACACGCAAAAATAGCAAAAAATTAAAAATAAAAATCAAAAAAAATGCAAAAAAAGCCAGTTTTTTTGCATATTTTTTAAAAATTATTTGTTTTTTAATAATTTTTAGTGCATTTTCTTAAAATTTTACTTCAATCAGTTGCCCAAATTTAAGGGAGAGCAAATAGCAGTCAGACACGGGCATTTTAAAGGCATTTTCAAGTGCATTTTTATATAATTTCAGTTGATTTTTATATTTTTCAATCAAATATGTCTCCGATTGGCTGGAAGAATATTTATAGTCCACAAGCACAATTTTTTCGTCTCGGACAGCAAACAGGTCCACGATGCCCTGCACAAGAATTTCGTCCTGAGCGTCTTCGTCCAAGAGCTTGGAGATTTTTTCTTTCAGCAAAAACTCTTTTTCTTTAAACACCCTTGCGTTGGATGTGATTTTTTTCAAAATGAGGATGTTTTTAAGCAAGATTGTGCGGTCAAGCAAACTTTCGTCCACCTGCCCCGCGATTTTTTGGAGTTGCTCATCCAGCGTCCGCTCGTCACTCACCTCCTCAAAATTTAAAAGTTTCAACGCCAGATGATATGCATTGCCCACCTGCACCGCGTTTCCCGAAAATTGGAAGTTGTCGTTAGAAAATTTTGCAAGTGCATTGTCCTCTTCCATCTTTTTTGTCAGATTTGTCACACTTTCTTTAAGCCTGAAATTTTTGCTGGCCCCAAATTTATATGAAAAATCAACATATTTTTCAATTCTTTCCACAATTTTTGGGTCAAATTCCGCATTCTCAAAATTTTGGGCAACTTTTTGCGGAACAAATTCCAACTCATCTACAGCAGTGACGCAAAGATTTTCGCTCACATATTCCCCCGTCTTGCAAAACTCTTGTGCAACATCTCGCAGAGCAAAGAAGATAAGGTCAAAATAGGTGGAACATCGCTTCACACTGTGCTTGGAAAAACATCCTTTGTTGGCACTTCCAAAAAGATAGAGCCGATTTTTCGCACGCGTGAGAGCGACATAAAAAATCATCAATTCCTCAACAAAGTCCTTTTCTCTCTCCTGTTCTTTTATTGCCACCAGCCGAACTGACGGCACAACGCTGTTGTCCTCTGTGTCATAAACTTTAAGTGCCATGCCAAACTTTTCGTTAATTTGCACATCACTTCCGTCATTTGAACAGAAATTTTTGTCGCAGCCAATCAGAAAAACAACAGGATATTCCAGCCCTTTGCTGTCGTGGATTGTGGTCAGCGTGACTGCGTCGCCAAACGATGATGCCTCAGGGGTGACAACGACCGAAACTGTGTCAAAATAATTCACCAGGGCAGGCAGGTCAAAATCCTGTTTTTCCACCTCCGACAAGAATTTTTGAACAAACATGAAAAGTTTTTCTTTCCCCTTTCGCAGATTGAGATAAGAAAAATAATTTGTCTTGGCAAACAGCGACATAAAAGCCTTTTTTGCCCCGAAAAGGCTGCTTTCAAGCCGAAAATCGTCCAAATCTTTCAAAAACTTGGAATAATATCCGCTTTCATTTTTCTTGACAATTTCCAAAAGCCCCTCTTGCTTTTCCACTTTTTCGTCAAAAATTTTTTGCAAATCAAATAGGTATAGTCCTGAAAGCAAAACACTTGCAAGGGCAATTTCGTCGTCAAGGCAGACCGCCAGCCGAAGATAATTCACCAGCATCTGAATTTCTGGCTCTTTCGTCAAATCAGAACGCGAATTGGACAGCACCGGAATGTCATTTTCTTGCAAAAAAGTTTCCAGCTCCGAAAAAAGAGAGTCGCGGCCGCGAGCGAGGATGGCAATGTCGCCAAATTCTGCTGGGCGAAGTTTGCCGCCGTCCGAAATTTGTGAGCCAACCACCTGCAAAATGCGATTTTTTATGTCTTCCAACATCAATTTGTTGTTATCTGCCGCGGCAAGAGGTGCATTTTTAACGCTGTAAAGAAGAGGAATTTCATCATAGGTCGGTGTTTTTTTTGCGATGATGTCAATGTGGACCGCCTTTTCGCTTTCGGCAGCAAAATCGTTTTCAGATTTAAGCATGGACGTGGCAAGATAGTCCACCTTTGCAACATCCTCCGTCATGCAAACCTTAAAGATGTCATTCACAAAATCCAGCACTTTTTGAGAACTTCGGAAGTTGGACCTTAGGAAGTTGACCGCAGCATCTTCGTCCGCCTCAAACTGTTTGAGGTCCTTCAAAAAAATGTCCGAGCTTGCCAGTCGGAAGCCATAGATGCCCTGTTTTAAGTCCCCAACTGCCACGAAATTGCAGTTTTTTGCGACATTTTTGACAATTTTTTCCTGCATTTTGTTAGTGTCTTGATATTCATCCACAAAAACATATTGAAATTGGCCAAATAGATTAGCGTTTTCGGAAAGAATCTGCATATATTTTTCCAAATCAGCAAAATCAAGGCTATTTTGAGCTTTTTTTAAGCCAAAATATTCTTTTTCATACAAATCAAAAAGTTGCAGGACCGCCTTTTCCAACGCCCCACTCTTTTGCACACCAACATTTTGTTCGTCGTCCAAATTCAAGCACTTGATGCAGCCAACTTTGTCCGAAATTGCATCTTTCAACTCACCCAACTGCTCAAAAACTTCCTGCCCAATCGCTTTTTGTGACGGGCGAGTCGGGAATCTGCCTATTTGTTGCACAGCGGCGTGCAACTCAAACAAATCGTTCGCCGCAAGTGCGTCTGCAAGCAACGTTTTCACGTCGCAAAAATATTTATCAACGTGCAGTCCTTCCATCTCCTCAATTTTTTGACGAATGGTGGAAATTGCATCTTCATATAAAAATTTGCAGGCGGAATCAAATTTTTCCTCAAAATTGCCAGATATTTCACTCAAAAACGCTTTTTTGTCCGCAACTGCGTTGGAAATATCCTCCAATGTTTTGACAATTTGTTGAATTTTTTCGACTTCATTTTTATATGTCGTCATCAAAAATTCATAATTTGCCGAATTTTTCAGCATAAACTGCCGCATTGCCGTCTTAAATGCGATATTTTTCAGACTTATCGCCTGATTTTCATCCACCACTGAAAAATTTTCATTTACATCCAGCGTGCTGGCATATTTTTTCACGCACCTTTCGCAAAAAGAGTCGATTGTGCAAATGTTTGCAGTCGGAAGTTGGTCAATCTGCTCCAAGAGGAAGTTCCGCTTCTGCTCATTTTGCTCTTCTTTGCAACATTCCTTCAGCCGCTTTAAAAGTTTTTCTTTCATTTGTGCAGCGGCAGCCTTCGTGAATGTCAGCACCAGAAAATCGTTTATCGGCACGCTGTTTTCCGCAATAAGCTGGCAAATATACTTAATCATCACAAATGTTTTTCCGCTTCCTGCCGAGGCACTGACAAGCATGTTCTTTTTGGTGTTTTTAAGCACATTTTCCTGCTCTTCAAGGCGTTTTTCCTTTTGTGACGTCTCATTCTGCGTTTGAATTTCTTCTTCAGCCGCCCCTTGTTGCGAAGCCTCAATTTGCGACATTTCAATTTGCGGCTTTTCTTGCGAAGTTTCAATCTGCGATGTCATATTTTGTGAAACTTCTTCGTTTGACATCTCTTTTTGCAGCACGTTTTTTTGTGGAGCCACCTTTTCCAGAGAGTCTGTTTGCATCAATTTTTGCGAAATTTCCACGTTTTTTTGCGGAAATGTTAAATCTTCATTGCACATCTTCTTCCCTCGCATCTTTGGATTTCTTTTTAAGAGCCCCTCTCTTGCCGTCCGCCTTACCATGCCTGCAAACGGAAAGATATGGACAGTGCGTACACGCCCCAGTAAACGGCTTTGCCCCAACAAATCCATCTGTCATCTCGGAAATTGCCAGTTTGGAAACATCATAAGCATATTTAACTAGGCTGGACAGATTCTCTTCCAAATTTCCGCCTTTATATGGAAATTCCCCTTTCTTTGGGTGAGCTTTCCTGCTGACGCCCAGAATGTCGCTTTTAAACTCTTCATCAAAAAGTCGCGTGTCCGATTTAAACAAAACATTCTCATCCTGTTTGGTCAACCCTTTAAACAATTTTTTGGAAGAGCCAAGACCAGCATATTTTGTTTGGCAATCGAAATAATACACCCCCGCACAGTCCAGCCCAAGCTCTTTCCACTGAGCCCCCGCATAAAGCAAAAGTTGCAATTTTTTACCATAAAATAGGTCATTTTTCACGCTGCCAGTTTGCCCAGTTTTGTAGTCCAAAATTCTGAAATAATCGCCGCATCTATCCACACGGTCCACAAAACCTTTAAGCAAAAGATTGTCCGAAATAGGCAGCAGAATTTCTTTTTCAAGCAAAATAGGGCGAAAATCGCTGTTTTTTTGCTCATACACAACATTTTTTAAAATCAGGCGGCTTTCATTTTTCAAATATTTGACAAATTGCTTTTGCGAAAGAATTTTTTTGTCATAATATTTCCCTGCAATATCTTCAAACGTCTGCACAATAAAATTTTCCACATCCTGCTCTTTGGCAGCACGCAAATCTCGGCCGGAAACAAATTTTTGCAAAAGTTCATGCTCAAAACTGCCGAAATTGGATTTTTGCGGCAGAATATTTTCCTTTTCTTTCACGCCAAGTCCATATTGCAAAAAATGGCGATATGGGCAGCGAAAATAACATTCCAGTTCGGAGGCAGAAATTGTTTTTTTATAAGGAAAATGCGGCGTCGTAAGATACTGATATCTAAATTCAACTGGAAGGTCAGCCTTTATGCACGCACGCACCGCACTGACATATTGCTTTGGCATCTTGCCGCGGAGTTTTGTGTAGGCAGACATCAAGTTTTGACGATTCCCAAGCTGAATCAAGAGCCTGGAAAGCGTCTGTTCAGCGGAAAAAAGCGGAGAATCAAACACTTCAAATGCGTCCGAATGGAGTGTGTTCTTGCCAAACAGTGTGGCAAGGTCATCCACAAATTCTGACGGGTCTTGATGGGCCCCGTCCACATTCAGCGGGCTGCAAACCACAAGTTGCTCTTTTGCATGCTGCAAAAGTTCGAACAATTTCAACCTTTTGCGGCGATTAAGCACCTTAATTTCGGGTTCAAGTGCAAAATTGAGGCTAAGTTTTTTTATGTCCGCATCCGCAATGATGCCGGTATCCGCTTGAAGAGACGGAATTGCCGCGGCATTGGCACCCAAGACAAAAAGTGTTGGCACATCAGAAAAATAACTTTCTGTCGCCAGACCCACATACACGGCATCTATGTAAGTTGGAATTGTTTCCACCTTCACACTTTTAAGTGCAAAAAGAAGCAGAGTCTCAAAAGATTGCAGGTCAAATCTTGCCTCGCCGCCAAGCGAACGAAGTTTTTCCAGCACCGCCCAAATAAGTTCCCACGATTGGGAGTTTTCGCTTTGAGTTTTAAAAAATTTTTCGTCGCCAATGCATTTCACAGCCTTTTCAAATTTCGGCTTGACAATTTGTAAAATTGTTTCAATTTCCGCCACAAAATCCCGCAAAAATTCCGCTTTTTGCATGTTTTGCACGCAATTTACAATCGGGCGAAACTGCTCAAATTCTGCCACAAATTCTTCGGCGGTGTCAATTTGAAAGAACTCAACTTTCCTGACAACTTCCTCGTCCCCGCCAAGCAGCGTGCTGGTCGCAAGGAATATGAAATCGCTTAAAACAAAATTTCTTTTCGCAATTTCCAAAATTTTTTGCAAAAAATGTCCCAGCAGCGTTTCGCTTAAATCCGCCGCCTCGTCGGAATATTTAGCAATGGCAAAATCGTCAAAAACCTGATTGATAATCTTGAAATATTTTTCATCCGCCACAGCCAATGCAAAATCCTTGAAATGTGCCCCGTTTGCCACGCGAAATTTAATCAATTTTGCAACAATTTCCACCTCTTCTTGCCTGTTTTTGGGAACAATGTTGGTGAAAAAATTCTCCGGGGCGTGCTGACTTGGTGCGATGTCAAAAGCAAACAAATTTTCCGCCATTGCAAGTTGGGGACCAACAAGCGTGGAAAAATTTTGCTCAACAGGCACGATTTCCCCAAATTCCTTGGCAAAAAGCGTCACCTTCCTTTTGATGTCGTCCTCGTAGATGAAAGCGTTCTTCTGAAGTTTTTTCGGCTCCGCCATGCCGATGAAAGTTTTGTTCACCCTTCCCGCCAGGCGAATGATAAAACTGCCAATTTCGGTGGAAAAACTGTCGAAATTAACAAAAAATAGGTTAATTTTTGACAAATTTATCTCGTTTTCAGTCTTCTCCAAGAAAAATTCCAACAGCCGCGACAGGTCAAGTTTTTCACCCAGCAAGGCATCATATTTTTCATATATCAGCCTTAAATCGTGCATTTTTTTGTCCAAATTTTCGTCGCCCGTGGGCTTGATTTTGTCTGGCGAAATTTTGCACCCCTTAAATTGTTTCACAACCTTCAAAACCTGCTGGCAGAATGAAAGCCCGCAGCCCTTGAAATATTCGAAATCCTCTTTGCACAGTTGCACGGCCTGATAGAGGCAAAACACTTCTTCCAAGCCAGAAATTCTGCTAAGCGGCACGCCCGCATCTCGCAAAATTTTGCTTGCAAGCCGCGAAATGCCAACCACCTCGATGTTGAAGGTGGCCTTTATGCCAAGCGTATCAAAAATCAAATTTTCCGCCTGCAAAGAAAAAGCATCCGGCACAACCACCAAGTTTTGCATTTCCAAATCGGTTGTGTCGATTTGCTTTAACGTCAATTTTGCCGCCTCGAAGGCGGTCTGAGCGGAAATAAGTTTGACTTGCATATGCAAATGATATCACAAAAGCAAGCCGAAAATCAACCTCTTTTGGCGGGGCATCCCAAATTTGGCAGAGTGCCCCAGAATTTCAACCCCTCTTGCGGCTCTCCAAGGAAGAATTTTTGCTTTGCGAACGCACATTTTGTGCGAGTCGATTTTCAAATGCAATTTTCTTGCTCAGTTGCGGGGCATGATTTTTGGCATAGATGTTATCCTTGCTTAATTGCGTGGCGGCATTTTCCTTGCTCAGTTGAGCGGCAAGGTTTTTAGCAGCGGCACTTTCTCTTTTAAATTTAGCGAACTCTGCCTTCACATGTTCAAGCTCGGACGTCTGTTTGTCATATTCCTGCTGGATGCGATCAGAATTTTTCATCACCAATTCATATTTCCCCAAAAGCTCATTCTGTTTTTGTTGCATTTCATCTTGCACAGACTTTTTGATAAGCCTCACCAGTCCCAAAAACAGGCTGTTGATGTCGGCGTCCGAAAGTGTGCGTGGAATTTTAAATGGGATGATTTTTGAACTTTGCTCTTGCTCAGCATTTTTAAAATTCACAAATTCCCCAATTTTTGCAATTTTTCCATCAAATTGTGCGTTTTTTGCTTGAAAATTAATATTTTTTTGTTGATTTTTAACATATTTTTTGTTCATATTTTCAAGCAATTTGGCAGTTTTTTCTATTATTTGCGAATTATTTTTTAAATTTTGAGAATTATTTTTTATTTTCTGTGAATTATTTTCTAATTTCGGTTGATTTTGTTCAAATAATTTATTATTTTTAACAATTTTTAATGATTTTTTCTCTAATTTTTGTTTATTATTTATTTCCTCACTAATTTTTGTTGATTTTTGCTGACTTTTTGTTAATTTTTGTTGATTTTTTTGTAATTTTTTCTCAGTTTTGTTGTGATTTTCAATTTTTCGCTTCATATTTTGATATTTATTTTGATAACGCGTCATTTTGGTCAAATCGCCTCCGCTAAGTTTCAGGCACGCCGCTCGCACGGACAGGCCTGATTTTGTGAGACTGTCAATTTCGCCAAACAGGTCGCCTTCCTGCACCTTGTCAAAATTTTCAAAATGTGACTTTTGATGTTCATTTAAATTAATGCCCAGTCGTTTTGCCCGAATCTTGTCCACAAGCAGGTTGTCCACCTCGTGATAATAATAATTCCTCACACTGTTTGGCCTGCGAGAAAATTTTTTTGCATGCAAAGCAAACGCCCGCACCAGCGACCCATTTGCCGCCTTATTTTGTTCCACACAACTGAAAAGCGACTTTACTTCTTCATCATTCCAAATTTTCATACAATTTTTCCTCCACGCAGATTTTTGCCAAAACACACAAAAATTACACAATTTTGCTTATTTTTTTTGTGTCATTTTTTGTCGTGAACATAATGATGTGGAAAATGTATAATTTTTGTGGCAAAAGAATATATTTAGGTATGAAAATTTTTCTTAAAAGCCCATTTGCGTGTCTTGTGAAAACTCCAACCGCCCAGTGCGTGCTTGGCCCCAACGACACTGCCGAATTAGACGGCGAAAATTATATTTTTGTCTATCCTCAGAACACAAAAAGGATTCCGTTCCTTGTGGACCTTGAATCGCAGCGTGACTGCGAAAAATATTCTTTCTTTTGCCGAGGAGAAAAGAGATATGTCGTTTTGGAAAATGACGCCACATATTTTGTGAAAAGCAAGGAAAAGCTCAATTTTTCCGGCAAAATTGTGGAAATTTTGATTGGAAATGGCTTGATTAGATTTGAAACTTCGGAAAAACAAATTGAATGCCTGTGCGAAAATGACGACGAATTTTCTTGCTTTAAAATTAATTCATTCGCCTGCGTGCAGTTCCCACATGAGCTTTTTCTTTTCTCCACCAAGGAAGGCAAAGTCTATCACTTTTGCGGAGAAATTGAGGTTGACAGCAATCACATTTGCGTTACAAAAAAATTTGAAGACAGCGATGCCCATGAAAAGAAAACAACATTTCGCATTGACGACGACATTGAGGTTGAAGACGAGCAAATTTTCAGCCACGCCACCCCAGCCAAACTTAAAGACCTTGCCCCATTCAAACTTTTGGAATGTGTCAAAGCAAAAGATTACGCCCACGCATTGTCGTTTTTAAGCAAAAAAATGCAAGAGCAAATTGATGTTGCACAAATTCGCGAGTTTTTTGGCAATTTCACAACATTTTTGCCAGTTTCCACCACAGAATTCATCCTAATTGGCGGAAAAACTAAAAATTTTGTTCATTTTTCAATGTCAGACAACGAGATTGATGACATCAGCGTGGACAATCTTGAATAGTCTTAAAATTTGAACCGCAATAGGCACTTGAAATTGAAATGTTACAGAAAAAACGGCGTTTTTTTGCCGCTTTTTTGACATTTTTGTCGCTTAATTATGTTTTTTTGAAATTAATGCAAATTTTTAGATAGAATTTTAATTTAAATTTGCTTTTTTTTCATTTTTTAAACATTTTTGGTGTTTTTGACATTTTTCTTAATTTAGTCTTTTCGTTTTTATTTTCTCTTTTATGTCAAAATCCCGATAAGTTTAAGATTTTGGTCAAATCTGGTTTCGAAATTCTTGACAAGAATTTTCAAAAGTTGAAGTTCGCTGTTGGCGGAGAATTTGACGCTGCCAAGTTTTTCAAAATCAGTGATTGTCAAAATTTTTAACGCTGCAACCACGTTTTTTGGCAGTTCCTCGCTGCCATAGCCCTTGCACGCCATGCACACCAGCCCACCACCTGCATAATCGATGAACACGCGGTCAATCGCCTTTGTGCCGCAGCAAGAACATTTGTCAGAATACAGCGGCACTCCCAGTGTTTGGAAAAGAGAAATGAAAAACTTGTCCAAGGCGTACTCATTTTTCAAATTTCCGAAGCAAATCATCTTAAAAGTTTTCAGCACCAGAAGGAAAATCTGTGCAATTTCTGTTTCGGAAGAAAATTTAAGTTTGTCCACCACTTCCAAAACGGCACTTGCCTCAAAAAAGTGGTCAATGTTTTCTGAAAGTTCATGAAAACTTTCCAGGCACTCAAAACCGGTGACAATCTGCCCATTTTTGCCGTTTTCCATCACAAATTCGCCAAAACAAAACTGATTTTGTGCCAGTTTCATCTTTGCGTTCTGTCCCTTAACGCCCCGCAGCGTCACCCAAATTTTGCCCTTTTCAAGAGAAAAAAGAAGAACATTCAAATCCTTCTCCTTTCGATCGCTTGATTTTAGAACAATTCCCTTAATCTTTTCTGCCATGACATTAACTCATTCTCGTGGATTTTCTCATTCTTGTGCAAAAGCATTTCTCGACTGCAAATGTCTATTTTTTCGCGTTTCAAACGCCTACTGGGTGTAAGCTGCTATTATTGCTCTCGTCATTTCGTTGTTTCACAATTCCTTGGATGATGTATGGATTTCCATTCCAGCAAAAAAATTGCCAGGCAAGTTCTTCGTCGCTATTGCTGAAACCTTCTTTGAATCTCCCGTCCATACATCCCTCCTTCTCTTTATGATAGTGTGTGAAGAATTACAAAAAATATGTGTTTTGAAAGCGATATAGCTGTGCAGTTTTAAAAAGTCTTTTGCGGGGCCGTTTTGCCGACAGGTTTGCGATGTCTTGCAGAGCAGTTTTTGCCGGCATGTTTTGTGATGCTTCCCAGCATGATTTACAAAGACGTGATGTCACCTTGCCATGAGCAAAACGTTTTTGCGGGTGGGGCGATGCATCTTTGAATTTAAAAAGCACCTTTTTCATTTTCATTTTAGTATATAAGACAAAAAAAAATCAAACAAATTTTGAAGAAAAATATGTAAAGTGCCAAAAAAATTTTGGCACCTGTTTTTGCTTTAATTTTTGTTAATTTTTGCAAATTTTCCGCATTTTTTGCCGTTTTTTTTGCAAATTTTGCATTTTTTCACTTAAAAATTTCGTCACAGCCGTCTGATGAACATGCTGGCAAACGAAAAGGTGGCAGCCTCGCCCGAGGTGTTCACAAGCGAAAGTGTGCCGCCGTCAATTGCGGACACCACAATGGTGCGAGTGAGGTTGACGGTGGTCCCTGAGTTTTGCGTGCTGGACACCTGCGACCCACTCACTGCGGTGCCGTTGAGCGTCAAACCAATACTCAGCGTGCCGCCCACAGGCATTGTCCCGCCTGCGAAATAATTGACTTCATAAGTCCCCGGCGTCAAAGTGACAGCACCCATGTTTGGGCTAATTCCTCCGCCCTCGCCTCCAAGCGTGACAAGAGCAACTGGAATTTGTCCGCCGCTGACAATCTCCCCGACAGCGAGATTGTTGAAAAATCCAAACGCGTTGCCCGCAACAGGATTCACCACCTCGTTTTGGCATTGAAAATTGATAAAGGGACAAAAAATTGGACAAGGATGATTGCAAATGCAACAATTAAATCTTGGCATAACTTTTCTCCTTAGAGCGGTTTTCCGCCCCATTTTCATTTTATTTTTTAAGTCAGATTTTTGCCAATACTCTCGCAACGCCCGCACAAACTGCGGTAAAATAAATTAAATTTTTCATAATTTTTTCTATTTTTGAAGTATAAAAGAAACTGAGTAAAATCTTTAAAAATTAAAATAAAATATAAAAAAATATCAAAATTGAATATGAAAAAATATTAAAGTTAAATATAAAATTTTATTATAGAATTTAAAATTAAATATTAAATTTAAATAAAAAAATAAATTTTTTAGTTAATACAAAATTAAATAATTTAAATATTAAAAATTAAATAAAATATAAAAACGACAAAAAATGCCGCTTTTTGGCTTTATTTAATTAATTTCATCTTTTCTATTATCAAAATAATTTAAATTTAATTTATAAATTTTTGTTTGATGTTTTAAATGAAAATATGCTTTCGTACTTCGCTGAACCACTTCACAAAAACAAACGCAAGGCATTAATTTTAGCCAATAATTCCGCCAACAGTTCGTGGGAACAATTCCACGTCGCGAATGTTGGAAATGCCTGTCAAATACATCACAAAGCGTTCAAAGCCCAGCCCATAGCCAGAATGGATGTTGGTGCCATAGCGGCGGGTGTCGATATACCACGCATAATCCTCTTCTTTAAGCCCAAGCTCGTGAATGCGGGCAAGCAGTTTTTCCAAACGTTCCTCACGCTGGCTGCCGCCAATCAACTCGCCAATGCCCGGCACCAGCAAGTCCACCGCAGCGACAGTTTTGCCGTCGTCGTTTTGACGCATGTAGAACGCCTTAATTTCTTTTGGATAGTTCTTCAAGAACACTGGCTTTTTGTAAACTTCTTCCGTCAAATATCTCTCATGCTCGCTCTGCAAATCCACGCCCCACTTGACAGGAAAGACAAAGCGGTCCTTCACCTCTTCCAAAATTTCAATCGCCTTGTCATAGTCAAGACGGACAAAGTCATTTTGAATCACGTTGTTAAGCCTTTCCAGCAGACCGTTGTCCACAAATTTGTTGAGGAAAGCAAGTTCGTCTGGACACTCTTGCAACACATATGAAATGCAGAATTTGAGCATCTCTTCCTCGTTTTCCATCAGTTGTTCGAGGTCGCAGAAGCAAATTTCTGGCTCCATCATCCAAAATTCCGCAGCGTGACGGGAAGTGTTGGAGTTCTCCGCACGGAAAGTTGGGCCAAATGTGTAGGTTTTGCCAAACGCGTGCGTGATTGTCTCTTCGTGAAGTTGCCCGGAAACAGTCAGCGAAACTTTTTTGCCAAAAAAGTCTTGGGAATAATCCACCTTGCCGTCCTTCATTGGCGGTTTTTGCATGTCAAGCGTGGTCACCTGAAACATCTCTCCGGCACCTTCGCAGTCGCTGCCAGTGATGATTGGCGTGTGCACATACACAAAATTGCGTTCGTTGAAAAATTTGTGAATGGCAAACGCCGCCACCGATCGAATGCGAAAAACCGCATTGAAGAGGTTGCCTCTGGCACGAATTGTTGGAATAGTTCGCAAAAATTCCACTGTATGACGCTTTTTCTGCAACGGATAGTCCGTGGCACACTCGCCCAAAACGGTCACTTGTTGAGCGTTAATCTCAAACGGCTGCTGGGCGTCCGGCGTCAGCACAACCGTGCCAACCACCTGAAAAGATGCCCCAACATTTTGCCTCGTCACCTCTTCAAAATTGGCGATTTTTTCTTTCTCAACAACAATTTGCACGCTTTTGAACGCCCCATCATTCAGTTCGATGAAGGCAATGTTTTTGCTGTCACGCACCGTCCTTGCCCAGCCGCAAACAGTCACCTGCTTCCCGCCGAAATTTGCATATGTTTTGTTTAAATCTCTAATTTCAACTCTTTTCATGTTTTTCCCTTAGCCAATAGAAATTTTGATGCAAAGATTTATAATTTCAAATTACATTTGTATATAGTTATGGATCCAAGCGATCCGGCCCGCGGAAGAGGAATTCCGCTTCCTTCAAAGACGGCAGATTGAGCAGCAGCATGGTCAGCC
This sequence comes from uncultured Clostridia bacterium, assembly GCA_947625515.1. Lineage (GTDB taxonomy): Bacteria > Bacillota > Clostridia > Christensenellales > UBA1242 > Caccovivens. The sequence continues at coordinate 153,531 of CANQOO010000002.1, forward strand.
TATCCACACCAATTGCAAAACCGCCATGTGGTGGCACGCCATATTTGAAGAACTGCAAATAGAACTTCACATCCTCGCCAAGCCCTTTTTCGTCCGCATTTTGTTTAAGCTGCTCATAGCGATGCTCTCTTTGTGCCCCGGAAGTGATTTCAATGCCCTTCCAGATGAGGTCATACCCTTGCAAAATGCCATTTTCACGCATATGATAGAACGCCCGCTTCTGAGGAGGATAGTCCGTCACAAACAAAAATTCGTGTCCAAATTTATCTTTTGCCAATCTCTCGCAAAGCCTCTCTGCCTCGGTTGTGAGGTCAGTCTTTTCACTTTCTGGCACAACAAAGCCATATCTTTTTTCCAGCTCGTCATACACATCTCTCAGCTTCATTTGCGGGAACGGCAGTGTTGGCACCACAATGTCCACGCCAAAAATTTCCTTCACCTGTTCGCCAAACTTTTCTTTGGTCTTTTTCATGCCGTAGGCAATCATTTCCGCTTCCAAACTCATCACATCCTGGAAGGAATTAATGTAAGAAAACTCAACATCAAAAGATGTAAATTCGGTCGCGTGTTTTCGTGTATGTGATTTTTCCGCACGGAAGCACGGAGCAACCTCAAAAATTCTTTCAAATCCTGCTGCCATTGCCATCTGCTTATAAAACTGCGGACTTTGAGCCAAATACGCTTTTCGGTCGAAATATTTCACCTCAAAAACCTCCGCCCCGCTTTCGCTTGCCGCACCAATAAGTTTTGGCGTGTGAATTTCTGTGAAGTCGTGCTGCAAAAGATATTCCCTCATAGCGTTGACAAGTTCACTTTGGAAGCGAAATACAAGTTGATTTTTCTGATTGCGAAGGTCAATCCAACGATAGTCAAGCCGCTGGTCAAGCGAGCTTTCTGGCCCAATAGGGAAGGCCTCGGCACGGCTGGTGATTTCCACCTTCTCTGGCAAAATTTCAATTCCGCCAAGTTTGACAAATTCATTTGCCACAGCCTTGCCAGAAATTTTGACGGTGCTCTCCAAAGTGGCGTGCGAAAAAATCTCTGCGATTTCTGGATTTTCGTCCTTAACAACCGTCACTTGGATTTTGCCGGAAAGGTCGCGAATTACCACAAATTGCATACTTTTTTTATCACGCAGATTTTCAATCCATCCCTGAATTTCCACCTGCCCAGGTTTTACTTCACAAATTTTCATACTTCCTCCAAATTGTGTCGCACATTTGTTTGCCTCAACCGCCTCAAAAAGGCAACAGGAGGCTTATTGCATTCTCAATTATACACCAATCCGCCGCTCCATTTCAACTATTTTACGCAAGAAAATAAAAAACACGGTGCTTTGTGCCGTGTCTTTTATTTGCTATTTTTTTGCTTGTTTTTTGGTTTTTGGCTTATCTTTTACCACAGTTTCAGTCTTTTGTTTCCCTGACTTTTTTGATGTCCTTGGGGCTTGTGATGTTTTTGTTGTCGATGCTTTTGCCGCAGGCTTCTTGGATGCTCTTGATGCCTTTGGGGCTTTTTCCACCTTGGCAGCATCTTCCGCTTTTGGCTGCTCTGCCTGAGGTTCAACTCGTTCTGGCTGGCTCATAAAGACGCGTGCCGCTTCCTCTGCTTTCACCGTCTCCACTTTTTCAGCCTCTTGTTTCTTTTCCGCTTTAAGGCGTTTTTTGTCCTTACGCCCCTTTTTAGATTTCTCGAAATTCACATTAAAAAGTTCGTGGTGAGGTTCTTCTTTACGCTCTTTTTCCACGCGAGCCGGCAATTTTTTGCCAACAACAGGCATTTTGACCTTGTCTTTGCGTTCACGCACTTCAACCTGATTGTAAGGAACGGAGATGTTGTTTCTCTTGAACTCGTTATACACATTCTCCATTATGTAATAATACACATCCCAATAGTCAGAGTTGTCGCACCAGCAGTTGGCGAAAAAGTCTATGCTGCTTGCACCCAGCGTTTTAAGGCGGCAGAACGGTGCTGGGTCAAGATACACTCTTCCGTCACTTTTCATAACGTCAGTGACAATTTTCTTGACCAGTTCGGTATCGCTTTCATATGCAACCGAGAATGTAAAGTCCACGCGGCGTTTTGGGTAGGCACCCAAGTTTGTGACGTTGCTTGTCAAAATGCTGGAATTTGGCAGCGTGACCTTGCGATTATCCACCGTGATGAGTGTGGTGAACATAAAGTTGATGTCCGTAATGCTTCCTTCCACGCCGTTGATGATGATGTAGTCGCCTTTCTTAAACATGTGGCTGGAAATGATGATAATTCCGTTTGCCACGTTGGCGATTGCGTTTTGCAATGCCATGCCGACAGCCAGGATGACCGCACTAAGAGCGGTGAGCAGTCCGGTGATTTCCACTCCTATCTGCGACAGAAGCAGCAAAATCAAAACAAGCCACAAAACAAATTTTAAAATGGTGCACAAAAACTGCTGTGCAATTTTCTCCATTTTTGTGCGACCAAGCACTTTTCTGACAATAGTCATCACAATCTTGATGACAATTATCCCAATAATCAAAATCGCGAAAAACAAAAGAATGTTCACCCAATTATTTGTGAAATAATTGACAATATCATTCCATATTCCTGAAAGCCATTCCATAATTTTTCTCCTTTTCGACAACATTTTACACCCATCGCCGCAACACTGTCAAACAAATGAAGCAATTTCAAAAATATTTTTTACGCCGCCGTCAGTTGCCCTTGGTGCACAGTTCATCTTAGGTTATTTTTCACCCCGCCCCAACCATTCTAAACCCAGCCATCCAAATTCACATCCCGCCGTCAAGTTTTAATGTTCTCTGTAAGTTGCCTTCAACATAGCAGCCAACACAATATGTAATCTAACAAAATCTTAAATTTTTTGCACCGCCACCTTTTTGAAAAGTGTTGACTTTTAAATTTGTTTATGATAATATATCAACAGTTGCAAGAAATTGCATACCCGCCATAGTGTTTGTGGCATTGTCTCGAGTGGTTTAATCTCGAGATTTTTTATTTCTCAAAATTCTCAACTTTTCTTGATTTTGCTTTCCAGGTTTTGAGTGAAAAAGAACTTTATCACGAATTCTAGAGACATCTCTTTGTGAAACATCCATATTTTTATGGTTTTTCTCGAAACTTACGATTAATCACAATAGGCTTTCCTTCGTCACCCTCCCCAAACTCAACATAATGTTTGAAATATGATTGTCTTTGTTGATAATTTTTCAACCGAGTGCGATTAGCATCCTTCCTTTCCTAAAATCAATAATCGACTATAGACTTAAAAAATCGGCAAGACCTATTTCTTATCGATTTTTATAAAACACATTGCAAAATAGCACACGAAAATAAAAAAATTATGAAAAATGCTTGACAAGGTCATTTCAGTTGCTGTATAATGAAGGAGCATTCAGGAAAATAGGCAAATCCCCAGCCTATTTGCCGGATGTGAACCAAGCAGCAAAACACTCGCAGCAACATTTGGCACATTTTATTCGGCTTAAATCTCAACGAACAACATGCATCATACAGCGACCGAGCAAAATGAATGCCATTTGCACAAAACTTCTTCGACTAGACCACCCTGTTGCCGAGCGAAGCGAACGCCAACCCGCAGCAATGCGAAGGGTTATAAGGAAAATTTAGCCAAGAATCGACAGATGTTAAAGTCGCTAAAACATATTTACAATATGACTTCGCTAAAATCAAATCTTTGCAAGCAAGTTTGATTTTGAGTTTGTCATGACAATTTAATATGATGGCTTGTAGCTCAGTCGGTTAGAGCACCACCCTGATAAGGAAAATTTAGCCGAAAAACGACAGATGTCAAAGTCACTAAAACATGACAATTTAATACGATGGCTTGTAGCTCAGTCGGTTAGAGCACCACCCTGATAAGGAAAATTTAGCCGAAAATCGACAGATGTCAAAGTCGTAAAAACATGACAATTTAATACGATGGCTTGTAGCTCAGTCGGTTAGAGCACCACCCTGATAAGGTGGGGGTCGGTGGTTCGAGTCCACTCAAGCCAACCAGTAAAAGCCCGATTTTATCGGGCTTTTTGTTATCATAATATAACTACTTTTTTGACATCATTTATACCATTTTTTGACATCAAATGTTTTTGGGCTGAAAAATGGCAAAAAAATAGACCGAAAATCGCATTTGCAACTTTCGGTCTAAATTTATATAAAACTGCCTAAAACTGCTACATTTGCTGTCAATTGATGTCAATTGATGTCAAGCAGTTTTCACATTTCAAAATCTTTTTCTTTTCGCTTTTTCTTGCGTTCGTTTTCTTCTTCAATTTGTTTTTCTTCTTTCTGTTTGCGTAAAGTTTCAAGCAAAATGTCAAGTTCATCCAAACTCAAATTGCTAACTTCTTTCTCTTGTTTTTCTTTCTCAATGTTTTGTTTTAAAGTTTCTGGCTTAAATTCATTATTAAGCACATCTACCGCCTTTTGGAAATAAGTTTTGTCAACAGAGTTGTAAGTTGTGATTGTTGTTTTAACCGATTTATGTCCAAGCAGCCCCTGAATAACTTTTGGATTTTGGCCACTCTCAAAAAGCATATTTGAATATGTGTGGCGAAGTCCGTGAAAATGAATTCCATATTTGTCAAGTTCGTGCTTTTTCAAAAAGTTCTCAAAAATTTTCTTTGTGCCGTGATATGTGCGAACACTGCCATCGTTATTCCCAAACACAAGCGAAGTGTTTGTTATTAGATTTTTGTCATGCTCGCGACCAACAAAATATCTTTCGTCTTTCCATTTTTGCAAGGCATCAATCAAAATATCTGGCATTGGCACATCTCGAACAGAACAAGCAGTTTTAGTGTCGCTGATAACTGTCACGCGTTCCTTAACTTTTCCGTTTTCATCAAATTTTGGCAAAGTGGTTATTCCTCTCCTTACATGAATTGTCTTTTGTGCAAAGTCAA
>CANQOO010000003.1 GCA_947625515.1 uncultured Clostridia bacterium
GCTATGAGCTCCCTGACAAGATAACTTGCAAAGTTCTTATCTTACACTGTTGATTGTAAAAAAACGCAGAGATTTCCATCTCTGCTTTTTTTTATTTGTTTTTTTACATTTCACAAGTTCCTTGTTTGTTTTTTTTGTGTTTTTTTATGTTTGTTTTAAAAAACAGCCAAAAATGACTATTTTTTGATTTACTTTTATTTTGTTTTTTCGATTTTGTTTGGTGTTTAAAATTTATGCTGCCAAACTTTTTGCAACTGCTGTGAGGTTGAGGTGAAGGGCAGGGCGAACAGCCAAGGAAGCACTAACATAGAAACCGTCCTTGCGGCTGCCGCCTGGATATAGACCACACGCACGATAAACACATTCGTAGTAGCTGCCCGAACGTAGCCAAAATTCTTCGATAGTGATATCTCTGTTTTTATTGCCCACATTTCCATTTACGCTAGTTTTGCCAAGGGATCTTTGAGCGTCTGAGGTCTTCCAGATTCCGTTGGAAGAATTTTGGAAACCAGTTTCAGATAGAGATGGAAGCCAAAGGTAATCGTTTTTCCATGCATCATTGCCCTCTTTGCCAGCATAATTGAATTGTCCATTATTGTCAAAATTTGTGTCCGGAACTTGTTCCTTATTGTTTGCCCAGTTTTCATTTGGGAGGTCATAATTGCAGTCACTAACTTGTGTTTTCGCACTCTGTCCGCTTTCCTGCCATGAAATGTGTTCTGGAGTAACTAAATATTCTGTCAGTCCAAATTTTTCCATTGTGAAAAGTGCAAATACATTACTTTCGCTTTGCATTGCTGTTTGTTTTGCTGTGGCTGAGGTCGCGTAGTCACCTCCGTTGTTAAGGGTTACTGCACTCATGTATGACATTCCGTACATGGTGGCTGGATATGGCTCTGTTACACTTCCAGGAGTCCAACTTGCAGACCAATCGCTATACAGTGCACCATCTAAGAAGCCATAATAATCGCCTTCATCCGCTGCTCGTCCTGCCCAGGCGTCTTGCTGATTGTCCGCAAGCCAGAGGGTGAGGATGTCGTTTTCTTGGTCGTCTTGAGAAAGATAGACTGGCGTCCAAAAAAGTCCGCCAAGTTCAATGAGTATTTCTGCATCGTAACTATTTGCAGAGACGGAATAATCGGTGTTAGAATAATCGGAGTTTTCCAATGCAGAATAATTTGCATTTGCATATGAATAGTTGCTTGCACTTGCGGCAGTCACTTTGTTGTAGTTTTGCAGAATTTGTGCTGAGGTTAGTTTTTGTTTTGCAAGATTGTCAATCGTCGTCATGTTTGAAAAATTGACGTTTGCATTGCCGGAAATTTGTTGGAGAATTTTGTTGACACTATATGCATCAAATTCTTTGGAGGATGTATCAAACAGTTCATCAGCAGGTCGTTCCGCCAAACTGTCGAGGAAAATGGTGCATTCGCCGGTGCCTGTGGCATTTCTGATTGGGTTGATTAATGAGATTCGGATGCCAATGTCCAGCACCGATTTTTCATTGCCTTGCGGGGTGACATATAGGTTGGAAAGTGCTGCCCTTGTGCAGTGATATTGTGCCGTTGTCCCGTCAGTTGTGGTGCGGGTGGAGGAAGAATATCTCACCTGCAAGTTGGAGGCTGTGTCAAACCCAGTCAGTTGCAATTTGACGCCGAAGCCGTCGGCGTCGCTGAGGTTTTTGATTGTGTAGTGAAACTCAACATATGCGTCCGGAGTTTTGAGGGTGATGTCTGGCGTTTCCTTAAACTTCTGCTCAGTGCCAGTCGGTTCTCCGCCAGAAAATGTTAGGTCTTCACCAAGGCTTGACGGTTGACCGGAGGCAGTGCCGTCGCCATTGCCCACAACATATTCGCCAGAAATTATTGCATGCACATTGCGGGCGGTGTAGGTGACATTAAATGATGCGTTCACATTTCCGCTAAGAGCTGCCCATGTTATGCCGGCCGATGCTCCAACAACGAAAAGAGAAAGTGCTAACAAGCCCACCATTTTCCAAATTTTTTTCTTTTTCATGTTCCCTCCAAATGCTTGCGTTTAAGGTTATCCACAATAGTATGAGAATTTTTCTTCGAAAAAAAATAATGAAATTGATTCTATATATTATTGGATACTATATCAAGTAGTATAGTTCGGGGGGGGGGCTTTTTGTCAAACATTTCTTAAAAGTTTTTAAAAAAAATTAAAATTTTCCACATTTTTAAGCTAAATTTTCATATTTTTGCCAAATTGGCAAAATTTAAAAACAAATTTGCTCAAATTTTAAGCGGGGCGTCTTTAAAAGACGTTATAAAAATTTTTCATGGATACAACGCGATTTTTAATCTAATTGAATATATCAAATTAAAATATATCAAATTGAGTATTCAAATTGAATAAATATTTAAATTGAATATATCAAATTGAGTAAATATTTAAAATATATCAAATAGAATAAATATTTAAATTGAATAAATCAAAATTAAAATATATCAAATTAAATACATATTATATATACCACTTGTCCTTAGTGTGGGGTGCGGTGCTGCCGCGTTTGAGGTGAAATTCTTGCGAGGAGATGAGAGAGGTTGCGTCGCCGGTTGCTTCACCGAGGGCGGAATAGGTGGCCGTGATGGAAAGTTCGCATTCGTCCGTCGTGAAAGGCAGGCGGAGGGTCACTTCGCCGGAACGCCCCGAAATTGTCTGATAAGGCGTGCCGTCCCTGAAAATTTGATATGTCAGGTGTTTTTGTGCGGTCATTTGCAACACAACTTGTCCGTCTTCCACCTTTGCAGTGGCGTCAATTTTGGGTTTCTCGGAAAAATTGGCGGAAATATCCCGCGGGAGGTTGAAGCGAGAAAACAAAGCCGTCTTTGTGAAGCGCTCGGGGGCATATGGGCTGGCAAGCACTAGGCGGTGATTTTCTTCGAGTTCCAGCGTGTCAATTTTTGCCTGCTCTACGGACGAAGGCACGTCAAAAGTGGTTTTTTCATACTCCTGTGCGCTGACATATGCCCGCACAACTTCTGTCGGCTGGTTGCCGCCCGCGATTTTCATTGGCTGATTATCCAGCCGTCCAAACCAAACGCCAATCACTTCCTCAGGCGTGAACGAGATGTTGTAGGCGTCGGTGTTGCCGCTGGTGTTTTTCTTCCCGACTGTGCCAGTCTTGGACGCAATTTCGGTGCTTTTGATGTCAGAAAGGCGACGGGACGTCCCACTTTTTGCCGTCTCTTGCAGGATGGCTGTCATAAGATATGCCCCGTCCTCGCGAAGCACAATGTTTTCGCTGCTTTTATGAACATACACCAGCTTGTCCTCGCTGTCGGTGATGTATTGCACAAATTTTGGCTCACTGAAAACGCCCTTGTTTGGGAAAATTGTGTATGCCGCAGCCAAATCTTTCAGGTTGACGCCATATGTCATTCCGCCAAGGGCGAGGGCATAACTGTCGTCCTGCTCATCAAAAGAGATGCCGGCTTTTTCGGCATATTGCTTGCCGGTGTCAATGCCAATGTATGACAAAACCTTTATCGCCGGAATGTTGACCGAATTTTTGACCGCATCAGTCACGGACATGTAGCCGCCATATTTTTTGTTCACGTTGGATGGAGAATAGCCGCCGATTGTGATTTTTTCGTCCAAAATTTGCGTGTCGGGACTGATGACGCCCTCGTTGAGGGCCGGGGCATACACCAAAATTGGCTTCAAGCAGGACGCAGGCTGGCGGCGACAATCCATCAGCTTGAAATTGGAGTTGCCAAGATATGCCGTCACGGCGTGTTTCTCACTGTCAATCACAATGGCTGCGGAGTCAAACTCGCCATCCTGTGCGGCGTTTTGCATGGCGTGTAAAAGGGCTGCCTGCTTGTCCGGATTTTGATATGTGTGAATGTGAAAGCCTTGCATAGCAATTTGCTTTGCCGAAAGTCCCAAAATTTTTGCCGCTTCATCAATGGCACTTTGGGAATAGGAATTCAGTTTTTCGCCCGCCTCTTTGTTTTGAATGTCCAGCTGAATGGGCTGATTTTGTGCCTGAATTTTCTCGTCGTCAGTGATGTAGCCGTCCTTTTGCATCTCGGAAAGCACCAAGTTGCGACGCTCCTCGCTTTTTTTAGGGTGAAGAATGGGGGAATATTTTGTCGGCGACTTAATCAGCCCCGCAAGCGTGGCACTTTCTGCAAGCGAAAGTTTGCTGGCGGGCTTGTTGAAATAATATTGCGACGCACTTTCAAGGCCATAGCAGTTGTTCCCGAAAAAGATTATGTTTAAATAACTTTCTAAAATCTCTTCCTTGGAAAAACGCTTTTCAAGTTTTTTTGTCAATGCCACCTCTTTCAGTTTGCGTTCGAACGTTTTTTCATTTGATAGATGAGTGTTTTTGATAAGTTGTTGGCTGATTGTAGATGCCCCCTCTCGCAGTGAGTGCGTTTTGATGTTTTTCAGCATTGCACCCGCCATGCGTTTGTAGTTCAGCCCGTGATGAGTGTAAAATTCTTTGTCCTCAATCGACAAAAACGCTTCTTGAGTGTAGGCGGGCAACTCGTCAAGCGAGCAAAACCCGGAAAACTGATTAATGTCCTCAATCGGCTGATTGGAAATGTCAAACACCTGGACCGGCATTGCTTGATTTGTCAGGGCCTCGGCCCGGAGTGGGATGGACTGAAACCTTAGCAAGTTCAATCCCACGTAGGCTCCGCAGAAAACAACCCCAAAAGTGCCGACCAAAAGCAGAGAAAAAAGACAAATTTTGACAATTTTCTTCATTTTTTTATTATGTGCGACAAATTGACAAAAATTCAGCCACACGCTTGCTTTTGTTGGCATTTTTTTGATATAATTCTTTCATGAAATATTATATCGTCACATATGGATGCCAAATGAACGTTCACGAAAGTGAAAAATTGGCGGCAATTTGCGAAAAGATGGGCTATTCTCTTGCCGACAATCGAGAGGATGCCGACCTTATCATTTTCAACACCTGTGCCATCCGCGAGGGGGCGGAGGACCGCGTTTTTGGCAATGTGGGGGCACTGAAAAAGTTGAAGAAAAACAAGCCTTCGCTTATCATTGCGGTGTGCGGCTGCTCCACACAGAAAGAAAGCACGGCAAATTACATAATGAACACCTTCCCGTTCGTGGACATCGTGATTGGCACTTTCAATATGCCAAATTTTGAGGCATATGTCAACGCCGTCAAAACTGGCAGGCAGATGGAAATTTTGGAAGAGGGAGAAATTGACGAGGAGCATTCCTACAAGCGAACCAGCGGTGAAAATGCTTGGGTGAACATCATGCAAGGGTGCAACAATTTCTGCACCTATTGCATTGTGCCATATGTCCGCGGTCGCGAGAAGAGCCGCAGCGAAGAAAACATCTTGAAAGAAATCAAAGAGATTGTGGCAGAGGGGAAATATAAAAAAATCACCCTGCTTGGGCAGAATGTGAATTCTTATGGCAAAGACCTTTCGCCGCAAATCAGTTTTGCACAACTTCTGCGAGATATTTGTGCCGTGCCGGGCGACTTTCAGGTGACCTTCATGACGTCGCATCCAAAAGATTTGACGGGCGAGCTTATTGACACCATGGCAAGCGAAGAGAAAATCTTGAAAGAAATTCACCTTCCGGCTCAAAGCGGCAACGATCGAATTTTGGCACTGATGAACAGACGCTACACGCGGGCAAGATATCTGTCCATCATCCAGAAAATTCGCGAAAAGATGCCAAATGCACGCATCACAAGTGACTTCATTGTTGGCTTCCCGACTGAAACGGAAGAAGAATTTCAGGACACCATGAGCCTTGTGCAAGAGGTGCAGTTTGACGGCATTTTTGCGTTTATGTATTCTCCGCGTGAAGGCACGGTGGCAAGCAAAATGGACGGGCAAATTCCGGAAGAAGTCAAAAACAGACGCGTCAATCAGCTTTTGGAACTGGAAAAGGAAATTCAGAAAAAGAAAAAACTTGGCTAACTGAAAAGGAGCAAAAGATGGAAGAAAAGGTTGGAAAAATTGTTGACCCATCCCCAATGATGAAGCAATATCTTGAAATTAAAGAGCAATATCGCGATTGCGTCCTGTTTTATCGGCTGGGAGATTTTTATGAACTTTTCTATGAGGATGCCATTGAAATTTCGCAGGTGCTGGACTTGACTCTCACCGGAAAAAACTGCGGGCAAGAAGAGCGGGCTCCAATGTGCGGGGTGCCTTATCACGCAGCGGACAGTTATATTGCAAAACTTGTGGCTATGGGATATAAGGTGGCCATTTGCGAGCAGCTTGCCGAGCCAACAAAAGGGCAGAAAACTGTGCCAAGAGATGTTGTGCGGGTTATCACCGCCGGCACCGTGACAGATGACAGCATGCTGAGCGAAAGCAAAAACAACTTCATTATGTGCGTGTTTTTGGACGGGCAAAAACTTTCGGCGGCATATTGCGACATCACCACTGGGGAAATGAATTTGTGCCATTTTGAGGATGCACTGGAAAGCAACCTTTCAGACCTATTAAATCGCATCACCCCGGCGGAGGTGATTGGAAATTCTGCGGCGAAGCAGTTTTATAACTCTCTTGCCGTGCTGCGTCTTGGCGTCTATCCAAAATTTGAGGAGATTTTGGACGTGTATTTTGCTCGCGATAAGGCGAAGGAAAATGTTGAGAAACAATTTGGGCAGAACGCGGTGAATATTTTTGAACTTTCCTCCAACAAACAAGACGTTCCTGCTGTCGGCGGGCTGATGCAATATCTTTTTGACACGCAAAAGCGAAGTTTGCAGAATATTGTCAAAATCACCAGGGTGAAAAATGACCAATATATGGTCATCGACAGCAACACACGCCGCAATTTGGAACTTGTGGAAAGCATTCGCGAGCGAAAGAAATATGGCTCGCTTTTGTGGCTTATGGACAACACAAAAACAAGCATGGGTGCAAGAAAATTCCGTAACATGTTTGACCAGCCGCTGCAAGACCCAGTGCAAATCAATGCACGTCTGGATGCGGTGGAGGAACTTTCAAAAAATCTGATTTTGCGTGACAGGTTGGCGGAAAGTTTGTCGGGCGTGAGGGATGTTGAGAGAATTTGCGGCAAAATTGCTTACAGTTCTGCCACGCCGGCTGACCTTACGGGGCTGAAAATGTCGCTGCAAGAAATTCCTCATCTTCACGAGGCTCTGCAAAATGTGAAGTCAAAACAACTGAAAGAGATTTTTGATGGGCTGGTGGCTTTTCCGGAGATTGTTGAGCTTTTGGACAAGGCAATCATCTCTGACACCTCTTCAAAAGAAAAAGAAGGGAAATTCATTCGAAACGGCTTCAACGAGGATTTGGACAATCTTCGCAACGCAAATCAAATTGCCGAGAAGGAATATCAAAAACTTGAAGAGTTTGAGCGTCAGGACACGGGCATCAAAAATCTTAAAATCAAAATGAACAACGTCTTTGGGCTTTTCATTGAGGTGCCGGCTGGGCAAAAAGACCTTGTCCCGCTGCGATACACAAGAAAGCAGACTGTTGCGAACGCCGAGCGATACACAACGCCAGACCTTAAAGCCATTGAAAACAAACTTTTTGGCAGCGAAGAAGAAGCTGCCAAGTTGGAAGAAAAACTTTACAAAATGATGCTCGATTTTCTGTGCCAACACATTGCTGCGTTTGCGGATGTGGCAAAGGTGATGGCAAATTTGGACGCTCTGCTCTCGCTGGCGTTAACGGCGGTGAAATATAACTTCTGCAAGCCGCAAATTTCAAAAAACATCAAGTGCATTGACATTCGCGGCGGCAGACATCCGATTGTCGAAAAATTTGCCAAGGAAGGGGCATTCATTGCAAATGACACGCTTTTGGACGATAAAGAAAATCAAATGATGATCATCACCGGGCCAAACATGGCGGGCAAAAGCACATATATGCGGCAAGTTGCCATCATCACATTCCTTGCCCACATCGGCAGTTTTGTGCCTGCAACAAGTGCCAGCATTTCCTTGACCGACCGCATCTTCACCCGCGTTGGGGCGAGTGACGACTTGGCGTTTGGGCAAAGCACTTTCATGGTGGAAATGAGCGAGGTGGCAAACATTTTGGCAAATGCAACCGACAGAAGTCTGGTGGTGCTGGACGAAATTGGCCGCGGCACATCAACATTTGACGGGCTTTCCATTGCGTGGGCGGTGGTGGAATATATTTTGAAAAATCTTAACTGCAAAACACTTTTCGCCACGCACTATCACGAACTTGCAACCCTTGAAGGAGTGCTGCCGGGCGTTAAAAATTTCAAAATCACCGTTCGCGAAACTGCGGACAGCGTGGTGTTTTTGCGTAAAATTGTGCGGGGTGCCGCCAACAAAAGTTTTGGCATTGAGGTGGCAAAACTTGCAGGCGTGCCGGACAACGTGATTGAGCGGGCAAGGGAGATTTCGCTTAATCTTGAAAAGGTGAACGCACGCCTTGACATGAACATTTTTGGCGAGGATGAAGAGCGTCGTAACCTTGAAAAAAACAACAAAAAAGGTCAACAAATTCTTTCCATTTTGAAGGATCTGAACATCAATCGCATCAGCCCGATGGAAAGTTTTGAGATTTTGAATGATTTGATTGAGCGGGCAAATAAAAATTAAATTTGCAATAATCGGAACGAAAACAAAAAGAAAATTTTTTATTTTAAAATGACAATTTAAAAATTAAAATTTCAAAAAAACGCGAAAAATGCGGCAAAAATGCAAAAATTTGCTTAAAAGGAAGATGATTTTATGGCAATTAATCTGCTTTCTCCAAAAATTTATAATCGCATCGCGGCGGGTGAGGTGGTGGAAAGACCAGCGTCCGTTGTGAAAGAACTTGTGGAAAACAGCTTGGACGCTGGGGCAAGCAAAATTCGCATTGAAATTGAGGGCGGCGGCATAGACAAAATTTTGGTTGCCGATGATGGCTGTGGAATTTCAAAAGACGACTTGCCACTTGCGTTTATGCCTCACGCCACAAGCAAAATTTCTGGCATTGATGACCTGGATGCCATTGCCACGCTGGGCTTTCGCGGCGAGGCACTTGCAAGCATTGCGGCGGTGTCGCGTGTGAGTTTGACCACAAAACAAAAAGGCTCGGAAAGCGGCTTCAAAATTTCTGCTGATGGCGGAGAAATTTCTCGCGTAGAAGAAATTGCAAGGCTGGATGGGACAACTCTCTGCGTGCAAAATTTGTTTTTCAACACTCCTGTGAGGGCGAAATTTTTGAAAAAGCCAAAAAGCGAGGAAAGCGAAATCACGCACCTGGTGGAAAAATTTATGCTTGCTCGGCCGGAGGTGGGCTTCACATATGTGGTGGACGGCAAGGAGGTTTATTCTCACACATCTGGGCAACTTTCTGAGGTGATTTATTTGCTGTATGGCCGCGAGGTTTTTGACAATTTGCTTGCTCTGGATTTTGAAGACTACGGGATTAAGGTGAGCGGCTTTGTTGTTTCGCCACGACTTTCCAAGCCGAACAGGACATATCAATCTCTTTTCGTCAATGGGCGATATGTGGAGAATTATATGGTCTCCGCATGCGTGCAGGGGGCATATGAAAGTGTGCTGATGAAGGGGCGTTTCCCGATTTATGCAATCAAACTTGAAATTCCGTTTGAGCGGGTGGATGTGAATGTCCATCCAAACAAACGCGAGGTGAAATTTGACGATAACTCTCAGGTTTTTGGGGTAATTAGGCGGGCGGTCGAAAAGGCTCTTTTGGATGCAAATTTAATCGCTCAGTTTGAGTATCGCACGGACGAAGATTATGAAAAAAATCATATCAAAAATGACGAACATCCTGGCATGACCAGCTTCAATTCTTTCCAAAAAGGTGCGGACAAACTTGCCGAAAATGAGGGTGCAAGTTTTAAGGTTCAGGTGGAAAGTGGCGACGCTGAAAAGCCTCTTGAAACGCCACGCTATTTTGCACAGCACGGCGTGCAACTTATCAACATTCCAAATTTTGCTGATGTGAAATCGGACAAATTGGACAATCGTCCTGGCGGGCGAATTGTCTTTGACCACCCTGGAAACAGCGTTTTGCGGGAAGTGGAAATTGCCGTTCAAAAAGATATGCAAAAAGAGAAAAATGAGCAAAAAAGCGGCATTTTTGCGGATTTTTATGAAAAAAATAAAAGTAACGTGGATGAAAATTCTTCAAAACAACTTGCAAAACATGCTGGCATTCAATCAGGAAATATAAGCGAAGATTTTGCACAAATTTTGCCTCAAAAAACTCAATTTGAGGAAGAAAAATTTCTTAAAGCGGACGCAAATGAAATTAAAATTGTGGGCGTTGTTTTCAAGACTTACATCATCACAGAATTTGGCGAAAGCATTTTTGTAATTGACCAGCACGCCATGCATGAGCGTCAAAATTATGACCGCTTGAAGGAACAAATTGACAAGCAAAATGTTGCAAAACAGGATTTGCTTTTGCCATACGAATTTACACTTTTGGCAAAAGATTGTGACATTTTTGCCGCAAAAATTACGTCTTTGCGTGAAATTGGATTTGAAATTTCTCAGCAGGGAAGCAAATTTTCCATCACGGCGGTGCCATTTGTGCTTGCCCAAATTGACCTGAAAAAATATGTGGAAGAAATTCTTTCGGACGATGTTTTGCGTCAACAAACTGCAAGCGGGATTTTGAATGAAAAACTTTGCCAAACAGCCTGCAAGCATTCCATTCGTGCGGGCGACAGCGTCAGCAAGGACGAGATTTTATATTTGATTAACAAAATTAAAGATGGCGTTCCACTTTGCCCACACGGCAGGCCAATTATTGTGCAAATAACGAAAAAAGAATTGGAAAAAATGTTTAAGAGAACACTTTAAAAAATGAAAAAAACATAAAAAAAATGAGAAAAATGCCTAAAAGAATGCATTAAAAATGAGGAAATGTTTAAAAAAAACGATTTAAAATTTGAAAAAAGTTTAAAAATATGAAGAAAAAAGTTGTTTTCATTTTGGGCCCGACGGCCGTTGGAAAAAGTGAGGTTGCACTCTGCGTTGCAAAAAAATTTGACGGAGAAATTATTTCCGCTGACAGTGTGCAAATTTTTCGCGGACTTGACATTGGCTCGGCAAAAATTTCGACCGCCGAAATGGATGGTGTTGTGCATCACGGCATTGACATTTGTGACGCGAAAGAAAATTTTTCTGCTTATCAGTTTGCTCAGTTCACGAAAAAGAAAATTGACGAAATTTCCTCACGCGGCAAATTGCCAGTTGTGGTAGGCGGCACAGGACTTTATATCCGCTCTTTGGTGGAGGGATTCAATTTTGGCGGTGCCGATGTGGACGAGCAGCTGCGTGCCGAGTTGGATGAAATTCACAAGCAAGGCGGGACTGATGCGTTGTTTGAGATTTTGCAAAAAATTGCCCCGCAGGAGGCTGCAAAAATTGATTGTCAAAATCCACGCAGGCTTGTCCGGGCGATTGAGATTGCAAAAGGTCACGGGCAAAAGAGCCGCAGTGAGGTTGAAATTGACCCGCTTGTGCTGGCACTTGTGCTGCCGCGGGAGCAGCTTTATGAAAAAATCAATTTGCGGGTGGACAGAATGTTGGAAAACGGCTTGATTGATGAGGTGCGAAATTTGAAAGCGGCAGGCTTGACTGCTGAGCATCAGTCCATGAAGGCGATTGGATATAAAGAGGTGCTGGCATACTTGGACGGCGAGGTCACCTTCCAGCGTATGGCAGAACTTGTCAAGCAGCACAGCCGCAACTACGCGAAGAGGCAGATGACTTTCTTGCGAGGGATGAACTGTCAGTTTGTGGACATGCAAAATCGCACGCAGGCCGTGTCGGAAATTGAAAAGCAGGTGGCGGATTTTCTTAAAAAGTGAAGTTTTCTGCAAGATATTGGCGGCGGGCGGATTTATTGGAAGAAAATTAAGTGAATGGCAGTGATTGTGGGATTTAGATAAAAAGGGATAAAAATTGGGTGGAGAATATGGAAAATTTGAAAATTATTGAAGAAATAGAAAAGGGTTTGAAAGGTCAGTTTGAGGAAATTGAACGGGTCGCATATTTCAATCAGAAAAAAGTTTTGAGGGCGTTTCAAGAGATTGGGGTCAGCACATCTCATTTTTCTGGCACGACGGGCTACGGCTATTCCGACAAAGGCAGGGACGATTTTTCTCGGCTTGTTGCGAAAGTTTTTGGGGCGGAGGACGCCATTTGCTCTGTGCATTTGACGTGTGGCACTCACACCATCGCCACCGCACTTTATGGGCTGCTTCGTCCGAAGGACCTCATGCTTTCCATCACGGGAGATTTATATGACACCCTGCACGACACGCTTTTCGGCAAAGACAATGGCAGCCTGGAAAGTTTGGGCGTGAAATTCGAGTTCATTGACTTGAAAAACGGGGAGTTTGACGAAGAAAAAATTTTGAAAATGGTCAAAAAGCACAAGCCACGCATGGTTTTTGTGCAAAAATCTCGCGGATATTCGTCGCGAAGGGCGATTTCGTGCGACCAGATGGAGCCAATCTTTAAAAAAATTCGCCAAATTAGTCCAGACACATTCATTGTTGTGGACAACTGCTATGGCGAATTTGTGGAAACGCGAGAGCCGACCGAGGTTGGTGCGGACGTTTGCGTGGGGTCTTTCATCAAAAATCTTGGCGGCAGTTTGGCTCCGACGGGTGGATATATTGTCGGGACCAGACGGGCGATTGAAAAAATTGAAAACCGCCTCACATGTCCGTCGCTTGGCAGAGAAACGGGGAGTTATGAGGGCGGCTATCGACTGTTCTATCAAGGCCTCTTCTTGGCACCGCATGTTGTCAGCCAGGCTTTAAAAGGCGGACTGCTTGTTGGGCAGGTCATGAAGCAAAAGGGGTTCCAAATCATTCCGGACACGTCCGAAAAGTGCTATGACATCATCAAAAGCGTGGTGTTTGACAAGGAAGAGTCACTCATTTCTTTCGTGCAACTCATTCAAAAACTGTCGCCGGTGGACAGCAGTTTTGTGCCAATGCCATATGCCATGGCGGGCTACACAACGGATGTCATCATGGCTGCCGGCACTTTTGTGGAGGGTGCGTCGCTGGAACTTTCTTGCGACAGCCCAATCAAAAAGCCATACATCGCCTATTTCCAGGGCGGCATCACATACGAGCAACTCAAAATTTTGGCGGAACAACTTTTGGCTTTTGGAGAGTGATTTTTGCATAAATTTTGCCGCTTTTCACAAAACAACAAAAAATTTTCAAATTTTGCTTGACTTTTGTGGATGTTTATTTTTAAAATATATTTGACAAATTATAATTGTAAATCAAAATGAAACAACTGGTCGCTGTGCACTTGTGATGAGTGCAGAGAGGAAAGCCCGAGCATCAAAAGAACAAAATGACGGCGATTTGCAAATGGAATAGTAAGACTTTAAATTTGCAACTGACAAGATTTGCGATTAGCAAAAATTGTTTATTTGGATTAAAAAAATTGTAAAATTGCAACAGGAGGCAAACATGAGACGTAAATACGCGGGGGGGGGATTTTTGATAAGCTGAAATGCACCGGCTTTGTTTGTCTTTTTCTCTTTGTCATTGCATGCACAATGACCAACATTGTTTTGGCTGCTCTTTCGACCGGAATCGAGGGCGGCTTTTCTGTTATCTATGACATTCCGCAGGATTTGTGGGACAATATATCTCGAATTTTTGACAAAAATAATGTCAACAAACTTTTGTGGCACATCTCAGGCGACAGCACAGCGACAGTGGACAATATGGCACCGATTGAAGACCTTGCGGCAACCAAGCTGACCTCTGCGGACATGATTGCAAACTACAACAAGGTGAACCCCGCCTCTGCGGACAACAATTATTCTGTTTCCGCGATGAGCAATGACGCGGAAATTATTGTCACATTGGGCGGGCTGAAATGGACGCCGGTGTATCTTTCAACAACAAATGAGGGCAAAGAAGGCGAAACACATGATGTGATTTTAACTCTTTGGCTGACGGATGCTTCGCAACTGAGCGGCGGAACTTATGCTGATGGAAAAACCTTTGATAAAAATGGCCTGGCACTCTGGGCAAGCGGTTGGTATAATAATAGTCCACTCGTAGACTATCCATGCAACATGTATGGGACATCTTACATGAGAGCAGCCGTATTGAACAATGGCGGTCAATATGCCCACAACAACGCAAATGACGATGAAAATATCTATCTTGAGACCGCGACACAGAATCCTGATTCAATTTTTGCACTGTTTACCATGCAAGATGGCGGTTTGAGAGACTTTATCGTCACGCCCAGTCAGGTTTCTTGGCAGGAATGCGGTCAAAGTGCAAAAGCAGAGATAGACAGCCTTGATTATAATGTCTCAAACGAGAACTGGGGAGACAAAACTAAGGTTCCAAACGATGGCTTTTACTACGGCTCATCATTTAATTATGCCAACAAAGGCGAAGCAAACAGCAGATGGAAAGACGACTGGCTGTGGTTGCCTTCCCTCTCTGAGACCGGCGGAGATGACGCTAGTAATGGAATTTGGCAAACTTCGCAAAATCAACGCAGAAATACGGATTTCAATGACTGGACACACCATGCTTGGCTTCGCTCTGCATACTACACTTCTGCCAACAGTGTCTATCTTCTATGCGGCACGGAATACGGCTTTGATGCAACCACTGCTTACAGGACTTATGGCACTGTGCGTCCTGCACTTCACCTGAACCTCACTGAGGTGGCAAAGAGTTTGAATAAATAGGCAAATGGCAACGCTTCTTGCTTGAATTTGCGTTTAAGACACAGGTGGCATGGGAAATGTGCCCTGTTTATGGCAGTTGGCACGCATTGACGACCCTGAGCATGCTGCCAGGGCTGCTTTTCGATTTTCCAAAAGCGGTGACGGGGCGTTCGCTTTTGCATAGTTGACATTTTCGCTTGACTGCGAAATATAGCGGACATATTTGCTTGAATATGATGAAATTCAGTTGTCATCTTGCTTGGACATGATATGCAGTTGACATTTTCGTCAGGATGTGATATAATGATATTGTCAGTTGGCCAGATGGTCGCTGTGCACTTGTGATGAGTGCAGAGAGGAAAGTCCGAGCATCAAAAGAACAAAGTGCTGGCTAACGGCCAGTGAAGGCGACTTCAAGGACAGTGCAACAGAAATAGACTGCGTCACCTTGCCTTCTTTGAAGGGCTTTTGGACGCTTGCCGCAAGGCAGGCCCCGAAAGTTGTTGGCGTGATGGTGGAAAGGTGAGGCAAGAGCTCACCGGGCGAAAGGTGACTTTCGCTGCTCTGTAAACCCCACTTGATGCAAGGTTAAGTTTGGGCATATGTGTGTTCTTTCACGCCCAACAAAAGCACCGCTTGAACTTGTTGGCAACAACAAGTCTGGATAGATGGCCATCCAAAACAGAACTCGGCTTACAGACCAACTGACAAAAAATTTCCGCTTCGTGCGGATTTTTTCATTTGTTTTTAATCCGCAGAAAATGGCGGAATTGCAATATTTTTCACAATCCTGTTTGAATTTAATTTGTTTTAATCCGCAGAAAATTGAGAGAGATTTTTTTTCCAATTTCCTTTAAGCAAACATTTTAATTTCAAAATTTTGCTCCGGTGCATATATATTCCTGAAAACAACATCGGAGTGTGTATGAAGGAAAACGTTTTGTTGATTTTTGGCGGGAAAAGTGTGGAGCATGACATCTCCATCATCACCGCCTTGCAGGCTATGAAAAATTTGCCTGACACTTTTGAGTTTTTGCCGCTCTACATCGACCGCAGCGGAATTTGGTGGGTGGCGGACAATTTGGGTGACATTGAAATTTTTCAAAACTTCAATAGAAGGGCGAAGAATGCTCATCAGGTGGCACTGCTGCCGGGGGCGACGCTTGCCAAGAAGAAAAATGGAAAATTTGTGCCGTTTGTGCATGCGAAGGCGGCACTAAACTGCTGTCACGGCGGCTGCGGTGAGGACGGCAGCGTGCAGGGGCTTTTGAAAATGTGCGGCGTCCCGCAGTCCTCGTGCGGAGTGATGGCGTCCGCTGTGTGCATGGATAAGGCGATTATGAAGGAAATTTGTCTTGCAAAAAGCATTCCAACGCCCAATTTCTTTGTCGTCAAAAAAGAGGCATATAATCTGGAAAAAACAATCAAAAAATGCAAATTTCCGCTGGTTGTCAAGCCCGCCAATTTGGGCAGTTCCATCGGCATTTCTGTCTGCAAAAACAAGCAGGAATTTTCCGAGGGCATGTCGCTGGCGTTCAATTTTGACCGCAAGGTGGTGGTGGAAGAGTTGGTGCAAAATTTGAGAGAGTTCAACTGTGCCTGCTTTTCGTTTGACGGGCATCTTTTTGTGTCCAATGTCAATGAGGTGACCGGCAAAGGGGAGATTTTCTCTTTCGAGGACAAATATCTTTCCTCAACAACTTCCGCTCGCAGCGTGGAAAGTGTCCTTGCGAAGAAGATTGGCACGCTGACCGAAAAGGTGTATGACGCTTTGGACTGCACGGGCATTGTGCGGGTGGACTTTCTTTATGACGAAAAAACAAAAATTTTGTATGTAAACGAGGTCAACACCATCCCCGGCTCTTTGGCGTTCTATCTTTTCCCGGACGTGGCGTTTAAGGAGCTTATCAGTGCCGCATTGCAGGAGTGCATCTCGCGTGCCAAGGCGGAGGAGGGGCTTATCTCCACTTTTGACAGCGACGCCCTGAAAATTTTTGAGAACGCTCGCAGCAAATTGCAAAAGAAGTGAAGCAAAAAAAATTGTCGCATATACACTTTTTTTGACGCGTTGGCAACAAATGACTTTTCAGGCACTAAAATGATTGTGAGAATGCAATCAAGCATTCAAATGATTGTGAAAATTCAAATTCGTGAGGTGGTGTATGTTTTTGAAGGACGTGTTGGCACAAGAGTTGGACAGGTGGGCAATCGCGGAGGTGAAAGGCATCTCTCGCGACAGCAGAACCGCCCAAGAGGGCGACATCTTTTTCTGCTTTGCACAAGACAAAGAGCGTGCCGAAAAGCAGTGCCAAGAGGCGAGTTCACGCGGGGCAAAATTTGTTGTCAGCCAGTTTGATTTGCCGATAAATGGCAGCATCAAGGCCAAGGACGTGCGGGATTTGTTCGCTCGCTCCTGTGCGAATTTTTATGGCCGTGCCTGCGACGACATGAAGATGGTTGCCATCACTGGCACAAACGGCAAAACAACCACTTCGCACCTCATTGCCGAAATTATGAACCGCAACGGCCACAAAACGGGCGTAATTGGCACCAATGGAGTGTTTTATGGCGGCAAAAAATTTGACTGCCCGCTCACGACCCCCGATGCAGACTTCCTGCACAAGACTTTTCGCGAAATGCGGGATGACGGCGTGGAATGCGTGGTCATGGAAGTTTCTGCCCACGCGATTGACCAAAAACGCACAAACGGCATCATTTTTGATGTCGGCGTTTTGACAAATATCACGCAAGACCACTTGGATTATTTTAAAACTTTCGACCGATACAGCAAGACCAAACTTGACTTTTTCAGCAAAGAGCATATCAGGCAGGGCATTGTGTGCGGCGATGACAAGCTTGCACGCTCGGTGGCGGGCAGGTGCGATGTGCCAATCAAAACATATGGCATCACTCTGCCGTGCGACATCTTTGCCATTGACACGCTTTGCACGCTGGACGGCTCTCGCTTTGTGGCAAATTTGTGCGATGACGCCGTTTTGAACATAAAAACAAATTTGATTGGACAATATAATGTCTATAACAGTTTGGCGGCACTTGGCGTGTGCCAGGCACTTGGGCTTGAGAAAAAAGAACTGGAAAATGGGCTGAATTTTGTTATGCCTGTTGAGGGAAGATTCAATGTTTCAAAAATTGACGGGAAATATGTTGTCATCGACTTTGCTCACACGCCGGACGGACTGGAAAAAGTGCTGAAAACCGCCAGAGAGTTGACTGATAAAAAAGTGTGGGTGGTGTTTGGCTGCGGAGGCAACCGCGACAGCGACAAGCGACCTAAAATGGGCAAGATTGCCGAGGACAATGCGGATGTTGTGTGCCTGACGGACGATAACCCTCGCATGGAAAACTCGCAGGACATCATTGGTGACATCGAAGCAGGCATGAGGAAAGACCATTTTGTGCAGCCAGACCGCGAAAAGGCCATTCGAAAAATTGTTGGGCGTGCAGAAGAGGGCGACATCGTTGTGATTGCCGGCAAAGGTGCGGAAAAATATCAAGAAATTGGCACGCAAAAAGTGCCATATAACGATTTTGACGTTGTGGCGGACATTGAAAACAAAAGCAGGTTGAAAAAATTGGGAGGGAAGGACTTTGCTGATTAAATTTATTCTGTGCGGGCTTTTGTGCCTCGCTTTTGCCACGTTAATCGCTCCGTTTGTGCTTTGGACATGCCGAAAATTGAAGGCGTCGCAAAGCATTTTGCACTATGTGGACAAGCATGCAAACAAGCAAGGAACTCCTACTATGGGCGGCATGATTTTTCTCTCCGCACTGCTTCTTGCTGCCTGCTTTTTGTTTGAGGGCGACACTTTTGTGGCGTGGTTTGCTGTGATTGTGACATTTGCTTATGCCCTTCTGGGATTTTTGGACGATTTTTTGAAGGTGCATTATCATCACAATGAAGGGCTTAGGCCATATCAAAAAATTGTCGGGCAGGTGGGCATTGCCTTGATTGTGGCGATATATCTTTATCTCTCCGGGCGGACAAGCCTGACGCTTTTTGGGCTTTGTTTTGACATTTCTTGGGGTGTTATTCCCCTTGCGGTGCTTGTGCTTGTTGCAACGGCAAACAGCGTCAATCTGACGGACGGTCTTGACGGCCTTGCGGGCGGCGTCAGTTTTGTTTACATCCTGATTTTTGGCATCATCTTGGCAATCTATGGGCAGGCGGCGGAAGGGCTTTCCAATCTTGCCATGCTTTGCTTTGGATTGTGCGGGGGAATTTTGGGATTTTTGCTTTTCAACTGCTTTCCGGCGAAGATTTTTATGGGCGACACTGGCTCTTTGGCATTGGGAGGATTTATTGGCGTGATTGGGTGCTTGTCGGGGCTGGAACTGCTCATTCCGCTGATGGGGATTATGTTTGTTCTTTCGGCAGTTTCGGACATCATTCAGGTGGCACACTTCAAAAGGACGAAAAAGCGGGTGTTTCTTATGGCTCCGCTGCATCATCATTTCGAGCAGAAAGGAGTGCATGAAAATCGAATTGTGACAGTATATATAATTGTGACGATGGCTGCATGCCTTGCCGTGCTTGTGGGGGTTTTGGCCGTCGGAATTTAACAATTCGGGTGGCGAAATGAAACTGAAAAACAAGCGTGTTTTGGTGTATGGCCTTGGGCAGAGCGGAAGAGCGGCAATCAAACTTTTGAAACAACTTGATGCCAATGTCAGTTTCTTTGATGACAACGTCAAGTTTTTTGACTATATCGGCTTTGAACGTCAGCCCAAGCAGAAATGGGACTTGGTGGTGATAAGCCCGGGAATAAAGTGCCGCTCCAATCAGCTTTTACAGTGGCTGGAAGAGCAGCACGTGCCGGTGATAAGCGAGATTGACCTGGCATATCTATGCTGCCGCGGGAAAATTATTGCCATAACCGGCACAAACGGCAAGACGACTGTCAGCATGCTGGCACATCGCATTTTGAAGATGGCAGGCAAAGAAACATTTTTGTGCGGCAATGTGGGACTGCCGTTTTCGGCAATCTGCCAAAAGACAACCAAAAACAGCATCACTGTGTGCGAGGTGTCCAATTTCCAACTTGAAACAAGCCGCTATTTTCGTCCAAATGTTGCCGCAATCTTGAATGTCAAGCCGGACCATTTGGATAGGCACGGAAGTTTTGCCGAATATCTGCGGGTCAAATGTAAAATCACTCAAAACATGCACAGGTCTGATACGCTGGTGCTTAATTTGGACGATGATGTCACAAAAAAGTTGGACATCCACAAGCGGACAAAATATTTCTCTAAGACCAGCCTAAAACATGGCACAAGCGTGTGGAGAAATCAGATATATTATGGGCGAAAGAAGATGATAAGCGTGGGCGACATTCCGCTGCGTGGGGAGAAGAATTTGGAAAACGTCCTTGCCGCTGTGGCGGTGACAGCTCCGTTTGGCGTGGAAGCGGAAAACGCATATGCTGCCATCAAAAATTTTGTGCTGGCGGGGCATCGGATGGAAAAGGTTGGCACACTTTTTGGCGTGACATTCATCGACGACAGCAAGGCGACAAATGTGGCGTCCACGGTAGCATGTTTGCAGGCATTTGCGGGCGAAGATATCTGGCTTTTGATGGGTGGTCAGGGCAAGGAAATAGATTTTGACGACCTCTTCAAAATCGGTTTCGACATCAAGCGGGTGATTTGCTTTGGGCAGGAGGCGGAAAAAATTTCAAAGAGTGCTCAAAAATTTGCTTACAACACTGCCGTTTTCGCAAAAATGCAGGAGGCGGTGGAGTTTTGCATGAAAAATGCCCAAGAGGACGACTTTGTCATCCTTTCGCCGGCGTGTGCAAGTTTCGATGAGTTTGATGGCTATGCCGCACGGGGAGAAGCGTTCAAGAAGATTGTTCTGGGGCAAGTGGAATGAGGCTGCAGGGCGACGTGAGCTTATGTGGCGGGCGGAGTTAGTTGTTTAAACAGGCGGAATAAGTTGATGGCGTGAAAAGGTTTCTTGCTTTCGGGTGAGTTATTGGCGGAGCCGCTGGTGATGTGCGAATGAATGTTGGTGAAACAGGTGAAATAGTTGGTGGCGTGGACAAGCGTGTTGCTTGCAAGGTGAGTTGTTGGCGAAATGAAATCGAAAGGAGTTTGTGTGAGGGCAAAAGAGCAAAAAAAACTGTGGACAGGCAATTCTTTTCGCCTGAAAAGCTTTTCCAGGTGCGAGCTTGCAGTTGTGCTTCTCGTGCTGGGGCTGGTGATTTTTGGCTGCGTGATGGTTTTCAGTGCAAGTTCTTATTCCGCCGCCTATCACTATGGCAACAAATATTTCTTCCTGTTCAAGCAACTTTTTGGCGTTGTGTTGGGCGTGGTTGGCATGTTTTTCTTCGCTTTTGTGGACTATCACTTTCTGCAAAAATTCCGCTGGTGGGTGCTGGGTGCAAGCGTGATTTTGCTGGTGCTGGTGTTTGTGCCTGGCTTTGGTGTGCAAAGTTATGGGGCAAATCGCTGGGTGAATTTTTTGGGGATTTCCGTCCAGCCAAGTGAGGTGGCAAAATTTGCGTTGGTGCTGTTTTTGGCAAGTTATCTCTCCGAAAAACACGGCAAAATCAAGACATTCAAGGGACTTGTGCCGCCACTTGCCATTGCGGGGCTGTTGTGCTTGTTGGTGATTATCGAGCCGTCCATGAGTGTGACGATGTGCCTGGGACTGGTGACTTTTTTCATGCTGATTGTGGGCGGAATAAGCAAAAAACACGCACTTATGTTCTCCTGTGCGGGAGCGTGTGCAGTGCCGCTTCTCATTCTCTCGGAGCCGTATCGCATGAAGCGTCTTTTCGCCTTTCTGGACCCTTGGGCGTCGCCGCAAGGAGAGGGCTTTCAGTTGATTCAGTCCCTCTATGGGCTTGGCAACGGCGGCTGGTTTGGCGTCGGGCTGTTTCAGTCGAGGCAGAAATATCTTTTCCTGCCATTTGCCGAAAGTGACTTCATCTTCTCCATTATTGGCGAAGAACTTGGGCTTGTGGGCGGCATTTTGCTGCTGGGAGCATTCTTTGCACTGGTGTTTTGTCTTTTCAAAATTGGACTAAACGCAAAAGACCGCTTTGGCTGCTTGCTGGCGTGCGGAGTGGGAATTTTGATTGCCGTGCAAACACTCCTCAACATCGCGGTGGTCACGGGCAGCATTCCGCCAACCGGGCTTCCTCTTCCGTTCATATCCAGCGGCGGAACATCGGTGGCGGTGTTCATGTCTGGCATTGGCGTTGCCCTTTCCGTCAGCAGACATTCTCGCCGCGAATTGACAGGCAAGTGAAAAAGAAGTTTGCTGCGGGCAAAATAATTGCTTAAAAGAACAAATTATTTTTTTTCATTTTTATTTAAAAAAGAAAAACAGGTCGCATTTGATTTTTTTTGCAAAACACAAAATATGGTGTATTATGCAATGCATACTACACCATATTTTGTAGATTTTTATATTTTTTGATTTGTAAAATATCTTACGTTAAATTTCTCTCACTGGAGGAGTCATTTTGAATTTGGTTGGTTGGGACTTTTGTGACCTTGCAACATTTTCAGGGGTAAGCGGCATCACATTAAACATTTTCTCTCGGCGGTCTGAGGTGAGCACATAGTTGGCTTTATCCATGTCAAACACAATGTCTAATGCCTTGTTGAATTTTTCTTCAAACTTTGCAGGCACATAAACTGAAAGTGGCAGCGATGCAGATTGTTGCCCCGCGAAGATGAAAACAAGATTTGTGATATCTTCTTCCGACATGTCTGAGCAGGTGATATAAACATTTTTCAGTGCCTTATAGTTTGAAAGTGGCCCCAAGGCTCTGTCAAACACGGCGGTAACTGGATGGTCAACAACCAAATTGGTGACATCTCGGCAGGCGTCGCCTGGATTTAAAATGATGCCCATACTGTTGGCTGCTTTAGGAACGACAAGCGTTTTGCCCTGAAATTTTGTCCCTTCAAGTTCATAATTATTTGTTAGGTCTTCTTGTTCCACTCCGTTCAGTGTTAAAATAGCCATTTTTTGTTCTCCTTTCTGCTTGCATTTAAATTTCAAAAACATTCTAGCACACTTACATAAAAATGTCAAGAGGTTTTTTTGGCATTATATGCCCTTTTTGTAGAGGCAAAAGCTTTTGCCCTTTCAATTCGCACATCTCACCGTCGGCACTTTATGTTTTTTTAGTTTTCAGATTTTTTCCATTTATTTTTTCACCTGCATGAATCACCCGCACGAAAATCTCAATCCATTAGGCATTTTGTGCCTTGCTGGAAAAGTGTGGCAAAAATTTATTCGCGTCGCAAACTTTCAACAGGGTCAAGTTTCGCCGCTTTGGAGGCAGGGTAAAGCCCAGACAGCATGCTGATTAGCACTGCAACGCCAATGGCGATGACGAAATAATACCAGCGATAGGAAATTGGTGCCATGCCGATTGTGGTCGTCAAAATCAGCCACACAATGAATGTCAACAGCAGATTGAACAGAATGCCCACGACGCCGGACAGCAGCCCCACAAGGAAGCTTTCTGAGGTGAAGATGCGTCGGATATCCTTCCTTCTGGCACCGATACTTTTCAGCACGCCAATTTCTTTGGTGCGTTCGGTGACGCTCATATAAAGCACCACCAAAATCATCATTGCGGAAACAAGCAGCGAAATGCAAGAGATGACAATCAGCGATGTGCCAATGACGGAAGTCATGTTGTTGAACATGCCTGCAAGCTGCTCCTCAACCGAGCCAGAGAACTTGCCGTCCTCATATTTTTCAAGGTAGGCGTTGATGGCGTCGGTGACTTTTTCGGCTTGCTTTTGCGAAAGATTATCCGTTTTTGTCTTGATGTAATACACATTTGGGGCAAGATTTTCGTTGTCGTGAACTTGTGAAAAAATTTGTTGGAAATAGTCATAGTCCACAAACATAACCAAAAGTCCGGACATTATGGAAGTGTCCATAATGCCAGTCACTTCCAAATTGAGCTCGTCTTTATCAAAGATGATTGGCGGGGTGGCCTCCGCGGAGCCGCCAAGCATGCGTGTATCCAAATATAGGTTCACTTCACGCGGCGTGCCGTCCTCGTTGGTCAGTTCGTTCTCTGGGAAAAGGTCCAGGATGCCTTGCGAGAACATAATCCCGCCTTCTTTTGTGGACATTTCGCCTTCAATGACGTTTGAATCGGTGTAATATGGCGGGATGGTGTAGACATACATGATGTCCGCATAGGTGTAGCCACGCTTTGTCAGTTCGGTGTCGTTGACATATTCTGCCGGCTGCAAGGTGTCCTCGCGGCTGCCTTGTTTTGTGTCATACACAACGCGGGCGGAGGTTGAGCCAATCATTTTGCCGACCATGGTCAAAAGTTGCAGCCCCGGCTGCATATCTTTTTTGTCAATCTGGACATTCACATCCAGTTCCCCGTTTTCATAGAGGGTTTGCAAATATGGATTGATGCCTGGGTGATGAACGGTTTTCATGATTGGATTGTCATGCTCATCCTTCATCGGCTTGCCAGCGTCATCCAGCACTTCCACTTCTTCATCATAGCCTTCAAGCAGTTTGTCAATGTCGCCAAGTTTGTCACCGGCAGCGTCCTCAAACGGGTTGTAGCCAAAATTTCCAAATCCGGATTTGCCTTGTGCAGTTTTTGTGATGGTGACAATGGTCGGGTCGGAATATGACTTCATGGTGTTGTCAATAAAATCGGTGATGCCGGTGGAAAAGCACATCATCAAAATCAAACTGCCAATTCCAATCGCCACGCCAAAAGCCATGAGGAAGTTTTTGGTTTTGCTTGCCCACATATTGTGCATGGAAAGGCGGATGGCAGAGCGGAAGGAAAGATTTTGTTTGTTTTTAAAATCGTGGAAAGTCTTTTTCTTCTTGCCGGACTTTGTAGGTTTTTCGTCTGTTGCGGCTTCTTCCACGCTGGCCGCTTGATTGACTGGTGTAACGTCGGCATTTTTGACATAATTTTCATTTTTGTGGTCGCCGACAATTCTGCCGTCCGAAATTTCCACCACGCGGGATGAAACGGACGCCACTTTTTCGCTGTGGGTGACCATGATGACCAATTTTCCGCTGTCGGCAATTTCTTTTAAAATCTCCAAAATTTGCATGGAGGTTTCGCTGTCCAATGCACCGGTTGGCTCGTCGGCGATGATAATCTCTGGGTCGTTAATTAATGCACGTGCGATTGCCACACGCTGTTTTTGACCGCCAGAAAGTTGAGTTGGCTTCTTCTTCAAGTGTTCTTTCAAGCCCACTCTCTCCAAAATCTTTGTGGCACGAGCCACTTTTTCCTTTTCGCCAACGTTTGAAAGCGTCAAAGAAAGGGTCACGTTGTCCAAGATTGAAAGGTGAGAAATCAGGTTGAAGGACTGAAAAACAAAGCCAACCTGATTTTTGCGATATTTATCTAGTTCCTTGTCAGAAAGTTCTCGCAGATTTTGATTTCCGGAGATGATGTCGCCAGAAAAATCGCTGTCCAACCCGCCAATCAGGTTCATGAGAGTGGATTTTCCGCTTCCACTTTCGCCGACAATGGAAACAAGCTCGCCCTTAAAAAACTGGGCGTTGATGTCGTATAATGCCTGAAAGGTCTCCTTGTTTGAAAGCCGATATTTTTTGTTCACTCCAATCAGTTGAAGTTCTGGCTTTTCAGTGCTGCTTGTTTGATTTTTCTTCTTATTTGTTGCCATTTTGACACTCTCCATATGATTTTTTAAAAACAAATTTTGTTTTTATTGAATCCATTTTTATGCCTTATGCATAATATCAAAAAAGTGACATAAAAGTCAAATAAATTGCAAGGCGTGCAGACATTTTTCTTCCGCTCTTTTTGGAAGAGTTTGAGGAATTTCTTTGGCGAAATTTGATGAAAACTTTGAGAACTCTTTGCACCAGCATTTGACGCAACTAAGAGAATTTTCTTCATCCGCATTGCGTGGGTTACTGCATTTGGGGCTTTCATGCGGTATGTGGACGCAACTATGGGATTTTTTCATTCACAATTTGCGAAAAATATGCTCGTGACGCAACTTTGACATTTTCTCTTGTGTTTTTTTTCGGTTTGTGATATAATTTGCGAAGCGTGGAGGGGATTGTGGGCAAAATTTTTGCAGACAGCCTATATGATGCCATAATTGACAGTTTAAAAATCCTGCCAATTCTTTTTCTTGCCTATCTTTTGGTGTCCCTTCTTTCCCATGACCACCGCCACAAATTTTCCAATTTTTTGACTAAAAAAAACAGTCCTCTTTTTGGGGCATTCTTGGGCTGCGTGCCTCAGTGCGGTTTTTCGTCGGTGATTGCGGAGTTCTATGCCCACGGTTCGGTGACGCTTGGAACGCTTATTGCCGTTTTTGTCGCCACAAGTGACGAGGCAATTCCAATCATGCTTTCATCGCCAAGCAAAATTTTGGATATGCTTGTTTTGATTGGCGTGAAAGTGTTGCTGGCGGTTTTCTGGGGCTATGCCATTGACCTGACAATCTTGGCAATAAAAAAGAAAAAACGTTTGCAAAGCGGGACTCACAGCGATTCCGTTTTGTCGCATGAGGCGGGTCATGAGCAACACGAGGCGGAAATCGCGGGGCATGAGCCACACGTGGCAAACATGGTGCATGCAGAAAAGGAATTGAAGTCTGACGCCGTCAACGAGCATGACGGGCATTGCGACGAACATCACGAAGGACATTATCATGAGTGCGGACATATTCACACGCAATATTGTGCGGACGACTGCGGGCATGAGCACGGAAACTGCTGCGTAAACAATGTCTTTTTGGACGCATTTTTGCACACATTCTACATTTTGATTTACATTTTCGTCGCAACATTTTTGCTTTCTTTCGCATATGGCTGCATAAAAGAGTTCGGCGGAGAGGCTGCAATTCAAACGCTTTTAAACACCAATGTCTTCCTGCAAATTGTTCTGGCGGGGCTGATTGGCTTGTTTCCGAACTGTGCCTCTTCTGTGCTGCTTGTCCAGTGCTATATTGGCGTGGATTTTCAGGGGCAAATGGTGCCAATTTTGTCTTTCCCAGCCCTTATTGCAGGGCTGACCGCGGGTGCGGGCGTGGGGCTTGTCATTCTTTTCACGAAGAACAAAAAACACATGCTCACAAATGTGGGCATCATGGTGTTGCAATATTTCATCGGCATCATCAGCGGCCTTGCCTGCCTAGGCATCATGCTTGCGTGCGGCATTGCCGTGTGAATTTGTGGTGGTTGCAAAAAAATTGAGGAATAACTAAGAAAAGACGCAAGCAAAAAAAATATTGAAGAAATCACTGTATCATTTTTCGATACAAAAATATCACTTCACACTGGAAGTGTTATTTTAAATTACATTTTTAGAGAAATTTGGCAGGTTGCGTGAGAAAATTTCAGCCGTTCAGGCCGTCCGCTTGACGCTGCATATTTTCAACGACGATGTCTTGGATGTCGCCCAAGCTGTCGCAATATTCCAGCACTTTCCAAGGTGTGTTTGTGTGAAAGTGAAGTTTGATAAGCTCGTCATCGCCAACAACAAGCAGGCAATCACCCTCGATGTTTTTGGTTATGTAGTCCTTAATTTGTTCGTCGGACAAATTTTTGCCCTCAATCAAAAGTTGTGTGTCAAATTTATATTCAATCATGTTGTTCTCCTTTTACTTCCATCATTGTTGATTTTCATTATAAAAATCAAACGCCTTCATGATTTCAGCCAAATCTTCGGTTGGGTTGAGGGCTTCTTCAAAACTGAACCCGCTTTCGCTTACTGGCACTTCTTGCAGCGTCTTACGCGAAGTTTGGATATGCACCTCGTGACCTTGCTTTTTGTGGTCTTGCATTTTGCTGAGAAGCAGCCTCATGCTGTCGTTGTTGGAGTAGATTGGCTTGGTGATGTCGTTCATTTTTTCAAGGGTGGAGCGATAGTTTTGAATCATGCTGGAAAATTCGCTCATGATGTCCTCAAAGTTTTGGTCACGCAGCAAAGACGGGAAACGCAGATTGAGTTCCCGCACCAAAAGTTCAAGTTTGTCCATGATGAGGCTGTTGAAATTGTTGGAGCCTTCTTCCTGAAATTTTTTCGCTTTTTCAAACATGGAAAGAGCATTGAGAATGTTTTTTTCTTTGTTCTCAATTTCGGTGCGTTCGTTTTTCATGTCCAAAACGCGTTTTTCACTTTCCAGCGTTTTGAGCTTTTCTTCCATCAGTTTGGACTCATAAAAAGACTTGATTCTGCTGATGTATGCATCAACCTCTGCCCGATTATAGCCATTTATTTCCCGTGAAAACATAAACTAATATCTCCAAGAGCAATAATAGCAAAAATGGAAGCACAAAAGCAATTAAAATTGAGACATTTATCAAATTTTTTACATAAAGAAGGCAATAAAGCGTGACGAAAAGTGTCGAGAAAGCCACAACAAGGTGGAATCTCTGCCTGCATAACGCGAATGTGATGGTGGAGGCGAGGATAAACGCCAGTGCCACAAAAAAACCGGCATAATCTGTCGTGTTTGTCAGCAGAAAAACGTGTCCAAAAACACCAATCAAAAACAAAAGCACGCCCAAATATAGCGAGCTGTCATAGCGAAAAAGAAAGCTTTTGGCAAGCTGCACACCGCCAACGGCAATGCAGAAGCCATAAAACCACAGCGAAGGGATTTTGAGCCAAAAAATTGCCATAAAAATGTAAGCAACAAATGCCGCACAAAAAATCAGCGTTGTCGCACGCAGAATTGTGCTTTTCTTAATCCCAAAAACTCTTCCACTTGCCATGCAATGATTATGTGAAAAAAATATATTTAAATTCCTTTTTGTGATGAATTTGCTTGGAAAGAGTTTTGCAAAGATGTTTTGCTTGGGAAGAGTCTTGCAAAGATATTTTGCTGGATTGACAAGATGCTTTGCTTTAAGGGCGGAATTTTTATGAAAGAAGGTGACTTTGTGAGATGAATTTGATGAAAGATGTTTTTCTTTGGCAAGGGGCATCTGTTTTTCAGCATGAATTTAATGAAAGGTGAATTTCTTGGTAATGGAGGCGTTTTTAGAGATGATTTTTGGCTTGAAAAGAGAATTTCTATGACTAAACAAATTTGCCTTGACAAAGTTGTATTTTTTATGTTATGATTTAGTGTTTCTTGAAATTTAGTAAAAGAAAATTGAAAGAACTGGTTTCTTGAAATTTAATGAAGCAAGTTGAAGGAAACTTGAATGCTGCAAATTGCATAAATTTTTTTTGTGGAGGAGATATGTCTGATAAAAAATTAAAAGTTGGGCTGGTGGAATATGAATTGTCTGAGGTTGAAGGCGGTTGGCGTCTTGATAAGGTGAACTTGCGTCGAGAGGTTGACAAACTTGAACTGCCAGATATGGTGGATGACAAACCTGTTGTTGAACTTGGTTCAAGCATGTTTGTTGACAATGCTTGGTTTGCTCGTCGCGTTGTGATTGGCAAGCACGTAAAGAAAATTGATTCGCGTGCTTTCAAGCGTTGTTTGGCTCTTGGAGAGGTGCAAATCCCTGAGGGTGTGGAAGAAATTGGAGATTTGGCTTTCTTTGGCTGCGAACTGAGAAAACTTTCCATTCCGGCGTCGGTGACAAGCATCGGCGACCAGGTGACATATCTTTGCCGACTTCTAAGAGAAATTAATGTTGCGGAAGGCAATGAAAAATTTTTCAGCAAGGACGGAGTGCTTTTTGAGGGGCAAAAATTGATTGCTTTTCCGATGAATCACAGGCAAAACGTCTATGTGGTGCCGGACGGCGTGAAAGAAATTGGTTATCACGCTTTTGAATGTGCATTTGGGCTGCGAAAAGTTTTCCTGCCAGATGACGTCATCAGCATTGATGAGGGGGCATTTAATATGTCGTCGATAAATTCAATTATTTTGCCGGCAACCATTCATTTTATTGCCCTGGACGCTTTCAAAGAATGCACATCGCTTTCACATGTCTATATGCCGGGCGAACTTTTTGGCAAAATGGCGGACAACGCTCAGTTTGCCACAATGATGTTGAATGCCATCCCAGAAGCTGCAAAATTTGAGGTTTGGGGTGAAGAAAAAACAGCCAAGCCGCTGACTAAATAAGTGTTAAGTATTTTATTGAAGATTTTTAGAAATTTTCGTCACTAAACTTCGCGTTTAGAAAAAATGCGATTTTGACAAAGTTTTTTAAAAATCTTTTTTTATTATGTTCAAAATTTGTTTCAAGTTGTCTTTCTTATGCCATTTGTGGAAGAGTTTTTGAAAGAATTTGTTTTTTATGGCAAAATATGCCAGCAGCAAAACGCCGCAGCAAATGAAAATGATGCTTAAAACTTGCGAAAAGCGTGCATTTCCCAGCGGGACGCTGTCCGTCCGCATGCCTTCAACGAAGAAACGGACGATGCCATACAGCACCAGATAAAGTCCTCCAATCACGCCATTTTGCTTGATTTTTCCGCGATGCAAAAGCAGCATAAG
Source organism: uncultured Clostridia bacterium (assembly GCA_947625515.1). GTDB lineage: Bacteria > Bacillota > Clostridia > Christensenellales > UBA1242 > Caccovivens. The sequence goes on from CANQOO010000003.1 coordinate 30,123, forward strand.
GGTGGTGAAAATGAGAATGTTGAGCAAACTTTCATAGAAAAATGTGGCGTGGTGCCAGCCGCTGCCGTCGCAAGGACAGCCCGCCATGGAGCAGTTGTCGATATACACGCCAAACGGGAACCATTGCCAGGTTGGGTCGGTGATGGGATAGCCATATGCCTCTTGATTGAAGAAATTACCCCACCTGCCAAGTGCCTGACCGATGGCAAGTGCCGGCACAAGCACATCCGCCAGGGCGAAGAAACTTTTTTTGTGAATGAGGCAATAAAGCAGCAGTGCCAACACGCCGCCAATCAGCCCGCCATAAAAAATCAGTCCGCCATTCCAAATTGCGATGGCATCCCAAAAACTGGAAAAGTGGTCAAGATAGGTCAGCACATAGCAAAGGCGAGCCCCAATGATGCAGCACGGAATGACGTAGCAAGCCAGGGTGAGGATGTCCTCCGTCTTGAAGCCGCGTTTTTTTGCGTTGACGATGGCAATAATTACGCCAAGAAGATATCCCAAGGCACTGATGATGCCATAGAAGCGAATTTCGTGACCAAAAACATCAAATCCTTTTGGAAGAGACAAAATTAAGTCGCTCATATTTAATAAGTATATAGATTGCCGATATATTTGTCAAACAAATGAAATGTTTTCAAAAAAAATCTCCCATTATAAATGGCTAAAATGCTGCTTGAAAGTTTGCCGATGCTTTTGCAAAACAAATGAAAGTGTTGGGGAAATTTTATAAGTTAAAAAAGCCTCCAAACCTTGGAAGGCTTTAATATTATGCGAAAATGTTTGTGCAAGTGAAAAGGTGTATTTGAAAATGTAGCATGTGAAGAACTTGTGGATGCAAAAATTTTTGTGCAGCAAAAAATGAGGGCAATGTGATGATTTATAGCTCAATTTTCTTGGAAATTTTGTAAACCGCCGAAACATACAGGGCGTCGGCAAGGTCAACATCGTCCAGGGTGCAAAACAGGGTGCAGTTTTGTCCATCTTCGCATGCTTTTGCCGTCAGCATCAGCCGTTTGATAAGTTCGACGGCTTTGCTAGAACGCGAAGGGATATTTTTGCTGTTCTGAACGGCAAAATCGGCTATGCTTGCCAGCGTCACAACATCTTCAACAAAAATTGCCATTCGCACGCCTTGATTTTGGAGCCTATCAACGCAGTCAAGGAAAGAAAGGATTTTTTCATATGAGTCCTGCGGGCTTTGTTCATATTTCAACAGGAAAGTTGCGTCAAATGGCAGTGCTTGCAGACTTTTTGCGTCTTCGTCCATGACATTTGGAACAAGTGCCAGCGAAACGACGCCTTGCTTCTTCAAATTTTGGAGGGCGACGCTCAACGCTTCTGCCTTGTCCAAGAGTTTGGCTGTTTTAAGGACATATCGTCCGCCCAGCAAAATGTTCTGCCCGCGGAAATCAAATTTTTCGGTTGGAGTCACGCTTGCAGGGGTGCAGGAGGATGGAAGATACATTTTGTCGCTGCAAAAATTGATTGCTTTCACAGCGTCCAGGGCATAATCGCCCTCGTCGTTCATCAAAACAGCTCTGCCGGTCAGATAGTCGCCAGGTTGCAGGCGGGCGTCAAAATTTTTCTTGACCAAAACAAGGGCGTCGCTTTCAATGTCCTGAAAATACAACTCTCCATCACCTTTTTCCTTCAGCACGCCGCGAACGTCAATAGGCATCAGCCTGCGCTCAAGGACGTCCTCTTTTGCCTGATGGAAAGTGATGATTTTGGATGGAGTTTTGAAGGATGATTGGGCGGATTTTGGAGAATAGTCCTTGCCGGAAATCACAGAAAGTTCTGACAAAATTCCGTCAATGTTTGAAAGTTCTTTATAAGGCCTGCCTTGACGAAGCGGAATTGGGCGAAGTTCCTCCCCAGAAATGATTTTGTCCATGATGATTTTGATGTGGTCACCACGTTTAAGCGTGGTCGGGGAGTTGTCCCCAAATACGCGTGCCAATGCTCGCAGTTCATAGATGCCCAGACTTTCAATCAAGTCCAGACAATCCTTTTGACGTTTGGTAAGGTTTTTAAATTCATCATTTTTCTTTGCCATAGTCTCGCTCCTTTATCAACATTTTTTGCCCAAAGACGATTTTTGCAGGCATTTGCACCTGAACAAGCACATTTTTCGGCATGTTGCACCCAATAAGTGCGGATTTTTCGACTTGTCGCACCCAAAAAAGTGCAGTTTTGATGCAGCAAATCATATAGTCAAAAAGAGTATATCATAATTCGACAGCAAAAAACAAGCGTTAGTGCAAAAAATTACAATTTTTTTCAAAAATTTTGTGAAAGAGCGACACAAGTGGCTATCTTCGTAATTTAAAAAAGTCGGACAAAAGCGTTGCTGCCTCAGCTTCAAAAGTGCGGTCATGCACAAGTGTGCATGTGTGATTCAGCCGCGGACTTTGCAAAATTTTTTGGCATAGATGGTCGGACGACGTCTTTTCCTCGCAGGCAAATGTGACGCGGGAAAGTCGGGCGTTTTGAATGGCCCCGGCACACATTGGGCAGGGCTCAAGCGTGACAAACATTTCGCAATCGTCCAGCCGCCAACTGCCAAGACGACTGCATGCCTTGTTGATGCAAATGACCTCTGCATGCAAGAGAGCGTTTTGCTTTTTTTCACGCATATTGTGAGCCTTGGCAATCACTTTGCCGCCACGCACAAGCACGGCTCCGATTGGCACTTCACCTTTTTTGAACGCTTTTTGTGCTTCCAAAATTGCCAGCCGCATAAAATCCTCCGCGTGAACATTCTGAGAGCTTGTGGATTTTTCAATGGCACAGGCATCAGATTTTGAAGCACTTTTTGACAAAGCATGTTTGGTGCGAAGCGTGGTTTTGTTTTCGTGCATGAGATTATTTTTTGAATCTGCATTTTTTTTCATGTCCTAATAATAATTCATTCAAATTGTTTTGTCCAACAAATTTGTTGTGTTTTTTCTAAAAATGTGATATAGTGTGAATCATGAAAAAGACAAAAGATAAATCGAAAGTCAGTGCGAGCAAAAATGTGCAGGCGGCGGGTGAAGCCCCTTCGATGCCATCAATTTTTGGGAAACGCAATTTCTACACCATCAAGGATAGCGGGATGGTGTATCTTTTGGCACTTCTTGTTCCGCTTGCCATCAGCCTTGTTTTTTCGCTTGCCTCGGTGTTCATTGCAAGGCAGGTTGGGGTGGAGTTTGCAAAAGACGCCAATCCGCTTTCGGAGCTGTTTTCTCGTTATCTTTGGTTTGCGGTCATCTATTTGCTGATAAGTCAGGTCACCTTTCTTGCCATTTGGCTTTGCTATCACAAAAGCAAGAGGATTTCATTTTCGACAACACCTTTTTCAATTAAGAAGGCAAAAATTTCGGCAGTCTTGCTGTCGATGCTGGTGGGCGTCATTTGCGTGGCGGGCTTTGTGTGGCTGATGGAAGGCTGCTTTGGCAAACTTTTCTCGCTGTGGGGCATAAACGATGGACTGGCATTTGAAATCAACTCTGTTCCAAGACTGTTTTTGGCACTTTTTGTGCTGGGCATTGTGCCGGCAATTTGCGAAGAACTCATCTTTCGCGGCGTGATTTTCGGCGGACTGCGAAAGAGTTTCGGCATGTGGACAAGCGTCGTTTTGTGCGGGCTGCTTTTCGCACTTATGCATCAAAGCGTCACGCAACTAATTTATCCTTTCATTTTGGGTTGCGTGCTTGCAGTGGTGATGGAAAGAACGGGAAATATTCTTTATCCAATCTTGATTCATATGTTCAACAATTTCACCACAGTCATCTTGACATTTGTGTTCAGCATCCTTAAAATTGAGGACATCAACACCGTTTTCAACGTCCAGTGGTGGGGAGTGCTGTGTGCAATTTTGCTTGCTGCTCTCACATGTGGAATTTTGTGGCTGTTGTATCATTTCTATCTAAAAAAATTCACGAAACTGTCCGAGAGTAACGAGGCGAAGGAAGAGTCTCAAAATGAGGACAACAAGAACAATGAGCATCAAAAGGGCAATGCAAAAGAAAGATTTCAGAAGGACGATACTTCTTTTGTGCCAACATATGAAAATTCGCCGTTTATGATTGGAAAAATTCCACTCACGCTTTTGTGTGGGCTTGTTCTTGCATGCATCTTTGTGGTTATAAGTTTCTTTCCATAGGCGTATATTAAGTTGAGAAAACAAACATGATTATTGTCGAAATTTGACGATTGCCCGTGCCGCGGTTGACGCCAAATTAGTTTTGAAAACCTCAAAATGAAAAGCATGGAAAAAGCCGCGGGTGATTAAAGAATTGGAGAGATTTATGTCTAAAAAACTTAGATTGTTTGCAAATATTTCATATTTTGCCGTGATTTTGGTGTTTGTCGGGGTGAGGATTTGTTCTTCATTGGGCGTTTTCTCTTTCATGGGCAAATATGCTGACACAATCATGGGCTTCGTCACGCAAGTTGGCATCATTTTGCTGCTGCCGCTTTTTATGTTTAAACTGCTCAGCAAAAAAACTGTCAAGCAAACATTTGATTTTTGCGGCTATAAAAAAACTTCTTGGAAGGTGCTCGTTGGTGCCGTCCTGCTTGGCGTGGTGGTGTTCTTCTTGAATTTTTATGTCTCAAACTTTTTCCAATTCATCATCCAGGGGTTGGGCTACAAGCCGGCAACGGGCGGCGGGGAGAGTTTGCCTGCAACTTGGTGGGCACTTCTTTTGGACATTTTCACAACTGCCGTGCTTGCGGGCGTGTGCGAAGAAACGCTTCATCGCGGGCTGCTTCTGAAGGGCAATTCCAGCATTGGAATAAATCGTGCAATTTTGCTGTCTGGGCTGCTTTTTGGGCTGCTTCACATGAACATTATGCAGTTTTTCTACGCGACTTTGATTGGAATTTTCCTTGGCTATTTGTGCGTGATGTGCAATTCAATTTTTCCGTGCATGATTGTGCATTTCATGAACAACGCCCTCTCGGTGTTCTTCTCGTTTGCCGCTCGAAAAGGGTGGGCGATTGGCGGAATTTTTGACGCTATTTCCAACTTTATCGGGCAGAACATTGTTCTTGGCGGATTCTTCTTCATTTTGCTGCTTGCATTGTTTGTTTTCATAGGCTTTGAAATAACAAAATATATGGCGAAAGAAAGCTTTAGATATTCCTTCTCAAAACGCCAAAAACAACTTGCAAACCTTGCCATCCGTGACAGTTATTTCAAACAAATTGAAGATATCAAAAATGGCGGAGAGCAGCCAGAGCCACTTTTTAAAACTGAAAATAAGACAATTTATTTGGACTTCAAGCAGTTTGTCAATTATGTGGGCAAAAATGTTTCTTCCGCCGTTTTGGATGAGGATTCGTCGAATGACGAGTCGCAAAAAAATGTGCAAGAATCGCAGAAAAAAAGTGACGGGCAGAAGAAAAAATTTTCTGAAAAAATCCTTGCAAATATTGACCTAAAAAATAAAATTTTGATATATGGCTGCATCGCACTTGGCGTTATTGTCACATTCATGACCTATCTCTGGGGCGTTCTTAGATAAAAAATGTGTTAAAAATTATGAAAAAAATTATGCCAAAAATTATGTGGAACAAATTTGTTGAAAAAATTGAGAAAAATTTTAAAAAATAATGCTAAACAAACGAAAAATAGCGACGCATAGTTTTGAAAAAATAATTGGAAAAAATTTAAAGTAAAATATAGAAATTTTTTTAAAAATTGCAAAAATAATTTTGAAAAAAAATTAATAATAACAAAAAAAGCAAAATAAAAATGCTGAGAAATATTTGAAAATTTGTCAAAAATTTGCAGGAAATAAAATTTATTGCGGGGAAATAGGAAAAAATAACAAGAATAGAGAAAAAATTCATAAGAAATTCAATTTTTGAGGGAACAAATGAACATAAATTTGGTTTGCGTAGGAAATTTGAAAGAAAAATTCACCAGAGATTGTGCTGCGGAATACATCAAGCGGCTGGGTGCTTTTTGCAAACTGAATGTTGTGGAAATTAAAGAGCAAAATGTTCTGGAAAATCCCGCACTTGTCCTGCAAAAAGAGGGTGAGGACATCATTAAAAATCTTAAAGGCTTTGTGATTTTGTGTGATATTTCCGGTGAGGAATATTCCAGTGAAATTTTTGCGGAAAAATTGGAGAAAATCTTTATGGAAAACTCTACAATAACCTTTGTTATTGGCGGCAGCTATGGCGTCAGTGAAAGCGTCCGCTCACACGCCAATGCCAGAGTCTCTTTTTCGCACATGACCTTCCCGCACAATCTTTTCCGTGTCATGCTTTTGGAGCAAATATATCGTGCCTTCACCATTCTTGCTGGAAAGGCATATCACAAATGATGTGCGGCGACACTTGGGAAAGATGAAAAATTTTCAAAAGCGAAAAAAATGTTCGGCATTTGATGGAACATTGTTGAAAAAAACATATTTTGAAATAAAGCCTCTTAGTATAAAATGCCCCACAAAAATTTTTTGCAAAACTTGTTTTTAAGATATCTAAAAAAATTTTAAAAACTTGCTTAAAAAAATAATTGAAAAATATAAATCTTCTTTGCAAAATTGCTTGCATTTTCTTTTATTTTGTGATATCATCTTCTCGTCATTGAAGACAAAAAGCACTTGAAAGCGTTTGACGTCTGTTGCCTGAACGCATGTGGATGATGGAAAATTTTTAAGTCGATGTGAATCTTTCCACACTGCAAAAGACGGTCAGTCTTGGGTTGAAGTCAACAAAACTTTCAAGGAAGGACAAAAAACGGAGGTATAAAAATTATGTCAGTTATTTCAATGAAACAACTTTTGGAGGCAGGCGTTCACTTCGGCCATCAGGCAAGAAAGTGGAACCCAAAGATGAAGCAATACATTTTCACCGCTCGAAATGATATTCACATCGTCAACCTCGAAGTTACAAGTGAGCAAGTGGACAAGGCCTATTCATTTGTTCGAGACATTGTTGCAAGCGGAAAGAGCATTCTTTTTGTCGGCACAAAGAAACAGGCTCAAGAGGCAATCAAGGAAGAAGCCGAAAGATGCGGAATGTATTATGTCAACACACGTTGGCTGGGCGGCACACTCACAAACTTCAAAACAATCCGTGCAAGAATTGAACGCCTCAACAAACTTAACCAAATGGAAAAAGTGGGCGAGTTTGACCTTCTTCCAAAGAAGGAAGTTGCTCTTTTGAAGCAAGAGCGTGAAAAGTTGGAGAAAAACCTGGGCGGCATTAAAGAAATGCATGACCTTCCAGGCGTGCTGTTTGTGGTTGACCCTTCAAACGAAAAAATTTGCGTTCACGAAGCAAAAATTTTGCACATCCCTGTTGTCAGCCTTGTTGACACAAACTGCGACCCAAGCGACGTTGACGTTGTCATTCCAGGAAACGACGACGCCATCCGTTCTGTGAAACTTATCGCAAGTGCCATCGCTGACGCTGTCATTGAGGCTCGCGAGGGCGTTTCTATGAAGAAGGACGACGAAGAGGGTGCAGGTGAAGAGGCCGTTGACCTTGAAAGTCTGCTCACTGCCGCAAAGCCAAGCGTGGAACTTGCTGAGGCAGGCGAAGAAAAAGAAACAAAACCTGCAAAGAAGCGTCCAGTGAAGAAAGAGGCTAAGCAAGAAGAGAACGCCGAAGCCGCTGAATCTGCTGAGGCTCCTAAAGCTGAAAAGCCAGCAAGAAAAGCTCCTGCAAAAAAAGCAGAGCCTAAGGCAGAATGATTGCTTGTCCGCATCGTGGCGAACTTGCACATTGCAACAACATTTATTTTCAAATTTAAAAATTTAAAAATTTTCACAACGAAATTTTCACAATGAAGCATTTTTCAATTTAAGAATTAATTTTCAAATTTAAGGAGAAAAAGATATGAATTTCACAGCACAAGATGTCGCAAAATTGCGTGCACAAACTGGCGTTGGGATGATGGAATGCAAAAAAGCACTCACAGATGCCAACGGAGATTTTGAAAAAGCCATCGTTCTTTTGAGAGAACGCGGACTTAAAGCGGTTGACAAAAAACAAAGCCGCATTGCCAGCGAAGGATTGGTGCAGAGTTATATCCACATGGGCGGAAAGATTGGCGTTTTGGTGGAAGTGAACTGCGAAACTGACTTCGTGGCAAAGAGCGAAGATTTCCAAATGCTTGTTAAGGACATTGCAATGCATATCGCTGCCGCAAACCCAAAATATGTTTCGGAAGCCGAAGTTGACCCTGCTGAACTGGAAAGCGAAAAAGAAATTTTGCGTGTTCAGGCGTTGAATGAAGGAAAACCTGCCGCAATCGTGGACAAAATGATTGAAGGAAGAATCAAGAAATATTATGAAGATGTCTGCCTGCTTAATCAGCATTTTGTTAAGAATCCAGACCTCACCATCAAAGACCTTCTCACTGAGGCGACGCTTAAAATTGGCGAAAAGATTTCCATTCGCCGCTTTGTGAGATATGAACTTGGCGAAGGCCTTGAAAAACGCAGCGACAACTTGGCAGAAGAAGTTGCAAAACAAATGGCAGGCAATAATTAAGCATAGATAACAGGGCAAACTTTAAAAATGTCACACCAAAACGGTGTGATTTTTTTTATCGTTTTTTTTCTTGACGCTTTTGTTTGTTTTGATTTTCGTGTTGTTCGTTTTGATTTTTTGTTTGTGGGTGATTTTGCTTGCAAAAGGCGGGTGCGGTGTGTTATATTTTAACATAAGGAGTTTTTTTATGGACGAAATGATTGAAGAAATCTTCTCATCCCTGCATGAAGATTTGGAAAAAGCATATTTGCATCAGCAAAATGAATATCTTGTTATCAGGGCGGGAAGAGCAAATCCGCACATTTTGGACAAAGTTATGGTGGAATATTATGGCGTTCCAACCCCAATTGTGCAGATGGGAACTGTCACTGTGAGTGAGGCGAGAATCTTGAATATAAACATCTGGGATGCTTCTCAGATTAAAAATGTTGAAAAAGCAATCTCGCAGGCTGACATCGGCATCACTCCAACTGACGATGGCAAGACAATCAGGCTTGTTTTTCCGCAGTTGACCGAAGAACGCAGACGCGAAATTGTCAAAAATGTCAAGAAACTTTGCGAAGAAACCAAGGTTGCAATGAGAAACGCTCGTCGTGACGCACTTGAAATGCTGAAAGACCTCAAAAAAGATAGTTCAATCTCTGAGGACGAGTATGCCACCTACGAGAAAAATGTGCAAAAGGAAATTGATAAATACACCGCAAATGCCGACGCTCTTGCTGACGAGAAAGAAAAAGAAGTGATGACAGTTTAAATAAAAAACTGCACTTTGTTTTCTTTTGCCGCTTGTGGGAAAAGACGTGATAAGGCTGCACTTGTTTAACAAAAGACCGACACGAATAAATTGGGTTAATATGTTTAAAAAGAAAACTGAATTGAAATTTCCGACTCATATTGCGTTCATCATGGACGGCAATCGCAGGTGGGCGACAGCACGCGGGCTGAACAAGATGTTGGGGCATAGGCAGGGGGCTGTTGCTCTGAAAAACATCATTGCAGATTTATGCGAGATAAAAGAAATTAAATATGCATCATTTTTCGCGTTCTCGACCGAAAATTGGAAACGTGACCAGAAGGAAATTGACTATATCTTCGCTCTTATCCGCGAAATGGTGCAAGAAAATGAGGAAAAGTTCCTTAAACGAAACATCAAGTTTGTGCCGATGGGAGATATTTCACGCTTTCCGGAGGATATGCAGGCAGCAATCGTCCGCGTGCGAGAGCAGACCAAAAACAACACCGGCCTTGTGGTGAATTTGGCGATAAACTATGGCGGCAGATTGGACATTGTGCAGGCTGCAAACAAAGTGTTCAAAACTGGGCAGGTTCTGACGGAGGAAAATTTGCGTGAAAATTTGTTCGCGGGGGACATACCGGACATCGACCTTTTGGTGAGAACCAGCGGCGAAATGAGAATTTCCAATTTCATGCTGTTCCATCTGGCATACAGTGAACTTTATTTCACAAAAACCTATTGGCCGGATTTTGATAAGAAACAACTTTTCAAGGCGATTGAAGAGTTTTCTGGACGAGAGAGAAGATTTGGAGGTAAATAAGAAAAATCATGAAAAAACGAATTTATACTTCTGTGGCGATTGTGCTTTCGCTGGCACTGTTGTTTGTGCTGAAAGTGTATGTGAGCGAATATTTCTTCGATGCATTCTTTGGCATTGTGGCATGCTTCGCCGCATATGAAATGTCGCGTATGCTGACCAAGGCGGGCAGATTTAATTTTCACTATGTTGCGGTGCTTTTCCCGTGCTTGCTGCTGGCGGGCAATTTGATTGGCATCCACTTTTGTGCCACATCTGGCGACATATATTGGATTCTCTACACCATTTTGATTGACCTTGCCCTGATGCTTTTGGTCGCAGGCGGTCTCTTTTTGTGGGGGATTGTTTTTAGAAAGAAAACCAAAAACGAAATTTCTGTCCGAAACCTGAGGGGGACAAGCGTGGAAAAATTTGCGTTCAGCAAGGCGTTATCCACACTTGTTTGCTTTGTTTATCCGGCATTTTTGTTCTTGTTTTTCAATTTAATCAACCACCTGCATCAACTTCCGCTTGAAAAACTTGAAGGAGTGGAAAATTTGCCTCTGGCGTCCACTTTTGTGCTGCTTGTTGCCATCCTTATCCCGATGATTACCGACACTTTTGCCATGCTGATGGGTTCCCTGATTGGCGGGAAGAAACTTTGCCCAAAAATCAGCCCCGGCAAAACCATCTCTGGGGCAGTAGGCGGCACCGTCTGGTGCTTGCTGGTGTGCATATGTGTATATTTGGTGTTTGGCTGCATGCCAGTTTTCCAATCCTTCCTTTCAGTTCTGCCAATTTGGGCGTTCTTGATTGTTGTGCTGCTTGGCTCCGTCATTTCGCAGGCAAGCGACATCCTTGAAAGCGTCATCAAAAGGCGGGCAAATGTGAAAGACAGCGGCAGAATATTGCCGGGGCATGGAGGGATGCTGGACAGAATTGACAGCTATATCTTCATTGCTCCGTTTGTGCTGCTTGCATTTTGGATTTGTTTGCTTTGACGCCCATAAAAAAGACGGACATTGGCAGCATTCTGGCAAAATAATAAGGGTTGCCAACTGAAATTTTTCTGACAATTTGGCAAAAATGCCATGAGGAAGAAGGTGAAAAAATATGATTGTTCTTTACATCTTGCTCGCGGTTGTAATTCTGCTTTTTATGGTGCTTATTCACGAATTTGGGCATTATATTGTTGGCAAACTGCTCAAATTTCGCATTACAGAATTCTCCATTGGCTTCGGCTTCCCAATTTTCACTCACACAAGCAAAAAAACGGGTGAAAAATTTTCTCTTCGTATTTTTCCGCTGGGCGGATATTGCTCTTTCTATGGTGAGGACGAAGAAAAAGACGTGGCAGACGAACTTTCTTTCAACAATCAAAAACCTTGGAAGAGGATTTTGGTCTTTTTGGCAGGGGTGACGGCAAATTTCATCACCTCAATCATCTTTTCTTGGATTTTGCTCTGCTGTGCCGGATATGACATTCCGCAGGTGAAGCAAGACACCACTTTCACCACTCAGGTTGGGGAGGTGGAATATGCCAACGACTTTGTACTTGGCGATGTCTTGACGCACATCAACGGCGACAAAATTGACTTTGCTTTTGGCATCAACTTCAACCCAACACTCAGCGAGTTGGAAAGCGAAGCCCTGAAATTTTATGACGAAAAATATCAGGCATATCTCGCTGCCAAAACTGAGGCAGGTGAAGAAGGCAGTTTGGAGGACTTTCTTGCAAACGCCGACTTTGAAATTAAAACTTTGCAGATGACTGCGGAAAATGCCGGCAAAAGCGAGGACAAGACATATTACATTCTGCCAATCATTGAAGACTATCAGGAAGGCACAGGGGATGAGGCGGTCACCAAGCAAAGACTAAGCGTGAAGGTCGGGCTGGAATCGGGCGTGATTCAGGCATACAGATTCACCGCGTGGGACGGCTTTTGCCGCTCTTTTGAAATGGCTTTCGGCTTTGGCTGGGTGGTGCTTAAAGGATTGTGGCAACTTATCACTTTCCAAGTGCCAATCACTGAGATGGGAGGCACAATCACCACAATTTCGCTTATCGCAACATATGCTCAGCAAAATCTTTCTTATCTATTGTTCTTCATTCCGTTCATTGCTGCCAACCTTGCCGTGTTTAACATCTTGCCAATCCCTGCACTTGACGGTTCGCACATCATTTTCACGCTGATTGAGTGGATTCGCGGCAAGCCAATCAACCGCAATGTGGAAAGCATGATTCATTTTGTTGGACTTTGCATTTTGTTTGGATTTGTGATTATCATCGACATTTTGCATTTTGTGCTTTAGCGGCTTTAAATTGCATCATCTTGCTTGACAAAATCTCCTTTTTCGTTTAAAATGAAAACATGAATTTTCAGCAAGAATTTCGCATGGCCTTTGATGGCAAATATGACAACCTCAGCCTGAAAAGTGTTGTGGCAAAAAAGAGGGATGGCACAGTGATTGTGACATTCCTTTATCCGTCCACTGAACCCGAACTTAGCGACGAGCAGAAAAATGAGGTGACGCACTGGCTTAGCGAAAAGCTTTCACTGGAAAAAATGACGCTTAAAGTGAAATTTATGCGTGTTTTTGTGGAAGAACGGTTGATTTTGAAGGCCATTAAAGAGTTTTTTGACGAAAAGTTTAAGCTTATCAGCACCTACACCACCGAGGACAGTTTTAAGGTTAAAATCACACCGATTGACGTTCAGGTGGAGGTGGAACTGAGCAGCAGGCTGAAAAAACTCTTTGAAGAGCATAACATTTCTGTCGAACTTGCCAAATTTTTGAAGGCTAATTTTTTGCGTGAATTTGTGGTCATTGGCGTGGAAAACCCAAATCTTATTGACGAAGTGGACATCGAAAATGCACAGATGAAAGCGACATATAAGGTGACGCAAAGATATCAGGTGCAAGTTTTGGAGAACATTGCTGGCACGGGATTTAAAGAATTTTCCAGCAAGCAGGAAGTGTCGCAAGCGGCGGACGCTGCAAATGCGGGCGACGGAAATGATGAGATTTTGCTGGCGTTCCCTGAAAAAATCTCACATATCAAAGAGCCGAAAACAAATGTGGTTGTGGCGGGCTTTCTTCGTGCAATCGAGCGGAAGGATTTTGTCATAAAGAAAGGCAAAAAAGTGGGACAGTCCAAGGCTTATTATCCGTTTGTGCTGCAAGATGAGCACGGCAGGATTGACGGGGTCTATTTCTGCCCAAAAGCGTACGAGCAGAAAATGGAAACGCTTGCCGAGAGCGACTATGTTGTCATGCACGGCGATGTGCGTGTCAGCCAGGTGGGCAAACTGCAACTTGTCGCTGACAAAATTGCACGTGCAACAAAACTTGAAGAGGTGCAAAAGCAGGAAGAAGTGGAATATCAAGGTCCGGTTGTTGTGCCTGAAAAAATCACCGCACTTGAACAAAATTTCATGTTTGAACAGAAGAACAAATATAATCGCAAGATTATGGGACGAACTATTGTTGTTTTCGACATTGAAACAACGGGGTTGGACCGCGAACGCGACCAAATCATTGAACTTGGGGCGGTGAAAATTGACGATGGGAACATTATTGAGAGATTCTCGACCTTCGTCAAGCCAACAAAACACATTCCATATGAAGTGACAAAACTGACTGGCATTTCGGAAGATATGGTGGCGGACGCTCCGCCGATTGGGCTTGTCATCCGCGATTTCTTTAACTTTTCCAAGGATTGCGTGCTTTGTGGGCATAACATCATTGAATTTGATATGCATTTCATCCGCCGCGAGGGTGCTGCGGAGGGGCTGGATTTTGACAATGAAATCATTGACACTTTGAACGAGGCCCGTGTTGCAAGGCTGAGAACGACCAGATTTAATCTTGGCACAGTCACCAAACTTTTGGGCATCTCTCTGGAAGGGGCTCACAGAGCTTGGAACGATGCTTATGCCACCGCACAAGTGCTTTTGAAATTGAATTTGGCATAAAAAATATGTGGTCTTTTCAAAAACGCTTGATAATTTTCAAAAACGCTTGATAATTTTAAAAAACGCTGGAAAATTTTCAAAAAATGTTGGACAAATCTCAAAAAATTTTGCAAAAATACTTGATTTTGACGGCGTTTTAGGATATAATATACTTAACTTGACAGGACGAGGGGGCAATTTGCCTCCTCGCTTGCATTTAAAGGAGAAGCAAATGTCTAAAATCAAAGAAATCTGCGAAGAAAAATTCGTGGGGATGATTGCTGAAATGGGCTATGAATTGCTGGACGTGGAATATGTAAAAGAAAATGGCGGCATGAGTCTGATTTTCACAATCGACTGCGACGATGGCGTCGGAATTGACGACTGCGAAACTGTCAGCAAGAAAATTGACCCAATTTTGGAAGAACTTAATCCAACGCAGGACAAGCCATACACGCTGGTGGTCAGCTCGCCGGGGTTGGACCGACCACTGAAAACCGACCGTGACCTTAAACGTGCGATTGGCAAAAAAGTGGAGTTGACACTTTTCGCAAAGCAGGACGGCAAAAAAGAATTTGTCGGCACGCTGGAAAGTTTCACCGAAAAACAGGTGAGCGTTGTTTGCGAAGAGAAAGAATTGTCATTCGACAGAGATAAAGTGGCAAACATCAAACTTGTGATTGAATTTTAATATCATTTAAACAATAAAGGAGAATGAAAATGGTAAATAAAGATTTTTTTAAGGCTCTTGAAGACTTGCAGGCAGAAAAAAACATCGATGCAGACACTTTCATCCAAACGCTGGAAACTGCACTGACTTCTGCCTACAAAAAAATGTATGGCGAGGCAAAATCCGCCATGGTGAAGCTGTATCCAGAACGCAGCACAATCAGGATTTATTCCTACAAAACTGTGGTCGAAGCGGACGAGCCTGAGGACCCAGACAAGGAAATTTCCCTTAAAGCAGCACGCGAACTGAAAAAGTCCTATAAAGTTGGCGACATTGTTGCCGTTGAGGAGACCACAAAAGACTTTGGGCGTATTGCGGCACAGACTGCCAAGCAGGTTGTGATGCAAAAACTGCGTGAAATGGAACGCCAGACCGCTCTCAGTGAACTTTCCGAGAAAGAGGACGAACTTTTGACGACCGTTGTCAAACGTATTGACGGCGACACAGTTTATGTTCAAATTCCTGGCACAAATACGGAAGGTGCAATGCTGAAAAACGACCAAATTCCGGGCGACAAGTTCAGCGTTGGCGACCGCGTGAAAGTGTATGTGAAAAAGATTAAAGACAGCTTCAAAGGCCCACAAATTCAGGTTTCCAGAAGCAACATTGGCTTTGTGAGAAAACTTTTTGAATTGGAAATTCCAGAAGTTGCAAGCGGCGAAGTGAAAATCAAAAACATCGCACGCGACCCAGGAAATCGTGCCAAAGTGGCAGTGTTCACCGATAAGCCAAACGTGGACGCCATCGGTGCGTGCGTGGGAAATCGCGGGTCCAGAATCAACACCATCATCAACGAGCTCAATGGAGAGAAAATTGACTTGGTGGAATACAGCGACGACCCACTTGAATACATCGCAAGGGCACTCAATCCGGCAAAGGTTCTGTCGGTTGAAACCAATGAGAGCATGAACATGTCACAAGTGATTGTGCCTGACGACAAACTTTCGCTTGCTATTGGCAAAAGCGGACAGAATGTTCGTCTTGCTGCAAAATTGACCGGCTGGAAAATTGACGTCAAGCCAGAAAGCTTCATCAAACCGGCTGAGGTTGAGCATCAGGAAACTGATTATGAACTGACCGAACTTGACGACAGTGACGCGTCGCTGGATTTGTCCGATTTGGAAGAGATTGACGGCTCGGATGAAACCAACGGACTTGACGCTCTGCACGATTTGGACGAATGATTTTTGTGCGGCTAAACTCAAAAAAGTGAGGGCAAAAAATGCAAAATAAGCCAAAAATTCGCATGTGCATCGTCTGCCGCGGGCAGAACGACAAAAAAGAATTGATGCGAATCGTCAAAAATAAAGACGGAGAAATTTTTGTGGACAAAACTGGCAAAGCCAACGGGCGGGGTGCATATATTTGCAAAGACAAAGAGTGCTTCGCCAAACTTTGCAAGGGCAAACATTTGAACAGGGCGTTCAAGTGCAACGTTCCGCAAGAAGTCTATGACAAAATTGGAGAGGAAATTGAGTGATTTAAAAGGATTGCTTTCACTTGCAAGAAAGGCAGGCTATGTTGTGATTGGCGTTGACAATTTGAGTGGCTATGACAAGAAACTTTTCTTGCTGCTGCATGATAAATCAGCTGGCAAAAGCCTTGTGCGAGAGATGAATTTTCTTTCGAAAAAAAAGAGCGTGCCACTTGCGGATGTTGACGGGCTGGAAGAATTGATGCACATTCCAAATTGCAAGGCAGTGGGCATAAGGAACAAAAAATTCAGCGAAATGATTTTGACCGAGATTGAAAAATTGAAAGAAAGTGAATGAGGAAAGTTGAACTAAGGGAACTGAATTATGGCTTGAAAACATTCCTTCATTCAAAATTGACAATCGCAACATTTAAAGAAAAACAAAACTTTAAAATGAACCAATTAAAAAACAAATCGTTTCAAAAAAACATCAAAATATTAAAATAATTTACAGAACATATTAAAAACAACAAAATTGTGGGAATTGACCAAGAAAAGGAGAAAGGTTTGGCACAAGAACAAAATTCAATTCAAATTCTGAAAAATTTGCAAAAAGAGGGTGGCGAGTTGCAAATGCTTTTGTCGGCTCTTAAACAGGCATGCACGGATGTGGATGGTCTGTCTAAATTGCTGGCGGAAAACAAAGCAAAACTGGCTGCCAAGAAAGCGGACGAAGAGCAAAAAGCGAAAAAACTTCAACAAGCAGAGTTGGAGGCTCAGAAGCAGGAACCTTTGCAGGCTGAGGCACAAGAGACTCCTGCACAGAAGCAAACTCCGGCGGCTAACGAAAGACCGCAAAAACCTCAAAAACCTCAAATTTTTTCGCAGGGTGCGAACGGACAAAACAATTTCCGCAAGTTTGATGGGCAAACGGACAGATATAATCGGGAAGGCAGACCATCCAGAAATTTCCAAAATGCTGCCCGCGATGGCGGAAGATTTGGCGGGCAGGGCGGCTTCCAGAATCGAAACAATGGACAAAATGGTCAAAATCGACCATTCGGGGCACGCGGTCCACAAAATGGTTCACGTCCGTTTGGGCAAAATGGTCAGGCGGGGCAAAATCGCGGGTCGTTCATTTCCAATCGCTCCAACAATTTCAGGTCGTTTGGTCAGCCGACGGAGGATAGTTCTGTTTTGGCCGTTCCGGAACGCAGTTTTGGAAACAAAAACAAGCAGCGTCGCAATTTGGATGAAAACAAGAAAACCACTGCAAAGGCGAAGTCAAGTTTTGGCGGAAAACAGAACAACATTCTTGTCATGGATGAGGACGGCTTTGAAGAAACCACAATGGGCTCTCGCAAGCTGATTAAAAAGAAGCGTGAAATGACTGTGGCAGTTGCTCCGCAGGTGACGCACGCAGTTTTGACATCTCGCGAAGTGACTGTGAAGGAACTTTCCGAGAAAATCGGCAAACCTGTTGCTGAAATTGTGAAAAAACTTATGATGCTTGGCATCATGGCAACCATCAACAGTGCCATTGATTTTGACACTGCTGACCTTGTTTCCGGCGAATTTGGCGTGACGCTGGAACTTAAACTTGACAAAACATTTGAAGAAAAACTGATGGATTTCTCCAGTGAGGCGGATGACGAGAAAGATTTGCAGAAGAGACCGCCAGTTGTGACTGTGATGGGTCACGTTGACCACGGCAAGACCTCACTTTTGGATGCTTTCCGAAAGACAAATGTCGTTTCGGGCGAGGCGGGAGGTATCACTCAGAAAATTGGTGCTTATCAAATTGCCTTCAACGGCGAAAAAATCACTTTCATCGATACCCCTGGTCATGCGGCGTTCACAGCAATGCGTGCACGCGGGGCAGAGGTGACAGACATTGCCATTTTGGTGGTGGCAGCGGATGACGGCATCATGCCGCAAACCGTTGAGGCGATTGACCACATCAAAGCTGCCAAAGTGCCAATGATTGTGGCAATCAACAAAATGGATAAGCCGGAGGCAAACCCGGACCGCGTCAAACAACAACTGACTGAACACGGCATTTTGCCGGAAGAATGGGGCGGCGATGCAATATGCGTTCCAATTTCCGCAAAGACTGGAATGGGGCTGGACGAACTGAAAAAAATGATTCTGCTCGTCGCTGAAATGGCAGAATTGAAGGCTAATCCAAACAAAATGGCAACTGGCACGGTGATTGAGGCAGAACTTGACAAGTCCCGCGGACCTGTGGCAACTGTGCTTGTGCAAAACGGCACGCTTAAAGTGGGCGACAGCATCATGTCGGGCATCACGTTCGGCAAAGTGAAAGCCATGTTTGACGAGAACGGCAAGCCGGTCAAGAAGGCTCCGCCATCCACTCCGGTGGCTGTTATGGGCTTTAACGAAGTTCCAAATGCGGGCGACGCAGTGTATGCTGTTGAGGAAAGTTTGTCCAAGCAGGTTATCAACGAACGCATCAACAAGATTAAGGAAGAGCGGGCTCGCCACACGTCCGGCGTGAGTGCAGACGACTTCATGAGCAGAATTCATGAGGGCAACTTGAAGAGCCTTAACATCATCATCAAGGCGGACACACAGGGCTCGGTGGAGGCGTTGAAGGCCTCGCTTGAAGCAGTCAGAAATGACGAGGTAAAAGTTGTTTGCTTGCACAGCGGAGCGGGAGCAATCACAGAAAGCGACGTGCTGCTTGCTCAGACCACAGGTGCAACACTTATCGCATTCAATCTTCGCACGCCAAACAAAATTTCGTCCATGATGGACAGCCTGAAAGTGCAGTGGATTGAAAGCAAAATCATCTATGAGGTTGTTGACCAAATCACAAGACTTTCCAAGGGCATGATGGCAATCAAATATGAAGAAAAATACATCGGCAGTGCGGAAATTCGCGTGCTGTTCAAGCTTTCCACCGCCGGAAAAGTTGCCGGAAGTTATGTTCTTGACGGCAAAATTCAACGCAACGCCATTGCAAAAGTTAAGCGTGGCAAGGATGTTATTGGTGAAACAACTGTTGAGAGTTTGAAGATTGTTAAGGACGAAAAGAGTGAAGTCGCCAAGGGCTTCGAATGCGGCATCAAGTTGAAAGATAACATTGATTTTGCCGAGGGCGACATCATTGAATGTTATGTCAAACAAGAAATTAAAAACGACTAAGCAAGTTGGATGTATTTGAAACAAACAAATTATGTGTTAAATTTCCATTGAAATTTGGGCAAAAACCTGGACAAGATGAATCGTTGTTAAGTCAACATATTGTGGTGGTATGCAGCATATCGAATTGCATAATACACCATATTTTGTAGGTGTTATGCAAATTTGTGTTATGCAAATTTGAAATTTTCAAAACGCAAAATGTCACACTTTATTATTTTGTCAACTACGTCATACAATTTTGCGATTGTTGAGGATGTGCAATTCAAGAAAGTGATTGTGGGTTATATGTAAACCAGAAAGAGGGAGGATTTTTTTATGGCAAACAGAATGGAAAGAGCCAACAGTGAAATTCAAAAGGCTCTGACGCAGATTGTTCAGACAAAAATGAACGACCCGCGACTTAATCAAATTGTCAGTTTCACAGAGGTTGACACCACGCCTGATTTTAAATATTGCAAGGTGAAGGTGAGTGTTTTGAATTTGGGAGAAATTTCAAATGTCACAAAAATCTTGCAAAAGAGCGAAGGGTTTATCAAACGCGAGCTTGCCAATATGGTGAAGATGCCGCAGGTGCCGAAAATCAACTTCGTTGTTGACAAAAGCACGCTCAGTGCAATCAGGGTGGAGGAAATTTTGCGGAACCTGAACATCCCAAAGGAGGACGGCGATGACCAGTGAAAAGTCCCTCAATTCAGTGAGACCGTCCAAAACAAGCAAAGCGAGAGTTTCGAGCGGCAAAACGGCAACTTCCAAACCTAAAAGAGAGAAAAAAGTAAAAAGTGCGGCTGCTTCCAAAAAAGTAGCAGCAAAACTTGCTCTGGCAGGCAAGGCTCAAACTAGCAAGATGCAGAAAGACAGCAAGGCTCAAACAAAAAGCGAAAGGCTTTTTGACATTATCAAAAACGCCAAAAAAATTGCAATTTTCACCCATATCAATCCCGACCCAGACGCCTATGGCTCGGCGTTTGCGTTGCGTGATGCGTGCCGAAACATGGGAAAATTGGCAGATGTTTTTGCGGTGAAATGTGCTGACAGTTATTTGGACAAAATTTTTCCGCTGACGGAACTGAGAACAGATTTTCGTGCGGACGAATTTGATTTGGTGGCGATGGTTGACATCGGCGAGTTTTCGCGAGTGCATCAATCTTTCCAGGACGAAATTTCAAGGGCAAAAAAAATCATCATTTTTGACCATCATGTCCAGACGGAGCCTGTCGGAGAATTTCAACTTGTGGACGCAGGTCAGGCGGCATGTGCACAAGTTTTGACACATTTTTTTCTGGATAACAAAATTGAAATCACGCCAAAAATTGCCACCTATCTATGGACGGGGCTGATTGGCGACACGGGTAGATTTTTGTATGGAAATCTTTCGCATGATGTGCTGGATGTTGCACTGAAATTGTTTGACCACGGGGCAGACACTCAGTTTGTGTATGACCAAATGTATCGCACAAATTCCTTGAAAGATATTGTCTTGCAGCAAAAATTTTTGGACAATACATATTTCAACCAAGATAAGACTGCTGGGGTCACAATTTTCACCGCCAAGGATATGAAAAAATGGGGTGTTGACCACGATTTGATTAAGAAATATACCAACCTCATCATCAACATTGACGGCATCAAGGCCTCTTTCGTCGCCATTGAGCAAAGTCCAAACTTTTTCTCTATCAGCATCCGCACCTCTGGCAGAAATGCTCAAAAATTTGCCGTCATGCACGGCGGCGGTGGGCATGTTTGTGCATCAGGATTTAATTTTGAAGGCTCGAAAAGAAAACTTCGCAGGGTGGCACAAACTTGGTGCGATGAGCTTTTGCAAATTTACGTTTGAGTTTTGAGCTTTGTTTTTCAAAAATTCCTGAATGTCACTTCCCATGTGACGCTTTTTGAGGATTTTTTTAAACTTTTGGATGACATTCGCCGATAATTTGTATTGTAATGTGGGCGTAATTCGTGTAAAAACTTTTGGAGAAAAATGGAAAAAACATATACGCAAAGTGGAATTGTTTTGGTGCATAAGCCGGTGGGCGTTTCGTCAAACACCGCCGTCAACATTGTCAAGCGTGCCGTGGGGGCAAAAAAGGCGGGGCATCTTGGCACTCTTGATTTGGAGGGCGAAGGGCTTTTGCCGGTGACGCTTAATGGGGCGACAAAGTTGTTTGACATGTTTTTGCACAAAAACAAAACTTACATCAGCGAATTTGTGTTTGGCTTTGAAACCGACACGCTGGACATGGCTGGAAAAGTGGTGAAAGAAAGTCCGTGCGACATAAGCATTGAAGACGTGACGAAGGCGTGCGGGCAGATGATTGGCAAAATGTCGCAAATGCCGCCAATTTATTCCGCAAAAAAAGTGGGCGGGAAGGTGGCATATAAAGAGGCCCTCAAAGGCAATGATGTTCCGCTACGTCCGAAAGAAATTGAGATTTTTGACTTGAATGTGCTTGAAAAGACTGCCAAAAACACTTTCAAGTTTGAAATTTCTTGTTCCAGCGGCACATACATTCGCAGTCTTGCCCGCGACTTGGCAGTCAAACTCGGCACGCTTGGCACCATGAAAAACATCCTCCGCACTCGCTGCGGCAGTTTCAGCCTTGATGATGCGTTCACGCTGGACGAAATCAGACAGGGCAATTTCAAAATTCTGCCTTGCGAAAGCGTGCTGGAATTTGAGAGGATTGATTTGCCAAAAGTGCTTGGGGAGAAATTGCTTAATGGCGTCATTCTTGAAGCGGCAGCCGTGGCCGAAGTTGCCACCAAGGCGGACGGGCGATATAAGATTTTTTCTGACCAACAATTTCTTGGCATTGGCGAAAAGTGTGGCGGGAAATTGAAACTTAGTTTGAGATTGATTTAATTTTTCTTGAATTTGTCTGAGATTGATTTGATTTCGCTTGATTTTGTTCTTAAATTCTAACTTGCATAACTGGAAAATTTTGTGATTGTCATTTTTCAGGCAGAAAAGACGAGAAAAGAAAAGTCTTATAATGAAAAGTGACATTAAATTATTCTTAACGAAAAAGTGACATTAAATTTTGTAGTGAAAAGGAGGACGTATGGGAAAAGTTTTGTTTGGGCCGGCGGGAAACAGCGAAAGTTTTTATGCTCAGGGGCATAAGTCCACAATGGACGCCCCAGAATGGTTGTCCAAGCAGGGCAGTGGCTTGTTTGACGGCGGGCTGGAATTATTTGAATATTCCTTCGGGCAAGGATATCGCATGAACATGTCCTCGGCGGAGCAGCTTGGGAAGGCGTTTGCTGAACATGGCATCGAACTTTCCATTCACGCACCATATTTCATCAATTTTGCAAATCCTGACCCGGAGATGTATGAAAAATCGCTGGGCTACATCCGCACGGGCATCAGATTTATGCATGCGTTTGGCTCCAAGCGGCTCACTTTTCACGCCGGCTCTTGTGGCAAGGAAACCCGCCAGAACGCAATCGCATTGATGACGGAGCGTTTCAAACAGTTTATGCCGCTTTTTGAACAAGAACTTGATGACGGCTTGTTCCTCAACCCGGAGACCATGGGCAAGCAGATGCAGATTGGCACCTGGAAGGAAATTGTTGACCTATGCACGATATCCGAAAAACTGATGCCGACCTTCGATTTTGGACATATCAACGCACTCACTCAGGGTTCCTTGAAGAAGAAGGAAGATTTTCAGCGCATTTTTGACTATGCGTTTGAGAAGTTGGGCGAAGAACGCACTCGCAACGCTCATATTCATTTTTCCAAAATCCAGTTTGGTGACAAGGGGGAGATTAGGCATCTTACTTTTGATGACAATGTTTTTGGGCCGGAATTTGAGCCGCTTTGCGACTGTCTGATTGACAACAACATGAACTGCCACATCATTTGCGAAAGCAACGGAACGATGGCGGAGGACAGCGTCAAGATGAAGCAAATATATTTGCAAAAACTCGCTGAAAGATAAGATTGTTAGGCTTAAAAAATATGTTTCATGCTCAGTAGGACGTTTTGAAGAATCTGGGAAAGACTTGGACTGTTCCGCGAATAAGTTCTGCTCTTTTGGAAAAGAGATTTTAGAATTTCAAGAAGGATATTTTGGCATCATATTGGCATCTAGAATGATATTTCGCGTGCCGCATCAAAATTTGACAACTTTTTTTCAAAAAACACTTGCTCTTTGGGGTGCAAATGTGATATCATATAGCGATTGAATGTGGCTTGCTCAAATTTGCCTCTTGTGGCAAGTGTGGCGGCCGACATCGTGAAAAATAATAATTTGGGAGAAAAATATGGTTACAGCAGGAGATTTCAGAAAAGGAACAACATTTGAAATGGAGGGTGCGGTTTACACCGTCACAGAATTTATGCACGTTAAGCCGGGCAAAGGCTCTCCATTTGTGCGTGCAACAATCAAAAACGTCATGACCGGTCAAGTGAAGGAAACAACTTTCAATCCTGGCGATAAATATCAAGAAGCGGTCATCGAAAAGAAAGAAATGCTTTATCTTTATAACGACGGCGACTTGTATTATTTTATGGACAATGAAACTTATGAGCAAATGCCACTCAACCGCGAAGTTGTGGCAGATGCACTCAATTTTGTGACGGAAAACATGCCAACCACAATGTATATCTATAAGGGCGTGCCATTTGCAGTTTATCCGCCAACATTTGTTGAACTGGAAGTTGCCGACACAGAGCCGGGCATCCAGGGCGACACCTCAAAAGCGTCCAAAAAGCCAGCCAAACTTGTGACGGGCTACACAATCAACGTGCCTCTTTTCGTGAACATCGGCGATGTCATTCGCGTGGACACTCGCGACGGCTCTTACATGGAAAAAGTGAACAAATAATTGCACAGGCGTGAAACAATCAATTATTCATAAATAAAAAGTTGTCTGACCTGACAACTTTTTTTATATACCAAACATTTTAATCTTCCAAGCCAATCAAAAAATCTGACGAAACATTAAAATATTCCGCAATTTTCTTTAAACTTTCAATGGGAGGGTCAGCCAAATTGTTTTCCCAGCGGCTGATTGTTGCGTCACTAAATCCAATTTTTTCGCCCATCTTCTTTGTGGAAAGTTTTTCTTCTTGACGAAGTTCTCGCAATCTCTCTGCAAAAATTTTCATGATGTTTTCCAAATTATTTTTATATTTTAATCTTCCAATCCAATCAAAAAATCCGCCGAATATTTTTATGTTTCAAAGCAACTTGATATGGTTTAAAAAATAATATCACTACTTATAGTTAGTTGTCAATAATTTAGCGAAACAATCTTGTATAATAAAAAAGTGGAGGCTACTATGGAAGATAATTTTGATTTAAGAAAATTTTTGCTCGATACTTTTTTCGCAAGAAAAGATGTTATTACTTTAAGTGAGAAGGGGGAGATTTTCACAAAAGCGATGGTGGATTTTGAAGAATCACTTTCCGAAACGCAAAAGCGGGAACTTGACGAGGCGATGACTTTGCAGTTTTTTGTCCACAGAGAAGAAATGGAAAAATTGGTGGACTGGTGCGTAAAGATTTTAAGAAAATAAAGAACAGGAATGCCTGTTCTTGATTATTTCTCGTCAACGCACTTTTTGATTTGTCGCAGCCATTTGGTCAGGGTGCCGTCCTCTATGAGCAGTTTCAAAAGTCCTGGCTTGGATTTTTCGAGTTTAAGTACAAATGAAATGAGCTGCAACATATAGTCAAAATCTTTGTCCTTCATGACAATTTTTTTCAGGGAGTCGATGCTGCCGTCTGACTCAATGTTTTTTTCGGGCGACTTGACTTGAAATTCCTTGAAATCGTCAATGAAATTTTGCACATCTTCATCATAAATCACGTGCGGGGTGTGAAGCACAATGTTGTCGATGGCGGTGTCGCCAGACCACTGTCCGGCACTGTCCATATCTTTGAAAATTTTGAGATATTTGATGATTTTGTCATATATTTTTGCCCGCTCTTGCTCTTTTTTGAAACAGGACCAGCACAGGGCACGATATTTTTCGTCGCCGCCAATTTCAATTTCGCCGCCATCCGTCACCAAAACGCCTTTCACGAAGCGGCCGTTCATGATGGCTTTTTTGCCGCATTCGCACACGCTCTTTATCTCCTGAATGCTGTCGGCAACTTCCAGAAGGCGTTTGCTGCCCTCAAAAAGTTCGCCCTTGAAATTGGTTTTCAGGCCGTAGCACAAAACAGGAACTTCCTCCGCAATTTCGCGAAGTTGGTCGACCTGCTTTTTCGTGCAAAATTGGCACTCGTCCACAATGACGACCTGCACTTTGTCGGCTTGCTCAGTGTAAATATCCAGCAAATTTTCATTTTCCGCAAAAGCAAGGCACGGGGCAGACAGTCCGATGCGAGAAACCACCTCATTTTCCTTGAAACGGTTGTCGATTTTCGGCTTCATAAGCAGCACATTGATGTTTTTTTGAAGATAATTGAATCGGCACATCAGAGCGGATGCCGTTTTGGATGAACCCATCGCACCAAATTTATAATACAATTTTGCCATATGACCTCTCCTTCTGCTTTTTGCGTTGTTGACACGTCTGTGCTTATGATATCAAATTCTTCCCAAAAATCAAAATGATTTATTCAAAGAAACAAAATGATTTTTTTTAAATTTTCTTCATGCGAAACTTCATGAAAAATCGGCAAACTGTTCGTGAGTGCGTAAAATCGCGAAAATTCTTTGCAAAAGAGAGAATTTTAGTGTAAAATATTTTCAAACTATTTCGTTGCAGCTTTGTATTGGAGAAAAAATTGAAAGACCTATCACATATCAGAAATTTTTGTATTATTGCACACATAGACCACGGCAAAAGCACGCTGGCAGACCGTTTGATTGAACTGACGGGGACCGTTTCCAAACGCGACATGCAGGACCAAATTCTGGACAGCATGGAATTGGAGAGGGAGAAGGGCATCACCATCAAACTTGCTCCAACGCGGCTGGTGTATGAGCAGGACGGAAAGGAATATGTCCTCAACCTCATCGACACGCCGGGGCATGTTGACTTCACTTATGAAGTGTCGCGAAGTCTCGCTGCATGCGAGGGGGCACTGTTATTAGTGGACGCCTCTCAGGGGGTGGAGGCTCAGACGCTTGCAAACACATATCTTGCTTTGGACAACAATCTGGAAACCGTGCCGGTCATCAACAAAATTGACCTTCCTTCGGCTCGCGTTGACGAGGTGAAAGCGGAAATTGAAGAGGTGATTGGGCTGGACGCCCACGATTGCCCGTGCATTTCCGCCAAGGACGGCACAAATGTTGAGGACGTTTTGAAGGCCATAATAGAAAAAATTCCTTCACCAAAAGGCGACGACCAAAAGCCGCTTAAAGGGCTGATTTTCGACAGCCACTACGACAATTTTAAGGGGGCAATTTGCCTCATCCGCGTGTTTGATGGCACTGTGAAAGCCGGCGACAAAATTTTGATGATGCAAACAGGCAAACAGTTTGAGGTGACCGAGGTGGGCATTTTTGTGCCAAACACCAAACAGGTGGCACAGCTTTCTGCGGGAGATGTGGGCTATATCGCCGCGTCAATCAAAACCATCGCGGACGTCAAGGTTGGCGACACAGTGACGTCGGCAGCCTGCCCGACAGAGAAGGCTCTGGAAGGATATAAAGAGGTGCAGCCCGTGGTCTTTTGCGGCATTTTCACTGTGGACGGGGCAAAATATAATGACCTCAAAGACGCACTTGAAAAGTTGAAACTCAATGACGCCAGTTTGAAATTTTCGCCGGAAGCTTCTGCGGCGTTGGGCTTTGGCTTTCGCTGCGGATTTTTGGGGCTGCTGCACCTTGAAATCATCACGGAAAGGCTGGAAAGAGAGTTTGATTTGGAAATCATCACCACCGCTCCAAGCGTGTCCTATCATGTTTTCAAGACAAACGGAGACATGCTGGAAATTTCCAATCCATCCAATTTGCCTGCCCAGGTTGAAATTGACCGCATTGAAGAGCCGATTGTGCGGACAAGTATCTTCACTCCACCGGAATATGTCGGCTCAATCATGGAGTTGTGCCAAGACAAACGCGGGGTGTATAAAGACATGCAATATTTGGACAAGCAACGCGTGCAGTTGACATATATTTTGCCGCTGGGGGAAATTATTTATGACTTTTTTGACAGCCTTAAATCCCGCACAAAGGGCTACGCAAGTTTTGACTATGAATTTGTTGGCTTTCAGCGAGCCGACCTTGTGAAAGTGGACCTGCTGCTTAATGGCGACAAGTGTGATGCACTTTCACTTATTGTGCATAAAGACAAAGCCTACACTCGCGGCAGAGAACTGACCGAACGCTTGAAAAAAATCATTCCGCATCAACTTTTTGAAGTGCCAATTCAGGCGTGCATCGGCAGTAAAATCATCGCCCGCGAAACAATTTCTGCCCTGAGAAAGGACGTGCTTGCGAAATGCTATGGAGGCGACATAACAAGAAAACGCAAACTTTTGGAAAAGCAAAAAGAGGGCAAAAAGCGTATGCGAAAAATTGGCTCAGTGGAGATTCCGTCCGAGGCGTTTATGAGTATTTTGCGACTTGATGACGACAGCAACAAGTGATGCTTTTGTGCATAACACCGCAATATGCATGGTGTTATGCATGCATAATACACCATATTTTGTGTATTATGCAAATAAAAAGTTTTTGGCCAAATATTTGGATTAGTTCATATTTGATGTTTGGAAGACAAAATTTTTGAGGCTATGAATTTTGGATGCTATTAAATTTGGAGGCTATGAAAAAAGACATTTCAATTTATGTTCACATTCCTTTTTGCGAGAGAAAGTGCAAATATTGTGCTTTCAATTCTTTTTGTGCGACCGAGCATGAGAAGGAAGAATATATCGGCCTTTTATGCAGAGAGATTGAATCGCGTGCGAAAGATGTTTCACAAGAATATGCTGTGCGAACCATCTATTTTGGCGGAGGAACGCCGAGCGTTTTAAGCCCTCAGCAATTTGAGCGGGTGACTTCCACAATTTTTGAGTGTTTTGATGTCTATGACAATGCGGAGTTCACTGTTGAGGCCAATCCCAGCAGCATCACTCCGGAAAAACTTGAAAAATGGAAGCAGTTGAGGGTGAATCGGCTCAGCATTGGCATTCAAACTTTAAAAGATAAATCGTTGGCACAAATTGGGCGTCTGCACTCTCGTGAAATGGCACTGGAAAAATTGAAATTGGCAAGAAAACTTTTTGACAATGTCTCTTGCGACTTGATTGTTGGGCTGGAAGGACAAAGCGGCAAGCAAATCTGCGGCGAGGCGAAAGAACTTTTGTCGCTTGGCGTGAAACATATATCTTGCTATTTGCTGGAAGTTTATCCAAACACGCCGCTTTTTCATATGATTTCAAACGGGCAGTTTTCGCCTCTTTCGGACGAAGATGTTGTTGCGACATTCAACAAATTGGCGACCTATTTGCAAGATGCCGGCATGCAAAGATATGAAATTTCCAATTTCGCTTTCCCGGGCTATGAAAGTCGCCATAATCTCAATTATTGGTCGCGAGGGGAATATCTGGGCTTTGGGATTTCCGCCCACTCTTTCTTGCATGGCAAGCGGACGGAAAATGCCGCAACGGTGGCAGATTATCGTGACGGCAAAGTGACGGCAGAAACGCTTTCGCCTCGCGAAGAAGACGAGGAAAAAATTATGCTGGGCTTGCGTTGCAACCTTGGTTTTCGTCTTTCAGATTTAAAAGCGATTGACCTTGAAAAAAATCCGTATTTTGCTGACTATCTTGGTCAGGGGATTTTGCGTCGCTCAGGCGGCGTAGTGACGCTTAATCCGCTTTTTTATCACCTCTCAAACACTATAATTTCCAATTTGTTTGGGTGAGTTTTTTGATTTAATTCATTATTCATGAGCAAGTAATTATTCATGAGCGAGATTTTGTTTTATTGATAATGTTTTTAAAAATACTGCATATGAACGGTGTGTTTTTTAAAATTTTTATTGCATTTGAATAAAATTTTCAATTTGCCAATTTTATTTTGCAAAATTGCTTGCTTTTTTAAATTTGATGTGATATAATCAGGTTTGTAAAGCGAAAATGCTTGACATTTATCTGCCGCATGGCTTAAAATGGTGGGCGATGGCAAAGTTTCAACTGCAAGATTTTGTGCAATATGGTCAGATGTTTGAGGCTTATCGCTCTCTTTTGAGTGACGATAGACAGGCCATCATGGCGGATTATTTTGAGTTTAACGCAACTCTGGCGGAAATTGCGGAAGAGCGAAAAATTTCCCGTCAAGCGGTGCTTGATGCCATCGAAAAGTCGTGTGAAAAGCTGCAAGGTTACGAAAACGCGTTGCATCTTGTGGCAAATCGCAGCAGGATTACGAAAGAGCTGAAAGACATCCATAAAATTTCAAGTGACGCCCTTGCGAAGGGTCACAGCACTGAAAATGCCTTGCCCGCACTTGAAACTACACTTGAAAAAATCTCTGAAAAAGTCGAAAACATTCTGAAAGAAATTTAAATCAGGAGGCTGAAAAGTGGCGATATTTTCTTCCTTATCCGAAAAATTTAATCACATCTTTTCAAAACTGACCAAACGTGGCAAGCTGACTGAATTGGAAATTAAAGAAGCAATGCGTGAAGTGCGAATTGCCCTTTTGGAGGCTGACGTCAACTATTTGGTTGCGAAAAAGTTTGTTGCGGATGTTTCAGAGAAGGCCATGGGCGAGGACGTTATGAAAAGTCTTACGCCGGGGCAAATGGTCATCAAAATTGTGCGTGACGAGCTGACAAAACTTATTTCGTCCGACAATCAAAAACTTGCCGTTTCGTCCAATCCTCCAACCGTCATCATGATGTGCGGGTTGCAAGGTGCGGGCAAGACCACAATGTGCGGAAAACTTGCATATCATCTTAAAAAATCCGGCAAAAAACCTTTGCTCGTGGCGTGCGACATATATCGACCTGCGGCAATCAACCAACTTCAAGTTGTGGGCAAAACGGCAAATGCCGAGGTGTTTGAACGCGGCACGCAAAACCCTGTTAAGACTGCAAAACAAGCCATTGAACATGCCAAGAAACAGGGCTTCGACACGGTGATTATCGACACCGCCGGGCGACTTCACATCAATCAAGAGTTGATGGAAGAGTTGAAAGAAATCAAAAAAGAAGTTCATCCGACCGAAATTTTGCTTGTTGTGGACTCAATGACTGGTCAGGACGCCGTCACCATCGCAGAAAGTTTCAACAACGACCTCGACATTTCCGGCGTTGTGCTGACAAAACTGGACGGCGACACTCGCGGCGGTGCAGCACTTTCGATTAAGGCCATCACCGGCAAGCCAATCAAATTTTCTGGCGTTGGCGAAAAAATTGGCGACCTTGAACCGTTCTATCCAGACCGCATCGCCAGCCGAATTTTGGGGATGGGCGACGTATTATCGCTTATCGAGCGTGCCGAAGAGGTTGTCACCGAAGAACAAGCCAAAGAGATGCAGCAAAAACTTCGCGAAAATTCATTCACTTTTGAGGACTATCTTGTTCAAATGGAAAGTTTGAAGAAGATGGGCGGCATAAAGGATGTTTTGGGCATGATTCCGGGGCTTTCCGGCAAAATGAAAAACATCCAAATTGACGAAAAGCAACTGGAAGTGAACAAGGCAATCATCCAAAGCATGACGCGGGAAGAGCGGCTGAATCCGGACATCATTAAGGCAAGCCGCAGGAAAAGAATTGCGGACGGCAGCGGCACAAGCATTCAGCAAGTGAACTCGCTTTTGAAGCAGTTTGAGCAGAGCAAGGAAATGATGAAAATGCTTAAAGGTAAACGCGGCATGCGGGGAATGTTTTAAGAAAATATTGAAAAATTCGTGCAAACAAAGCGGAAAATTCGAATAAACAAATGCGAACATTTTCGAATGACGAAACATCCAAATCATAACATTCAAAACAACTATGGGCGTTTGAAAATTTCATGACTAAATACATCACTGATATATCTCAAAACGCAAGTTTTGTTATATATACGAAAGAGACATCTTTGACATTTTCAAAAGACAAATCTTTCAAAAATCTAAAAAAGGAGAAAAGAAAATGGCAGTCAAAATCAGACTTACAAGAATGGGAGACAAAAAAGCACCTTTCTATCGCGTTGTTGTCGCTGACAGCAGAAGCCCAAGAGATGGAAAATATATTGACCTTCTCGGGACATATAACCCTCTTACAAATCCTGCTGAAATCAAGATTGACAACGAAAAAGCAGCACAATGGCTTAAAAATGGTGCAACTCCAACAGAAACAGCAAAATCTGTGCTTGTAAAAAGCGGTGCAATCAAAACTGAGAACAAATAAAGTCTTATTTGTTTTGCGTGTTGCACGGAAAATTATATCTTGAAAACAGGAGAAAATAATGGAACAACTTCTGAAATTCCTTGTGGAAAGTTTGGTGGACGACAAAAATGCCGTTCAAATTTCCAGAGAGGATGACGAAAGGTCGGTCACATTTCGCGTGAAGGTCGCTGAAAACGACATCGGCAAAGTGATTGGCAAAAATGGCAAGACGGCAAACAGCATTCGCACAATACTCAAATCCGTCAGTGCCAGAGAACACAAAAAAATCTTTGTCAAATTTGAGGATTGACATGACGCAAAACGTGACGGATAATTTTGTTTACGTTGGAAAAATCATCAAACCGCAGGGCATCAAGGGCGAAGTTAAAATTTTGCCCGCAGTCGATATCCCTGCGATTTTTAATGGCAAACATCCGCTTTTTGTGGAAAAAGTGGAGATGAAAATTCAGCATGCAAGTTTTCGCCTTGGATATGGCTATGTGAAGTTTGCAGAAATTGCTGACCGAAATGCTGCGGAAAAATTTCGTGCGAAAAAAGTGTATATCACCCGCGACGAATTTAAAAAAGTGGCGTCCGACGACTTTCTGATTGACGAGCTTGTTGGCAGCGTGCTTTGCGATGAGAAAGGCGAGATGGTGGGGCAAATTATGGGCGTGACTGACTATGGCTTTGATGACATTCTCATCATCAAAGAGGACGGGATTTTGTATGAAGTGCCGTTCCGCAAGGCGATTTTTCAGGTGCAAGATGGCACGCTCTCGGTCATCCGTGCGGAATATGAGGGTGCCAAGGTGGTGCAGGAATGAGGAAGGAGGAGCAAACTGGCATCACGGCGGGCGTGACTGATGCCGCTGACTCAAATGGAATGGTCGGCACCACGGGCATCACTGAAATGAGCGGCAGGTGTGGCACAATCGGCACAGGCAATGTGGCGGACACATGCGATATGGCTGGGGCAGTTGGAGTAGAAGTGACTGAAAAAACGCCGATGAGGATTGACATTCTCACACTTTTTCCGGAAAGTTTCGCCCCACTGCAAACAAGCATTATTGGGCGAGCGGTGGAAAGAGGAACACTGAAAATAAACATTGTCAATATCCGAGATTTTTCCAAGGATAGACACAAAAAATGTGATGACACGCCATTTGGCGGTGGTGCTGGAATGCTTATGACAGTCCAGCCGATTTTTGACGCCATAAATTCGCTGCTCAGCGACGAGGAAAAAGACTTGCTGAAAAAAGAAGCGGAAAGGGGCGTGAAAAATAGAAAAAACAAGGATTCTTCCGTCAGAATAATCTTCCCTTCTCCGATTGGGCAGGTGCTGTCTGCAAAGAAAGCTGAGGCACTTTCAACATTCAAACACCTCATTTTTGTCTGCGGTCACTATGAAGGTGTGGACGAGCGGCTGTTTCAACTTTTTCCGATTGAGCAAATTTCAATCGGCGACTATGTTCTGACCGGCGGCGAATTGCCGACAATGGTGATTGCTGACTGTTTGTCCCGTTTTGTGGATGGAGTCATTTCACCGGAAAGTTTGGAGAGCGAAAGTTTCTCCAATGGGCTTTTGGAATATCCGCAATACACCAAGCCACGTGTTTTTCAAGGGCTGTCTGTGCCGGATGTTTTGCTGTCTGGCAATCACCAGGAGATTGACAAATGGAGAGAGGCCCAAAGCCTTAAACGCACGCAGGTGTTGCGTAAAGATTTGCTTAGGAAGAAGAAATAGAAAGAGGCAACAAAATTTTAATTGCACAATATGTGGTGTATTATGCACTGCATACTACGCTTTATATGGTGTATTATGCATTAAATTCTGCTTGTTCTTCTTGCATTTCGGACTTGGCAATGAATTTGAAAACATGCATTAAGAAAAGAGAAGTCTGGATGTGATAATTTAAAAACGTGGCAAAATAAAATGAAAAAAATTCGGATTTGAGAAATTTAAAAAATGAAGAAAAAAGGAAAGAAAGATGAAAATTAACTGGTTTCCAGGACATATGAATAAGGCGTTGAAGGACATTGGAGAAGAATTGAAAAAAGTTGATGTGGTCACCTATGTTCTTGACGCACGCATTCCAATTTCGTCCTTCAATCCAAGTCTGGACAAACTTACCGAAAACAAGCCAGTTTTGTATGTTCTTAATAAGATTGACATGGCAGACGAAGCGAAAGTCAAAAAGTTTTTGCCGAGTTTTTCTGGAAAATCACGCGATTTTGTGCTTTACAACAGCACTCTTTCTGGCAAAAGTGACGCAATTTTGGCGAAAATTAAGAAACTGGCGAGCGAAAAAATTGAGAAATACCGTGCCAAAGGCGTGAAAGCGACCGTTCGCACTATGGTTGTCGGCATCCCGAACTGTGGCAAAAGCACCCTCGTCAACAATTTGTGTCGGAAGGCCAAGACCATGACAGGTGACCGTGCGGGCGTAACAAAACGCGGGCAGTGGGTGAGTGTTGGCGACTGCATTGAGGTGTATGACACGCCGGGAACGCTGTATCCAAACATCGCCAATCAGGACATTGCGAAAAAACTGGCATATGTAGGCAGCGTGCGGGACGAGATTTTGGATTTTGTGGAACTTGGTGCAGAATTTGTGGGTTGCATAAACAAAACCTATCCAAATGTTTTGGAAAAACGCTACGGAATTGACCTTTCAAAAGCGGATAATTTAAATCCTCAGCTTGATGAAATTGAAAATTCGATTGAAGAAATTGAAAATCCGAACTTTCAAACTTTGGCTAAAATTGCAAAAATAAGAAAGTTTGTTTCAAACGGTGGCGAATTTGACATCGAACGTGCGGGCAGAAGTTTGATTGACGA
Source organism: uncultured Clostridia bacterium (assembly GCA_947625515.1). Lineage (GTDB taxonomy): Bacteria > Bacillota > Clostridia > Christensenellales > UBA1242 > Caccovivens. Next base: position 64,559 of record CANQOO010000003.1, read on the forward strand.
TTTTCGCAAAGGTCGTCTTGGCAGGTTGACTTTGGATTAAAATGCGGCTGAAACTTTTCAAAGCATGTTCAAAATGGGCATATTCAAGGTGGGCAGGCTTATTAGAAAGCAAAAAATTTATGCAGTAAATATTCGAACAACAATGTTTAAAATTTAATTAAATTTTGCGTTTAATTTCTTATTTTGCAATGCGGAATTTCGTTCGTTTATATAACAAATTCATGGGGGATTGAGATGGATAATCCTTACACAAAAGATCTGGCTAAAATGCGGAACAAAATTGAGGGCGACATGGGTGAAACGCGTGCCGTCCAATTTTTGCGTGGGAAGGGTTATCGCATTTTGCAGACAAACTATAAGACCAAATTTGGCGAGATTGATATCATTGCCCAGGACGGCAAGGTGATTGTTTTTGTGGAGGTTAAAGAGCGGGCGACGCTTGCGTATGGGCGGCCGATTGAGGCGGTGAACTTTCAAAAACAGCAGAAAATCAGGCGGGTGGCAGAGTTTTATCTTATGATGAAGCACAGCCCCTACGCGGACTGCCGCTTCGACGTTATTGAAATTCTTGGCGACAGCATTAATCACGAAACCAACGCTTTCTGAGAAGATGCGTCCTCAAATTTTATGTTAACATTTCAAAAATTCATATTTTTATGTCCTGAGCTACATATTTTTTCACTGATTTTCAAATTCGTATCATATTTTCTTTTGTTTGAGAATTTACAAGCCAATTTTTTAAGGATGTTTCTGGAGATAAATTTGTTTTTATCTTTTTTTAATAAATTTCTTAAAAAACTTTGCAAAAAGTCTTGCTTTTCCAATTTCGAGTGTGCTATAATGATGAGGACTTCGGGTGTTCCGCTGGGTTGTTCGCGAAATTTTTTGCAGATATTGCCTCTTGGGGCGTCTGAAATTCGCAAAGTCCAATGGATGCAACTTTTGGATTCAACTTTGAAAATCCATGGTCAAATAATTTTGGACAGAAACCTTATGAGCATCATGTCGAAAATCTGAAAAAAGGAGATAAGTCAATGGCAAATTTAATCGACCAACTTGAACGCGAAGGCATGAAAGAAACAATTCCTTCATTCGCAATCGGTGACACTGTGAAAGTGACAGTTCGCATCAAAGAAGGCGACAAAGAAAGATTGCAGGCTTTTGAAGGCGTTGTCATTTCAAGAAAGAACGGCGGAATTCGCGAAACCTTCACCGTAAGAAAAATTTCCTACGGCGTTGGCGTGGAAAAAACTTTCCCAATTCATTCACCAAAAATCGCTTCAATTGAAGTGGTGAGAAAAGGTCGTCCAAGAAGAGCAAAACTCTATTATGTTCGTGACCTCACCGGAAAGGCTGCAAAAGTTAAATCCGCTGAAAACTAATTCGCACAGTTTAAGAAAAGATAAGAGAGCGTTTTCGCTTTCTTTTTTTTGTTTTAATTTTTAACGAATTTTCTTGTTAAAAATTTTAAATTTCTTGACAAATTTGACCTTAAATGTGATATTATATGAATATGAAAAAAAGTTTTGACATTTTGATTATCGGCGGCGGGGTGGCTGGCATGAGTGCGGCGATTTATGCCAAACGAAGGGGAAAGAATGTCTGCATCATCGAAAAATTTACGCTGGGCGGGCAGGTGAACACCATTCCAAAAATTGAGAATTTTCCGTCAGAGGTTTCCATTGACGGCATCAGTCTTGTGCAGAATTTTGCTATGCAAATTGAGCGTCTGGGCGTGGAAGTGATTTATGACGACGTCCAAAAAGTGGACTATTCCGGCGAGACAAAGCGAGTTTTTGGGCGTGAGGATGAATATGAGGCAAAAAGCGTCATCCTTGCGACAGGGCTGACATATGTGGAATTGGGCAAAAATGAGAATGACTTTTTGGGTCGCGGCGTCAGTTATTGTGCCGTGTGCGACGCCAATTTTTTCCGTGGGAAAGATGTTTGCGTGGCAAGTGCAAGGGGCAGCGGCTTGAAGGAAGCACTTGTGCTGGCAGAGGTGTGCAGCCACGTGACGGTGCTTGACAGCGGGGATATGTCTGCTTATGCGAGTGCCAACAAAAACAAGAAAATTGATGTGCTTTCCAATGTCCAAATTGAAAAAGTTGTTGGAAAAGACGCGGTAGAGGGCGTTGAAATTTCAATTTTGAAAGCTCAAAAAGTGGGAAATGGCAAAACGAAAACAGAACATGAAAAAAGAATTTTGAAAACCACCGCTCTTTTTGTGGCACTTGGGAAAAAACCGGATAACACCGTTTTTGGCGGGGTGAAGGTGGACGCAAAGGGATTTGTCATCACCAACGAAAAAATGCAAACATCCATAGATGGCGTGTTTGCCGTGGGCGATGTGAGAAGCAAAGAACTTAAACAAATTGTCACCGCTTGCAGCGATGGTGCCATTGCAGGACAGTTTGCATAACACCACAATATATGGTGTATTATGCAATGCATAATACACTCTATGTTGATTATCGATATATTTTGTGCTATGCAAAGAGAACGTGCACTGCGTCCATTTCAGGACAATTCTGTTTCAAAATTGGGCGGAACGCATAATCAAAAATTGGGAAAGACTTATTTTAAAAGTTAACTCCCATTTGATAAAAAGAACAAAAGGCTTTCAGTTGTCTTTTGTTTCTTTTTTGTTAAACATTTTCAGAAATGGCACCGCCCATTTTGGTGCTTTTACGCAGATGATTTTGATTTGATTGTTTGTTTTCTTTTCATTTTCCATATCATTTTTGTATGCGGAAGATGGAAAGAGTGTGAAAAATCCAAATCAATCGACATGACCAGAGGAGAATCCTTCGCTCCCTCAGGATGACAAAGAAGTAAATTTTTTATGGACAAATGTAAAATTCGTTTTTTTTGTAGGAATGTTTTTCTATATGAAATCAATTTAAATCAAAGATGTAAGAACTTTTTTCCAAAAAAAACAAAATAAATTAAATATGTTTAATGAGAAATTAAACATTCATTCCAAAATCAGTCCGCCGTCCACATAAAGTGTCTGACCGGTTATGAACGAAGCGTTTTCGCTGCACAGGAAACTGATGGCGTTTGCCACGTCTTCTGTTGTGCCAAGGCGTTGCAGCGGGGTCATTTCCGCCACATCATCTTTTTCTTCTTTGCCAAGATTGTTGTTCATTTTGGTGTCAATAAAGCCCGGGGCGACAACATTGATGCGATAGCCAAGATTGCCCAGTTCGCTTGCAAGAGATTTGCCCAGTCCCGTCATGGCGGCTTTGGTGGCAGCATACACGCTCTCGCACGAGCAGCCCACTTTTTCCGCAAAAGAGCCGACAAGCAAAATGTTTGCCGGGGTTTTTGCAATTTTCACAAATTCGCGAATTGCCTTGATGGCACTTTTGATGTTCACATCAAATAAAGCGTCGATTTCCTCATTTTTAACATCAAAAATCAGCGTCCTTTTTTGGGCTATGCCGGCACAGAACACAAGGGTGTCAATGTATTCAAAATCTTTGCCAACTTCGGCAAAAAATTTTTCAATCTCGCCGCTTCCTACAAGGTTGAGGTGATATGTTTTCACGTTCTCTTTGCTTGGCGTCAAATTGATGGGGCTTTTATTGTATGTCAGTGCCAGATTGTAGCCATCTTTTTGCAGTTTTTTTGCCGCCGCTGCACCAATTTCGCCGGATGCACCAATTATGATTGCAGTTTTTTTAATCATTTTTCTCTCCTGATTTTTTTATTAAATTTTTAATGAATTTTTCGCTTAATCTTTTTTATTTTAGCATTTTTTCGCCCTACATCCAAGCGATTTTGACAAATCAACTTCACAATTTGATAAATCAACTTCACAAAATGTTCTTTTTGATTGACTTGCAGGAATTTTTGTGATATATTTGTTTCGATTCTATATTGAAATTATAGACTGAAATTAATGAGAAAAATATTTTTTAAAAGGTGAGAAACATGGAAGAAAATTTGTCTAATGAAGTTGATATCAGACGTGCAAAAATTGAACAACTTAAAGCGGAAGGGGAAATTCCGTATAAAGAAAAATTTGAACGCACTTGCACTATCTTGCAGGCTCGCGAGAAGCTTGGCGAGCATGTGAAAATTGCCGGCCGAATTGTGTTTCGCCGTATTATGGGCAAGTTTGGTTTTTGCCAAATTCGTGACATCTATGCCGCCATTCAAATTTCTGTCGGCAGAAATGAGTTTTCGGAAGAGGACTATAATTTCTACAAAAAAATGATTGACATCGGCGATTTTATTGGTGTGGAAGGCGAAGTCTATCAGACGCAAACTGGCGAGGTGACTGTGCGGGCGGAAAAAATCACTTTGCTTTCCAAAACTCTGCGACCGCTGCCAGAGAAATTTCACGGCATTGCCGACACGGAAATTAGATATCGCCAGCGCTATCTCGACCTCATCACAAACGAGGACAGCCGAAAGATTTTCTTGACTCGCAGCAAGGTGGAGTCTTTCATTCGCAGATATCTTGAGGACAACGGCTTCATTGAAGTTGAGACGCCAATCCTGCAAACAAGCGTTTCGGGGGCAAGTGCCAAGCCGTTTTTCACCCATCACAACGCTCTTGACATGCAGTGCAACCTGCGAATTGCCACCGAATGTGCGTTGAAGGAATGCATCGCGGCTGGCATCGACCGCGTGTTTGAACTTGGCAAGGATTTCCGCAACGAGGGCATGGACCCGGCACACTTGCAGGAGTTTACACAGGTTGAGTGGTATGCCTCCTATTGGAATTTTGAGGACAACATCGCTTTCTTTAAGAAGATGATTGTGGAACTTTTCAAAACCTGCTTTGGCACAACAAAAGTGAACTATCAGGGGCAGGAAATTGACTTTGACGGGGCTTGGCCGCGGGTGGACTATGTGGCACGCATGCGAGAACTTTTGGGCTGCGACTTTTTGTCTGTTGACGATGTGGACGAACTGAAAAAGATTGCAGTTGAAAAGCAAAAACTGTTCTCTTATGCCGAACTTGAAGAATGCAAGACCGTCCGCACGCTGATTGACTATATCTACAAACGCAAAATCCGTGCTGACATTGTGGAGCCGACAATTTTGTTTAACTATCCTGCATCGCTCATTCCGCTTGCACGTCGCAACGACAAAGATGACAGAATTATTGACGTTTTCCAAGTTGTCGCTGGCGGGCAAGAACTTGTGAAGGCATACAGCGAACTTGTTGACCCAATCACACAAAGAAAAACCTTGGAGGACCAACTGAAAGAAAAAGCGGCGGGCGACGAGGAAACAATGGATGTCGATGAGGACTTCTTGCTGGCAATGGAGCATGGCATGCCTCCAATTTCTGGGCTGGGCTTTGGCATTGACCGCTTCTTGATGTTTGCGTTCGACTGCCCGAACATCCGCGATGTCGTGCTTTTCCCTACAATGAAGTGACATTTTGACTATTTTAACACAAGGACTTTATTGCTTAGATAAAATTGTGTAATTTTACTCATAAATTTGTGCAATACTCTTGAAAAATTGAGCAATACTCAAATAAATCGGACAGAATAAAGAATATGGCGAAATTTTGAAAAGTGGATTTGAAAAAAGAGAAAGAAATATCGCGAGAAGGGGCGTAAGGTGAAAAGAAAATTGACGGCGGAATTTGTCATGAAGGGGTTGGACATCATGGTGCCAGACCCAAAGTGTGAACTTGAACACAACAATCCGTTTGAACTTCTGGTGGCGGTGATTCTTTCCGCACAATGCACCGACAAGCGTGTCAATCAGGTGACGCGAGAACTTTTTAAAACGCACAACACGCCGGACGCTTTCCTGAAAATTTCGCAAGGAGAACTTGAACAGAAAATTCATTCCTGCGGCTTCTATCACAACAAGGCAAAGGCCATCAAGGCAATGAGTGCGGACATCTTGACGCGTTTCGGCGGGCAAGTGCCAGCAAATTTCGACGACTTGTTGACGCTTGCCGGCGTGGGGCGAAAGACGGCGAATGTGGTCATGGCGGTGGCGTTTGGCGGGGACAATTTTGCAGTGGACACGCACGTGCTTCGCGTTTCCAATCGGCTGGGGCTGGTTTTGACCAAAGACCCAAACAAATGCGAAGAGGAACTTTGCAAAATCTTTCCAAAGAAAAACTGGTCGCGGCTGCACTATCAAATGGTGCTTTTTGGCAGATACACTTGCAAGGCGATGAAGCCGGAGTGCGAAAAATGTGTTTTCAATCGCGAATGCCCGCACTCACGCGTGTGAAATGTGAAAAATTGAGATGCATTTGCATGTTTTGAAAATGTGATGATTTGAAGGTGGAATATGTTTCTTGATAGAGTGAAAATTTCGATAAAAGCAGGCAATGGTGGCAAGGGGTCAACATCTTTTTTGCGAACAAAGTTGAATGCCAATGGTGGCCCCGATGGCGGCGATGGCGGCAAGGGCGGCGACATTGTTTTTGTTGCGACCAACGATTTAAACACGCTCTATCCGTTCCGCTTTAAAAAGAAATTTGTTGCCGAAAATGGCGAGGACGGGCATCAGAAGAATCAAACAGGCAAAAGCGGAAAAGACGAAATTATTGAGGTGCCAACCGGCACAGTGCTTGTCAATCCAAAAACGGACAAGATTATCGCCGACCTGAGCGAGGATGGGTCGCGATTTGTGGCACTCAAAGGCGGGGCGGGCGGCCACGGGAACGCATATTATCGCTCGTCAATCAAGCAGGCCCCATCTTTTTCGCAGACGGGCGAGGTCACCGAGCTTCGGGAAGTGATTTTGGAACTTAAAACCATCGCTGATGTCGGGCTGGTGGGCTTTCCAAATGTCGGCAAGTCCACGCTTTTGTCGGTGATTTCAAACGCGAATCCTAAAATTGCGAACTACCCATTCACGACCATTTATCCTAATTTGGGCGTGTGCGAAGTGCTGGGCGAAACATTTGTGGTGGCTGACATTCCGGGGCTGATTGAGGGTGCCAGCGAGGGCTTGGGGCTTGGGCATTACTTCTTGAAACACGTGGAGCGGGTGCGTCTTATTGTGCATCTTGTGGACATTTCCGAGAGCGAAGGCCGCCATGCCGAGGATGATTTTCGCATAATCAATGAAGAACTTGCAAAATATGACGCGGACCTTGCCAAAACAAAACAAATTGTGGTGCTTTCCAAATGCGACTTGCTGGAAAAAGAGCAGCTGGAAAAGCGAGTTGAGGACTTTTGCAAAGCGACCAAAGTGAAAGATGTGCTGATGATTTCTTCATATTCGCGTGATGGCATCGAAGAGCTTAAACGCAAAATATTGGAGAATTTGAAGAAAATTCCAAAGAAAGCACCACTTGCCGTGCAGGAGTTTGATTTTGATAAGAAGGATGTGTCCAGCATTGAAGTTTCCCGCCGCAGCGATGGCAGTTTTGAGATTTCAGGCGGAAGAATTGAAAGTTTAATTCGCGGCGTTGTGCTTTCCGACCAAACTTCTTTTGCATATTTTCAGACGAGACTGAAAGAAATGGGCGTTATTGACCTATTGAAAGAAAAAGGGCTGAAAGAGGGTGACACTGTTGTCATCAAAGACATCAGTTTTGAATATATGGAATGAAGATTTTAAGAAAGACGCATCAAATGTGCTATAAAAATGTATAAGAATGTTTGAATAAGAATGTTCTATAAAATGCATTCAAAACATTGCTTAAAATTATAGAAAAATTACATATCACCACAATATAAGGTGTATTATGCATGCATACCACCGCAACATGTGGAATTTTTAAAAATAATAAAAATCATGCAATTTAAAAATAATCGGAAAAATTAAGAAAAAAAATAACAAAAAATGCAGTCAAAAACTTGGAAATAAAATTGGCAAAAAATACAAAATTGAAAACAAAATCGAAATGAAATAAGAAAATTTGATAAATCAATAATGAATGGGGAAAATCAAAATAAATTGGACAAAATATTAGGAATAAAGGAGCGAGAATGATTACAACAAAACAACGTGCGTTTTTGCGAGGGCTTGGAAATGCTCTTGACCCGCTGATGCAGATTGGCAAGGAGGGCGTGACGGAAAATGTGCTGGAAAGTGCCAACCTGCTTTTGGAAGCACGGGAACTTGTGAAAATTAGGGTGCTGAAAAATGCGGACGAATCGACGCGAACCGTCGCCGAAGAGGTTGCCGGCCGACTTGGTGCGGAGGTTGTGCAGGTTATTGGCAACAATTTCATTCTTTATAAAGTTTCCACACGCAAAAACTTCAAACATATCGAGTTGCCATAAATGCAAATTTTTTATTATTTTCGCAGCATCACTTTTTTGTTGCATCTTTTTTTTGAGAAATTTAATTTCAACTAGATTTCAAGAATAAATTTTTAAAATCTTGTTAGTATCGAATTTTTCACAACACTTGGGGGCTTTGTTTCGCGTTGTAGATTGTGTTGAACTGCGAAAAAAGTGCGAATGTCACCAAAATTGAGGCGACAAAGCAATAATAGATGCTCACGCGGACAAATAGCCCGCTTAAAATCAGCACAATGGCGGAGAAGAGATAGCCTCTTGTCCTTTTTTTGTTGAAGGAATATGCCACAAAATCTCGCCACGTCATTTTGCTGCCGCTAAGTTTGTGCGTGATGTCCGGAAAACAATCATAGGCCTTGTAGAGTTGTTGATAGGTGGCAAACTCATCCAAGAACAGGAACTTTTCGCTGAAATTTCGCACAAGCGAAAAAAGTTGTTTGTCGGCGACAAATTTGCAGCAGATGACAATTTTGGTCGCCTTTTCTTTTTTCACCTTGCCATAAAGTTGCATAAATTTTGTCACGGTCAGCCCGTCAAAAGTCAGGTCGGCACACAGCACTGTGCAGACATTTTCATCGGGATGACGTATCAGCACATAGTCCTTTCTTTTCGTCACGTCGGGATGTTTTTTGCGGGCAAGTTTGGCAAAAAATTCCATTGGTTTGTCGGCACATGACAGCGAGAAAAACATGTTTTCTGCGTCCTCTTTCTCTTTCATTTTCAGCCCCAGTTTGTCCTGCCTGCGTTTGCTCAGGAAAAACAGAATGGCATAAATCACGCCGCTCAGCAAAGTCGTCGCCAGCAAAACAAGCCAAAGTGGGCGAAGAAAGTATCTCAGCCAGACAAAGCACAGTAAAAAGATTAGGCTGAACCGCAGAATTTCTTGAAAAATGATTCTTGCTTTTCTCACGCCACAATTTTTGCCACGATGGACATTTTTTAAACTTATTTGCGGCATTTGAATTATGTTATGGACGGGAAGATATTGTTGTGTCACATAAGGCAAATATTTTCCACAAAAAACAAAAAGAATTTCAAAATGTTTGACAAACGCTCAAAAAGTTGATAATATATAATTATGATGAACATCAAACAGTTTGTCGATTTGCTTGTGGAAAACAAAATGAAAAACATCTCGGTCTATGACCTCACGGAAGGCGACCAAGAAAAATTTATCATTCTTTGCACGTCCAGCAAGCCGCTCGACAGCAAAAAAGCCGCAGATGTGATTGCGGAAAAATATGGCTATACGGACAAAATTGAGGGCTATTTCAAGGGCGAGTGGATTGTGTTTGACTTTCAAAATTTGACCCTCCACATCTTCCTGCCACGCGTGAGAGAAAAATATAATCTAGACAAACTTTACAAGCCTCGCAAAATCACAATAAAATAATTGCAACAAACAATGTGAAAATGTTGCAAAAAAAAGAAAGAAGCACAAAAAAGAATTGAGTAATTGAAAAAATAAATATGCTTTACAAAGAACAAAATCGGGGAGACCTGATTTTTTTGTTGTTTATTATATTTTTCTGTTTTATATATTGCTTCTGTGTGAGTTTCTTATTAATTTCATACTGAATTTTAGATAATTTTGTGTTATGTCGAATTTTTTATATAATTTTTTGGCATTTTTTTATAATTGTTTGTTTTTGTTTTTATAAATGCTTGTCAAAATTTTTATATAATTTTTGTTATTTTTTTATAATTACAGCTTTTTACAATAATTGCTAAATAATTGCTAATCGAATTTTTATTATAATTGCTAAACGAATTTTTACTATAATTGCTTGACAAATTTTTGATATTATTTTTGCGTGTGTTTTAAAGGATTGTCTTTGCACTTAATTTGTGTTTTTCGTGCAAGAAGCACGTCTTCCAACGTTTCAAATTGTTTTTGTTGACTTGGAAATTTAATTCCGCTGCGTTGGGCAACACTTTTGAACGTTTCAAAATTGTTGTTTTTGATGCAATTAAATCTTTCCATACTTTCCGCAAGCAGGCAAATGTCTTTCAGTCCTCGCCAGGCGGCATAGTGCAGTGGAGTGTTGCCTTCGTCGTCCTGAATTTCCATCGCTTTTGGATTCACGTCCAACGCCAACAGGCAAACCTTGCTCATTCCACGATTCGCGGCAAGGTGCAAAAATGTCGCTCCGTCCACATTCTGAATTTCCGCAAGACTAGGCTCCGCTTCCAGTGCGAGCAAACAGGCGTTTTCAAAGCCAGCTTGTGCCGCGTGATGCAGGCAGGTGTTTTTGTTGCTGTCCTGCAATCGGTTTAGGTGCGGAAAGTGCTGCATTATGCCGCAAAGCAACTCTTCCCGCGTCTGCTGAAATTCCTGCAAAAGCGTCTTGCCGCAACTGGATTTTTTGAGGAATAAATCGGCATCTTCTGTCTCTTGAATATATTTCTTCATTTGCTCATCAAACGCGTGCGGCGGCATGTGCTGCATGATTTCAAGCAACGCGTCAATTTCGTTTGTCATCACCACCTCTTGCATATTATTTATGCAAGCAGCCCGGATACTGCAAAAATTTTTCTAAGAAAATAGCAAAAATTAGGAATGCAAAATAAAAAGCCGCCAAATATTGGCGACAAATTTGCAAAAAAATTTATGTATTTAATCTGACGATGTTCCTTATAATTTTTAAGTTAAAATTTTCCTTTTAAGGCGATGTTGATTTCCTTAGGTTGATATTTTTCCTTATAATGCGATATTTATTAAACTGATGATTTTCTTATAAAGCGGAGAGCTATTTTATTTTCTCCAAGAATGGATTCTTCCAGCCCTGAGAGATGTCCGGGCTGGCAGGGACGGTGATGGTTGGCAATGTTTTTTGGGTCATGCGGTTGCCACTCGCCAAAATGCTGTGATATGTTTCTTTGAAGCGATTTGGCACATCCTCCACTTGTCCATTTGCGGCATTGCAAAGCTCATTGTTGCCAGCAAATGCCGCCATGTGCAAAAATGTGTCTCCGTTGTTGTTCTGAATGTTTGCAAGCCCTGGCACACTCAATGCCTTGATGCACACTTCATTCAGTTGAGGCAAAGCGGCGGCATAGTGCAAAAAAGTGTTTCCATGCTCATCTTGCAAGAAGGGCAGAATTGGATCTTTTAAGGCTTCAAGATAGACGGCCTTGCGGCGGGCTATTTCTTCATCCGACAATTTTAATATGCTGCAGGCGTCATAGTGCAAAAATGTGCCACCATGCTCGTCCTGAATGCTGGCACACTCGGGGTGTTGCTGCAAAATTTGAAGCCAAGAATCGACATATTCTGTCTTGCCAGCGGAAAAGTGCAAATATGTCTGGCCTTTTGCGTTGCAAACATATGTTTCAGGATTATCTTTCACCATATCAAACACTTTCAGCAGCCCATTTGCAACGGCAACGTGAAGAAATGTGTTGCCAAATTCATCTTGCACCTTGCATAGTTCTGGCCTTTTTTGAATTGCATATATGCACACATCTTCCATTTTGCATTTTGCAACGTTGACCATGAAATCTCGCCCGTCGCTTAGGGTAACAGCGTTTGGCATGCGGTCTATGATTGCACATAAAAGTTCTTTCTTTTGCTTCTTCAAAAACAGGTCAATCACCGACATGCCATTTTTAGCCCGCTCACGGAAGAGATTGGACATCTTTTCTTCATTGGCTTTTTTTATGTGTTGAAGCATCAACTCGTCAAAGTCTGCAAGGCTTTGCTCCGAAATCATGATAAAATCGGCATAATTGCCAGCCGCAACATTTCCCATCATCCCTCCAATTTCTTTCATTGTAGCAAACTGCCGCTGTGTTTGTCAAGAGCAAATGTGCAAAGTGTCAAATTTTAGTTTTTTAAAATGGTGGCTGAGATTTTGGATATTATGCCGCTTTTGCCAAAAATTTTGCAAAATTGTTTTGAAATTTTTTCTTTTTAGTTTACAATGTGTTTGATAGGGCAAAAATCATATGATTGAAATTTGTTTTGTTTGCACGGGCAACACTTGCCGGTCGGTGATGGCGGAACGCATCGCAAAAAAAATGGCGAAAGCCCGCAAGATGAAAAATGTCAAATTTTCATCGGCAGGACTGTGTGCAACTGGCGAAAACATTTCCGAAAACGCCGCCAAAACGCTTAAACTTTTGGGCTATGATGGGCGAAATCGCAAAAGCGTAAAACTGAAAAAAGTCAAGCCGGATGTGCTGTATGTTGCGGTGACGGACGACCACAAACACCGAATTGGCTCCAAAAAATGCCTCAGTTTTGAGGACCTTGCAGGCAGCGTGGGCGACCCATATGGCCAGGACATGCAAGTTTATGAAAAATCGGCAAAACAAATTGAAAAAAACGTGTCAATATTGTTGGACAAAATCGAAAATTTGAGAGGTGCAAAATGATTGTTATGGCAAGCGACCACCGCGGATATCTTTTGAAGGAAACGTTAAAGACTTTTTTCAATCAGCAGAACATCATCACGATTGACGTTGGGTCATATTCCAAAGAGCCGGTGGACTATCCGGATTTTGCCAAACTTGGCATTGAAAAGGTATTGGAGGACAAAAACAATGTCGGCATTTTCATTTGCGGCTCTGGCATCGGCATGAGCATGGTGGCAAATCGCAATCCAAAAATCCGTGCGGGACTTTGCATGAACACCAAAATGGCAATGCTTTCTCGCAAAGATAACGACGCCAATGTGCTGTGCATGCCGGGGAATTTGCGAAAGAAAAAAGCAATCGCCATCGTCAAAACTTTCCTCACAACCTCGTTTGAGGGCGGCCGCCACGCAAGGCGTCTGAAAAAATTTTCGGGGGTGAGCAAGTGATAAATCTCATATTGCCCATTGTGGACGACCCGGACAAATATCTTCCATTCCTAGGCAGCCTTGCAGGCAAGGATGCTAAGGTTTTTGTCGGCATCCGCAAAGGGCTGACGCTCAATCTTGCTCAAAACGACCAAAAGAATGAAAAATCCGGCAAACGCGGGCGAAAATCTGCCAAGTTTGAAAATGACAAGAAAGTTTTGGACATTGAAATTCACACTTTTTCCGAAACGGCAAAAATGGAAGAAATCATAAACTCGCTGCACAGCGTGAATATGCAGCGGGGCAAGGTGCTTGTCTGCCGCCGTCCGCTGACCGATGCGGAGTTTGAAAAACTGGCGTCATCCAGCAAAGACATTGTGGCGTTGAAGGCGAAACACTCAAAATTTGTTTCGTTCATGAAAAAAGCTGCCGAAAAAATTGTAAAGAGGTTCTTTGCGTTCACATTTTTTGAAGACATCTCCGCCATATGCTTTGGCGAAAATATGTTTGAGCTTATGTCCACCATCCGCGACCTTTCAATGGCAAGCCGCATCAATCGTTTTGTTGGGCTGGACATAGAAGAGGTGGAAACGGCAGAAAGGCAGGTGAAAAAAGATTATTCTCGCTGGGGAAACATCTCTTTGTTTTTGTTGTGGACTTTTGTGCTTCTTGCAAGCGTGGCGGGCGGAGTGCTTGTGTGCGTGTTCACGCCGCTGCACGTGCTGACTGTGATTTTGGTAATTTTTTGGATTTTCTTGGCACTGTTTTTGTGGTTTGTCGGGCTTGTCAACTTCACGCGGACTCTTGCCGTTGGAAATTTGAGATATGGCAGGGCGGAAGAAATGACTGCGTGAAACAAATAGATTTGAGATAGATTTTCTTGGCACAAAATTTTTCAGGAAATTATCAAAAATTTAAGAAATTTTTAAAAAATGAATCAAAAAAAATCTAGAAAAAACGTGAAAAAATCATTAGAAACTTAGAAAAAATAGGGAAAAAATAAAAATAAAAAATCAAAAAAAGTAAAAGGAGCAAAAAATATGAAAAAAGTTAAAATTGGAATCAATGGCTTTGGAAGAATTGGCCGTCTGGCACTTCGCATTGCGGCTAAGCGTGACGATGTTGAAGTCGTGGCAATCAATGACCCGTTTTTGACGGTGGATTATGCAAAATATTTGCTGGAACACGACAGCATCCATGGGCATTTTGACGAAAAGGTTGCTGTTCGTGACGACAAACTTTGCGTTGGCAGGATGAAAATTGCGTTTTTTGCTCAGATGCAGCCAGAGCAAATCCCTTGGGGACAGGTTGGGGCAGATGTGGTGCTGGAATGCACCGGCAAGTTCACGGCATATGACAACGCAAAGGCACACCTTGCGGGCGGGGCGAAGAAGGTTGTTGTTTCTGCACCTGGCAAAAACATGCCAATGTTTGTTATGGGCGTGAATAACGAAAAATACACAAGTGATATGGATGTTGTTTCAAACGCATCTTGCACAACAAACTGCCTGGCTCCGCTGGCAAAAATCATTCACAACGCTTTTGGCATTGAGGAAGGCCTGATGAGCACAGTGCATTCCACCACTGCCACTCAACTGACCGTGGACGGGCCAAGCAAAAAAGATTGGCGAGGCGGGCGAGCAGCGTCCTACAACATCATTCCGTCTTCAACAGGTGCGGCAAAAGCTGTGGGCGAGGTCATTCCAGAACTTAAAGGCAAACTGACCGGCATGAGTTATCGCGTGCCAACACTGAATGTTTCGGTGGTGGATTTGACCTGCCGACTGAAAAAGCCAACAACGTATGAAAAAATTGTGTCAGAAGTCAAACGTGCCAGCAAAAATGAGATGGCTGGCATTGTGGGCATAACCGACGAGCCTGTTGTTTCCAGCGACTTCATTGGCGACCCACGCACCTGCATTTTCGATGTGCAGGCGGGCATCATGATTTCGCCAACATTCGTCAAACTTGTGGCTTGGTATGACAACGAGTGGGGCTATTCCAACAAACTTGTTGACCTTGCCGCATACATCATGAACAAAAAAGCGTGTTGCAGTGCAACTTGCAACAACTGAAAGCAAATTTTTGTGCGAAACAAAAAATCAAAGGATAAAAAATGAAAAGTGAACTTAACCGTGCATTGGTTGAAAGTTTGAATGAAAGCAGCAATCAAACCTTTATTGAAAACGTGAAAAACACTGTTTTCAGTCTTGTTTCGTCTGCTGTGGAGAGTGTTTCGCAAAAAACTCCGTTTGTGTTGCCCGAAAAATGCGTGCTTATTCCCGTGAACGAGATTTGCACGGGGGCGGTCACACAACTTTCAGAGTTCAGTTTCTTTCTGGGCATTGAAAACCCACAAATTGAAATGAACACCAAAACCGTGAAAAACTTTTGGAAATTTGCTTGGCGGGAGTTTCGTGCTTCGTGGCGGCTGGGAAGGAAGAAATATAAAAAAAGAAGAAAGGAGAATCCTCAGCCGGCACCGCAGACGATTGAAAAATATCAACTCTCAAATTTTCGGCACGACCTTGTTTTATGCATTGCGGATATGCTGTCACAAACGTCGCTCATCTATGAATATGACCGCCATTTTTCCATTGTAGGGCGGGAGGATTTTGGCACAAATGTGAAAATCAACATCTATGTCACTGCGTTCGACTCGCTTGAAAGCACTTTCAAACTCTACACTGCACGCCGCAACAAATTTTGCGACATCTCGTTCGGTTCGCGTTATGAAAATTTGGAATACAAGCAATCCGCATGCGGCACAATCTTCAACGACATGATTAAAATCTTCAACACGCTGTTCTGCAAGCGTTACAACGCCGTGTCAAACCAAATTTTGGTGGAAAGTTTGCTCTTCAACTGCCCAAATGTGCTTTTTGACGGCTCGGATGTGTTCAAGACGTTTGTCAATGTGGCGAACTATATCCGAATTGCTGCCCCAACATCATTTGCATCAATCGCAAACACCGAAAACACTGTCTTTCAGGACAAATTGGTCGTTTCCACCGGTCAGCAGACGGAATACAGCAAAATCATTCGCATGCTGGACGAATTTAAGTTCTAAAATCTCGAAAATTATCCTATTCATTGCATATTTTCTCTCTTTCTGCCCAACCTAAGCATAGGAGGGGCAAATGAAAGAAGTTTGGATGATTATGGGCTTTGGAGCAGGGCTTGTTGCTGGTGCACTTCTTTACAAACATTGCGACGACGCAAAAAAGCTTGTAAACAAGGGCGAAAAGGCGGTTAAGCAAGAGGTTGAAAACTTGAAAGAAACCGTAAAAGCACCACAAAAGGCAAAAAAGCAAGCGAAAAAGGCTCAACCAAAAACGAAATAAACAATCGAAAAAACACCAAGCAATTTGGTGTTTTTTATTTTAAATTAATTTTTTTATTTTAATTTATTTTTCTAATATTTTTAATTTATTTTTCTAATATTTTTGTTATATTTTTTTTATTCTATATTATTTTTAGTAATTAATTTTTTTGATTTATTTATTGTTTAAAATTTATGCTGCCAAACTTTTTGCAACTGCTGTGAGGTTGAGGTGAAGGGCAGGGCGGACGGCACGAGAAAGGCTCACATGAGATTCATGCCATAATCCGCCGGACGCTCCCAGATCGCAGGCACCGAGAGAATCGTCCCAGTAGGCAGAGCGGAGCCAGGAATAGTTGAATGTAACGGAGTCATTATTTGAGCCAAACTTGCCTAAAACACTCTGATCCATATTCATAAGTTTTCTTTGATTGGTTGTTGTTTCCCAGATACCTATGTGGCTATTGTCATATCCTGTTTCGGTTAGGGATGGCAGCCAAAGATAATCATCTTTCCAAGCGTCATTGCCTTCTTGGCCAGCATAGTTGTATTTTCCATAAAAGCCATTTACAGTCGTTTCATTCCACCAGTTCTCATTTGCTAAGTCGTATTCATATGAAAGTTGATTTTTTGCACTTTGGCCATCTTTTTGCCATGAAACATGCTCTGGCGTCACAAAGAATTCTGTCAAGCCAGATTGTTCCATTGTGAAAAGTGCAAAGACATTATTTTTGCTCTGTTCGGCTGTCGCTGTCTCAGTTCCAGATGTGGCATAGACTCCGCCGTTGTTAAGCATAACTGCTCTGATATAAGATGTTCCATACATATTGGTTGGATATTTCTCCATTTCGTGATCGGCAAGCCAGTTTGCTGACCAGTCGCTGTAAAGCGCACCATTTAAGAAACCATAATATTCGCCTTCATCTCTTTTTCTGCTTGACCAAACGTCTTGTTGGTTGTCCGCAAGCCAGAGGGTGAGGATGTCGTTTTCTTGGTCGTCTTGGGAAAGATAGACTGGCGTCCAAAAAAGTCCGCCCAGTTCAATGAGTATTTCCGCGTCATAACTATCTGCTAAGACGGAATAATCAATGTTAGAATAATCGGAGTTTTTCAATGCAGAATAATTTGCATTTGCAGATGAATAGTTGCTTGCACTTGCGGCGTTCACTTTGTTGTAGTTTGCAATCATGTCCGTAGAGGTGGCTTTATTTTTTGCCAAGGTGTCAATTGCGGTCATGTTGGAAACATTGACATTCGCATCGCCAGAAATTTGTTGCAGAATTTTGTTCATGCTGTATGCATCAAAAGTTTTGGAAGATTCTTCAAACAGTTCCCCGATAGGTCTTTCCGCCAAACTGTCGAGGAAAATTGTGCATTCGCCGGTGCCTGTGGCGTTCTTGATTGGATTGGCAAGGGAGATTCGGATGCCAATGTCGAGGACAGATTTAACATTGCCTTGCGGGGTGACATAAAGATTTTTTAGGGACGACCTTGTGCAAAGGTATTGTGCCGTTGTCCCGTCCGTTGTGGTGCGGGTGGAGGAAGAATATTTGACTTGCAAGTTGGATGCAGTGTCAAACCCAGTCAGTTGCAATTTGACGCCAAAGCCGTCAGTGTCGCTGAGGTTTTGGATTGTGTAGTGAAATTCAACATATGCGTCCGGAGTTTTGAGGGTGATATCTGGCGTTTCCTTAAACTTCTGCTCTGTGCCGGTCGGTTCTCCGCCAGAAAATGTTAGGTCTTGCCCAAGGCTTGTTGCGTTTCCAGTGGCAGGGCCATCTCCACTGCCAGTCACATATTCGCCTGAGATAATTGCATGCACATTTCTTGCGGTGTAGGTGACATTGAACGATGCGTTCACATTTCCGCTAAGAGCCGCCCATGTTATTCCAACCGAGGCACCAACCACCACCAAGACCATGGCAAGGCTGCCAATGATTTTCCAAAATCTTTTCTTTTTCATGTTCCCTCCAAGTGCGTTTAAGGTTATCCACAATAGTATGAGAAAGTTTCTTCAAAAACAAAAAGAAATATCTCATATATATACTATGGCACATTATATTAAGCAGTATAGTTCGGGGGGGGGGGCTTTTTGTCAAGCATTTTTTAAAAGTTTTTAAAAAAATTTAAAATTTTCCACATTTTTAAACCAAATTCTTTAAACTTATAGGTCAATCTTTCATTTTAGAGCCAAATTTTTCAACTATTAAGCCAATCTT
The DNA here is from genome assembly GCA_947625515.1 of uncultured Clostridia bacterium. GTDB lineage: Bacteria > Bacillota > Clostridia > Christensenellales > UBA1242 > Caccovivens. The sequence goes on from CANQOO010000003.1 coordinate 83,130, forward strand.
TCATTTTTGAGTTACCAAAAATTTTATGCCTGACTTTCAACTCTAATCTTTTTGCCAAGTTTTCTAACTTTTCATTTTCTCAAGTTTTCTAACTTTTCTTTTTCTGCCAAGTTTTTCAATTTCTATGCCGCAGGTTCTTTTTTTTCAACAAAAAAACAAGGGGCGACCTTGCTTTTCTGATGCTGGGCGGATGCTTTGTTGCAAAATGACCGACTGCCTTGAAAGTGCCAAACTCCACCAAAGCTTCCTTATGGCACATCAACTGGTTCCCTTAGTGATGCTTCCGTCAGGACCTGACACGATTCGGAAAGGCCGATTGCACAAGACCTTGATTTCATCGCCTGGAACTTTCACACATATTCAACCAAATTGCACCGAGGCAACTGTTCGACCCTGCTGTAGCGGATTGCAGGTGACAGGGCACCGCTATCTCCCCGTCTAGCCCAGTGTGAATATTATAAACAAATCCCATCCTTTTGTCAAGCAAATTCACCAAAAAACCTTGGCAACATGGCGACATGGCTTCTTGCCAGGCGGCTTCGACAAAAACGGCAAATTTGTGACAGATTTTCCTTCGCTTTGGGGCAAGGCGGTGCATAGATTTACATTGCAAGGAGTGCAATATGTTGGAGAAAATTTTGCCGGACAAGATGCATCGGATTTTGATGGAAAAGGTCAACATGAAGGCTGTCAACGAAATTCGCCTGCGTGCGGACAAGCCCGTTGGGGTGAACGTGAGCGGAAAGATGTTTTTCTTGTGCGAAAATGGCGTGACAAGCAACTTGAAACAGGCCCTCTATGCCAGCAAAATAATGATTGAGGACGTGATTTTCCGTGCCAGTGAATGCTCCATCTATTCCGTGAACGAGCAAATTAAGAAGGGCTTCATTGTCACTGACGAGGGTGTGCGAATTGGCATAGGCGGAAATTTGGTGGACGAGAACGGGCATATCAAAACCATGACAAATTTCTGCTCTTGCAACATTCGCGTGCCACATGTGGTGAGAAATTGCAGCCTGAGTGCATATCCGTTTTTGGTGGACGAGGACGGCGTGCAGAACACCCTGATTGTCAGTCCGCCCGGCTGCGGAAAAACCACTTTTTTGAGAGATTTTGTTTCGCAACTTTCGCAAAGAGGGCTGCCATACAACATTCTTCTTTTGGACGAGCGTGGCGAACTGGACTGCGGCATCGACTCGGCTTTCACCGACAAAATCGCTTTTTCCAGCAAGAAAATTGGCTTTGAAAATGGCATACGGTCACTCAGCCCCGACATCATCGTGACTGACGAATTGGGGCAGGAGGACGACATTGCCGCGGTGAGATATGCCTGCACGTGCGGCGTGCGACTGCTTGCATCCACTCACGCCGAAAGCATGGAAGTTTTCTGCAAAAAACCACTTTTTGAACAAGTCTTGAAGGAAAAAATTTTCAAGCGATTTGTCCTTCTTTCCAAACGCAACGGACCCGGCACACTTGAAGGAATTTACAACGAAAATCTGTCTCGCGTATATTTCCCAAACGGCAGATAAACACGCTAAAATAATTGCTTTTAATTAAAAAAATATTCAACTTTAATTAACAAAAAATATTGAGATAAATTGACGAAAAAAAATTGCATCAAACTAGCAGAATTATTGACTTAAATTAACAAAAAAATAGAGATAAGTTGATAAAAATTTTGCATAAAACTAGCAAAAATTTTGACTTAAATTAACAAAAAAATATTGACTTAAAAATTAGCGAAAAAATTATTACATCAAATAAACAAAAAAAACAACTTTAAATTTTCGATAATTTTTAAAAAATTTTTACATTTAGTTAATAGCTTTAAGTTATCATTTAAAAAATTCTTAGTCTTGGAGGTGGCAGTGAAATATCTTTTAATTCTCTTTGTTTTTGTGATTTGTGTGGGCGTGGGCTATTTCTTTTCGACAAAATATATGAAGAGAAAAAAGTTTTTTGCTTCGCTTATTTCGCTGGCGGACAAACTGTCGCTGGAAATAAATTTCTCACGCGAGCGGCTGAAAGTTCTGCTGGAAAATTTTGATGCAAACTCCAAAAAACATTTGCTTGGCATTGATGAAAATTTCGTGCGATATCTTGACAGGAATTGCGAGTTGACCAACGACGAAATTTTCAAGAATGTCAATTGTCTTAAACCCGATGAGCGAGATTTGATTTTGCTTTTTTTCAAAACGTTGGGACGAAGCGACGTTGAAAATCAGACAAAAGAAATTCAGACGTTTGTCTCTCGCTTTGGTGAGATTAAGAAGAAGTGTGACGAAGAGCAAAAGAAATATGGCTCTCTCTCCATCAAACTGGGTGTCGTGGCGGGGCTTTTCTTTGCCATTGTGATGATTTGATTAAAAAAATTTTCCCGGCATTTTTCAAGAAATTTTTGCCATATTTTTGTCGTAATTTTTACTAAATTTTTTAGATATTTTTGTCATAATTTTTACTGTAATCTTAGCCATATTTTTCAATATTTTTTTCTAAATTTTCAATTATTTTGCATGAAGGGAGGTGATGCAAATTGGAAGTTGAAATTATTTTCAAGATTGCTGCGATTGGCATCTTGACCGCGGTGGTTGGGCAAATTTTGCGGAACAGCGGCAAGGAAGACATCTCCACGCTGGCGACACTTGCGGGCGTGGTGATTGTGCTGTTTATGGTGCTTTCCATGATTGGGGATTTGTTCTCTTCCATTCGCACCATGTTCAACTTTGCCGTTTCGTTCAGATAGGTTGATGTAGATGAAGAATTGTTGCGAAAGTTGACGGTTGCCGAAATATTTTGCGTTAAAATTGCAAGAAAATTTTTGCATTTTATTTTCGCGAAACCTCGTCTTGAAAGGCTAGAAAATTTCTGAAAACGAACTGAAAAAGTTAAAAATTTTCTGAAAAACAAACTCAAAAAGTTAGAAAATTTTTGAAAAACAAATTGAAAAAGGAGGGCGGATGTGGACACTCTATACAAAATTTTGGCTATTGCCGTTGTGACGTGTGTGGCGTGTCTGATTGTCAAGCCCGTCAGAGCGGATTTCGCGGTCATCATTTCCATTGTGGGCGGGATTTTGATTGTCATTTTCATGCTCTCATACATTTGCGATGTGTTTGAAGTTTTTCAGGGGATTTTTAAGACTTCGGGCATCAATTCTTCTCTCTATGCCATCATCTTCAAAATTATTGGTGTGGGATATTTGACGGAGTTCACCGCCAGCCTTTGCAATGACACTGGCAATCAAAGTTTGGGCGACAAGGTTTTGCTGGGCGGAAAAATCATCATTCTGGTCATGGCTCTTCCAATCGTGACCAGCATTTTGGACATCGTCATGCAGTTATTGCCAAAATGATGCCAGGTTGTTTTCGCAAGCGGGAGTCCTCCAAAAAGAAGAGCCTTTGGAGGCGAGTTTGCCCGATTGTTGTCATATTTTTCATCTTTCTGTCCTGTTTTTACGGCAGATTTGACATCACCCAGGGTTTTGTGCCAAATGTTGCCTACGCTGACAGCGGGCAGATGCAGGATTTGGAGCAAGAACTGGAAGATGAAGTGCAAAATCAAATTTCCAATCTCGATTTTTCGGACGTTGAGGCGGTGATTGAAAAACTTTCCACTTCGGCGAAAAAACTTTTTGACTCCGGCTCGTTTGGGGCGAAACTTGAAAGTGTCATTTCGGGCGAATATGCCGAAAATTCCACTTCATTTTTTTCGGCAGTGATGTCCATTTTTGTGGAAGGATTTAAATCCTTTTTGCCAATCATCGCCAGCATAATTTCCATTGCCATTCTTGGTGGCATGGTGTCAAATTTAAAGCCCGCCACAAACGGAAAGTCAATCGGAAACATCGTCCATTTTGTCACATATGGAGTGGTGATTATTTTCCTTGGGGCAACGCTGGTGCAACTGATTGGTGTCACCACCTCAACACTGACAAATGTCAAGTCTATGTTTGACGCCATCTTTCCCATTCTTCTCACACTTCTCACGGCGGTGGGCGGCTCCGTTTCGGTGGGCATCTATCAGCCCGCGATTGCACTTTTGTCAAACGTTTTTATTCTTCTCATCACCTATGTTCTGCTGCCGCTTTTCATCTTCTCAATCGTCTTTTCCATTGTTGGGAATCTCTCAAACAATGTCCGCCTAGACAAATTTGTTGCTTTTCTTCAATCTGCTTTCAAGTGGACAATCGGGCTGTGTTTCACCATTTTTCTGGGCTTTGTTTCCATTCAGGGCGTGATGGCAGGGGCGGTGGATGGGCTTTCCATTCGCACGGCAAAATATGCCATCAAAAGTTATGTCCCGATTGTGGGCGGATATGTGTCTGACGGGCTTTCCATTGTCATGGCAAGCAGCATGCTCATCAAAAACGCTGTGGGCGGAGTGGGGCTGTTCCTGTTGCTTGTCACCATTCTTTCGCCGGTGATTAACCTTGTGCTTTTCATGCTCTCGCTCAAATTTATGGCAGGCATAATCGAGCCAATCGGCGACCACAAAATCGCCAATTTTGTGGGGGACATCTCAAAAAGCATGAGCCTTTTGGTGGCACTTCTTGTTGCGGTGGCGTTTATGTATCTTGTGCTGACCGGGCTGATTATGTGTTCCGCAAATTTGGTGATTTAACTTCCCGCAATCTTAATGAAGTTTCACGATAAAGTTTTTATGAAGTTAACGATAAAGTTTTTGAAATTTGCCAAGCGTCGTGAAACAGTTTGGAAAATTTGCCAGCGGAAAATTTTTGAGAATTTAAGCGGCGGAAAAAGTGTGAAAGCATTAAAAGGAGGGGGAAGATGTCTGGAATTTCTGCATGGCTTTTGTCGATTGCCTGCGTGGTGATTTTAAGCGTGCTTGCCGAGTTTGTTTTGCCTGAGGGGCAGATTAACAAATACACAAAAGTCATCTTTTCGTTTGTCATCCTGCTGGTGATAATCATGCCGCTTCCTTCCCTTTTTGGCAAAGAGTTTAAGTTTGAAAACTTCCTTGGCACGGGCGACGCGTCCATTCAGGAAAATTATTTATATCAGCTGAACATCAACAAAATTTCCGCCGTGACGGAGGACATTTCCGAGCAGATTGAAAAGGTGGGCATCCGAGGTGTGAAAATTTCCATCAACGCCGATGTGCTGACCGACAAAATGGAAATTTTTGCCGTGCAGGTGGATGTGCGGGAAATTGAATATGCCGAAAATTGCGAGAGTAAAGATATTGTGAAGGCGAAAATGAAAATCTGCGACATAATCTCTGGCTTCGACCTTCTTAAAACAACGCCGGTGCATTTTAAAGAATGAACAGCAGCGGATGAAAAATTGAACATTAAATGAAATGGGGCAAATTTTAACAAAAATTTGTGATGTGAAAATTATGAAGAAGAATTGTTGTAAAAAAACTCAAAAAAATTATAAAAAGATTGATAAATTTGTGAAGAAAATTGTCGAAAAGGGGGTTTGAAATGTCCAAAATTAAAGAGATGTGGCAAAAACTAAGAAAAATCAAGCACATCCACATCATTGTGGCGATGGTTGCGGCACTACTGCTCTGCGTCATCTATTTTTCTTTTCTTTCTTCGCCAAAAACTGACAAAAAAGAGGAGAATACGAGTGTCACTTTTTCCTCTTCGGAAGAATATGTAGGCTGGCTGGAAAATAAACTTAATAATGTCTTGTCCCAAATTTCTGGTGCGGGCAAGGTGAGCACAATCGTCACTTTGGAGAGCGGCTTCACCTATGACTACGCCAAAGAGGTTGAGACGCGTTCCAGCACTGCCGGGGATGTGGTCATCACGTCCGAAACTGTCATCTTAGTGAATGGCGAGCCGGTGGTGGTGAAAGAGTGGTTCCCGGTGATTCGGGGCGTAGTGATTGTTTCCAGCGGGGCGAACGATTTTGGGGTGAAGATGAAAATGCTGGATGCGGTCATGACTGTGCTGGAAATTGAGCAGGAGAGCATCACCATTCTTTCGTGACAAAACATATGAAAAAGCGGCACAACTCACTTCTTGCGTAGCGAACTATGGCAAGTGTGGCACAACTCACTTTTTTTCGCATCGAAATGGCAAATGCAGGCAGGGAGGCCGCAGAACAGAACGCGATGAAAAAGCGGGATGTTTCAAAGTTTCACTTTTTAAGAACGCAAAAAGAAGTGGCAAAAAATTCCACTCACGCACACTTTTCGACAAAATTCATTTGGCAAAACACTTCTATACATTCAAAAGTTGACATAGTTTAATCTGGACAAGCACATAAGAAGTGACGCGAAAAAAAGCGAGCAGCTCCAAAGAAAAAATCGAAAAAATTGCTTAGAAATTTGCTCCGCAGGATAAAGAGCGAAACAATTTACTCTAATCAGACCAAATTCAAAGCGAACAAGAGAAACTAAGGATGGAAAAACTTCTTCGCATAAGAAGTGCAATACGGAAATGAAGAACTTCTTCTCAAAAGAGATGGAAGAAAGGTAAGAGACACCTCTTCGCAAACAAAAACACAAGACGATGGCAGAAGTTTGTCAAAAATTTTGGCGGGATGCCGCAAAGGAGTAAACCATGAAAAAAAGAACAAAAATCATCATTCTCACACTTATGATTGTGCTGCTTGGCGTGACGGGCTATCTTAACATTGCACTCAACAACAACATTCAGCAAACAAACACCACTGTGACAGCCGGAACATATTTCTCCACCTATCGCACCAGCCGCGAAAGCACTCGCAACCAGCAAAAACTTTATTATGACAGCATCATTGAAAGCGGCGACCCAAACGATGCAGCTGTTGTCAACGCCATTCAGGCTCGTCAAGAGTTGATTGAACGCATGGACAAAGAAGTGACCTGCGAAGGGCTGATTAAACTGCTTGGATTTTCTGACTGCGTCATCGCACTTTCGGACAACAAGGTGAACGTTGTTGTACAGGCGGAGGATTTGACCGACCTTGAAGTTGCAAACATCTGCTCCACCGTGATTGACCAACTTGGCGTGCAACTGAGAAATATTGTCATAATTTATGCCGACTAAGTTTTCGCATATTTTATGCCACTCAGTTTGCAATAATAATGCGATGAAAATGTGCTGATGAATTTCAACTTAATGCCGAATCATATTTATTAAGATTAGTTTGTGAATTTGTGCCGATTAATTTGCAAAATGTGTTTTGAATGTGCTAAAATGAAATTGCTTATGAAAAGTTTTGGCAATTTCCCGCAAAAATTGGGAGCCGAAACCAAAGCACAAGGAGAAATTTATGGCAGTAAAAAATCAAGAGGGAAGCGGAAAAATCACGCTGGACAGAAAGATTCTGACGTCAATCATCAACTTGGCTGCAAAAGAGATAAACGGCGTGCAAAGCGTGACAAACACCGAGCGTCCTTGGTGGAAAAAACTTGTCAGCAGATATGATGACGGCGTGGAAATTAAATTTGAAAAAAACGGAGCCTTGACGGTGGATGTGTATATCAACATCCTTGCGGGGTTCAGCGTGCCAGACATTGCTTATCGCGTGCAAGAAAATGTGCGAAATTCGCTTGCCACAATGGTGGCACTCAAACCTTTGAAAATCAACATTCACGTCATCAATGTGGACTGCGACAGCGAGGTTGAGAATGCGTAATACTGCAAGAGAAAACGCTTTCAAACTTGTTTTTGAAAGCTTGTTTCATCAGCCGGACCCACTGCTTTCCAGTGAGAATCTGCAGGAACTCAAAAAAGAGGACGACCAGAAGTTTTTTGATGACATAATGGCGGCATTTGAACAGCACAAGGCGTTGCTGCAAGAAAAAATTGAGGCAAACCTGAAAAACTTTTCATATGACCGACTTTTCAAAATCGACCTCGCGATTGTGTATGTTGCACTTTCTGAAATTCTTTACTGCGGCACGCCGGAAGCGGTTGCCATCAACGAGGCGTTGGAACTTGCAAAAAAATACAGCACTCCAAAGTCGCACAAGTTTATCAACGGGCTTATTTCGGCAATAATCAAATGATATGAACACCATCACGGTCACAAAATTTAACAACTATGTCAAAAACATATTCAATGCGGAAGAACTTCTCCACAACATCAACATTGTTGGAGAAGTTTTTGGCGTTTCATTCAGTAAATCTGCCACATATTTTTCCATAAAAGACGAAGAAAGCTCTCTGCCGTGCGTCTGCTTTTATGCAGAACTTTCTGGGCAGTTTCAAGAGGGTGAGCAGGTTGTGGTGACCGGCTCGCCAAATTTTTATACAAAATCTGGCCGCTTCAATTTTGTGGTGTCAAAGGTGGAAAAGGCTGGGCAGGGTCTTTTGTTTCAAAAGTTTGTGGAACTGAAAGAAAAACTCTCACGCGAAGGACTTTTTGACGAGGCCCACAAAAAAAAGATGCCCGAAAGCATAAAACGCATTGGCGTTGTCACATCCAAAGAGGGGGCGGTGATTCAGGACATCAAAAATGTCACATGGCGAAGAAATCCGTCCATCGACATCGTGCTTTATGACACAAAAGTGCAAGGCAATGGGGCGGAATTTGAAATTGCGGACGGCATCAGATTTTTCTCCGAATATGACGGCGTTGACGCGGTGATTGTGGCACGCGGCGGCGGCAGTTTGGACGATTTGTGGGCATACAACACCGAAACGGTGGCTCGGGCAGCATATGAATGCAAAAAGCCGCTTGTTTCTGCGGTGGGACATGAGGTTGATTTCACCATTATCGATTTTGTCTGTGACCTTCGGGCTCCGACGCCAAGTGCTGCGGCAGAGCTTCTCACAAAAGACACCAAAAATTTGGGTGCGGCATTAAAGCGTGAGGCAAGCCGACTTTCGCGACTGTTGGAAGGCTACCTTGCGGACAAAACAATGCTGTTCAGCGGGACGAAAAACATCCTTATTTCCCAAATGGACGACATTGTGCAGCAGCGGCGGCTTAGGCTGCACAAACTTGCACAGCAGGCGTCTGTCAAACTGGAATCTCTGCTTGTGCAAAGTGATTATGCTCTCAAATTGAAATTAGCGACGCTCAACAAACTCAATCCGCTTGACATCTTGGCACTGGGATATGCTAAAATAGAGCAGCAGGGCAGGAACGTTGGCAGGCTGAAAGAACTTGACCTAAACAAACCGATTGAAATCAATTTTGTGGATGGGCAAATTGCCATCCCAACAGGAGAGAAGAGATGAATGAAAATTTGACATATGAAGATGCCATCAAAGAAATGGAAGAAATCATTCAGAAGTTGGAATCTGAAAACCTGCCTTTAAGGCATGCCCAAGAACTTTTTGAACGGGCAGCAGTGCTGGCGAAATTTTCGCAAGAAGAACTGGCAAAAACTTCTGGAAAGCTGTTTGAAATCAAAAAAACTCTTGACGGCGTCTCGGAAGAAGAAGTTTAAAAACGGAGAAGAAAATGAGAATATCTAAACTTGTTGGAGAAAGAATTAAAGAAGTCCCAAACGGAGCGACACTGAAAAGCCACATCCTGCTTTTGCGTGCGGGATACATAAAGCAGGTCAGCACAGGCACATTCACATTGATGCCACCTGCGATGCGGGTCAATCAAAAAATTCAAAACATCATCCGCGAGGAGATGGATGCTCTTGGCGGGCAAGAGGTGCTTTTCCCTGTGGTTATGCCACGTGAGCTTTGGGAAATGAGCGGAAGATATTCCTCCATCAAGGAGGAGATGGTCAGGCTGAAAGACCGCACGGGGCATGACATGGTGCTGGGCATGACACACGAGGAGGCCGCTGTGCATATGGCACTTAACACCGTGAAAAGTTATGACCAACTGCCGTTTATGGTGTATCAAATTCAGACAAAATATCGCGACGAGGCACGTCCTCGCGGCGGCCTTATCCGTGCACGCGAGTTCACAATGAAGGACGCCTATTCTTTCCACGCCACGCAGGAGGACTTGGAAAATTATTATAAAAAGGTGTATGAAGCATATTTTCGCATATTCAAGCGGATTGGCTTCAAAAAATTTACGGCTGTGAAAAGTGACACCGGCATGATGGGCGGCAAGGTTGCGGACGAATTTATGGCAGTGACGGACGTCGGCGAAGATAGACTTGTCATCTGCCCACACTGCGGCTATGCCAGCAACATGGAGGTGGCAGTTTCCGTAAAAGACGAAAATGACCACACCGTTTCGGGGGAAATGGAAGAAGTTTTCACCGGAAACGCTCACACCATTGAGGAAGTTTGTGCGTTTCTGGAAGTTGACGCCAAGCACACGGCGAAGGCGGTTTGCTATCAAACATCCGACCATCGTCTTGTGGTGGTTTTCCTGCGAGGGGATTGCGACGTGAACGAAGTGAAGCTGCAAAAAATTGCAAAAAGCGAACTTCTGCCAGTTGAGGTGGAAGAATTTGGGCTTTGTGCAGGCAACATTGGCTGCGTGAACTTGCATGTGCCAGCGGAAAGCGTGGTTGTGTATGACGCCACACTGCAAGGGCTGGAAAACTTTGTGACGGGTGCCAACAAAAAGGATTTTCACCTCAAAAACGTCAGTGCCTCGCGTGACTTAAATGGCGTGGAATTTGTGGACGTTTCGCTTGTCAAAGAGAGCGAAAAGTGTGTCAAGTGCGGCCATGAATTGACGCTGACTCGCGGCATTGAAATTGGCAACATCTTCCAACTTGGCACCAAATACACCGCGAGCATGGGCATGAAGGTGACTATGCCGGACGGAACAGCAAAAGAGCCAGTCATGGGCTGCTATGGCATCGGCGTGGGACGCAGCCTTGCCAGCATAATTGAGGAAAAGGCGGACGACAAAGGGCTTGTTTGGCCAATGACAATCGCACCTTGGCACGTCCATCTTTGCCCGCTTCGCATGGATGACGAAAATGTCAGTGCTCTTGCCGAAGAACTTTATCGCAACATGCAAAGTGCGGGCATCGAGGTGCTGTATGATGACCGCAACGTGTCCGCGGGTGTGAAGTTGACCGACAGCGAACTGATGGGCTTGCCAATCCGCGTGCTTATCAGCCCAAAAACCATTGCCAACTCTCAGGCTGAGGTGACGATGCGTGAAAGTGGCGAAAAACTTTTCATCAATTTCGGCGACCTTATCTCCGAACTTCGAGAGATGATTCGCGGTGAAATTGAAGAGATTGAAAAGTAAAACTGTGTTGAAAAAGACTGCTTGAAATAAAAACTTCTTAAAATTATATGAAAAAATACAAAGCTTATCACTCAAACGAGGCGACAAGACCTTATTAAGAAGTTGAAAAATTAAACACGCGTATTTTACGAAAATGCACTCTAAATTGGAATAGAAAAACAATAATCACTTCACAAATCTTGCATACTACACTATAAGTGGTGTAGTATGCTGCATAATAGGCACAATATATGGGATTTTATGTGATTGTGTTTTTTTTGTTTTGTTTCATTTTTGTATCGTTTTTTTGTTTCATTGAAATGTGGTTTGATAAGTTAAAGATAAAAATTTCTCACACAAATTTTTATTAAACTGCTTCTTTGTTTCATTTATCAAATTAATTTTGGTCTAGCGGAATTTGTCTTATTAATATGTCCTATTTTTTGTGATGGAAAAATATAATATGATATGAAAATTCGAAATTTAAACTGGGCGGTGCGGACTTTTGTGCTTTCAATCTTTTTGTCCATTTTTTTCAGTGTCGTATCGCAAAGTTTGTTTCCAACTCTGCCGGCGTTTCTTTCGCTTTTTGTCATCATTTTTTTTATGGTTTTTGCCTCAATTTTCGACATGATTGGCGTGGCTGTCACAAGCACGTCGCTTGAAAATTTGGAAAAATATTCTTCCTCCAAGGGCTTTGCCACGGCAAAAAAGCTCTGTCAAAGTCGGGAAAAAGTCTCTTCGTTCTGCGGGGACGTTGTGGGGGACATCTGCGGCATCCTCAGCGGTGCTGGGGGTGTGAGTTTGGTGCTTGCCATGCACATTCAAGAGGCGGGGCTATATTTTCTCGCCACCTGTTTTGTCAGTTCTCTGATTGCGGGCCTGACAATTTTTGACAAGGCGGTGCTGAAAGGCTACGCGGTGGAAAACTGCGAGAAAGTTGTGCTTGCCACTGGAAAAGTGATTGAGTTTTCGTTTGCAGATTTTGTTAAATCGCTTATAAAAAATAGGAAAAAGAAAAAGCAGGATAAGAATAATACAGCGAAATCTGCCCACAACAAAAAAGTTTTGAAGAAAGAATCTGACCTTAATAATCGCACAAAAAATGTGTGAGGTATTTAAAATTTCCCTTTTTTTTAAAAAAATTTGAAAAAAAGTGGGAAAACAGTTGACATGCAATGTTTTTTGTGATAAGATATTGCACGTAAGAAAGCAGAAGATTCCCTTCTCACCCATCGAATTTTGTTTTGATGTGGTCACACAAATTGAATGTAAAACTTTTGCCTGAGTGTTTTCACAATGGCAAGCAAATTTAATTTGATTTCGGGGAATTCTGCAATTTTGCAGAATTTTTTTAAAGGAGATTACGACAATTTTTAAAGAACTTCAAATCAACAACCAAATTTATGCAAAAGAAGTGCGTCTTATTGGTGAGGATGGCGAGCAACTTGGCGTGCTTTCACGGGCAGAGGCACAAGCAAAAGCCGACCAGGCTGGTCTGGACCTTGTGTTGATGTCGCCACAAGCAAATCCGCCGGTGTGCAAACTTATGGACTATGGAAAATATAAGTTTGACGCCATCAAAAAAGAGAAAGAACTTCGCAAAAATCAAAAAATCAGCGAAATTAAAGAGATTCAACTTTCCATGAGAATTGATGAATATCACGTCAATTTCAAACTGAAAAGTGCTCAGAAAATTTTGCAAGACGGCGACAAGGTGAAAGTTTCGCTTCGCATGCGTGGACGTGAACAAGCCTATGTCAAAAATGCGGTTGAAGATGTCAAGAAGTTTGTGGCACAACTTTCCGAGTTTGGCACGGTGGACAAAGAGCCAGCCGTAATGGGGAAGAATGTGTCTGTTGTAATCAGTCCGAAAAAAGCGTAAAAGGAGAAAAAGAAAATGCCTAAACAAAAAACACACAGCGGCGTAAAGAAAAGATTTTCACTCACCGCAACAGGGAAAGTCAAGTATGCAAGACCAGGCAAGGGTCATTTCTTGACAGCCAAAAACAAAAGTCGTAAAAGAAAGCTTCGCAAGGGCTCTTACATCAATGGGAAGAACACCCAAAACATCAAGACCTTGCTTGCAAAGTAAGTGAATAGGAGAGTGCAACATGAGAATTAAAAGAGGCGTAAACGCAGTTAAAAAACGCAGAAAAATTTTAAAGCAAGCCAAAGGATACTTTGGTGCAAAGAGCAAACTCTATCGCACCGCACGCGAACAGGTGATGAAGAGTGGGCAATATGCTTACATCGGCAGAAAACAAAAGAAAAGAAACTTCCGTGCACTTTGGATCACCCGCATCAATGCAGGTTGCCACGCCAACGACATTTCTTATTCACGTTTCATCAGCGGCTTGAAAAAAGCAAATGTCAACCTCAACCGCAAAGTTTTGGCTGATATGGCTGTTCGTGAGCCAGCAGCGTTTGCAGAGCTTGTTGCAGTTGCAAAAAAGGCATAACTTTTGCCTATGGCTTCGGGGGAAATTTTTCTCAAAAGATTTCTATGATTTTCTATACAAGAAGTTCTTTCATAGATTATTCAAAACATTTTCCCGTCACAACTTTGCCTGATGCGTTGATATTTGTCAGCGTCACTTTGCAAAAAAACGTCATGTTTCAAAATTATGACAGGCTGCGAAAAGCTTTTGCATAGATTATGATTGGCTCATGCATACATGAGGAGTAGAATTTTGGAAAAAGCAAGCAAAAATTTCATATCCAACCTGAAAAAGCAAAAACGAGAAAACAAGTCTTTGCTTTTTTTGGATAACATCAAAATCATCAAGGACGCACTTTCAAACAAAACAATTTTGCCAAAATGCATCCTGACAAGCCTGGACGAAGAGGCGTTTGATGCACTTGAAATTCTGCCAAACACTTTCAGACGTGCAGCTTTTGGCAATGCGTCAGGACAAGCAAATGGACAAAGTGACGGCACAAAAGCGGGGCGAATGAAAAGCGTCGTTTCAGAAGCCGTGCATTCAAAAAATGTTGACCCAAAAACTGAGCAGACTTGCAAGGCTCAAAACATTTCGTTTACAAAGCAAAGGGGTGAGCCTCAGAGCCTTTCGCAGGGACTTTCGTTTGAGGAGCAAATTCGTCTGATTGAACAGAGCGACGACTTGCCAATTTTTCGCGTTGACGAAAAAACAATCGAGCAACTTGCAGACACAAAAACACCACAGAAAGTATTATGCATTGCATACTACACACAACATCTTGTGGATATTCCAAAACACAACTTTCTTGTGCTGGATGGCTTGCAAGACCCGGGAAATGTTGGCACGCTCATCCGAACCGCGAAGGCAAGCGGCTTTGAGGATGTCATTCTGGTGGAGTGCGTTCGCAAAAACAACGAAAAGCTTATTCGAAGTTCGGTTGGGGCAGTGCTTTCCAGCAATGTTATGGAGATGAGGCGACAAGAATTTGTCGAATTCGCCACCAAGAATGCTCTCAATCTTATCTGCTGCGACATGGATGGGCAAAGCATTTTTTCCTTTCAGCCGCAGGGGCGAGTTGGCGTTGTTGTTGGCAGCGAAGGACAGGGCGTCAGCAAGGAAATCCGCTCGCTTTGCCGTCACATGGTGAAAATTCCAATGTGCGAGGGGATTGAAAGTTTAAACGCTGGCGTCAGCGGCAGCATAATTATGTATGAAATAAACAAGAACAAATTTAATTAAATTTAAAAACCATTCATGGCAATTTGTTTTGAAAAATTGTTGCCATGTGATATAATTAAATTATAAGTGAAATTTTCAGAAATAAGTTTGATACAATTTCGAAGAATTGCTTAAAACAAAAAGGAGAAAACTATGTCCGGACATTCAAAATGGCATAACATTCAGGCTAAAAAAGGTAAAACTGATGCCGCAAGAGGCAAAATTTTCACAAAAATCGGCCGCGAAATCGCCGTGTGCGTTAAGCAGGGCGGCAGCGACCCGAATGTTAACAGTAAACTTAAAGACATAATCGCAAAGGCCAAGCAGAACAATATGCCAAGCGACAACATTGAACGCTCCATCAAAAAAGCGGCGGGCGAACTTGGCGGCGTGAACTATGAGGCCATCACATATGAGGGCTACGGCGTGGGCGGCTCCGCTGTGATTGTGGAATGTTTGACTGACAACAAAAATCGCACCGCGGGCGATGTGCGTCACTCTTTTGATAAACATGGCGGCAGTTTGGGAAGCAACGGCTGCGTTTCCTATCTTTTCAAACGCCAGGGCATTGTGGTTGTTGTGGATGTGAAGGACGCCGAGGCACTTATGCTTGACGCCATTGAACTTGGTGCGACAGACGTTCAGGAAGATGAGGACAGCGTGGAGATTATCACTCCGGCAAACGAACATGGCAAAATGCACGAAGAGTTGGAAAAGAAGGGCTATCATGTTGTTTCCAGCGAAACCGCTCTTGTGCCAGACATGTATGTTGACCTGAGTGAAGACCAGCAAGCAAAATTCCAACGCATGCTTGACGCATTGGAAGATTTGGACGACGTTCAGGAGGTCTATCACAACGTAAATCTTCCGGACGAGGAAGAATAATCCAAGGCTTTGAGAACATTTTTTCATACACTCCGTTTTTATTTGACAAGGCGGGGTGTTTTTTATTAAAATGATATCATGAGAATTTTAGGAATTGACCCAGGATATGGCATTGTGGGCTTTGGCATCATCGACACGCACAGAGATAACGCCGTCGTGGACTATGGGGTGATTGAGACGCCTAAGGAAGAAAGCTTTCCAGTTCGACTGCAACGAATTGAGGAGAGTTTACGAGTGCTTTTCGAAAGATACAGGCCGGACGAGGTGGCGATTGAAGAGCTTTTCTATTTCCGCAATCAAACCACCGTCATTCCAGTTGCGGAAGCCCGCGGGGTGATTGTGCTGACCGCCACGAAGCATTGCGAACGCATTTTTGAATACACTCCAATGCAAATCAAGCAGGCCTTGACAGGCAACGGCCGCGCGGACAAGAAACAGATGCAATTTATGGTCAAGGCGGTGCTGGGGCTGGAAAAAATTCCAAAGCCGGACGATGCCGCGGATGCCCTTGCCGTCGCACTATGTCACAGTCAAATCAATCCAAGACTGAACGACAATATGATTTAAAACCCCGTTTCTTATGAGGTTGCTTCATTTTTGAAGTTTCATAATTTTAGAAATTACATAATTTGTGAAACTACATAATTTGAAGTTACATAATTGAAGAAAAATTCGGATAATGCGATATAAGCCAAAATTTGTTACAAGGCGGAAATCAACAAAAAAAGGATGAACAAAAATGATATCATTTCTTGTCGGAACTATTGAAGAAAAAAATGAAAATTTGCTTGTGTTGGACGTGAATGGCGTGGGCTATGAGATGACAATTTCCAACAACACACTTGCAAGTTTGCCCATGGAAGGGGAAACTGTGAAAGTTTTAACATATCTGCAAGTGAGCGAAAATGTGGGAGTATGCCTGTATGGTTTTGCAACGGCAGAAGAAAAGGCGATGTTCGAAAAACTCATCACCGTCTCTGGAATTGGCCCAAAAAGTGCCATTGCTGTGCTTTCCGGCGTGAAACTTTCCGAACTTATGACCGCCATCGCAAGCGGAGATTCAACCGCACTTTCCAAAGTGAAGGGGCTTGGCAAGAAAAGTGCGGAACGCATTTGCCTGGAACTGAAAGATAAAATCACCGCCGTTTCGCTGGGCGGATTTGACGATTTGCCGCTGATGGAAAATATCAACGAGGGCGTTTTGAACGACGCCGTGCAGACTTTGATAAGTTTGGGCGTCAATAAAAACGAAGCATATCGTCTTGCACGCAGCAAAATGACCGAAAATTGTACCGCAGAAGAAATCATCCTGAAAGTGCTCAAAGAATATGGAAAATAACATTAATCCAAAACACAAAATAAAGCGTAGTATGCATGCATAATACACCAATATTGGTGTGATATGCAAATTATACTGCATTTGGTGTGTTTAAGCAAATTATACTGTCATAATGATTTTGAATAATGTAAGCAAAAGAATTTCTTAATTCAATTAAAGCAAAATTAAGATTTGTTTAATACAAAATTAATTTTAAAAGGAAAGGGTATGGAAGACAGGTTCATCACAAGCTCCAAAAATTGGACGGACGCCGAGATTGAAAATTCACTCAGGCCGACGGCACTGACGCAGTATGTGGGGCAAAGCAAGGTTAAACAGAGTTTGCAGGTGTATATTCAGGCGGCGAAAACTCGAAAAGATGCACTGGACCATGTGCTTTTGTATGGTCCTCCGGGGCTTGGCAAGACGACGCTTGCACATATTATTGCAAACGAACTGGGCTCTCAGTTTAAGGTGACATCTGGCCCGGCGATTGAGCATGCTGCCGACCTTGCGGCAATTCTCACAAATCTTGGCAAGAACGACGTGCTTTTTATTGACGAAATTCACCGCCTGAACAAGAGCGTTGAGGAAATTTTATATCCTGCCATGGAGGATTTTGCACTGGACTTTATCGTCGGCAAAGGGCCTTCGGCGAAAAATATGCGGCTTAAAATTCAGCCTTTCACGCTGATTGGTGCCACCACCAAGGCGGGCATGCTGACGGGCCCACTGCGTGACAGATTTGGTGTGATTTGCCGTTTGGAACTTTATGAGCCGCAAGAGCTTCAAGAAATCATCACGCGTTCGGCGGGGATTTTGAAAATCGACATTGACCCCGAAGCAAGCCTGGACATCGCAAAACGCTCGCGAGGCACGCCGCGAATCGCAAACAGGCTTCTTAAACGTGTGCGTGACTATGCTGAGGTTTTGGGCTCCGGCAAAATCACTAAACAAATCACTGACCAGGCACTTTCAAAAATGGAAATTGACGACCTAGGGCTGGATTTCATCGACCGCAAAATTTTGGACAGCATCATCAACAAGTTCGGCGGCGGCCCTGTGGGTTTGGAAACGCTTGCCGCAACAATTTGTGAGGACAGTGGAACTATTGAGGACGTCTATGAGCCATATCTTTTGCAACTTGGCTTCATCGCACGCACTCCACGTGGGCGAATTGCACTTGAAAACGCTTATAAGCATTTGGGGCTTGATGTGCCAGAGCATCAGTGATGCAAAAATTTTTGGAAGATTGCATTGCACTATACAAAGTGTAATATGCACGCATAATACACCACATATTGTAGAAAAACTCTAATGCGAAAAATCGCTAACTAAATAAGAAAATTCTGAAACAAACGCTGCTAGTAAGCACTAATATGGAAACTAAAAATAATGGAAGAAAACAGAAACCTTTTGAGAAGCACATATTTTTATGACCTGCCAAGCGAGTTGATTGCTCAGACGCCGATTGAGCCACGCGACCACTCGCGACTTTTTTGCTATAATCGCAAGACAGGCAAGATTTTGCACAAACACTTTTATGATATTTTGGACTTTCTTCATGCCGGCGACGTGCTTGTGGTCAACAATACCAAGGTTTTGCCGGCACGCCTTTTTGGATTTAAGTCCAGCACGGGAGCAAAAATTGAGGTGCTTTTGCAAAAACGTATCGACCTCAAAAATTGGGAAGTAATCACCAAGCCTGCCAAGCGTTTAGACATCGGCACCGAGGTGGTGTTCAATGAAAACATCAAGTGCGTTGTCACCGAAAAAGGGGATTATGGTGCCTGCAAAATTCGTTTCGAATTCTCGCCAAACAAAACATTTGAAGAGCATTTGATGGAGATTGGCACCATGCCGCTGCCGCCATACATCAAGGAAAAACTGAAAAATCGCGACCGCTATCAGACAGTGTATGCCAAAGTTGAGGGTTCCAGTGCCGCTCCGACGGCTGGGCTTCATTTCACGCCCGAACTTCTGCAAAAAATTCGCGAAAAGGGCGTGGAAATTTGCGAGGTGCTGCTGCATGTGGGACTAGGCACTTTCCGCCCAGTGAAGGAGGACAACATCCAAAATCACGAGATGCACAGCGAATATTTTGAAATTTCGCCTGAGGTCGCGGAAAAAATTAACAAGGCCAAAAAAGAGGGGCGAAGGATTATTGCCGTCGGCACAACTTCGGTGCGAGTGCTGGAAAGCGGTGCGGCTTTGCGAAGCGAAGTTGAAGGAAGCGACATTGAAAAAGATAAGGGAAATTATGTTCTCATTCCGCAAAAACGTGAGACAAAAATTTTCATCTATCCGCCATACAAATTCAAAATGGTGGACGCTCTCATCACCAATTTCCATCTGCCGGAAAGCACGCTTATCATGCTTGTTTCGGCATTTGTGGGCGACATCGACAAAACTTTGGCACTTTATGAAACCGCCGTGCAGGAAAAATATCGTTTCTTTTCTTTCGGCGATGCCATGTTTTTGGAGTGACTCCTCCGCTTGGGCAACGCTGCCGCTCACGGCAATTTTTTGAAAAGATAAGATATTTTAAACATTTAAAAAATATGTAAACAACTTTGAAGCACGTAAAACATAATCTAAAAAATGTCAATAAAAAACATGCAAAGTGCCAAGAATTTAAAAATCTTATACAACCATTTTTAAACAATTTTTAATTATATTGTGGGGACATATGGACAAATTTTCATTTGAAATTGAAAAAGAATGTAAGAAAACCGGGGCTCGTGCCGGGATTTTTCACACGCCGCACGGGGACATCAAGACGCCGGTGTATATGCCGGTCGGCACGCAAGGCACAGTGAAGGGGCTTCGTCCGGAGGACCTGCACGACATGCACGCACAAATCATTTTGTCCAACACCTATCATCTTTTTTTGCGTCCGGGGCACGACATCGTGGAAAAAGCGGGCGGCTTGCACAAATTTATGAATTGGGACAGGCCTATTCTCACAGACAGTGGCGGTTTTCAGGTGTTTTCGCTTTCAAAACTGAGAAAAGTTAGCGACGAGGGCGTGGAATTTTCTTCACATTTAAGCGGTCAAAAATTTATGATGACACCATCGCTATGCATGGAAATTCAGCGGGCACTTGGCAGTGACATCAACATGGCTTTGGACCAATGCACTGAGGCGGGGGCATCTTATGCCGAGGCGGAAAAAGCGATGAATAGGACAAAAATTTGGCTGGAAAAATGTGCCAAAGAGCATCGCGGCGGCGACCAAATTTTGTTCCCGATTGTGCAGGGGAACATGTATAAAGATTTGCGTGCCAAATGCGTCGAGCAGTGCACGCCGTTTGCCAAATGCGGGATTGCCATTGGTGGCCTTTCAGTTGGCGAGGAGAAGAGCGTCATGTATGACATGCTGGATTTTTTGAATCCAATTTTGCCGCATGATATGCCACGCTATTTGATGGGCGTGGGCAGTCCGGACTGCTTGGTGGAAGGCTTCGCACGAGGGGTGGACATGATGGATTGCGTCCTTGGCACAAGAATTGCTCGCAATGGCACGGCTTTTTCCAAAAATGGCAAAATGGTCATCAAAAATTCGCAATATAAGGATGATTTTCGTCCAATCGAGGACGACTGCGACTGCTATGCATGCAAGCACTTCTCGCGTGCATACATCCGACATCTTATCAACGCCGGCGAAATGCTGGGGGCGGAGCTTTTGTCAATCCACAATTTGCGTTTTCTAATTCGCCTTGCAGAAAACAGTCGCGAAGCCATTTTGGGGGACTACTTCCCAGAATTTCGCGAAGAATTTATGCGAAAATATCAACTTAACGGCACGTTTTAAAAGAAAAAAGAATTATAGATATAGACGATTAAAACAAAAAGCAATAAAAAATGGACTTTTTGCATATATCGTAGGAAGAAGTTTTTACAGCCAAGAAAATGGCTGCAAACAAGACTTTGCGGAATCTTTTAAATGGAATAAATACGGATTTGAAACTCTTCACGACCCGCGATGTCAATATGGTTATGCAATGTTTTATTATGACGATGGCGAAAGTGAACCAGAAGGTGTAGTCGAAAAAGATAATGATTATGCAAACAAACTTTTTGCCGATGCTTATGCAAAACTGAAAAACTTGGCAAAGAATGACATGTATGCCAATTTCATTTTAGGAGCGTATCATAACTATGAAATTGGCGGGAAGAAGAAAGATTTTTCATGTGCCATAAAATTTATAAGAAAAAGTGCGGATTTGGGTCATTCAGGGGCTTGCTATGATATGGGCAAATTTTACAAGGAGGGCACGGGGTTAAAAAAATGAGTGCTTAAGCCTCAAATATTTTAAAAAAGCTGCACAACTTGGCAACATTAGGGCAGAAGAAGAAATTAAAAACTTTGATAATAGAGAAAAATCCAATTAATTCATTCAAATTAATTCATTCAAATTTTTTGGGAGGGCGTTCTGATTTTGATGATATTTTACAATTCACATCTATTCGCAAAAGACAGGTTAGGCAAATGTATACGCAAGTATGCATTTTTTTAATTAAAAAAACGGGAGGGGAGTAATGGTAAACGATGCCACATTTTGGACAACTATTGCTTCGGCAGCAGTTGGAATTGTTATGTCTGTTGTATCTGTTCTCATCAACAAGAAAAAGAATAAATCTCAAAAATTGGTGGAGCTGGCTAAAATTGCTCAAAAACTGCCTGAGTTTATTTCTGAAGCTGAAAACATCTTTGGGGCTGGGAATGGAGCAGCTAAACTGACTTACGTGCTCAACAAGGTGCAAATCGAATGTTTGAAAAACAATGTCGAATTCAATGAAGAACAATTCAAGGGCGAAATCGAGAACATTTTGAGCACACCAGAAAAGAAGGTGCCGAATGCTGACTAAGAAAAAGCTTAAAGAACAAATCGACGAACTCAACAAAGAGATAAAAATCTTAAAAATGATTATCAATTCAATCAAATAAAGGAGAAAAAATGAAAAAACGAAAAATGACAAACAAATCGCGTGACCGTGCAGTATTTGAAGTCACGGCCAACAAAATTCACAAGAAAAATCTTGACACAAGTTATCCAAAAGGAGGAATTAGATTATGAAACTTGAAATGTTTGCAGTTAAAGATGCAGTGCAAGGGGAGATGATGAACCCATTTTTGCTGAGAAACAAAGAAGAAGCAAAAAGAACTTTCAAAGCAGCTGTAAATTCCGGAAAGGACAGCAACATCTGCATTTACTACAAGGACATGCAGTTATACAGCCTGGGGGAATATGACTCAATCACCGGCGAAATCACATCCAATGTCGAATATGTTTGCAGTGGCTTGGATGTAAAAGAGGAGGAATAAATGACAGAATTTAAAAGTTTTGTAAATCCACACGAGCCTCACAAATTTGCTGAGGGCGGATTCAAGGAAACAGTAGACGTGTATGAAGACATAATCAATACGAAGACTGGAAAGCTTGAAACAAAGAAAACGAAAGAGGAAAATTTCTACTCGAAAATTCAAGAAATGAAAGACAGCCAAACTTTGGAAAACATCTTGAAACGATACAACATCGACCTCAATGAAAGACATATCACGGAAATCAATGACGAAATCGTTGATATGACCAACATTCCAGAGGACTTGATTGAAACATATGCTCTTTCGAAAAAGCTGGAAACAATATTCAACGAATCGAGTGTGCAAATCAAAAATCACTTCGGAGATTTTGCAGGATTCTTGAAAAGCTTTCAAAGTGGGAAGTTGCAAAGCGAGCTGCAAGCTCTAAGCACAAAACCAAGGATGCAAGAGGCACAGGTGACTGAACAAGTGACACAAGGTCAAGCACAACCACAACCAGCACAACAAGTGCAACAAAATCAACCAGCACAAGGAGGATTAATATATGGCTGATAACAGACAATTTGTCGAAAACATCGCACAGCTTATAAATCGACAGCAAAGAACAAAATTCAGTATGACCGGCAACAATGGCGGACTGAAACTTATGACCATGAACAAAGGCTATCTCTATCCGGTATTCACACAAGAAGTTTTGCCGGGTGACACATGGAAAATCAATGTCAAAGCACTAATTCGAGCAACAACCATGATTAAGCCTATCATGAACAACATGTGGGCACAAATTCAATGCTTCTTCGTGCCAAACAGACTGACATGCGAACACTGGGAAGAAATCATGGGCGAGAACAAGCAAGGACCCTGGATTACGAACAAGACTACATACGAAGTGCCAAAACTGAAAGCCCCATCCGATGGTTGGAAAGCAAAAACACTTGCTGACTACCTTGGCGTGCCAACAAAAGTGAAAAATTTGGAAATTAACTCACTTTACACAAAAGGATATGCTCAAATTTGCAATGACTGGTATCGAGACGAGGACAGAATGAACTTCACTCACATCACAAAGGACGAGAGCACATTAACCGGTGTGAACACAAACAACTATGTGACCGACATCGAGCTGGGCGGGGCACTCTTCCCGGTTGCAAAAGCACATGACATCTTCACTTCATCAGCAATTGAGCCTCAAAAAGGGCCAACTGTTATGCTGCCACTTGGAAACACAGCACCTGTTATTGGAAATGGAAAAGCGTTAGGAATGGCAATAGCAAACCAAAAAAACAATTACAACATAGAAGAACAAATTATGAGTGTTGGATCAGTGGGACTAAATGTAGAAACGCCAAACGGTTCCCCTGATAAAGACCCGGCAGGATATCCAATGAACAGATTAACGGTGAGCGGGACAAGTCCACAGGGAAGAGTAGGGTTAACACAACAACCACAATATTCAGGCATAATAGCAGACTTGTCAAGTGCAGAAGGGGCAAGCATCAACGATTTACGAATTGCTATGGCTTTGCAACAAATGTATGAACTGGATGCACTGGCTGGGACGAGATACACCGAAATCATTTTCTCACACTTCGGAGTAAAGAGCAGCGATGCAAGATTGCAGAGAAGTGAATATTTGGGCGGAAAGAAAGTGCCTATCACTGTGACACAAGTAATTCAAAACTCTGAAACAGCAACAACACCACAAGGAAACCTTGCCGGCATGTCACAAACTTTCGATGGTGATGACTACTTCACCAAATCGTTTGAAGAACATGGCATTTTGTATGTTTTGTGCTGCATTAAAGGTGAAAATATCTATCAGCAAGGCTTGCCAGCAAAATTCAGCAAGTTTAAAAGAACTGACTATTATGACCCACTTTTTGCAAACTTGGGAATGCAACCAATCTACAACAGAGAAATCTATGCCCAAGGAAATGCAAAAGACGACGAAGCTTTTGGCTACAAGGAAGCATGGGCAGAATATCGCTACCTCGACAAAGAAGTTGCAGGCGAATTCAGGAGCAACTTTGACAAATCAATCGACTACTGGCACATCGCAAGAGACTTCGACAGTCTGCCAACAAATGGTGAAGCTTTCATCCAAGAAGGAAAAGCAAACCTTGACAGAGCACTGACAGTGTCAAGTGACGAAAGTGACCAATTCCAATGTGCGTTTGCTTTGGACGCAGTAGTAACACGTGTAATGCCACCACACAGCGTACCAGGACTTAGACGTTTCTAAGGAGGTGAAAAATGGGTTTTCTTGAAGGAATAGGCTCAGCAGTAAATGACCTATTCGGAACGACAACAACAAACAACTTCAACGCCCAACAAGCTCAGATACAAAGAGACTGGGAAACACAAATGTCAAACACAGCTTATCAAAGAGCAGTGGCAGACATGAAGGCAGCAGGTCTAAACCCAGCAATGATGTATCAAAGCGGGGGACAGGGTGCAAGCACTCCGTCGGGAGCAAGTGCAAGCGGAGTAAGAAACGGAATGACGATGGACCTGATAGGTTCCACAGCAAACCTGGTGAACTCAATCACAAATGCAAGGCGAGTTGATGCAATGACCAAGTCAAACGAAATGAAGGCAAGCAATGCTACAAGACTTTACAAGACCACAGAAAAAATTGCAAATATGCTAGCAAAATTCATGGCTTAAAATCAACAAAGGTGACAATGTGGTGTCACCTAGCCACTAAATAAACAAGTATATATTTGTGGCTAGTTTATATATTAACGTGCACGCACGCACGCGTGAGAGCGTGTATAAACTTTGTTGATTTTTAAAAGAGAGGTGCAGAATGGCAAGTTGTCCAAGACCAATGCATGCTTTCTACACCGGTGAAAAGACCGCCACAGGTGGTGAAAAAATGATTTTCACATCGAGATTCCAAGAAGAGGTGAAATACATGCACCACCTGCCAAAAGGCGGTGATGTGGAGGTAACACTGGTCGATTATGTCGAAATTCCTTGCGGAAAGTGCATGATTTGCAAGGCCAATCAAGCTAAAAAGAAAGGCGAGCGAGCAATGGCTGAGGCAAACACATGGGAGCATAACGAAGTCATAAATCTGACCTACAATGATGAAAATCTGCCAACGAACACAAAACCGGATGGCACAAAAGTCGCGACTTTAAGATACAAAGATGTCCAAGACTTCAAAAAAAGGCTTTTGAAAACTTGGAAAGAAAAATACAATGCAACAGGAATAAGATTTTTATGTGCTTGTGAATATGGCGAAAAATATCAAAGGCCACACTACCATCTGATTATGTTCAATTTTGAGGCACAGGACAAAAAATTCTATGGCTACACCAAAAAAGGTTCAAAAGAATATGGCAGCGAAGAAATTGCCAAAATTTGGGGCAAAGGCAACATAACACTTGGAGAAGTCACTCCGGAGACGATTCAGTATGTTGCAAACTATTGCTTGAAAAAATTCAAGGGAAAAGAAGCAAAAGGAATTTACAAAGAGCTTGGAGTTGAACCGGAAAGCGTCAAATCAAGCAATAGAAGGGGTCTAGGAGCCAATTTTATAGAAAAACGTGTGGAGATATATAAAAACACCGGAAAATGCTTTCTAGGCACCTTCAACGGGCTGAAAACGATAGGTGTGAACAAATACTATGACCAAATGGTGGCAGATATCTATGGGGAAGATGTCTTGAAACAACTCAAAGAGGAAAGAATGAAGCTTGCATCAGACAGAGAGAAAACAAGAGCATTCATTTCGGGAATTGAAATTGAAACACAAAGACAAAATGACGAAAGAATATTCCTAGAGCGAATAAAAAAAGCAAAGGGAGGACGACAATTTCAAAACACAGGCTATTAAGCTTGTGTTTTTTTATGCCCTCTGCTCGGGCCGGGCGGGCCCGCAAAGATCCTATGGCCGGATAGGCCGAGCGAGGAAGCAGTGGGCCTCAGGGCCGGCCAGGCTCATGCAAGCAGGCAGTCTCCAAGGGTCCGTCAGCATGGGGCAAAGAAAGGGAAAAAATTGCTGCTAGAAAATTTTTTGAAAAATTTGATAAAATTGCTTGACAAGGTGTAAACACTTGTGCTACTAATATTAGCGTATACGCGAGTATTACAATTTGCCAATTAAAACATTAAAAGGAGGTGAATAATGAAAAACATTCCATATTGCATTAGATTAAAGGAAGAAACTTTGAACAGTGTAAAAGAAGTCGCAAAAGCAAAAAAAAGACCAACAGGGCAATTATTAAGAATAATCATTGAAGATTACATCGAAAAAATAAACCTATAAATTTTTGGGCGACAAAACAATATTTTAAGTATACTTTGTAATAAATCTATTCGCAAAAGACAGGTTTTACGCAGAGATAGGCTAGATTTGGTGTAGTATGCAGCATAACACGCACAAAATGTGGTATTATGCAAATTTTTGATATATTATGCAAAATCTTATTTCTTTTTAACAACTCAACTTATTTAAAAAATTATTTTTTTAATTAAACAATTTATCTTTTGCTAAATTATGTCATCTATTTACTTCTTCCTAAATTGTGTCATCTATAAGAATTTTTAAATTCACTCATTTTACTATAAACCGGCTAATTTTTTCGACTGATTTTTTTACGACTGGTTTCTATTATTGTTTTTTTCGTTTAAGTTTATAAAAAAAAATCTTATTAATTTAATAAGATTTTTTCTAATTAAAATTTGCCTACCTACTTTTGTTCTTCAATTACAAATTTGATTTAATCACACATATTTGATTGGTTTCTTGGCGGAGCTTTTGATTTGCTTTTCTTTCTTTTTGTAATAGTCCTCAATGGCCGCTTTGATGCTTTCTTCCGCCAAAATTGAGCAGTGAATTTTGTGTGGAGGAAGTTCGCCCAAGAGGTCGATGACCTGTTTGTTGGTCACTTTCAGGGCCTCATCAATGGTTTTGCCCTTAATCAAGTCGCACGCCATATCGGTTGAAGCGATGGCGGCACAGCACCCAAAAGTCTTGAATTTGGCGTCTTCAATGATGCCTTCGTCGTTTATTTTGAGATACATTTTCATGATGTCTCCGCAGGCAGCGTTGCCCACTTCGCCGATGGCGTTTGCCCCACGCAAAGCCCCCGCGTTGTGCGGATTTTGGAACCTGTCGATTACCGTTTTACTGTACATTTTTCTTAACCTCCTTTTCTGGTTGAATTGGGGAAATTGCCCGCAGTTGTGCGACCACTTTTTGAAGTTGGTCGATGACATAATCCACATCAGATTTTGAAATATTTGTGCCGAATGAAAATCTGACAGAACCTTGTGCGATTTCGTCCGGAACGCCCATAGCTTGCAGCACGTGCGATGGAAGCAGCGACCTTGATGTGCAAGCCGAGGCGGTGGAAACGCAAATTCCCGCCATGTCCAAAAGCATCAAGATGCTCTCGCCCTCAATTCCATAGAATGAAACATTCGCGATGGCGTTGGATTTTTGCTGAGGATGGCCGTTCACCTGATAATATTCCACTTTTTCTGCAAGTTTTTCAAGGAAATAGTCGCGAATGCTCTTCAATTTTGCATTGGTGACAGCAATGTTTCGAGTGGCAATTTCAATCGCCTTTCCGAAGCCCGCGATGCCCGGGACATTTTCAGTGCCGGAGCGTTTGCCGCGTTCTTGGCTTATTCCGCCAAAAGTGATTGGGTCAATTCGCACGCCGTTTTTGACGTAAAGTGCCCCCACGCCTTTTGGCCCGTGAATTTTGTGAGCGGACATGCTCATAAGGTCAATTTCCATGTCCTGCACGTCCATTTTCACATGGCCGATGGCCTGCACGGCGTCGGTGTGGAACAAAATTTTATAGTCATGTGCAATTTTTGCAATCGCCTTGACGTTTTGGATGGTTCCAACTTCGTTGTTGACCGTCATGACTGAAATTAAAATGGTGTCCTTGCGGATGGCGTGCAAAAGTTCCGCCAAATCCACAAGCCCGTGCTTGTCAACAGGCAAATAAGTGATTTCAAAGCCCTCTTTCTGCAACTGTTCGCAGGCGTGCAGCACAGCGTGATGCTCGATTGAACTGGTGATGATGTGTTTGCCCTTGTTGGCGTTGGCGTGAGCCACCCCAATCAATGCCCAGTTGTCCGCCTCAGTGCCGCCGCTGGTGAAATAAATTTCGTTCGCTTTTGCGGCGTTTATGGCGTTCTTCACACGGTCGCGAGCACGGTCAATGATTGCTACCGCCTCTCTACCCAGCGAATGCAACGAGCCGGCATTGCCGTAAATGGTGTTGAAGCACGGCAACATTTCGGTCATGACCTCGTTGGAAACATATGTGGTTGACGCATTGTCAAGATAGATTTTTCTTTCCATACTTTTCCTTTTTCCTTACCAATTTTGCAGTTTAGTCTGGCAAACTGTGTAAATATTTTATCACTCGCATAAAAATTTGTCAATAGAAAAATTCTTCAAATAAGAAATTTAAAGCAAGTAAAGTCAGGCAGATATTTTCAAGCAGCGGATAATTTCAAGCAAATGAATTTATTATATTTGTTATGAACTTGAAAACATCAAACTTGAAAATCGTCCTCTCTCACTCTTTGACATACTTTTGGATGGTTTCCAGCACATCCTTCTTTTGCCAAAGTCCGACGTGCTTCTCTTTTTGCTGCCCATCGACAAACAAAATCATGGTCGGAATGCTCATTATCCCAAACGAGCGGGCAAGTTTTTCGTCATTATCGACGTCCACCTTAAAGATATGTGCAGCATCACCAAGTTCGCTTTGCACTTCTTCCAAAATTGGGGCTTGCATCCTGCACGGACCGCACCAAGTGGCGAAAAAATCAACGAGGACAACGCCTTTTTGCGTTTTGTCCTTAAATTCCTTCTCAGAAATAATCTCCATTTTGCTCTCCTTTTTTTGTTAATTTTCGTTATAATTATAAACCAAAATTATTAAAAATCAAAATTTTTGCAGGAGTTTTTGCGTCACAAAAGCAGAAATGACGCACCCGCACATAGCCGGGAAATAAGAAATGCTTCCAACAACGGAATTGTTGGATTTTATCGGCGGAGTGTCGCATGTGACAACATCCAAGCTCTCCACCCCACATTCACGAAGTTTTTTCCGCATAACTTTTGCCAGGCCGTCGTGCGAAGTTTGGTATATGTCCACCACCTTAAACTGCGGCACCGCAATGCGATTTCCCGCTCCCATGGCAGAAACCACCGGAATTTGATTTGCTTTGCAAAATTGGATGAGTGCCACTTTGTCTGGCACGCTGTCGATAGCGTCAACGACATAATCAAAATTTTGCCCCAAAATTTGAGGGGCGTTTTCGACGGAAAGGCGTTGTGAAACAGCCCGCACGTCGCAATTTGGATTGATTTGCAGAATGATTTGTGTCATCACATCAACTTTCTTGCTGCCGACCGTCTGAACATTTGCCACAATTTGACGATTGATGTTTGTTTGGTCAACAACGTCAAAATCCACCAATGTGAGTCGCCCCACGCCGGCTCGTGCAAGAAGATAAGCCACATATCCTCCCACGCCGCCAATTCCAACAACTGCAACATGGCTTTTCTGCAATCTGTCAACACCATTTTTTCCAATCAAAAGTTCAGTTCGGTCACTCCACATTTTCTTCCCTAATCATTTTAAAGCAAATTTTTACAACAACATTATTAGACTAGATTCCGTTTAAATCGCGTCTATTTCAAAACGTTTCTAACATGTCTATTTCAAGTTGTAAACTTTTTTAACACAATATATGGTGTATTATGCATGCATAATACCGCAGCATATGTTATAACACATATTTCTTTAAATCAAATTTTTCTGTCTTATCTTTAAATACATTTTGCACATAGGTGCGGTCAATCACGACATCAAGCAGTGGATGCTCGCCAGTCGCGTTGAAAGAAACATCCTCCAAAACACTTTCCATGATTGTGTGCAGTCGCCTTGCACCGAGGTCCTCGCTTGTTTCATTTTCTCGAGCCGCCATTTCAGCAATTTCGTCAAGAGCGTCGTCCTTAAAGATGAGGTTGATGTTGTCCACCTTCAAAAGGTTGGCATATTGCAGTGTCACCGCATTTTTTGGTGCCGTCAAAATTTTCTTGAAGTCCTCTTTTGTCAAACTTTCAAGTTCGACACGGATTGGAAAACGGCCTTGCAGTTCTGGAATCATATCTTCCATTTTTGCAACATGGAATGCTCCCGCTGCGATGAAAAGAATGAAGTCCGTCTTGACATTGCCATATTTTGTCGGCACGGTGCTGCCCTCCACGATTGGAAGAATGTCACGTTGCACACCCTCTCGCGACACGTCCGCACTGTTTGTGGCCTGGCTTTTGCCGATAATTTTGTCGATTTCGTCAATGAAAATGATGCCCTGCTCTTCTGCAAGTGCGATTGCCTCTTCATTCACATTGTCCATATCAATAATTTTATCGCTCTCCTCCTGCAAAAGTGCCTCGCGAGCGTTGCGGACGGAGAGTTTTTTCTTCTTATGTTTTTGCGGAGCCAAGCCTTCAAACATCGAGCCAAGATTGATTTCGTTTCCTCCAAAAGCCATCATAGGCTTTGGAGCTTCCAGCACAACAACCTCAACAATCTCGTCCTCACATTTGCCAGCATGCAGTTCTTCCATCAACGCCTCACGGTTGACCTCCACCTGCGTCACGCGACGATTTTGAAAGAGTGCGTCCACAAGTTTTTCTTCAACAATCGGCATAACTTTTGCCTCAACTGCTTTCTTTTTGTTGTCTTTCACCATGCGGACGGCAACCTCAACAAGGTCCCTCACCATGCTTTCCACATCGCGGCCAACATATCCAACTTCGGTGTATTTTGTCGCCTCAACCTTAACAAATGGTGAGCCCACCAGTTTGGCAAGCCTGCGAGCAATTTCCGTTTTGCCCACACCCGTTGGGCCACTCATGACAATGTTTTTTGGCGTAATTTCGTCACGCACATCTGCCGGCAAACGGCTGCGGCGATATCTGTTTCTAAGTGCCACCGCCACGGCACGCTTGGCGTTTTCTTGCCCAACAATATATTTGTCAAGTTCGGCAACAATTTGTTTTGGTGTAAAGTTCATATCATTCTCTCCCTTTCTTTGCTTTGTAAATCTTTGCAAGCAAATTCTTGCGGATGTAAAGTCTCATTGGCAATTAAATTTTTGCAAATGTTCAATTTTTCACAATTCATAGTTGTTCAAATTGCCAGTTTTCAATTCAGATTTTCCTTCTAAAACATTTTTGAAATATCACAGTTCTTCAACAATGATGTTGTCATTTGTAAACACGCAAATTTCGCTGGCAATTTTAAGTGCCTTATATGCCACCTCTTTTGCCTCATAGTTGGTGTTTTGAACAAGTGCCCGTGCGGCTGCAAGAGCATAATTTCCGCCAGAGCCAATCGCACAAATCCCCTCTTGCGGCTCAATGACGTTGCCGGCACCGTCCAAAATGAGGACTTGGTCTTTGTCAGCCACAATCATCATGGCGTCCAACTGTCTGCCCGCTTTGTCTTCTCGCCAAGTTTGAGCAAGCTCAACCGCACTTCTCATCAAGTTGCCGGCATACTTGTTCAGCATTCCCTCAAAGCGTTCCGAAAGCGAAAATGCGTCAGCCACCGAACCGGCAAAGCCGACCACAACTCTGTTGTTATATATCCTCCTCACCTTGCGGGCGTTGTTTTTGAAGATGATGCTGTTTTGCATCGTCACTTGTCCGTCGCCTGCCACTGCAATTTTGCCGTCTCGCTTTACTGCACAAATTGTTGTGCCTCTGAAAAGATTTTCCATGTTACCTCCTCGAAATTTTTGCTGTTAATTTTGCATTAAATTTGTTTAAAAATCTGCCACCTTGCTGTTTTTTGAAAATTGAATATTAAATTTGTTGTCACAGTCAGTTTTGTGTATCGGCACGATAGTCGCACGCCGAACATTTGACAACCTTGCCTTTTTTAATCAGATATTTCCCGCACTTAGGACATTTTTCACCCGTCGGAATGTCCCAACTCATAAAATTGCAGCCCTCTCTGTCTTCGCAGGCATAGAAAGTTTTGCCGCGTTTTGAGCGAAGTGCGAAAACATTTTTGCCACACTCTGGGCATTTTCCAACAGGCTTACGCTCGTTCTCTTCAAGATTTTTGATGTTTCGGCATTTAGGGAAATTGGAGCAGCCCAAAAACTTGCCAAAACGCCCTTCGCGAATGACCATTTTATGCCCGCATTTTTCGCAAATGATGTCCGTTTCCACAGGTTCTGCCTTCATGCTCAGTCCGCTTTCATCCGCACGCGAAAGAAGGTCTTTGAAGCCGTTCCAAAAACTGTCCACAACGCTGTGCCACTCATCCTTATCTTCCGCGATGTCATCCAGCCTGCTTTCCATATGAGCGGTGAATTTGACATTGATGACGCTGTTGAAGAATTTTTCCAAATAGTCAATCATCTTCCGCCCAAGTTCGGTCGGCACAAGCGACTTGCCGTCCTTTGAGCAATAGTTTCTGGCAGTGAGAATGGTGATTGTTGCAGCATATGTTGCCGGCCTGCCAATCCCCTTTTCTTCCATTGCTTTCACAAGGCTCGCCTCGGTGAAACGTGCAGGCGGCTTGGTGAATTTTTGCTCTTCCTTAATCTCTTTGGCTGCCAAAACTTCGTTTTCAGATAGTTGCGGTAATTTCTCGGCGGCATTCTTATCCTTGCCCTTGCCCGCTTTTGAAGATTCATCGTCCTCTTTGTCGCCGTCCACAAATTCTTTATACACCGCTGTGAAGCCGGCAAATTCCTGCGTGCGGCCGCTTGCCTTAAAGCCATAGCCTTCGCAGTCCAAGCCAACATTGACATTGGAATATTCCGCCTCGCTCATTTGGCTTGCCATGAAGCGGTCATAGATAAGTTTATAAAGCCTGTAATTATCCCGCGTCAAGCTGCCCTGCACCATTTCAGGCGTCATGTGCATATTGATTGGCCTAATAGCCTCGTGGGCGTCCTGGGCGTTTTTCTTGCTGGCGTAAATGTTTGGCTTTTCTGGAATATAATCTTTGCCAAATTTCTCGACAATAAACTCCCTGCACGCCATTTGAGCGTCCACGGACACACGCGTGCTGTCCGTTCTGATGTAAGTGATAAGTGCAATCTTGCCCTCGCCCTTCACCTCCACGCCCTCATACAGTTCCTGTGCCGCCATGGTGGTTTTTCGCAGGCTCATGCCCAATTTGTTGAGGGCGTCCTGCTGCATTGTGCTGGTGGTGAACGGTGCAAGTGCGTGAGATTTTGTGTGCGACTTTTTAATTTCCGTCACAACAAATTCTTTTCCCCTGATGGCAGAAAGAATGGTGTCCACCTGTGCACGATTTTCTGGCTTAATCTTTTTGTTGCCAAAAGTTGCAAGCGAAGATTTAAACTTGATTTTGTCCTTTTCGTGCAGAGCGGTGATTGTCCAAAATTCTTCCGGCTTAAAATTTTCAATTTCCTTTTCCCGCTCCACAACAAGTTTCAGTGCGACAGACTGCACCCTGCCGGCGGAAAGTTTTGGGGCAATCTTTCGCGACAAAATTGGCGAAAGTTTATAGCCCACAATGCGGTCAAGGACCCTGCGAGCCTGCTGAGCGTTGACAAGATTTAGGTCGATGGCACGCGGCTCATCCAACGCTTTAAGCACCGCCTTTTTGGAAATTTCGTTAAATTGGATGCGGCACTTGGTGTTTGGGTCCAGCCCAAGAACATGTGCAACATGCCAAGAAATCGCCTCCCCTTCGCGGTCCGGGTCGGTTGCGATTAACACTTCTTCGGCGGCGGAGGCCTTCTTTTTCAACTCCGCAATCAACGCCTTTTTGTCTGGATTAATCTCATAGTGAGGTTCATAGTTGTTGTTGAGGTCTATGGCAAAAGATTTTGCCGGCAGGTCACGGATGTGCCCTTTTGTGGCAAACACTTCAAAGCCATTTCCCAAATATTTTTTCAGTGTATCCCGCTTTGCAGGTGCTTCAATGACGACAAGTTTCAAAACAATCTCCCTTCAAATCCCCATTTAAAGTTTTGGCAAGCATTTCGCATTTTGCTGATTGGCATTTTCAAATTTGATTTTTCTAAGTTGCATTTTTATAAGTTGCTTTCCGTTGATTCGCTTTATTTTGCATTTTGCCGCGTTTTGCAAAAGAATTTCGTTCCGCCCTAGACAAGGCAGGCTTATTTTTTTTGCAAAAGCGTGTTGCATGCAATAAGACGCCCTACGTCAAGCAGAACATCTGTGCTGGCAACCTTCTTATTAAACCACGAATTTCCAAAGTTGTCAAACAAACATTCAACAAATTGACAGGAATTTTTGAATTTTCTGCCAAAAAATCAAAACTACGCGGTTCGGCTTGCAGTAAATCCACAATTTTCTGCTCGTCAAAATTGAGCGAAACAACCTTCTTATCTTCCGCGGCGTGGTCCAGCCCATAGAACTGCAAAATATCGTCCGGGCAAAGTGTGCATTCCGCCTGTCCGCTTTTGATGAGGCTGTTTGTCAGTTCGCTTTTCGGACTGTTGATGTTCCCTGGCACAGCAAAGATGTCCTTGCCATATTCAAGAGCATATTCTTTCGTGTGCAGCGTGCCGCTTTTCAGTCCAGCTTCCGGGATGAGTATGCCGTCGCTGACACCAGCCACAATCCTGTTGCGACGCGGGAAGGTGTATCTTTTCGGCTCGAACGAAGGTGGATATTCGGTGAAAATAAGCCCACCCTTTTGGACAATCTCCTGGGCAAGTTCGGTGTTTGTGGATGGATATATGTGATTGAAGCCGCTGCCGATGATGGCGATTGTCTTGCCACCCACATCAAGAGTGGCACGATGGGCAATTTGGTCGATGCCATAGCACAATCCGCTGACAATCACAAGCCCGCTTTCAGCAAGTTTCTTGGCAAATTTCTCTGTGACAAGCCTGCCATAACTGGACGGCATCCGCGTGCCGACAATGGCAAAACATCTTTGCGAAAGCAAGGACAAATCGCCCTTGGAATAAAGCACAAGCGGTCGGTCAGGAAGGTCAATCAAACTGGTGGGATAGTTCGGCGAAAAGATGGTCAAAATCTCAATGCCAGAGTGCTGCATATTCTCAATGCAGCTGTCAAGTTCTCTGGCGTCATAGGCATCTTTCAACTTTCTAATTTCATCGGACGATAAAATTTGATATATAATAGGGTTGTTCAAAACGCTGTCCACTGAAAAATCTTCCAATTCCTCCAAAAGCATCTCCTGCTTCTTGTTGGCAATTTCTTGATAAGATAAAAATATCAAAAATCTGTCTTTCTGTGAAATCAATTCTTCCCTCCAATCACATTTTCTTCAACTTTTTTCTTCAACTTTCCAATTTGCTTTCTCATTTTTTAATTTTTCATTTGCTTATCTATTTTTTAACTTCCAATTTTGCTGTTCCAAGTTTTTCAATTTCTTATTTCAAATTTTCAATTTCTTATTTCAAATTTCTTTTTCCGAATTTGTGTATTATTTTTTAATAGGAAGTTATGTTCATTGCTCCGACACCACTTCCATTTTTGCATATCACCACAAAATGTGGTGTAGTATGCAGCATAACACCGCAACGCCTGGTGTAATATGCAAAATTTACAATCTTTAAGATAAATTCAAACGCTCCAATACTTTCTGTCAAGATTGTGATAAGAAATCGCTTCGGCAATGTGTTGAGGCAAAATGTCAGCCTCCCCTTCAAGGTCGGCAATTGTGCGAGCAACCTTCAAAATTCTGTCGTGTGCACGAGCGGAGAGTTTAAGGCTGTCAAACGCCTGTTCCATCAAATTCAGCCCCTGCGGTGACAAATGACAAAATTTCTTCATTTGCGGCACAGACATCTTGGCGTTGGAAAAATTTTTGGAGTTTTTAAAGCGTTCAAGTTGAATTTTTCTTGCACGGTCCACCCTCGCTTTGATGTCGGCGGAACATTCTTCCTTCTCCGCACTGTTCAGTTCTCGATAGGAGACGTTGTCCACCTCCACCTGAATGTCAATTCTGTCCATGATTGGGCCCGAAATGCGGGAAAGATATTTTCGGATTTGCACCGGCGAGCATTTGCATTCGTGGTCATGAGAGCCATAGTAGCCGCACGGACAAGGGTTCATGCTGGCAATTAAAATGAAATTAGCGGGATATGTTATGGTTTGATTCAGCCTCGAAACGGTGATTTGCCCATCCTCCATTGGCTGTCGAAGTGTTTCAATCATTTGCTTCGGATATTCCGGAAATTCATCCAAAAACAGCACGCCATTATGTGCCATGCTTATCTCGCCAGGCTTGCTTTTGCTGCCGCCGCCTGCCATGCTTATGGTTGTGGTCGTGTGATGCGGACTGCGAAACGGTCGATGCGTGACAATGCCTTTTTTGAGGTCAAGTTCGCCGGCGACTGAGTGGATTTTTGTAACTTCCAACGCTTCCTCAAAGGTCAAATCGGGCAAAATTCCCGAAAAACACTTCGCCAGCATACTTTTGCCACTTCCCGGCGGGCCAATCATCAGCACGTTATGACCACCTGCCGCCGCAATTTCAAGTGCACGTTTCGCCTGAGCCTGCCCCTTCACATTCTCGAAATCTAAATTGTTTTGAGCGGTTTTCATCATCTCGTCAAAAGAGCGAATTTCAATCGGCTTCAACTTTTCCTGCTGCTCGCCATTCAAAAAGTCCACAAGTTCTCTCAGGTGCGAAACGGCATACATTTCCATGCCCTCAATGAAGCGTGCTTCCTCTTCATTTTCCTTTGGCAAAACAACTTTTTTAAACCCCATTGCCCTGGCAGAAATCAGCATTGGCAAAACGCCCCTAACTTTTTTCACGCTGCCGTCCAGAGAAAGTTCGCCTATGAATATGTAATCCTTATATTGCTTGCCATGAATTTGGTCGGACGCCGCCAAAACGCCCACCGCGATGCCGAGGTCATAGATTGGACCTTCTTTTTTGATGTCTGCCGGAGCAAGATTGATGGTGTAGTGCTTGACCGGATATTCAAAGCCAGAATTGCGAATGGCGGACTTGACACGCTCACGCGACTCCTTCACCGCCGTGTCGCCCAGCCCAACAATGTCCATGTTCGGCACGCCGCCCACCATGTCGGTTTCAATTTGCACCAAAAAGCCATCCAAGCCAACCAGTCCAAAACTCAAAACTTTTGAAAGCATCTTTCCCCCAAATCAGAAAAATTACATGATGATTATATCAAATTCTCTTCATATTTCAAAATGATTTTTGCTTTCTTTCCGCATAAAAGAAAAAAGCAGAGCAAACGCCCCGCTTCAATTTGTCGAATTGTGATGATGCGTGACTTTTTGTGATTTTTTCACGCATTTCAACACTTCTTCAATTTCTTTATATGAATTTTAAATGACATGCAGAATTTTGACATTGTTTTTAATGTTTTTCCATTTATTTATATTAAATGTTTGTGTGCAATGTCGAAAACTTTGCCTTCTTAATATAAAATCATTCCCAGCAAAAAGCTTGCCGCCACGGCAAAGCAAAACAAAATGATTCCCCATTTGACGATTTTATCTTTCAGAATTGTCTTCTCAAATTGTTTGCGATATGCCTTCTCGGCGACATCGAACTCCATGGCAGAAACTTGTCCGCCGCCAATTAATTTGGCACGATAGAAGACAAAATCTTCATCCCGCTCTTTCTTATATGCGGTGAAATAATCCACAATCAGCCACACTCCCCAAAAAATGGCAAGCAAAAGCAGGGATGCCATAACGAAATAGGCAAATCCCGGCCACGCTTTATTCAAAATTGCAAACAATGCCGCAAGAGCAATCATGGCGGCAGTGACAATATATTGCAGATTTTTCATTTCTTCCCCAAACGTTGCAAAATATTGCAAGGCTTAACGCTGCTTTAAAGTTGAACCACAGCAAAAATATACACAACAACAATCACAACAGTGGCAACAATCCAACCGACAAGCCACCAAATTGTGCGTTTTGTCCAGCCGGTTTTACGCATACGCATTGTCCAATAGAAGCCCAGCCAAATGCAGATGACATATGACAGACATTCGCCAATGGACGCAAAAGCACTTGCCACAGATGGCGTGTTGTTTTTGAATGCCAACCTGAAAATCAGTGCAATCGCGATGAACGCAATGGCAAAATATGCGACGCAGTCCAAAACTTTTGTGCTGGACCAGGTGCGAACCGTCTTTTCCTTCTTTTGTTTTTCTTTCTTCTGTTTTTCGTGTTTTTGCTCGCTCGTTTTTTCTGTTTTCACAGTTTGAGGCTCATGCTCTTTTTTTACTTCCTCAGCCATTTTACTCCTCCAATATTATTTTTGAATATATGAATCATATCAATGCGTTATTCCCCACAGCCAGTCCAAAGAATCTCGTTCAGGATTTCCTGCGAAAGGAGTTTCATTCCCGCCTTACATTGATTTATAGTCGTGTAAATTCTAGACAAATTCAGAACGCAGTTCAGACACCAACATCCCACGCAATAAAATTTTCGTCCATAAATTGGCGAGAGAGTTGCATCATTTTGCGGTTTCGGAGAATCTGCTTTCGCGGATGACGTTCACCTTAATCTGCCCTGGATATTGCATCTCGTTTTCAATTTTTTGAGCAATTTCCTTCGCCATAAACATTGCCTGACTGTCCGAAATTTCGGTCGGCTTGACAATGATTCTCACTTCGCGTCCTGCCTGAACAGCGTAGGATTTATCAACGCCCTTAAAGCTGTTTGCAATTTCTTCAAGTTGTTGCAAGCGTTTGATGTAGTTTTCAAAACTGTCGCGTCTTGCACCCGGTCTGGAACTTGAAATGGCATCCGCAACCTGCACAATCACAGCCTCGATTGACTTGAATTCCACATTAAAGTGATGAGC
Source organism: uncultured Clostridia bacterium (assembly GCA_947625515.1). GTDB lineage: Bacteria > Bacillota > Clostridia > Christensenellales > UBA1242 > Caccovivens. Next base: position 122,240 of record CANQOO010000003.1, read on the forward strand.
CTCAATGCAATGCACAACTGCCTCGCTTTCGCCGCATTTTCTGGCAAGTTCAACGCCAATTTGCACATGCGTGCCTTCTTGTTCGTGGTCGAGAGCCTTGCCGATGTCGTGCAGCAGCCCACCGCGTTTGGCAACCTTAACATTTGCCCCCATTTCGCTTGCCAAAAGCCCGGCGATGATGGATGTTTCGATGGAATGTTTCAGCACGTTTTGACCATAGCTTGTGCGATATTTCAGCCTGCCCAACGTTCTCATAAGTTCTGGGCTCAAATTGAAAATGCCCACTTCGTTGCAAGCGTCGTCTGCCGCCTGCTTGATGACCTTGTCCACCTCACGCTGCATCTTTTCCACAATTTCTTCCACGCGTGTTGGATGGATTCTGCCGTCCGAAATTAATTTTTCCAGACTCAGTCTTGCCACTTCACGCCTGATTGGGTCGAAGCAAGAAATGGTGATGGTCTCTGGGGTGTCATCCACGATAAGTTCCACGCCTGTTGCTGCCTCAATGGCACGGATGTTGCGACCTTCGCGGCCGATGATTCTTCCTTTCATTTCGTCATTAGGAAGTGCCACCACCGACACGGTCATCTCGCTGGTTGTGTCCGTTGCACAGCGTTGCAGTGCCTGACCGATAATCCAGCGAGCCTTGTTTTCGCCCTCTTCGCGGGCATCCTCTTCAATTTTCTTGACAATTGATGCCGCCTCTTTCTGAGCGTCATTACGCATGTTGGAAATAAGCAGGTCTTTCGCCTCTTGCTTGGAAAGCTGAGAAGTTTTTTCCAGTTCTTCCACAATTTGGGCTTTCAAAGTTTCTTGCTCTTGCATCACTTTTTCGACACCAGCACGCGTGTCTTGAAGTTTCTTTCTTTCTTCTTCCAGCTGTGCGTTTTTGTTGTCCACAGCCTGTTCTTTTTTCTCGATGTATTCTTCCCGCTGATTCAGTCGCTCTTCAAATTTCGCTGCTTCCGAGCGTCTGTCTTTCATTTCGCGTTCAATTTCATCTTTCATTTTTTGCGATTGCTCTTTGCTTTCAAGAATCGCCTCTTTTTTGATTGTCTTTGCTTCTGCATACGCATCTTCAATGATTTTGATGGCATTAGATTTGTTTTTTTGCAGTTTTTTGCTGTTGTAAAGTTTAAAAATCAAAAATCCAACCGCAAGTCCCGCCAAAAACAGGACAATTGCAATCACGGACACGATGGCAGGAGAGACATCAAGCATCAAAATTTTCATATTTCTCTCCTTTAATTCCTTTCCTTTAAGGTTTGCCGTCATTGACGAAAAAATAAAAGGCAAACTCTTAAACATAACAAGTTTACCTTTTTTTTATAAGATTGTCAAATAAAATTAATATAATATTAGCATTTTAACAAAGATTTTCTAAAAATATTTTTTGTTAATAACTTTTCACACGGCCGCTTTTTCTTCGCCGCTTGCTTTTGCGTCGTCCTGCCCAGCTTCACAGTCTTCACGCTTAATCAAAATTGGGTCGGCTGAATTTTCGATAAAGTCACGCGTTATGATGATTTTGCCGTAAACTTTTGGGTCAGGCATATCAAACATAAGTTCCAGCATGCGAGTTTCCATGATTGTGCGAATGCCACGAGCCCCAGTTTTGAGGTCGATAGCTTTTTTGGCGATGAAGGCGATGGCATCATCCTGAAACTCAATGTCAAAGCCGTCAATTTTGAACATTTGTTTATATTGCTTGATAAGCGAATTTTTTGGCTCAACCAAAATCCTCATCAATGCTTTATCGTCAAGATTGTCAAGGCCGGTCACAATCGGAAGTCTCCCGACAAATTCTGGAATAAGCCCAAATTTGATGAGGTCATCCGGCTGAACGTCTTTGGAATAATCCACCTTCGCCTTTTCGTCCGCGTTTTTGATGTTTGCGTTAAAGCCAAGCGACGACGCTGAAAGACGCTTGTGGATGATGTCGTCCAGACCGACAAACGCCCCGCCACAAATGAAAAGAATGTTGGTGGTGTCAATTTGCAACATTTCCTGATGTGGATGTTTTCTGCCACCCTGTGGAGGAACGCTGGCAACTGTGCTTTCAATGATTTTCAAAAGTGCCTGCTGCACGCCTTCTCCGCCGACGTCACGCGTCAAAGAGCGATTTTCACTCTTGCGTGCAAGTTTGTCAATTTCGTCGATGTAGATGATGCCACGCTGAGCCTTTTCGATGTCAAAATCGGCATTTTGAATAAGTTTGAGAAGGACATTTTCCACGTCCTCGCCAACATATCCTGCCTCCGTCAAAGTTGTGGCATCCGCACACGCAAACGGCACATCCAAAATTCTTGCCAAAGTCTTGACAAGCAGGGTTTTTCCCGAGCCAGTCGGGCCAATCATAAGCACATTGCTCTTTTCAAGTTCGGTGACATTCTTGTCCGGACTTGCATCCTTTTTCTTCCCTTTTTGAAGTTGCATATTGTGATAGTTGAAGTTGATGCGTTTATAGTGATTGAACACCGCCACGGAAAGCACCTTTTTTGCCTGTTCTTGTCCAATGACATAGTCATCAAGGGCAGCCTTGATTGCCTTTGGGGAAGGAAGAATTAAATCTTTGAAAGTCTTAACCTTGACAGTTTCTTCCTTCAAAATGTCGCTGCAAATTCGGATGCAGTCGTCACAAATGAATGCGTCACCGTTTGGGCTTGCAATAAGTTTTTTTGCGGCTTTTTGCGGTCTGCCACAAAACGAGCAACTGCACATTTCAATATCTTTCATATTCCACTCCACAACAATATTTTGTAGGTATTATGCAACATAATACACCAAATATTGATTATTTTGTTTCTTTTTTGGTTTTTCTTGTCACAAAAATATTGTCAATCAAGCCATATTTTTTCGCTTCTTCCGCCGTCATATAATTGTCACGGTCGGTATCTTTTTCAATTATCTCCAAACTCTTGCCGGTGTTTTCACTTAAAATTTTGTTGAGCATTTGTTTTGTTTTTTGAATGTGTTTTGCCTGGATTTCAATGTCGCTTGCCTGACCCTGAGCCCCGCCAAGAGGTTGATGAATCATGATTTCGCTGTTTGGCAGTGCAAAGCGTTTGCCTTTTGTGCCGCTGGAAAGCAGGAAAGCCCCCATTGATGCTGCCAGCCCGATGCAAATTGTGGAAACGTCGCATTTGAGATAGTTCATTGTGTCATAAATTGCGATGCCAGCACTCACTGAGCCGCCTGGGCTGTTGATATAAAGATATATGTCCTTATCAGGATTTTTGCCTTCAAGATAGATGAGTTGTGCGATGACAACATTTGCTGTCGCATCGTTAATCTCCCCTGTCAAGAAGACAATTCTGTCTTCAAGAAGTCTGGAATATATGTCATAAGACCTTTCACTGCCGCCAGTTTGGTCAATGACCATAGGAATTAAAGCCATTTTATTTTCCTCCAATTCATAAAATTTTCCTTGCCCATTTTTCAGGCGACCCTTTCTCGCTTTTGCAGCAGGTTTAGCCCACTGTGTCGAAATCTTTCGCCCTCTTTCTTAGGCAGTTATTTTCACCTGCTCGCATTTTAAGCCTTTTCCGCCGCATTTGGCAAAAAGTTTTTGCCATTTTTGCAAGCAGATTTTCACTTGCCCACCTGTGCAGTTTTTCTCACCCATTGGCAGGCAAGTTTTGGAAATCTTATTCTTTTTCAACAACCATCTTATTGTTGTCTTTCAAGAATTTGATAAGTCTTTCAAGAGTGATTTCGTTTTCTTTTCTGATTTTTTCTTCGCGTTCTGTGATGCCCGCTGTGGCCTTGTCAAGTTCTTCTTGGCTTGGTTCAAGATTTTCTTTATCAATTATTTTGCGATAAATATATCTTGTTTTAATATTCTTCAAAACGCGTTCTTTAATGCGATTTTCATAATCTTCCAAAGTTGTTCCGCCAGACTGGATGATGTATTGTTCCAGCGTCATTCCATAGGCTTTAAGCATATCTCGCATGTTTTTGATGTCGCCTTGCACCTGGTTTGCAATCATAATGTCTGGAATTTCCACATTTGTGTTGGCAAGCAGATATTCGCGGATGTTATATTCATATTCCTCTTGCTGGTCGTTTTTCTTCATATCTTGAATATGAGCAGTTGTGTGTTTTCTATACTCTTCCACGCTTTCAAATTCTGTCGCATCCGCAATAAATTTGTCGCTAAGCTCTGGAAGGTGCATTTCGCGAACGTCTTTGATGGTCACTTTGAATGTGGCTTTCTTGCCTTGGAACTCTGCCGCACCATAGTTTTCTGGGAATGTGACATTCACATCAACATTTTCGCCTTTCTTGTGTCCGACAAGCTGGTCCTCAAATGTGTCGATGAAAGAGTGCGAGCCAATTTCCAGCGAATAGTCCTGGGCAGAGCCACCGTCAAACTCTTTATCATCGATGAAGCCCATAAAATCAATCACAGCAATGTCGCCATTCTTCACTGGACGGTCAACCGATTCAAACTTTGCATTGTCTTCAAGCAGGTGATGAATTTGATGTTCAATCTCATGCTCTGTGACTTCTGCGGAATGCACCTTAATTTCGTTTCCGGTGTATTTGCAAAGTTCAAAGTCCGGCACAATTTCAAACAAAATCTTCATTTTCAAGCCATCCTGAGCGGTGTAGCTTTCAAATTTTGTGGTTGGCATTGCAACAGGTTCAAGTTCTGGATTTTGTTCCAGCACATCATTGAGTGTTTTGTTGACAAAAAAGTCCACAGTGTCCTCAAAAAAGACGCTGTCGCCATATGTCTTTTCAATCACTCTTCTTGGAGCGTGCCCTTTGCGGAAGCCTTCAACATTAAAACGGCCTTTCGTCTGTTCATATGTCTTTTGAACGCCGTCTTCCCATTCCTGACCGCTGACAGTCAACTCAATTTCAACTTTTGTGTTTTCTTTTTTTAGCGTAAACATATTTTCTCCTTTTGTTTTGCTTATTGTCTTGACAAACTTTCTTGACATGTTGCGAAAGTTGTCAAATGACCCCGTGCCGTCCGAGGCTGTGCCAGCATTGCCTTACGCCCCTTGTCAAGCACCACTGCCGCCCATTTCAGCACCAAAATCCTGTAAATTTTATCACATTAATAAAAAAAATGCAAGCGTATTTGCCAGCTTTATGAGTTTTCTTTTGTCGAATGAGCGTTGTTGGTCGCCCTTCTGCTGCATCACCCATGCTTCTACATTGGGAAAAAGTTGAAAAAAGAAAAATGCAAGCACCAAATTTATTCGCAAAATCTTTATGAAAGTTGTTGAAAAAATTTGCAAAAATTTCCAGCATGCTTTATAATGAAAGCATGAAAAACATGTCATTTGTGCAGGAACGCGACCTGAAAAACATGCGAAAAATTGGCTCTTATCTTGAAGCACTGCCGGAATATTGTTTTGATTTTTTCACTGGCATTGAAAACAACACTTCCACCCTCACCCGCGTCAATTACGCCATGGACCTTTCTGTGTTTTTTGACTATTTGGAAAAATATGTGTGCAAAAAGCCAAAAATTGAAATTTCTCTAAGCGACTTGGAACGTTTGCAGGCACGCAACATCGAGAATTATCTTTCCTATTTGTCCTACTATGAAATCAACGACAAAATGGAGAAAAATGGCGAGCGTGGCAAGGCAAGAAAACTTGCAAGTGTGCGAAGTTTTTTTAAATATCTTTTCGACCACGATATGCTTTCCAGCAATGTTGCAAGCAAAATTAAGACGCCCAAACTGCACACGAAAGAAATCATTCGCCTGGAAAAAGACGAGGTTGAGCGGATGTTGGATGCGGTGCAGTCACCGTCCACTTTCACGGAGCATCAAAGAAATTACAACAAAAACACGCAAATTCGCGACAACGCCATTGTCACACTTTTCCTAGGCACTGGCATCCGAATTTCGGAACTTGTCGGGCTGAATGTGGAGGATTTTGACTTCTCGCAGAAGGCATTCAAGGTCACACGCAAAGGTGGCAATCAGACCATCCTATATTTTTCTCTGGAAGTGGAAAACGCCCTGAGGCCATGGCTGGAAAAACGCAAGACGCTGGGGCTAGACCCCGACGAGCATGCCATGTTCGTCTCTTTGCAGAACAAGAGAATATGCGTGCGAGCGGTGGAAAATTTGGTGAAAAAGTTTGCCAAAGAAAGCACCCCGCTGAAAAAAATTTCCCCACACAAACTCCGCTCCACATTTGGCACAAATCTATATCGCGAAACACAGGACATCTACATTGTTGCGGACGTTTTGGGACATAAAGATGTAAACACAACCAAAAGGCACTACGCCGCAATCAACGAAGATATGCGAAGAGCTGTGGCGAACAAAGTGAAAATCCATGCCGGAAACGCAGAGTGAAAAATCTGAGCGAATGATACTCCAAAAGCGGAAATCTAAGACAAAATAATAAGAACAAAAATCAAAACATCAAGCAAATAAAATTTGAAAACTAAAAAAATTGCTATGAAAAAAAGTTGAAGACATAAACAAAATATGGTGTATTATGCAATGCATACTACACCATATTTTGTTATTACAAAAATAAAAATCCAATAGCCAATACAAATTTTCACAGATAATTCAAATACAATTTTCATAGTCAATGCAATGATATTTCTCAGTCAATTCTAGGTCAATTCAAATGAAATTCACATTCTGTGCAAACAGATTTTTCAGAGTCAATTTAGATGTGAATCTCACAGCATAAAGTCGGAATAGACGCCATAGCCTTTTGTTGGGTCATTCAGAAAAACATGTGTGACCGCCCCAATAATTTTGCCGTCCTGCATGATTGGCGAGCCGCTCATGCCCTGCACAATGCCGCCTGTCAGCCCAAGAAGACGTTTGTCTTTCACGCGAAACACCATACTTTTGTCACTTGCCGATTTTTGAACGTTGGCTTTAATAATTTCGATGTCATATTCTTCTCTGATGCCGCTAATACTGGACACAATTTTCGCCGCACCAAGTTTCACGCCCAATCTCCCACCCAGTTTGGCAGTCAAATTTTCATCCACCAGTCCCGACATGTCAGTCAAAACGCCGTTGATGCCGAATTTATAGTTATTTTCAATCGTCCCTTTTGGCTTTGTCTGCAAAAAGACGCAACGAAGTTCGCCCGGAACGTTTTTCTTGCCCTTTGTCACACCAATCAGGCTGCAATCAAACACTTTGCCGCCCGAAATTGGCACAACGTTTCCGCCACTTCCTTCCACAATCGGGTGCCCAAGTGCACCATATCTTCGGCTGTTTTTGTTCACAAATGTCAGCGTGCCGATGCCCGAAATGTCGTCTTTTGCCCACAGCCCCATCTTTAAATCTCCGCTTTGCTCGTCACGCGTGGTCTTGACAATCGTCTTTAACTTTTTATTCTTTCGCAAAAACTCCACTTCACTTTCTTCGGCACGTTCTTCCAAAAGCTGCGGCACATCGTCCAAACTTTCCACCTGATGCCCATTGATGGATGTGATGATGTCGCCCTCACGCAGCGTGCAGCCACTTTCGTTGCTGACCACAATCGCTCCGTCCGAAACAAGCGAAAGTCCAAGCGGCACTCCGCCAACATAATATTCATCCTCTCCGGTCAGCACAATGCCCACACGCCGAATAGGAAGAAATCCGAAAAGTTTAAAAACAATCTCGTCCTGACGCGACTTCTGCCCGCCCACAATCTTTTCATTGTTCTCAATTTGAGCGTTAATGAAACTGCCAAACCTGCGGGACTCATTGATTTGAGCAACATCGTCAAAACTCGCCAAAATGCCATCGTCTAAGCGAAAAATCTGCGTCATTGGAATGATTATTGAAAGGCAAAAAATCGCCACAAACACCAAGGAAACAATTTTGAAATATCGCGTTTTCATATGCACATAGTGTTTGTAGAATTGGCTGCATTATTCAAAAATTTCGCCCGAAAGTTCGGCCTCAAAGTGGGTCTTTCAGGACAAAAGCATATTTTGCAAGTTCTTTTTTCCGCTGCTTATATTGCGGGCAAATCCTCTCCACCGCCTTCCAAAATCTTGGCGAATGATTCATGTGCAGTCCGTGACAAAGTTCGTGGCAGATGACATACTCAACAAGTGGTCGTGGCAGGATGACTAACTTCCAATTCAATTTCATAATTTTTTTTGAGCTGAAACTGCCCCAAATGTGAGTGGAAGAAACTTTTTTAATTTCCGAAAATTTAAGACCGGTTCGATGTGAAATTTCTCTTGCGAACTCTTCAACATCACAAAAATGGGACAAATAATATTTTTTAATCTCCTTGGCCTTTTTCAGGTCAGAAAAATCATCAAAACCAATCGCAATTTCGCTGGTGTGGACAAGTGGCTTGCCGTCAAAATATATCCACTCTTTAAAATTGAATGTTTCACCCAGGGCTTCACGTTCCTGCAATTTTGCAGCATTTTTATGCAGCCAATCCTTCTTGCTGGCAAGAAAATCCTCAATTTTTTTTGCCGAAGTGCCAGTTGGCACCTTCAAAACGGCATTTTCCGAATCCAACAGCTTCAAACAGATTGTCTTGCGAGGCATTTTTATGATTTCAATCTTCATGACCTGATTATATCACACTCTCACATCTCCGACAAAGAAATTTCCTTCCTTCGCATTCAATTTTGCCATTTTGTTTTTCCCGATTTTGTGATTTTGTATTTTTTAGCATGCTCACTTGCCTGCTTATGCTGCATAACACCACCATATATTGCGGTGTTATGCAACATATCACCATGCATATTGTGGTGTTATGCATTTTTTAAATTTTTTGCATAATACCTCAATTTTGTTTGACAAATTTGTTTTTTAAATATAAAATATTTAACAAAAGGAGTTTGATATGGCAAACAACAGTGCAAACGGAGCCGCTTATCTGATTTTGGACAGTCTTGCAAGCGGCTCAAAATATGGTCTGGAAATCATTGAACATATTTCCACCCGCACCGGCGGTCATGTGATTATGAAGAAGCCGACATTGTATTCCGCCCTCACCCGCATGGAGAAAAAGGGACTTGTTTCTTCGTCCTATTGGCAGACAAGCGACATGGGTGGAAAACGCCATTATTACACCATCACCAACGCCGGGAAGAAAGAACTTGACAGCCTTGAAGTCGAGTTTAAAAACGCGTCATTTGACGATTTTGACGAAGAAACCCCAGCAAACAAGGAGGAAAGCCTTGCACCAAGCACCGAAAAGCCGATTGTGGGCTGGCAAGACAACATGTTCAACCTCACCGAGCAGCCAAAAGCGGAAAAAGCCTCCCAGCCAAAGGCCGATGATGTCATTGAAAATCAAATGGACCTCTTCTCTTTCCAGGCAGAACAAAACAACTCCGCCACGCCTGCAAACAATCCTGACACCGCATTTTCCTCAAATAATTTCGACTCAAACAATTTTGACGCTGCTGCATCTGCTAACAATTTTAATGCTGAGTCTTCGAACAGTATCAACTCATTCAACTCCAACACAGCGAGAGATTTTAATACCTCCTCCGAAGATTCAAGCGATTTTAATGCAGAAAAAGCGGAAAAAATGGAATATTATCAGTCGATTTTGCAGCAGCAGCCGGCTTATTTGCAGCCTGAGACCCAAAACGACACCACAAACGCTGCCATAAACAATGCCGCCAATGCCTCGGAGGACACACAAGATGACGCCGTTTTCTTGGATAGGTCCGAGGGCTTAGACGTCGCCCAAGAGAAGCAAAATCAAGCAATTTATGACAGTTCTCAAGATTTGAAGAGATATCGCAAGCGTAGAAGCTTTGCGGAAAATCAGATTGAGATGTCAGTGGAATATGAGCGGGAAGAAGACCTGGAAAATCAACGCAAGCAAATTGAAAATTTGAAAAACACACTGCTCAACTTCCGTCAAAATAAGAATGAACAAATTTTGGATAATTTTGGCTCAAACTACGCACAAAACGGTTCAGATTCCTTATTTGCAAACACCGCTTCGGACAATTCCGGTGCCACATTAAGTGGTTCAAACACTCAGAGCCAGCCTCAGCAAGCATCTCCACAGCAGTGGGCATCTTTTGAACAGGCTCAAACGCAAGAACAAACTCAACGAAATCCTGTGTGGTCCTGGCAAAAACAAACCCAAGAGCAACCTGCTCAAAACTCTGCGACCGAAGACACTCAACGCATCGACGACGCCGTGTTTGTGACCTCCCGCGTCAACGAGGCAGAGATACCTGTTCAGAAAAAAATCCTGCCGCCTAATATCGAAATCGGCGTGGCGGATGCCAATCTCCCTGCCCCAAAGAGAAACGCCAATTTGGAGCCAACATATAAGGATATGATGGCAAAACTTTATGAACGCAAAAAGGAAAAGGAAAAGACAAAACTTGAAAATTCGCAAAGCCCTTCGCGTTCAGCACAGCCGTCAGAAGAATTGACAAACAAACATTCTTCACAAGACAAAGTTTCCCAGCAAAGCAGTGCTCGCAGCAGTCAGACTGCCAGCAATGGTCATGCACCTGCATATCAAACTTCATATGAAAGCGGAAATTTCAACGATTTGGATAGTTTCGCCGACTATGCCACTCTGCGAGGCTATTATGCTCAACGAGGGATTGAGTTTAAGGAATACGCCAAAGCGTCAGTTGTTCGCACGCACAACACCAATTTTCTGCAATTCATCTCTTCGATTGTGCTGTTGCTGCTTTCCGGCATTGGTTGCAGCGTGATTTTCGGCATTATTGCTGGAACACATCTGTTAAATCCAAGCAGCAACTTCTTGTTCTACACCGTGCCGAGCCTGTTTTTGCTTTACTCCATCTTCATGTTTGTGCGATACAAAATTTACGCCAGCAAAAAAGCCGCCCTCGCCTACAACGCAGTCACGAATTGGGCAGTGCTGATTTTGATGCTGGTGGTCATTGTTGTCATAAACATCTGCTGCGGCATGGAATATGAATTCATCAAAAATTTCCTCACATCTCTTTTGGTGCCAAGCTATGCCATGCTGCTGGCGTTCCCATGCAATTACTACATCAAAAAATTCTTGTATAAGCACTATGGTAAATAGGCTTGGCAAGATAATGAAATTCTGATTAAGGGCATTAACTCGCTTGAATAAGTTTTTGACAACTTTAAATAAAAAACCTAGACTTTTAGTATGAAAATCTTATAAAAGCACTCGACAATTTTATAGAAAACACAAATCAAAAAATTTTTTTGAAAATTGTGAATATTATTTTCAAATCGTCACATCATAAGAGTAAGTTAAGCGACTGCCAAGACGGCAACAGTAGTTGCCAATATCGGCGAAGTGGACTTAACTTAAAAACGAAAAGAGATTTAGTTCTTGAAGAACAGTTTTGATCTCTTTTCTTTTTTTGCTCTTCTCTCCCGCACGTAGCCAGCGAAACATATTTATAAGGCCAACTTTTTGCACTGAGCATTTGTTTTACATCTTCTCACAATATGTCCACGTCGCATATTCTTATTCCATCCAACATCTTCGGTGCAAGATAACTGCCTATCTTTTGCAAACATCCAACATCTTCCTTGCAAGATGCCCGCTTATCTTATTGAAACAAGCACATTATGAAAAATGTCAGCTATTTTTCTTGCGGCGAAAGCGTTTGAAAAGTGACACGATCGCACAGCCCAAAAGCCAAATGGCAATCATGGCAAGTGCGACGATGAAAATATAGAATGTCGAGTTTGCAAACAGCAGGCACAGCACCAACACAATCGCACACGAAATGGCGTCGCCGATGGCAAGTGACACAAACGCCTGCCACGTTTTCAGTCCAAGCAGTGCTGCAATCACACCACCCGAATATACCCCCGTAAGCGGCAGCGGAACAGCCACGAAAAACGCCACCCATGCACATTTTTTGAATGTGCTTTGTTTTGCATCCACCTTCTCCATGCGTGGGCGAAATTTGCCCTCCAAACGAGTCCAAATTTTCTCATGCACAAAGCCGCTTGTCTTGTTTTTGATGAGTTTTGTCAGCCACACAACAAGAATCGCCGGCAGCAAACTGCCAAGCAGTGCCACACAAAACGCCGCCAGCGGCGACAAAACTTGCTCGCCCCAAATTGCCACCGAAAGCCCAAATGGGATGGCAACTTTGCTTTCCAGCGTGGGAATCATTGCCATGATAAGCACCGCCAAAACAACGCTATTGCCGAAATTATCTACAAAAAAATTGACCATAGGACAACTCCACATATTATCCTATGGCATTTAAATTTATTTTAGAATATAAGCCGACTTTTTGGGTGTCACTTTTTGAGGCATCACGTTTAAAGCGTCACTGCTCAAACAATTTTTTGGCATGCTGCATTGCCGTTTCGGAGACATGCAAAGAGCCGTCAATGAGTCGGGCAACCTCTTCAACAGCACGCTGATGAGAAAGATTGGACGCAGTGGAAACAGTTTGCTCGCCCACAAGCTTTTTCTCCACAAAAACGAACCGCTCTGCCTTCGCCGCAACGACCGGCGTGTGCGTGATGCAGATGATTTGCGTAAATTTTGAAATATTCACCAACTTTTCTGCCACCTTGCCCGCAGTTATTCCGCTGATGCCGGCATCAATTTCGTCAAACACAACCGTCTGAACCATTTCTTTGCCAAGCATAACATTCTTAAATGCCAGCAAAAGTCTAGAAAGTTCCCCGCCGGACGCCGTTTTATGTAAGTCCTTAATGTCCTGTCCGCGATTGGCAGAAAACATAAACTTCACGCTGTCCGCCCCCTTCGCCGAACATTCACAAGGGGAAATTTGCACAACAAAACGCGTATTTTTCATTTCAAGGTCGGCAAGTTCGGTCATAATTCGCTGCTCAAATTCGCGGGCAAAACGCGTCCGCAGTGCGGTCAGATTATTGCATTGAGCGGCAAGTTCGCCCTCGACTTTTTGGGCGTCCGCTTGCAAAGCGGAAAGCAGCTGCTCGCTCTGCTCCAATTCTTCCAGCCTCTTTTGGCATTTTTCCTGATAAGCCAAAATGTCCTCAATCGTGCGGCCATATTTTTTGGAAAGAGTTTTAATCAAATCCAGCCGTGCATCAATTCTTTCAAGTTCCCGCGGGTCAAAATCGGAATTGTCTTTAATCGTTTCCAGCGTTTCCGCCACGTCCCGCACCTCATAATAGGCGTTTTCAAGACGCTCACGGCACTGGTCGATATCTTTAAACTGCGTAAAATTGGAAAGGTCGCTCTTGGCGGAATAAAGAAGCGAAGTGGCATTATCGCGGCCGTCAGTAAGTTTTTCCAGCACAGAGGTCAGACTTTCAAAAATCTTTTCAGAAGACGAAATGAAAGCAAAACGCTCTCGCAGCGACTCTTCCTCAGTCAAATCCAAGTGAGCATTTTCAATTTCGTCAATCTGGAAAGAAAGCAGGTCTTTTTCGCGGGCACGCTCGCTCTCGTCGCCGCCAAGTGAAGCAATTTTCGCACGAATTTCCTTCAACTGACCAAAAAGAGATGCCACCACGGCACACTGATTCTCAATTTCCTTTCCGCCGAATCTGTCGAGGAAAGGAAGATGATTGGAAACGTTCAAAAGCCCAACACTGTCGTGCTGTCCGCAAAAATCCGCCATTTTGGATGTCAGCGAAACAAGCATTTTTGCCGTCACAGGGAAGCCGTTCACTTTCAGCGACGTTTTTCCATCCTGCGAAAGTGTTCGGGAAATAATCACCTCTCCGTCGCATTCGATGTCCCAATCTCGCAAAATTTGCAAGCAGTGTTCGCCGACATTAGTAAAGACGCCGTCAACACGCATAAGGTTTTGCCCCGTGCGAACAAAATTTTTGTCCGACTTCGCCCCAAGCACAAACGACAAGGCATCAATAATTATGCTCTTGCCGGCACCCGACTGCCCAAGCAAGCAGTTGAAGCCGCTGGAAAAATCTATTGTCTGCTTTTCGAAAAGAGCAAAATTGGAAAGTGTCAAAGAAGAAAGCATATCCACCCCTCATTGGAAACATTATACACTTTTTCAAGATATAAAGCAAACATTCGCGACGTAAAACTTGCCTGCTGACGCTTTATAAACACGGCAAAATAAAAAATGTCACAAAATGTGGCATTTGTTGGAAAAGGCTATTAAAATTATGACATCATTTGTGTCAAGGTTGTCACCGCTTCTGTGGCAAGGGTTGTGGTCGGAAAGATGAGCATCACAGTGTCGTCGCCATAAGTTGCACCCATAAGTTCGTTGAGGTTAAGCTTGTCAATGAATGAGCAAACACCGGAGCCCATTCCTTTAATTGTTCTGACAACGGCAAGGTTGAGGGCGGGTTTGACGGAGATGACGCACTCGCGGAAGATGTTTATGTATTTATTGGAGACAACCTGCTGCTGGTCGCCGCCAAGGATGGCGTATTTATATTTGCCGCTGGACGACAAAATTTTGGTCAAGCCCAGTTCTTTGATATCGCGAGAAATTGTTGCCTGGGTGATTTCAAAATTGGCATTTTTCAATTCCCGAGCCAATTCTTCCTGAGTTTCAATCTCTTTTGTGGAGATAAGTTCCAAAATTTTTGACTGCCTTGAGCTTCTTGCCATTTTCAGCCCTCCGAATGGCTACATGCCGCTAAATTACGGCGATGTAGCGATTTCTGCATAAATATAAATTTATGAATATTCATGCAATTTTGATAATTATACATCAAAATTTATAAAAATGCAAGTGATTTTTGCATAAATATTCGTCAATTTTTCATAAAAATTTGAATTTTTGCAAATTTATGAAAACGAAATTTATAAATATAAGTTAATATACATTTTCGTTTACGCCGCTCTCAGCACACCTCGCCCGTTCGCAACAAAAAAAATTTTTTCTCAGCGGGAAGCAAGCCAACTCACAAAAAGTTGGCTTCACTGAGCCACAAGTCGCTCTCAACAAAAAATCAAACTCACCCATTCTCAGCATGTGACAACCACTCTTTTCAAAAATTCAAAAAAAACACTCTTGACAAGTCCCAAGACATATGATATACTCCTAAATAACGGAGAAAAAATATGAACGATATAACAAGACTTTATTTGCGAGAAAATGAAGAAATCATCGCAACGATTACCAAAAATTGGGAGAAAATGGGCAGAGCCATCGCCCCATCAGTGCTTGAAGCAGCAAAGGCTGCAAAGGCTGGCCTTATGGCACTTAAAAAATGTCCAAGTCTTAACAACATCTGGCACATCTATGAAAGATATCCAGAAGTTGTGCTTTTCCCACAAATTTTGGGCACAATCAAAGAGGCATATTTGGATGCTCACGCCCCTCAGGGACAAAGAAGAGACAAACAATTAAGCACATTTGAATTTTCTCTGAACAAAATGTATGAGGTGGCTCAGGTGTTTTATCCAAATTTTAAATCTATCTCTGCCGCCGAACTGCAAAAAGAGCTGGATGCAACAGAAGCCACTCTCACAAGTGTCCCTTATGAAAACAGAAAAATTACATCCGGCGTTAGAGGTACTCTCAAACATAACAGCACTCTCCTGCCAAAATTATTTTCACCTGAATCACTGAAAGACCCTCAAACACAAAGAATGTTGGTCTATTTGTCTGACCACAACGTTATCACCGTCGGCGACTTTATGAAATTTTTGAATGAGCATAACAGGGATTTCAGCACCTATATCAGCATCACCGGATTATCCGCCCCTTATCGTCAACTTCGCGAAGGCATTTTCGCAATGCATGACCGCCTTGCTCATCTTCACATGTCAGACTCGAACGCTTCAAAAGGTCAAATGCGTGAGAGCAGTTATGCCGTTGTTGGAACAGTTCCAACTGAAAAGCACACAGAAGTTGCTTCAACTGAGAAAAACATTGATGTTATGCCAGCAACAAAGGAAGTTTGCGAACCCGAAAAAGAGCATGACACCCTTCCAGCCCTTTATAAGGCCGTGTCCACCGGACAAATCAGCCCTTTGGAATTTGAACAAAGATTGCACGCTTTGGCACAAGCAACAAACAATGCAGAGAACATTATGATGGCCATCAACACAATGGTAGGAATCATCAAATCAGTCAGTGAAACAGTTGAATTTTTGCTTGAACAAGTAAACAACACTTTGTTCAACGCGTCAAACAACAGCAAAAACAATGCCGGCGAAGGCAAGGACTGATTTCTCAATCAATCTATTTTTCACATCGTATAAAATAAGAAAAAGCAGAGCAATTCAAATAGAGCAATTTCCAAACAAAGAAAATGTAAAGCAGAGCAATTCAAGTAGAGCAATTATTATGCATAAAGAAATAAAAAAAGCAGGCACCTCGCCTGTTTTTTTGTTTTATATTGGATTTTTATCGATGTCACTGGCTGTTTTGAAGATTTTAATAAAAATTTTCAAACTTAATTTAGCCAAAATTTGTTATTGCAGCGTTTTTGGATTTATATTAAAATCAGTTGTTTCTTTTTATATTTTCTCTTTTTTTACATCTTTATTTATATTTTCTTTTTCCTTTTACATCTTTATAATATATTTCTTCTAAAATATAAAAATAATTATAAAAGCGATTTAGCCCATCCTTTTTCAAAATTCGTCAATGTCTAAAATTTCTTCATTATTCAGGGCAGTTTGAACAAGTCCCTCAATGTCAAGCGACTTCTCCAAAAATTCCGCCCGTTTAATTGTCGGCTTGATGACAGGATTCTTTGGCAAAAAGACAGTGCAGCAATCTTCATATGGCAAAATGGACGTTTCGTAAGTGCCAATTTTGCGTGCAATGCCCATGATTTCCTCTTTATCAAACGCGATAAGTGGCCTAAAAACCGGCAGGCTGACCACAGAATTTGTCACATTCATGCTCTGCATTGTCTGGCTGGCAACCTGGCCCAAGCTTTCGCCGGTGATAATCGCCCCCGCGTTGTTTGCGACCGCCAAACGCTCCGCGATTCTCATCATGATGCGACGCATTATGGTGATCATGTATTCTTCGTCGCAGTTTTTGTGAATTTGTTCCTGAATTTCCGTGAAAGACACGATGTGCAGGCGGATTTTCCCGCAATAGGACGAAATTTCTTTGGCAAGCTCAATCACTTTTTCTTTCGCTTGCGGACTGGTGTATGGATAGGAATGGAAATGCACAGCCTCAATTTCCAAGCCGCGTTTTGCCATCATCCAGCCGGCAACAGGGCTGTCAATTCCGCCCGAAAGAAGCAGCAGACCCTTGCCGCCGCTGCCAAGAGGAAGCCCTCCAACGCACGGGTGCAACTTGCTGTAAACATATGTCTTGCCGTTTGTGCGAACCTCAACAAAAGCCGTCATTTGCGGCTCATACAAATCCACTTTCAGCGAAGGCCATTTTTCCAGCACCGCCCCGCCCAAATGTTTGTCCAAATCCATGGATGTGAGCGGAAAATTTTTGTCAGCACGCTTAGACTCAATCCTAAACGTCCTCACCCCGCCAAAATCCAAGTCGCAAACCTGTTTTTCAATCTCCTGCAAACTGGTGTCGAACTCCACAGCGTCCGCAACACCAATCAGCCCAAAGACCTGCTGCAACTTTGCCAAGATGATGCCCTCGTCCGCCTCGGCATAATCGGAAAGAATAAGTCGCCCCTGCGTCTCTTCCAATTTGCAAGGGAATTGACGCAGTTTTTGAGCGATATTTTTCTTCAACCGTGAAATAAAATCGTGGCGGTTTCGCCCTTTCAAAAACAATTCTCCAAATTTAATCAGCAAAACTTTTTTCATATTTTCTTCCCGTTTTTTTGACAACTTTGTTAAAACTTTTCCGCAATCTTTTCACGACTTTTCAGCATTTTTCACGTATCCATATAAGAGCATAAAAATATCTTTATCGAATCAAAAGTCAAGAAACGCGTTGCAAGATGTCCTCATACACCTTCGAGATAATTTCCGCAGCAGCATGCACTTCCTCGTCAGTCATGTAGGCATTGAAACTTATTCGCACGCTTGAAATGATGTCGTCCTTGTCCATACCAATCTCTTCAAGTACGCGGTTGCCTGCTTTTTTAGCGGAGCAAGCACTGCCAAGCCCAACAATAACGCCGACAGCATCCAATGCGTGAAGCATCGTTTCGCCCTTCACACCCTGAAAAAGGAGATTTTCGATGTAAGGCGACCCGCCAAAATCATTGATTAAAATGTGCTTTTCGCCCGGCACCGCATCGCCAAATTTTCTCGCTCCGGCGTGCAAAAGGGTGTCGTTAAAAATTTTCTTTATGGCTTGCGTGCGTGCGAAATTTGCCTTTTCGTCAATAAGCGAAATCGCCTTGCACATTTGCATAATTCCAGACACATTTTCCGTGCCAGAACGCAGTCCAAACTGCTGACCGCCGCCCTCAAAGAGGCTTTTAAGAGCCCCCTTATTTTTGACATAAAGCCCCGCGATGCCCTTGGGTGAATGAAATTTGTGGCCGCTGAAAGAATAGAGGTCCACGGCGGTGTCGCGAAGAGCGAACGGGATTTTCATGAAGCCTTGCACGCCGTCAACATGCAAAACTGCTCGCGGGCATTTGGCGTTTTTGAGAGCAGAAATTGCCTTCAAATCGTTAATTGCCCCAGTTTCGTTGCTGACATGCATGATGCTAATAAGCCGCGTGCGGTCATTCAAGACGCTTGCCAAGCATTCAAGGTCCACCTGCCCATTTTTGGCAAGCGGAACATAATGCACCATAAATCCCTGCAACTCCAACTTTCTTGCAACGTTAAAAACTGACGGATGCTCGCCCGCGGAAAAGACATATTCCCAATTTCCCGACCTCACGCTGCCTGAAATGGCGAGGTTGTTGTTCTCGGTGGCACAGCCCGTGAAAAGGATGTTGCCCTCCGATGCCCCCAGCCGTTCAAGAATAAACTTCTCCGCGTCGGCAATAAGTTTAGAAACCTGCAAAGATTCTCCCGACAAAGCAGACGGATTGAAAAAGCGAGTGCATGAAAATTCCTTATGAACCTCCACGCATTCGTCAAACATTTTTGTTGTGCTTGCATTGTCAAGATAAATCATTCTTTCACATTCCCTAATTTTTCAGCAATTTCCTCTTCAATTTCGCCAGCCGTTTTCATTTAGCCTTATTTTGCAGCAACCCACAAAATATGGTGTAGTATGCATGCATAATACCGCAGGATGTTGAGCATTGGCCAAAAACATCAGACAGTCGCAAAACATCCGTCAAACAACCTTCATGCGGCCTTCATACGTTAACATTATTCGGCTAGCCGAGCCAAATTTTTCGCCATTCTCCCACTCATGCTCAAATTTTCACTTTCACTTCCGCTCAGCGTTTTCCCGCTCAGCTCTCTCAATTTTCTCTCAATTTTGCCCCAAAGCGGAATTCCAAGCTCTTCAAAACCTTCTTAATCATGGCAGCAATTTCGTCACCTGTCAACGTTTTGTCGTCGCTTGCAAGGACAATTTTATATGCCATACTTTTCTTGCCATCGCCCAGCGTCTGGCTGCGATATATGTCAAAAAGTTGAACATCAAAACAGTTTTTGCCGCAAGCCGATTTAATGGCGTTTGAAAGTTCTTCGTTGGTCACGCTTTCATCAACCACCACAGCGATGTCACGCTCCACCGGCGGAAATTTGGAGACTTCTTTGGTGGAATATTGCTTCTCCGGCAGGGACGCCAAATAGTCGGTGTCCAGTTCGCCATAAAAAACATCGGACGAAATGTTGTAGTTTTTCAAAACCGTCTTATGCACTTTCCCGAACCAACCAACCACGCGGCCGTTCTCGTCCAAGATGTCCGCACTCACGCCCGTGTGCAAATATGTTTGTTCGCTACGCCTAAGCGTGTATTTCAGTGGGAAGCCCAGCAGCAAGTCCTCCACCACTTTTTTCATTTGGAAGAAGTCGAAGCCATTTTCGCAAACGGCGAATGAAAGTCGATTGTTTTCGTTCGGCAGTTCGGTCAAAGGCAGCGATTTTGGCTGATAAACACGCCCGACCTCAAAGAACCTCATCTCTTTGTTGCCGACCGACAAGTTGTAGGCAATGTCCAGCAACAGTGCATGTGCCATCACAGTTCTGACCGTGGAAAGGTCCTCGCTGATTGGATTGGCGATGGCAATCACTTTGCGTCTCTCGTCGTCGGCACGCAGCAACAGTTTGTCGCATGCCGATGCGGAATAAAGCGAATAGTTCAGCGTCTCAAAAAATCCATTGTCAACCAAAATGTTTTTCAGCCCATTTTCCATGGAAAGCCTTGGCTCAAACTGCCCAACGGTGTTTGTGGAATTTTCAAAAACGCTGCCCTCCACATTGTTATAGACATCATAGCCATAAATTCGGATGACCTCTTCCGCAATATCGTTTTCGTTCTGCAAATCTTCACGCAGGATTGGCGGCACACATGTCAGCACATCTCCACGAATTGTTGTCTCAATGCCCAGCCCGTTCAAAATTTCAGCCACGCGTTCTTGCGGGATGTCTATCCCCAAAATTTTGATAACTTTGGAATAGGAAAGTGTGAGCGTCTGTTTTTTGCCAAGTTTTTCTGACTGATTACAAATGTCCAAAATGCCATCCACAATCTCGCCGCAACGCAGCATATCCACAAAATGCAACGCCCGTTTAAGAGCCAGCGTCGGGCTGTTTATGTTGACGCCCTTCTCGTAGCGAGCCGAGCTGTCCGTTCTTAGACCATATTTTTTGGCGGTCAAACGCACGCTTTTCAGGTCAAATACCGCACATTCAAATACGCTCTCGGTGGTGGTTGGACTGATGCAAGAATTCACTCCGCCAATCACACCTGCAATAACAACCGGCTTGTTCGCATCGGCAATCACCATCACGGAGTCGTCAAGGTCATACGTGTTTCCATTCAAGACAGCAATTTTTTCGCCCTTGCACGCTTGACGCACCTCAATCTTATGTCCGTCAAGATATTGATAATCAAACGCGTGCATAGGCTGCCCCTGTTCAACAAGCACATAATTTGTGATGTCAACCATGGTGTTTATAGGCTTAATCCCCACCGCAAAAAGTCGGCTTCGCAGCCACAGTGGCGAGCGGGAAAGTTTAATGTTTTTCACGAAAGCACCCGTGTATCGAGGGCAGTTTGGCGTGTTTACAGCAATTTTCACATAATCATGCACATCGCCGCCAACAGTCTTATATGAAACATCGAAATCCTTGAACTTTTTGCCAAACATCGCACAAACTTCGCGTGCGATGCCCACAACACTGTTGCAATCCGGACGATTAGGCGTCACGTTGACGTCAAAAACGACATCGTTTAGCAAAAGTGCATCTTCAATCTTCGTTCCCGGCACAAAATCACTTGGCAAAATCAAAATGCCATTTACGCCCGCACCGTCAAAATAATTTTCGTCAATGCCCAGTTCCTCTCCCGAGCAGAACATGCCGTCACTTGTCACGCCGCGGAAATTGGATGGCTTAATTTTCACGCCATTGCACAAATCTGCCCCATCCAAAGAGACAGGCACATTTGCACCTTCAAAAACATTTGTCGCCGAGGTGATGATTTGCACATTTTTAAATCCGACATTCACCTGGCAGACCACCAGTCTGTCCGCCTCTGGGTGCTTTTCGATTTTGTCGATATGCCCAACATATACATCATGAAGATGTTCGTTCATATGCAGAATTTCTTCCACCTCAAAACCCGACACCGTCAGTTTGTCGGCAATTTCCTGCGGGGAAAGTTCATGCAAATCCACAAAATCACACAGCCAATTATAAGAAATTTTCATTTTATTCTCCTTTTTGTCTTCCCATAAATTCAAATCAAATTTGTCTTTCACATAAATTCAAATCAAATTAATTTACAAATACAATGCACGCCCAACCACTCAAAGCACAGCCTATCCAATCAAATCTACATCAACAAGTCGCTTCATAGTCATGCCATTATTAGCGATTTCGTTATCAAATTTTCTCTCATATAACGCTTCATATCAAAGACAGTTCGCTTGCCAATTTTATCTAACAATTCTTGCATACAACACCAAATATTGTGTATTACGCATGCATACTACGCTTTATATGGTGTATTATGCAATCTTAAAACCTCATCTCATCTGTTTCAAGAAACGCAAATCGTTTCTGAAAAGATATTTGATGTTAGGGATTTTGTTGGTCACCATAACACTGCGGTCAATGCCCGGGCCGAAAGCAAAGCCGGAATATTTTTTGCTGTCGATGCCGCTCATTTCCAAAATTTTTGGATTTACAATGCCCCCACCGAAGAATTCCGAGAAGCCCGTCCCCTTACAAAGCGAGCAGCCCTTTCCGTGGCACATCTGACATGTGGCGTCAATTTCAATGGACGGCTCTGTAAACGGGAAGAACGCTGGACGCACACGCATTTTCACATCCTTGCCATACAACCTGACAGCCATTTCCTTCACCATAATCATAAAGTCTTTCAAGCTGACGTTCTCATCAATGACCAAAGCCTCAAACTGATTGAAAATTGGAGAGTGCGAACTGTCGTCGTCGTTTCTGTAAACTCTGCCAGGGCAGACAATCTTAAATGGCGGCTTCATTGTCTCCATAGCCCGCACCTGAGCAGGTGAAGTGTGTGTTCGCATCAAAATTTTGTCGGTGATATACAAACTGTCCTGCATGTCGCGTGCAGGGTGATTTTTTGGCACATTCAACGCCTCAAAGTTGTGATAATCCGTTTCAACCTCCGGTGTTTGGATGACCGTGAAGCCCATTTCAACGCAAAGTTCCACAAATTTGTTGTTGAAGCGAGAAAGAGGATGCAAAGCCCCGCGTTTCACGCCCCGACTTGGCTCTGTTATGTCAATTTTTTCGTTCTCCATGTCAGCGGCAAGTTTTGCATTTTCAAGGTCAGCAAGTTTTTGCGAAAGAGCCGCTTCAATCTGTGTCCTCACAGCATTAGCCAAACTGCCCACCTCACGCCTTTCGTCAGCAGGGACATCCTTCATCCCACGCAAAATTTGCGTCAACGCACCAGTTTTGCCCAAAAACTTCACGCGGGTTTCGTCGAGGGCCTTCAAATCTGCCGCCCTCTCAATTTCCTGTAAACCATTTTTCAAAATCTCTTCAAGTTGGTCTTTCATTTTCTCTCCTTTTAATAAAAAAATCGCCCACACATTAGGACGACTTGCATCGTGATACCACCTAACTTCGTGCGAAAAAACGCACCTCATTCTCGCCATTACGCTGCGTCGCGGCAACCCCTACTTTTTCACTTAAACTTCATGCAAACGCCATACAAACAAAGCACCTTTCTGCATCTGCGGCACGCCATTTTGCACGACAATTTGTTATAAAAACATAACAAACTTTGCACAATCCATCAATATTTTTCAAGGTCGCAACTGGTGGAAGCGAATTCATTTTCATGCCACGGCTTGGCTCTCAGCAACCCAAGCTCTCTGTGCGAGGCAAACGAAAATCACGTTCTTCCGTCATCGTTTTTACGCGTAAATTATACCCTAACTGCCCAAAATTTGTCAAGCAAAATGCACACAAAATTGCAATTTCAGGAAAAATGTGCTAGAATATGGCATGACGCATTCAAACAAGCCTGAAAAATATAAAAATTATGACTCGGTGAAAAATGAGAATAACACTGTAAAATATGAGAACTCTATCTCGAAATATAGAACTGACTCTGAAAAATATGAAAATTATGACTTGGCGGAATATGAAAATTTTCGCATACAAAATTCTTGTTCTCTCAAGCAGCCGACAGTGTATTATTTTTTAAAAGAGAATGGCATTTCCGAAACATACATCAAAAATCTGCGAAAAACTGCCGCCGCCATTCTCCTAAATGGCAGCCCCGTCAACACAAGGGCAAAAATTTCGGACGGAGATGTGCTTGCAATTTTCAAAAATCCGTCACCTCCAACCGTCACAAACCTTTGCGATGGCGACCTTGAAATTTTGTTTGAAGACGCCGATTTTTTGATTGTCAATAAGCCGCACAATCTTGTCTGCACGCCGACACGTTCACATTATGGGATGAATTTGGGCGGGCAAATTTGCCGGCACATGGCAAGTTCCGACACCAATTTTGTGCTTCGGATTTTAAATCGACTGGACCGCGAAACGGCAGGGATTGTGGTGGTTGCAAAGAATGTGCTTGCCTACAACAGCCTTACGCTCAACAAGATTGAAAAAGAGTATCACGCAATAGCAAGCGGAAATATTTATAAAAACATAACCATCAACGCCCCAATCCTCACAATAACAAGGGACGGCATCAATGAGATTAGACGCGTCGTTTCGCCAGATGGCAAAGCCGCCATAACCCATATTGAAGTTGTGAAAAATTTTTGCGACACAAGGTGCGACAATAGTTTTTGCCATATAAAACTCAGATTGGAAACCGGCCGCACGCATCAAATTAGGGTGCATCTTTCTTCCATCGGGCATCCCCTTCTTGGCGACACACTCTATTCAAATCGGCACAATGACACTCCGCAGCACACCATGCTGCTTTTGAAGCGGATTCACTTCCAACATTTTCGCACTGGCAAAATGGTTGAAATTGAGGTGCCATTCCCGCCTGAATGGCAAAATTATGTTTGACCGCATGCAAATAATATCCTCCCAACAATAGGGTCAAAGATAATAACACCACCACAATATGCTTTTTTCAGAATCAAAACATAATTTTTTCAGGCATAACCGCCCCGCAGCAAAACGCCAATAAAATCTCTTCGCCTTGCGAAAAAACACCTTAACTCAAAAATTTCTGTAAGAAAAAAGCCCACGCAGCGGTGGACTTTTTTTAGGGCAAAACTATTTGCAGGCCTTTGTGGAAGAAGATTTTTTCCCACTGCAGCCTTTGCAACTTCCCTTCGCGGAGCTTGACTTGCTTGTTGTTTTGCAACTTGTCTTTCCGCTTGCAGATTTGGCAGAGGCTTTTCCAGTCATTTCTGCACCAGCCTCCATGTTGGAAGTTTTTGCCGCTTTTTTTCTACCGAACATAGTTTTCCCTCCTTAAAATTCAAGGTCAAACAACCTTGTGCTATTATTGTGGCAAATTTTGACAAAAATATACAAAAATAAATCTCATTTGCAAGAGGGAAGATAAACGAGAAAGGAAATGGATGTGATGTAACAAGAAAAAGATTGAAAGAACAAAAACAAGATAAGCCACAAGGACATGTCATGATGTTTGTTGTTCTTAGTGTCATATTGATATCAAAACAGAAACGGCTGACTGCTGTGCAGCATAGACGTGGCATCATTTTTGCCTAAAAAGAAAAATCGCGAAAATTTTCGCGAAATTTTTTATGTTAGAACGCAAAACTTTGGGGCTCACATGTGTCAGTAATCGAAACACATACATTATACCCCAAAATTTTATGATTCAAATTTGCTCATGCATGTCTAGGCCCATTCGCAACTGCCTCTCTCGTCCAAATTCACGAAGTTTGCCGAACCTGCCACCTGCCCGCATTTGCCCCTTATTTCTTTCCTTTCTTAGGGCCGCTCTGTTCGTCAAGAAGATTGTAATATTCGTCAAACACGTCCATTGCAACTTTCTCGTCTGTTTCCACCATCAAAAGTGGAGCCTTGCCCTCTTCTTCATGAACAAAGAAAACAATCGCCTCATCCTCAGCAATACCGTCAATTTTGTCGATAGGTCTCAAAACGCAATACAGCTTGTTGTTGTGAGGGATGACAGCAATTTGTTCAAACGTGATTTTTTTGCCGTTGCCATCCATCAAAATGATAGGGTCTTTGTTATCTTCATCCAAAAGCACGTCAAGAATATCAATTTGAGTCTCTCTTTCTTGCACCTTTTTTGAAACTTCTTCAATTTGTTGCACTTTTTTCTTTTCCATTTTTCTCTCCTTTACTTTTTTGGATGCTCATCCATATAATTTTGCAAAATGATTTGTGCAGAAATTTTGTCCAAAAGCTCTTTGCGTTTTTCCCACTTCAAATGAGCCTCTTTCAGCAGTTCCTCTGCTTCGAAGGAGGTGTATCTCTCATCCTGAAACGCAACTTCCACGCCCGCAGTGCCAGCAAGTTTTGCCCCAAAATCCCGAACAATGAGCGACATTTCGCTTTCTGTGCCGTCGGCGTTGAGCGGCAACCCCAGCACAATCAATGTCACCGATTTCTCTTTGACAAGATTGGAAAAATATGAAAGATTTTGCTGCTCTGACTGGGTCTTGTAGATGTGGTCCGCACTGGCGATTGTGCCAGATAAATCCGAAAAAGCCACTCCTATGCGTGCCTTGCCATAATCAAGCCCCATAATTCTGGTATTCTGCATATCTCACCATTGATATTTTATCTAATTACGCAAAAATAGTCAAACAATTTGCAAAAATAGTCAAATTTTTTGTCTAAAAATTGTTTTTTTTATGACCGCCGCGTGATTAGAGCAGCAGTTTATGCCGCCTTATGCTTTTCTCTTTCTGCCTCTGCCGCCTGTATAGACGCGTTCTTTGCCAAAGTTGACATAAGTGATGCCGGAATTTTTGCCGGAAAGCTCTTCCAGTTGCATTTTGCCAAAAGATGAATTAAACTCTGGCAAGCCAGCGAGGAAGTTTTTGCCAACAAGCAGCCCGCTTGTTGTGCCATTTTTGCTGCTGGCAGTGAAGCCCATAAGCCCCATGCCTTGTTTGAGCATGAATTGCACTTTTGCCGCCTTGTCAAATGCGTTTGGCATGATAAGAACTGGGCAATCGTTTGGCAAGGTGATTGTCAAGTTTCCGCTGCATCCTGCAAAACAACCGTCGCCAATGACAATCGCTCCCTCAATATATTTGCCCATTTTTTCAGCAAACGATTCCGACTGACGCTTTTTCTTGAAATGTGCCTGCCAGATGTCAACATCACCTTTGCCCACCTTCGCAAAATTTTCAATGCAAGGAAGGATAAATTTGCTCATCCTCTCATCAGACAGCCAAACGATGCGTTTAAGCCGCCCTTCCTCGGTCTCAAAGCCATACTTTGGCTGCCCGTCATCGCCAAAACTAACCCAAAGTTGACCATATCTTTTCGGTTTTCTCATTTTCTTTGACATATTTTTCTCCATTTATATAAGATTAATAGCATTCTAGCACAACATCCCCCTCCCCGTCAAACTTTTTTATGCTATTTTAACAATTTTTTTTAAAAATTCAAAAATTTATTTAAATTTATAATTTTTTGTGAAAACAATCAGAAAATTTTAATTGCTAAAATTTATTTTTTATCTTTTATATGAACATTCATAAGATTTTGAAAATAAACACGGATTTCAATTTTATTTAAGAACAATATGATAAAAAAAAGCCGGATAGTCCAGCATTTTCATTTACACTCAAACAGATTTTTGCCCTCGCCGACTGAAACAATCAGCGGAAGTGGAAGGTCACACACCGTTTCCATGGCATTTTTGAGGATTCCTTTCACCATTTCCACCTCTTCGCTTGGGGAGTCCACAATCAGTTCGTCGTGAATTTGAAGAATGATATGGCTTTTCAAGCCCCCTTCCCGCAAACGTTTGTCAACCTCAATCATCGCCATTTTGATAACATCGCTTGCCGTGCCTTGAAGCGGCATATTCATTGCCACGCGTTCAGCAAACTTCCTAACTTGATAATTGCCTGAATTCATTTCCGGGATGTGCCTAATGCGTCCAAAATAGGACCTGATGTAGCCGTGTTCTTTGGCAAAATCCACATTTGAATCCATAAAACTTTTGATTTTTGGATATCTAGAAAAATAGTTTTCAATATATGTCTTGGCTCTGGCACGGGAAGTTTTGATGTTTTGAGAAAGTCCAAAGTCGCTTATGCCATAGATAATGCCAAAATTGACCGCCTTGGCATCGCGACGCTGCTCTCGCGTCACGCTCTCCACCGGCACGCCAAAAATTTCGCTGGCAGTTTTTGTGTGAATGTCCACGCCGTGCAGATAGGCGTCAATCATGCTGTCCTCATGTGCCAAATTTGCCAAAAGACGAAGTTCAATTTGATTATAGTCCGCCGAAATAATCTGCCCGCCATCATATTTTGAAATGAAGATTTTTCGCAATGCCCGACCCTCTTCATCCCGCGTTGGAATGTTTTGCATGTTTGGCTCACTGCTGGAAAGCCGTCCGGTTGAAGTAAGCGTTTGATTGAGCGTGGTATGCACCACCGGGCCTGTGGTTTGGCAAATTTTTTGATACACATTCACATATGTGCTGATGATTTTGTTCACCTTGCGATATGCAATGATAAGTTCCACAATTTCGTGCTGCCAGCGGATGTCATCCAGCACAGCAAAACTTGTGGACTGTTTTTTGTTGTTAAAACTTTTCAGCCCCAACTTATCAAACAAGATACTCGCAACCTGCCTTGGCGAATTGATGTTGAATTGCTCGCCGGCAAGCTTATAAATTTTGTCAGTCAGTTCATCAAGCTCAGCCTTATATTTTGTCCCCAACTCATCCAGCACCTGTTCGTCCAGCCTAAAACCTTCGCTCTCCATGTCCGCAAGCACTCGCACAAGTGGGATTTCCAAGTTTTGATATATCTCAATCACCTTCTCTTGCTGCATCTTCTCTTCGAGTTCACATTTAAGCGATGGAAACTCTTGCACTCGTGCAAATGGCAATTTTGGAAGCCCGGCAAACAGCACATAACGGGCAATTTCTATGTCGAAAAAGTTTTCAAGCCCGATACCCAGCCCCTGCAAATGCTTAATGTCGCTCTTGGAAGAATTGGTGATTTTGCAAACGGATGCATCCTCAAAAACATCTTTCAGCACCCTTAACGCATCGTCCAGTTCCACTGTCTGAGTGAAAAAGTCAAACTCTCTTTTGACATAAAAGACTTCCTTCGAGTCAACTGCAAATTCCAGATTTGTAAGGTCAAAACAGAAAATGGATTTGACGGAATTTTTAAGTGCCTCCACCTGAGATAAATTTTCCAGGCAAACACGCTTCGGCTCATTCTTTTTCACTTGCACAAGGTCGCCGAAAATGTCCTTCCGCCCGACTAAACTGCGAAAGTCCCACTCTTCAAAAAACTCTTTCACCGCCACAGAGAAAGGAAGATTAAACGTGCAGTTTTGCAAAGAGCAATCAAAGTCACAGTCTGTTTTGATTGTGGCAAGCGTGTGGGACATATATGCACTTTCCAGCCCATTTTCCAGTTTCTCTTTCAATTTTCCACCAATATCTTTGATGTTTTCATAAACACCGTCCAGCGAGCCATATTGGTGCAAAAGTGTCAGAGCAGTTTTTTCGCCAACGCCGGCAACGCCAGGGATGTTGTCACTGGAATCGCCCATCAAACTTTTAAGTTCAATAATGCCGCTTGGGGCAAGCCCAAATTTTTCAAAAAGTGCGGCGGCATCAAACTTTTCAACGTCGCTGACCCCCTTGCGTGTCAACCAAACTTCGGTGCTTGGGTCAATGAGTTGCAAAAGGTCGCGGTCTCCGGACACCAAAATGTTCTGCACACCCGAATGTTTCGCCAGCGTGCCAATGATGTCATCCGCCTCAATGCCAGGAATTTCATAAATTTTTATGCCCATAACTTCCAGCATTTGCTTAATGGCAGAAAATTGAGAAATTAGGTCGGACGGCGTTTCTTTTCTGCCGGCCTTATATTCCGCAAAGATATCGTTTCGAAAAGTTTTGCGAGCATGGTCAAACGCCACCGCAACATAGTTCGGCTTTTGCTCTGTCACAAGTTTAACGAGCAGATTTGCAAACCCGAACACTGCTCCCGAAGGCTGTTTTTGGCGATTGGAAAGATAAGGCATCGCATAATATGCCCTGTTTGCCAAACTATTTCCGTCAATGATGATAAACTTTTCCACAATAAACTCACAAAATAAATAAATTTTTAGAAACTAAAATGAACTTAATTTTCAGAATTCTTCCGACTATTAAATATTCTCAAATATTAAATTCTCAAATATCAAAATCTTAAATGATTAACATTTAAAAACTTATTATCGAACAGCATCTCAACGCAATTTTCAAACAACGTCTTAACGCGAAAAATTAAATTCGCAAGACGGTTTTTGCAGCGGCCACAGCGGCGTCGGCTGTTTCTTTTTTGTTGAACATGTCATAGAAGAAATCTGGCACGCAAAGCACAATCACATAGCACATAATCGCCAAAATCAACAGAATGAAAAACACCATTTTAAGCGGGCTGCCGGCAAAATTGACAAGTGCAAACGCAAAAATTATCGCCACGCCGCCAAAGTTTACAATTACGTCAAAAACTTTTGTAAACCAGCCCATATCTGGGTTCCAATCCGTCTGCACCCTTATGACATTGACCGCCAAAAACGCAATGTAAATAATCGAAAAAATGGACAAAATCGTATATATCACCTTTTTCATAGCACTCTCCAAAAATTTTTAAAAACAGCTAACAATTAAATAGCAAAAAGAGATAACTATATATAATAAACAATAACATATTAATCACCTCATTTGCAAATCTTTTTCAAAAAAAAATATTAAAAGCTCTATTTGCAAAAATAGCAAATCTTTTCAAAAAAATTTTTTTAAAAACCTTATTTGCAAAATTTGCAATTTATTTCGCAAAAAAAACAACAAAGAAATTTTACAAAAATCTCACAAAACTCATGCTAAAACTTTGCCAATAAAAAACTGCCAAGCATATTTTGCCTGGCAGCCTTTTGTTTTGCATATTTATACGTTTTAGCGTTTATTTATTCACATTGTTCTCTTCTTTGTCTGCATCGCCGGTTTCGTCGTCAGCGGATTGGACAGATTGTTGCGAATTGATATCGTTTGAATTTTCTTCATCGCTCAAATTTGGCTTGTCTTCGTTTTGTTGGTCTTTTGACACATTTATGTTCACAATGCCAAACACTGCAAGAAGCCCTGCAACGCTGAGGATGGCATCCTCAACAACCTGGTTTTCTATTGTGAATCCAAAGAATTTTCCAAATGCATTCAAAAGCACAACAACGGCAGACGCAAGTGCGAGCCAAAAACTGTATGGACGAATTTTTTTCAAAAATTTTTTCATATTATGCCTACATAACCCTAAAATTTCTGCCAAAACCTGCCAATCGCATCATTTTTGTCATCAACAAATTTAAATATGTCAATAACATCCAAGTTGAAATGTTTAAGTGACTTAAATTGAAGAATCGCTTTTTAAGCGACTGGCAATTTCGTATAATTTGGCAGATTATTTGCCCTCCTCAGATGTGCGTGCCGCCTGCGGTTTTAACGCGTCTGTTTTAAGCACATTTGCGTTGGACGTTTGCGTTTTCGGGGTGCTTGTTTTAATGGCTTGTGTCTTTTGTTTTTGCACTACGTTTCGCGATTTAAGCATGTCCTTAATTTCGGTCAAATCTTCTCTCACATCCTCCAAAGTTTGCAAATGAGTGGTCAAAGTTTCGATGGTTTGCTGATATTTTTCCTCCCGCGTTTTGCTGTCTTTGAGCATATACAAAAACAGCCACACAAACAGGATTGCAAACACCCCGTTGCTTACCACAATGCTTATGACATCATTCCAAATGTCCATCTTTTTTGTCCTTAAATAATAATTTTTTCATAACCATCATCTCTCCTCTTCGTGATAAAGATGACTTTCTGTGAAAGTTGGTCAAGTCAAAAGCGGTGATTTTCATTTTTCAACATCAAAAACAATTTTTGGTTTTTTTATGTCACATTTTGCATCATTTGTTTTGAAAGAAAATTGGAAAATTTGTCCTTTTATGCTCACACATTGTCGCTGCAAATTTTCGCACGGTGAAAAATGCAAAATTTTGGTTTCGCTGTCACTTTCAATCTCAACATCAAGCTCGGACGAAGTGGTCAAGAAAATTTCCTTAATTTTTTTGCATTTGCCCTCAAAGCCAAGGTCGGTTTTGAAGGAAGTCCAACACTTTTTGTTGGCACTTGCGAAGGTCTGTCCAGACATGACAAGTTCGCCCACACGCTGCTTGTTGTCGCCATAGAAACATGCACAAAGTTTGCTCATATAAGGGTTGTCAATCCGCAGCAGTTGCCTTATGTCCACCCCTCGCAAAATATTGAGCGAAAAGTCGTTGACATCAATTTCAAAAAGCACGTTGTTGACATAATCCCCCTCTTCGCAGCCCACGCGTTCTTCGTCCGGAAACTTGCATTTTGTGGCGAAATAATATTTCCCATTGTTGCAAGCCGAGCAGCAGTGCGTGTTGTCTATATCTTCAAAATATACATCAAACTTTTCGTTTAACTTGTTCACCGAATTGCCGTTGAAGGAATAAATTCCATCGCGAGTTGCAAACAAGACAACATCTCCGCACACGCAAATTGAATTTTCAAAAATTTTTGAGGAAGAAGTGTATAAATGCGTGAAAGAAAAGTCATTTTTAGAGCTGTAAAGAGAGATTTTGGTGATGCCATACTCTCTGAATAAATATACATAATCATTGAAGGCAACAAGCTTGGTAAACATTCCACGGTCATCCAAAAATTCGATGGTGGAATTGCCTTCTTCTTGCCAATTTTTTAAGTTTAAATTTTTTGTATAAACAAGTGCATTGCGATTTTTGTTTGTAATTCCAAAAAAATTGTCATAGTGCACAACACATGAAATCATTGACGGCACATTTTCATATTGCCCCTCAGAATTGGCGGTAAGATAAAGCATACCTTCATTGCTGAAAAAAGCCATTCCGTCCTCATCTGCAATGCGATATATGCATTGAAAAGTTGGAAAGCTTTTCAGCGACTGAGAACGCATGCTCACCCACCCGCCTGTGGGGTCAATTAGGAGGCATTGCCAAATTTTGTGTGCAGAATCCATCAGCAGAAGATTGTAGGAATATTCATTCGTGCTGGTTTGGAACGCTTTTTGCATCCAAATTCCGTCAATTTCATCCAATTTGCTGGCAAAATTGAAACTATGGCAGTTTTCAAGGTCGCTTGCAAGCGATGGCACCTGCAAATCACGGAAGCCTAGTCCGCTTTTCAATGCCCCGTCGCAATAAGAGAGATTATAAAAATTTTTGCACGCGGTCGGTTTGGCAACCGAATCATCCTTGTTGGACACAATCCCGTCCTCAAACACAGAAAATATCAAATCCTTCTGCTCGACAGGCTTGTGCTTTTTCAGGTTTTTATAGAAAATCAAATCCATCTCCTTTTTGGCAAGACATGCTCGCCGTGTTTTCTTGAAAGCATAAACAAACTTTCCTTAAATCTGTTTTCCCAAATTTCCGCATCCTCCGAAAGCCCGTCAATCAAAAGATATTCGCTCGCGACGCCATAGGCATAGATGCGTGCGGAAAGATTACATGGGGCATCCACCGTGCTTTCAAGGGTCAGCTCGTCGGGCAGGAAACTGTAAGTCACGCTTCTGGCATGCCCGTTTATTTCGGCGAAGTTTGGAAAAAGCCTAAACTTCAAATTCATCCCAAAGCGATTCTTAATTTCGTAAACATGCACAACCTGTTTTTTCAAATCAGAAAAATTTAAGATGCTTTCGCAGTCCACACTTTCTTTTGTCAGAAATGGAAGATAGTCGCTGGCAATTTCTTGATTGACCAAATTGAAACATCTGGTCAGACAATCCACTTTCTCCTGCTCGGACGTGGTCAGCACGCCGCCCGCTGCAATTTTCTTTGAAATCTCTCTTTCTCCCACAAATTCACAAACAAGTGTCAAGATATCCTTAACTGTCATAAAGTTTCTCCTCAAAGTTGTTCAAGACTGCCTTGATGTTTGCCTGCTCAATCGCACGATTTTCCGCCTCCATCTCCTCAAAAAGAGCATCGCTGTTCTGCACACGCGTTTTGAGGGTGAAACTTATGGCACGCTCATCAAGCACATCAAAAGGGAAGGTCAGACAATAAGTCCCCTTCCCCTGTGCGTGATTGTGAAGTTCAAACTGTCTTGTGTCTGGGTTGAACATCACAAAATAGTTCTTATCGATTGTGCGGATTCGCTTGACAATGTCAAGGCAGTCGCTTTCAATTTCAAACAACTTTTTCTTCATTTATTTTTCCTTTTTCATGCTTATTCTGGCATTGTTGTTGACACACTGTGAACGTAGCCCACGCCGGACGGCTTCTGGCAAAGAAGTTCTGTGTATTTAACAAGCGTTGCACTGTATGCCGGCTTGTCAGCAAATTGTTTCAAAATTCTGCCGTTCTGGTCTTCCAGCCATTTCCAATCGCCAAGTTCGTAGAATGTGAAGTCATCTGTGTTCAAGAAGTATGCTTCACCTGCGGCAACATGGTTTGTTGGAACAATTGGTGTGCCAAAATGAGTCAGCACTTTCATGCCGTCTTCAAGAGTGGTGTAGGAAATGTTTTTGTTGTAGGTTGTCAAGTATTTTTGATACAACCTTTTAAGTTCGTAAGAGCAGTTGATGAAGTTGACAGATGTCCCTTTCATTTCAAGGTCATCAATCACTTCTTGCACGAAGTCCTCGTCGAATGCCTTGCTTGTTCCATCAATTGTTGTGGCGTTCATGACAGGATAGCTTGTGCGATTTACGCCATAAAGTTCAGTGTTCTTTGCAATTCCTTTCAGCCCAACAATTTCGCCGCCCTTAGAGCCGTGAACATAAATCTCGTCATTTGCAGCAAGTTCAACGCTGCCGTCAAACTCGATGGTCTTGGCAATTTTGTCAACCGCTTTCACGCGGACGTTGCTCTGTTTTGGAGATTCTCCGGCCTGAGCATAGATGTCCACACGCATTCCTGGGGCAACCGCTTCCGCGTTGGAAATTTTCTTTCCTTCCACGTCAGTAACAGTTGCAAGAAGCCCTGTGCCATCGCCATAAATCATTCTTGAAAGATTGAAGATGCTGGCTTTAAGCAGGCTGTCCATGCCATCTTGCAGGACGTTTACAAAAGAATTTACATCGGATGAAGCACAACGAACAGCTTTATCGCTGACTTCAAATCTTCCGTAAAGGTTTTTAAGTGGTGCAACAAAAGAAAGATATGGAGTGTCCACACCGGCAGGAAGTGTTGCATCCTCTGCCCCTGCCATAATTCCGCCATTGATGCCAACTGGGGCAACAACGCGAACCTCTCTTCCCACGATGTTTCTGGTGCTGCGTTTAATGCGAGAGAACAGTGGGTTTGTTTTTGTGTTTATCTGGTCTGCAATCACGCCAAGATAAACGTCTTTAAGCA